>JAGCDQ010000022.1 GCA_017651245.1 Bacteroidaceae bacterium | reverse complement strand
GAAATACAATCATTTTCGGATTATGTCAAAAGCAACAGTAAAGAAAATACTTATGTCCATGCCCAAGGAAGAGATCATTGGTATGGTTCTGGAGATGTATGATGCTCGCAAAGAAGCAAAGGAGTATCTGGAGTTCTATGCTAATCCTGACGAGGATGGTAAGTTGGAAGAGTATAAGAAGATTATTACAGAAGAGTTCTATCCTTCAAGGGGAAGACAGGAGCCAAAGACCCGGTTCTCGGTTTGCCGGAAGGCTGTCTCTGACTACAAGAAACTGAAACCTTCTCCGGACAAGTTGGCAGACTTGATGCTTTGCTATGTCGAGAACGCTTGTCAGTTTACATACGACTATGGTGACATGTGGGAGCAGTATTATACATCGGTAGAGAATAATTTCGAAAAGACTATGGCATTCATTGCCAAGAATAATATGTTGGAGCACTTCAAGCCTCGTTTGAGGCAGTGTATGGAGTGGGCCTCGCCATGCGGATGGGGATTTGCTGATACCATAGGTGATATTTATTATGAGTATTTCCCTGAAGATGATTGACAGAAAAAAATGTGCAGACCACCAATGGCCTGCACATTTTCTATCTGATAATACTTATGTGTCTCATTTGACCTCCTCAAAGTCGGCATCCTGAACGTCGTCAGCTCCATTGGACTGAGTGCCTTCGTTAGGTTGAGCACCACCCTGGAAACCTGCGTCGCCTGGGTTGAAGCCTGCGCCTGGCTGACCTGCACCACCTGCGGCATACATCTTCTGAGATGCTGTCTGCATAGCGGTGTTGAGACCGTTGATGGCTGCGTCAATCTGAGCTACATCGCCGCTGTCCTTAGCCTTCTTGAGGGCTTCGACAGCTGCCTCGATAGCTGGTTTGTCATCAGCTGGCACCTTGTCAGCATTATCCTTCAGGAAGTTCTCCGTCTGGAAAATCATGCTGTCTGCCTGATTCACCTTGTCGATGCGCTCACGCTCCTTCTTATCAGCATCTGCGTTAGCTTCTGCCTCAGCCTTCATGCGCTCGATTTCCTCCTTAGAGAGACCAGAAGATGCTTCGATGCGGATTTCCTGCTCCTTGCCAGTTGCCTTATCCTTAGCAGACACCTTGAGGATACCGTTGGCGTCGATGTCGAAGGATACTTCGATCTGTGGAACGCCACGACGTGCTGGTGCGATGCCGGTGAGGTTGAAGATACCGATCTGCTTGTTCTGGTTCGCCATTGGGCGGTTACCCTGCAACACGCGGATGGTCACCTCTGTCTGGTTGTCGGCAGCAGTTGAGAACACCTCTGTCTTCTTGCATGGGATGGTGGTGTTTGCCTCAATCATCGTAGTCATCACAGCACCGAGTGTCTCGATACCCACATTCAGCGGAGTCACGTCGAGCAGCACGATGTCGCCCACACCTTCTTCCTTGTTGAGGATAGCACCCTGGATAGATGCACCTACAGCCACCACTTCGTCTGGGTTCACACCCTTTGATGGAGCTTTGCCGAAGTAGTTCTCCACGAGCTGCTGCACAGCTGGGATACGGCTTGAACCACCCACGAGGATCACCTCGTCAATGTCTGAGGTAGAGATGCCTGCATCCTTGATGGCAGCCTGACATGGAGCCAAGCAAGCCTGGATGAGGTTGTGAGCCAATGACTCGAACTTAGCACGAGTCAGCGTAGTCACGAGGTGCTTTGGCACACCACCAGCTGCGGTGATGTAAGGCAGGTTGATCTCTGTGGAAGAGCTGCTAGAGAGTTCAATCTTAGCCTTCTCTGCTGCTTCCTTCAGACGCTGCATAGCCATTGGGTCGAGTGAGAGGTCAACACCCTCGTTGCTCTTGAAGTCAGATACGAGCCAGTCGATAATCACCTGGTCGAAATCATCACCACCAAGGTGCGTGTCACCGTTGGTTGAGAGCACTTCGAACACGCCGCCACCAAACTCAAGGATAGAGATATCGAATGTACCACCACCAAGGTCGAACACAGCAATCTTCATGTCCTTGTTAGCCTTGTCAATACCGTATGCCAAAGCGGCTGCAGTAGGCTCGTTCACGATACGGCGAACGTTGAGACCTGCAATCTGACCAGCCTCCTTGGTTGCCTGACGCTGAGAGTCGCTGAAGTAAGCAGGCACCGTGATGACAGCATCTGTCACTTCCTGACCGAGATAATCCTCAGCCGTCTTCTTCATCTTCTGCAAGATGATGGCAGAGATTTCCTGTGGCGTATATTTGCGACCCTCTATCTCCACACGTGGAGTGTTGTTGTCGCCCTTCACCACTGTGTAAGGAACGCGTGCAATCTCCTTCTGCACCTGATCATAGGTCTCACCCATGAAACGCTTGATGGAGAACACGGTGTTCTTTGGGTTCGTGATAGCCTGACGCTTGGCAGGGTCACCCACCTTACGCTCGCCATCCTTCACAAAACCTACTACTGAAGGAGTTGTGCGCTTGCCTTCAGAGTTTGCAATCACTACAGGCTCATTGCCTTCAAAGACCGATACACAAGAGTTAGTTGTACCAAGGTCAATACCAATAATCTTTCCCATAATCGTATTTGTTTTAATTTTTATTCTTGTTAATATTAATAATGTGTGTCTCGCTTAGTCATTTTTGCTGTGGCGCAGACGATTCTTCATAAAGACAAAAGCCGTGCCAGCACTTTCATACTGACACGACTTTTCCTTTTGACTGACATTGTGGCACAATCATTATGTCACTTTCTGTCAGAAAAACTGAAAAGAATACAGGAATGTCATTTAACCTTAATGATAACACGTCGGTATGCGACCAGATGGAAAGGACCGTCATCGTGGACTTCGCACACAAAATGAAGTTCCTTGCCTTGTGCGCCCTGGGGAATCTCTATGTTTGCGATAGATGATTCTGATGCAACAATGGAAAGTGGCTGATGATCAATGCCAAACTCTTTCTGCTGCCACCAAAGGAATGAAAGGGCATCTCCTTCTCGATCATAGGAACGAGAGGCATCCAAACGGACTTGCGTTCCTGCTTTTGCTTGCAAACGAATGATGGATATGCCCTTCTTGCCGTTCACAATCACACGAGGATTGGTGTTGCCTTTCCCTTCGTCTGCCCATTGCATGCGAGCCTTGAAGTCGTTCAGCTCGTCGGGATAGAAACGCTTCTTGTAGTCGCGAGTGGTGTTGTAGGTAGGTTGTTGCCAACTTGTCCAAGCATAAGTGAGGGAGTCAGGACAAAGTCCAAACTGGTGATAACCGCCCCAATTCACTTGCGTTAGGTCCTCTGGATCGCTCAATCCATTGGGCATCACATAGAGAAAAGACGGGGTGTCACCTTCCACGCCCCATTTATACTTCGGATATTCAGCACCCAAAGCACCCTTTCCCTGAATGAACTTTTCATGCTCGTTCCAGTACTCCTTGCCCAAATCACATTGCAGTTGCCAAGTTCCCTCATCCCAGATGAATTTCAGGTCATCCTTGAACTCCTGACGCAACCATTGGTGAGAGCTATATGCCCTATCCATTCGCATGTTGTACTGCATATCTTGGTCGGTAATCGTATAAACACGGAACTTCCTAACGAATTGACGCACCTGCTCTGGAGTGCGTGTCTGCTTCACACGCCAGATGGCTTGTGCCAACGTGTTGGCGCCTCCCCACGATGCCACCCAAATAGGACGTTCATCGGGTTCATCCGCCAATTTAATCAAGAGATTGCTGCCAGGAGAGTCATTGCCCTCCCCTATCACCTTGATACCGGCACGCGTACTTCCTTTCATCGCACGTTCGCGAATATAGGCAGGACTTGGCCAATACCCTATCTGCTGTTTCCCCTTCTCTTTGGCAAGCGGCATGAACTTCTTTTGCCCAGAACGTTTCATCAGTTTCGTCACATCCTTCTCATACGCTACCAGCACCTTGTCCAGATATTCTGCCCATTCGTCAGGATAAGGGTCACAATTCCATCCAATCGTCATGAAGATGCCTTCAATCTCAAACTGATCGGCGTATGCCATCAAACGGACAGCCGACTCCATATCATCAGGTTCCACATCGGGCGCACCAATATCCGTACACACCACGAGGCGCGGCTTCAGCTCCGTCTTTTGTGCCCAGACATTGATTGAGGCACAACAAAGCACCAACCAGATTAGTAGCGTATTCTTCATCACCACAGCCATTGGGTCAATCTTCATTCTCAATGATGTTCAGCATCTTGATCGTTGCTTTGATAGCCGCTTCCGTCTGGTCAGCATCGAGGGCGCGAGTACGATATGCCTTTTCGTTGTAAGTCCACGAGATGGTGGTTTGCACGAGGGCATCGGTACGTCCACCTGGTGGGATGCTGACCTGATAGTTGGTGAGCCAAGGGAAGGTACGATTGAGTTTTTCCCGATAAATGTGGCGCACCGCATGAATGAAGGCATCATACATACCGTCACCAATTGCCGATTCCTCGAACACAGCACCATTCACTTCTAGTTTCACAGAAGCCATTGGCTTCAAGCCGTATGCAGTAGAAACCATATAGGAAATGAGCTTCACTTTGTCGTCAGGCGCAGAGTGTTTGAGCACATCCGCCACGATGTAAGGCAAGTCTTCCTGCGTAATCAGTTGCTTCTTGTCGCCCAGTTCGATGATTCGATCCGTCACGCGGCGGGTCTGCTCAGGCGTGAGTTCCAATCCCAACTCCTCCAAGTTCTTGAGGATGTTCGCCTTACCCGAGTTCTTGCCCAACGCATATTCACGCTTTCTGCCAAAACGCTCAGGAAGGAGGTCGTTGCAATAGAGGTTGTTCTTGTTGTCGCCATCAGCATGCACGCCAGCCACCTGAGTGAAGACATTCTCACCAATAATCGGCTTGTTGGGCGGAATGGCGATACCAGAAAGGCTCTCCACCATCGTGGAAACCTTGCCGAGATTCTCCTCATTAATATGTGTTTGTACGTGCGCGTGGTCTTTCAGAATGGCCTGTACAGAAGAAAGTGGCGCATTGCCTGCTCGTTCGCCCAATCCATTCACAGCCGTATGCACACCTCGACAACCTGCCAAAACGGCAGCCATCACATTGCTGGTCGCCAAGTCGTAGTCGTTGTGGGCATGAAAATCAAACTGAAGGTCGGGATAACGAGTGGTCATCTGTTCCACGAATGCGGCTGTCAACTGCGGATTGAGAATACCCAAAGTATCGGGCAACATGAAACGCTTCGCACCACTATCCTTCAAGGCATCGATCAATCCAAACACGTATTCAGGGCTGGCCTTCATACCATTCGACCAATCCTCCAGATAGAGGTTCACGCTGATGCCCAACTGCTTGGCATAGCTGATGCTCTGCTTGATGTCCGCCACGTGTTCCTCCAGCGTCTTCTTCAGCTGGTACTTGCAATGACGCTCACTACCCTTGCAGAGCAGATTGATGTTGCGACATTCGCAATCGTTAATCCAGTCGAGCGAAGTGGTGCCATCTACAAACCCGAGCACCTCCACCCTATCGAGCATACCCGCCTGACGAGCCCATCGACAGATGCTCTTCACGGCTTCCTTCTCACCATCCGACACACGCGCTGAAGCCACCTCAATGCGGTCAACATTCAGGTCCATCAGCAGCATACGCGCTATCATCAACTTCTCGTGGGGAACGAAACTGACACCATTGGTTTGCTCACCATCGCGCAGCGTCGTGTCCATGATTTCTACAAACTTTTCCATACAATCTTCCATTTGAGGTACAAAGGTACGGATTTTGAGTGAAAAATGAAAAGTGAAAAGTGAAAAATATAAGTTACCAACCCGTCCAAATGGCAAGTACTTTAGATTTTTTCACTTTTCGCTTTTCACTTTCAACGAAAAAGTGTAACTTTGTCCAAAATTTTGATACACAAACCAATAAAAATCAAAATATAAATCAAAGATTATGGGATTCAAATTCAAAATGATTCTGACCATGTTGCTGTGCGTTCTTGGCATTGGCAGCATGAATGCTCAGGCACCTAAGGATCAGCAGATTCCTGACTGGGCAAAGGACTTGGCACAGCGTGTACAGATTGACGGCTATGCACAAGCAGGTTTCACTTACCAGCACACGGGCGGCTTGGACGACAACGACCAGCTCAACAAGAAGGATTACAACACCTTCGAGATGAAGCGTGTCTTCCTCGTGGTGGCTGCGCCTATCACCGACCGTTGGATGGCGATGTTCATGCACGACTTCAATGGAGGTGTGGTGCATGAGTACTGGACTTCTTACCGTTTCAGCAACAACAAGGCTTTCAGCGCGCGAATCGGTCAGTTCAAGCATGCCTACACCATCGAGAACAACATGTCGCCTACAGAGTTGGAGGCTATCGACGTTTGTTCTGAGGGTGTCACTTACTTGGCTGGTTGCGGTTCCGACCGTCTGATGGGTACACAGTATGGACGTGACCTCGGTTTGGAGTTCTCTGGCGAAACCAACGATGGCAAGTTTGCCTACAAGGCTGCTGTCATGAACGGACAGGGCATCAACAAGAAGGATGGCAACAGCGAGAAAGACTTCATCGGTCATCTGGAGTTCCGTCCTACCAAGGAACTGAACATCGTGGCTACTGGTCAGATTGGTCGTGGTCATGCTGTGGATCGTTCTTCTTACATCAGCAACATCACTCCTGGTGAGGATTACAAGCGCAATCGCTGGTCAGCAGGTCTCACCTACAAGTCTCAGACCTCTCGCCTCAGCCTTCGTACTGAGTATCTGGAAGGTCGCGACAAGGATGTGACCAGCCGTGGTGTCTATGCAACAGGCGTTCTACCCGTTGCACCTAAGGTCGACTTGGTTGGCTCTTACGATTTCTTCAACTACAACGTGAAGGAGCACATGGATCAGCACAAGGCCATCTTCGGTCTCCAGTACTGGTTCTACAAGCGTTGCCGTATTCAGTTGCAGTATGTTTACAAGAGCGCATCGCTCCAAGACCAACCCATTCCTGGTGGTGTGGCAAAGGTGTTCACTCACAATGCCAACCACGCTATCATGTGTCAAATGCAGGTTAGAATAAAGTAATATGCTGATCAAAATTCTTCTCACCGTCATCTTCTTGGCTGTGACGGTTTATGTAGGTATCTACTCACGCAAGCAAGCTAAGAATGTGGATGGTTTCGTGTTGGGCGGTCGCTCGGTGGGTCCTTGGCTCTCAGCTTTCGCTTTCGGCACCAGTTACTTCTCAGCCGTCGTGTTCGTCGGCTATGCAGGTCAGTTCGGTTGGAAATACGGTCTTGCCAGCTCTTGGATTGGTATTGGCAATGCCATCATCGGTTCATTGCTCGCATGGCTCATCTTGGGTCGCAGAACAAAGCTGATGACTCAGCACATCCATTCTCGCACGATGCCCGACTTCTTCGGCACTCGTTTCTCCAATCAAGGACTTCGTATCGCTGCTTCCATCATCGCCTTCGTGTTCCTCATTCCTTACACGGCAGGTGTGTATAGCGGTATCTCCAAGCTCTTCGACATGGGCTTCGGCATTCCTTATGAGTATTGTATCATCATCATGGCACTCCTCACTGCCGTCTATGTGATTCTGGGCGGTTACAAGGCGACTGCCATCAACGACTTCATTCAAGGTATCGTCATGCTGGGTGGCATCATTGCCGTCATCGCTGTGGTGCTCAACAGCCAAGGTGGTTTCACAGAGGCTTTCCAGAAGATGAAGGAAGCTGTGCCAACGGCTCACGACCTTGAGAATCCGCTCTATAAAGACTTCCAGCCAGGCGACTTCGCCTCTTGGTGGGGTCCTAACGCGATGAGCCTCTTGGGTGTGGTGGTGCTGACTTCACTCGGCACTTGGGGACTACCTCAGATGGTCGGCAAGTTCTACTCCATCACCGACGAGAGCGCCATCAAGCGTGGCACCATCATCTCCACCATCTTCGCATTCGTAGTGGCAGGTGGTTGCTACTTCCTCGGCGGTTTCGGTCGTCTGTTTGGCGAACCTGTTTGGAACGAGGCACGTCACAACTACAAGTTCGATGACATCATTCCAACGATGCTCGACACAGCCGTCGATTCCGACCTGCTCATCGGTCTCGTGATGGTGCTCGTGCTCTCCGCTTCGATGTCCACATTGGCATCCCTCGTGCTGACATCTTCATCCACCATGACCCTCGACCTCATCTATCGCGACAAGCGCGCTTCTGCCGACGAGGTGAAAGGTGGCGAGATTGACGACGAAGTGGCTGAGAAGATTGAGCGTCGCAAGGTGGTCATCATGCGTGTGCTCATCGTCTTCTTCATTGCCATCTCCGTGCTCATCGCTCTCAATCCTCCAACGTTCATCGCCCAGCTCATGGGTATCAGTTGGGGTGCTTTGGCTGGTGCCTTCCTTGCACCATTCCTCTTGGGTCTCTACTGGCGTGGCGTCACCACCGCCTCCGTTTGGGCATGCTTCATCTGGGGTGTCGGTTTCACAGTGGTCAACATGCTGATGGGCAACCCCATCAATCCTATTGATTGTGGTGCCATCGCCATGGTAGGCGGCTTCCCCGTTGTGCTGCTTGTCAGCCTCTTCACCAAGAAGCTGCCACAAGCAAAGTTGGACAGCATCTGGAAGTGCTACAAATAACAATCATCATATCTAAATCCTTATTTATTAACAAAAAAACTTAAAAACAATGAAGAAGATTTTTTTCGTATGTTTCGTTGCCGCATCCATGGTAATGATCTCTTGTGCTGATTCAAAGAAGACTGAAGATGCTAGTGCTGAAGAAAACACTGAGGCTGCTGAAGCTACTGGTAATTATGATCCAGAGGAGGCTGCTGCTGCGATGGCAGCCGTTTACGATGGTGTGGCAGAAAGCATTGCTGCTGCAGAGAGCAAGGAAGAGCTTGTGGCTATCTGTCAGGAGTTTGGCGAAGGTGTTGATAACCTCGACAAGACTTACCCAGGTTTCACTCCTGACGCTGAAACTATTCAGGCTTATGGTGAGGCTGGTATTGAAATCGGAAAAGCCATCGGCACCAAAGGCCTGGAACTGGGCATGACTCCGGAAGAAATCGCTGAGTGCTCCAGCTACATCACTGGCGAATAATCCATAACTGATTAGATAAATCCCCTCAACCCTTCAACTTCATGATGGATTGAGGGGTTTCTTTTTTCGCCAAAGATTTTTTTATATCAGAAAAAGTGTGTACCTTTGCCCCCAACCATTGAACAAATCACAAAATAGCAGGATATGAACAAGAACGAGAAATTTGTTATCACCATCAACCGCGAGTTAGGTAGCGGTGGCCGCACTGTCGGTGAAAAATTGGCCGCCAAGTTAGGTGTAAGGTTCTATGACAAGGCACTCATCAAGGCTTTGGAAGAGAAGTATAACCTCACTGTTGAGGAGATTGAGAACCTAAAAGGAAGAAACCACAGTTGGTGGGCAGAGTTTGCACGTGGCTTCATCCTCGCCGAGAAATCAAAGGCAATGTACTACAATGAAATCTCTGCACTCGATGAACCTGATGTATTGACGACTGATGAGATGTATAAAACAGAGAAGAAGATATTGTCTGATATTGCAGAGGAAGAGTCATGCATCATCACGGGGCGTTTAGGCTTCTCTGTATTTGCTAACCACCCCAACCACATGAGCATTCTGATTCAAGCTCCAATGGAACAGCGCATTCAACGTGTGATGAAAAAGCAGATGCTCAGTCGAGAAGCTGCAGAAGAGGTTATCAAGAAAGTGGACAAGATGCGTGAACGCTACGTGAACAAATATGCTAAGACCTCACGTTACGACACACGAAATTACGATCTTGTCATCTCTATGGCAGGGCATACAGAGGACGAAGTGGCAGACTTGATCATGCAATACATCAAATAGTCCACTCGCTACTCCATTTGTGAAGAACAATAAAAGCGGCACCAAGTTTCATCGAACTTAATGCCGCTTTTATTATATAATAAGTAATCACTCTTACCCCTTTTGGTTGTAATCAGCATTGAGCATATTCATAGCTGTGAGCAGCTTGTGGGTGTACACCAATGGAAGGAAACCCACGAAAGAACCCAGAACGCACCAGAGCCAGTAGTCAGAAGCACCGAAAGAGTAAGGAATCTGACGGCGTTGAAGTTCGTTGCCGATGCGATTGCTAAGATTGTGGAACCACACGAGGAATGCGATGCCACCAGCAATCCTGTATGTGAAGCCAGTAGCTATCATTCTCCGCTATGATACGGATAACTTCACCTTGGTAAGTGACCATAATGTTCTGGTCCTCATCAAACTCATACTACAGATTCAGCTTTCGCAAAGCTACCATCAACGACGTACGAGTGGTCGAATCCGGGATTTTAATATCCATCTGTTCTATATCCGTTTCTTTTGTTTTATCCACGGTCTCGGAAGCTTCCATTTGAGGTTCTTCCATATCAGCTAAATCCTCTTCTTTATCATCACGAGGAGGTACTAATGGCTGAGTATATCTATGATATAGAGATCTAATCGCCAAAATAATGATACCAACAATCAATATGATTGACACAACCTTCTCCATTCTCCATTTCTTTTCAGTCAACCTTCTTCAAATACCTTAACCTAAGCACTTTGTTCTCATTGTCTATCTCGATCTTGCCAATACGAGACAAAACTGTCTGCCCCAACAAGAGCGGAGCTTTTTGGTTCTTCACAACACTTGCTTTTACATTATCCAACTCCACATCGCCAAACTTCACCTTACGAAGATTTATAACAGTTCCCTCGCTCACATTGCCAACTGCATCCGAGAATTTTACGCTTCCAATTACATCCTTCTCAGACAGATATCCATTCTTCAACATGAAAGAAGCCTCCACCATTGAGAGAGACACATCTGAAGACCCTGTATCAAACACAAACTGCATGGGCAAGTCATTGATCTTACACTTCACATAACAGTTGCCACTTTCTATTCTGAAAGGAGTCTCGCTCATTTCCTCTTCCTTCTTTACAGATGCACCTATCTCTTCTCTTTTTTCTTTCAATTCTTCTTCACACATCCCTTCATATTCTTGCATCAGTTCTATATAGCTATCCATTTCACGGACACCGATCAAGTCATCATCCATTTTGATATGAATAAACCGGCGAAATCCTTTCTTTAAAGCTATCTTCAAGAACTCCAGCGAAGCCTCCTTCTCTCCCATTCTGGCATATAGACATGCTGCATCATAATAATTTCCTGGCACATCGTATTGCTCTATAATGGCTTTCTGAAATGATTTAGCTTTTTCTATTTCGCCCAATGCTAAATAAGCATACTGAGCACACGAATTATCAGATGGTACGGTATCAAGTCGCACTACCATCTTGTAGTCATTGATAGCAGAAATCCTATCACCTTTCAGCACATACATATCAGCCCTACCCAAATAAGCATAGGCGAAATCTGGCTTTAAGGCAATCGTCATTGAATAATCTTCTATTGCGCCATCCACATCACTAAGATTGTCCTTCATGAAACCTCTTCGATAATAGCCAGCATAATACTCTGGAGTCAGTTTAATAAAATCGTCAAAAGTTGCAATCGCTTCCCCACCTCTTCCCATGTCGTATAACAAGTCCGCTTTCTTTGCCACATAGTCAACATCCTCAGGGTCAAGTTCCATAGCCCGAATGATATTTTCCAAAGCAAGCTCAAAATACCCCAACTCATTATAGCAATTGGCGATTCTTCCGTACAGCACATCACTCTTTTCGATCTTCAGAGCTATATTATAGGTGTCTATAGCCTTTTGATATCTTCCTTGTTCCTCATACACTACACCAATATAATATGACCATTCCATCTCATTCGGTTGCTGATTTTGCTGAATCTTCAACTTGGAGACAAGCGTATTGATAACAGGTTCTTCAATTTCCAGCATCAACACAAACGCCTTTTCGTTTCCATCAATATTAAGCGCCTTGATGATGTCATCTATACATTCATTCATCATCCCTTGCTTCATAAAAGCCTCAGCACGAAATGCGTATCCTTGAGAGTAAGAGGAATCCAACTTCAAACAATACGTTAAGAGTTCCACAGCATCCTTATAATTCTCCTGCGCAATCGCATTACGCCCCTTACCGACGTAACCAAGTGGATTTGTTGGCTCAATCTTGCAAATCCTGTCAAAATCCGCATCAGCCTCAGCATACATACCTTGCCAATAATAATACTCACCTCTGTCATAATAAGTATTTACATCTTTCGGATTGCTCTTCAACGCCATATTCCAATCATTCAAGGCCTCTTTCTCATTACCAAGCATCTGGTTTATTCTTGCCCGACGACGATAAGCAAATGTGACCCACTCCTTATCTTTCTTCAACAGCTCAATCGCCTTATTGGTGGGTTCAAGGGCATCCACAAGTTGGTCATTGTCCTCATATAGACTTCCAATCCAATAATAAGCATACCCATTCTTGGGGTGCTCTGCAACCTCTTTCTGCAAGAAATCCAATGCCTCGTTTTTGTCGCCATCACTATTTAAGAGTTCCATCGCTCTCTTGTAGTTATAACTGTTTTTATACACCTTAGCCTTCTCTGCAACGATGGAAGTTGACAGGCAAAAACTCAATAATAGAATTAGCAAGTTGTTAATTTTCATAATATTATTAAATTAGATTGTTTTTTTATTTTCATCATCTGGATGATCACATTGCATCCTGATGGTCACTCAAATACTGAATCTCAAGGTTCCTGTCCTCTCGAATAACAGAAAGTCTTTTGATTGTATTATTGTCTGGCCAAGTTTCCAACTCGAAACGAAAGTCAGGATCATCCCCTCTGTAGTAGAGGACATTTCCTGTATCCTTATATAACGTTGCCCGTTTGGGAGACAAGGTCGGGATAACACTAATTATCCCTCTCCTTCCAGTGAAATCATACTGTAGATTCGCCATTCTTGGAACGAAATCATGTGATACCACTCTGCCATTTTCAATACGCTTATGGCTATTAAATACATGTGTTATTGTTGACATAGTTTTTTTGTTTTTATGATTAATACTCTATATATACATCCACATAGTCCGAAGCGCCAGACTCCATCTCAATAGAAGTAATGTGCATACCGAAAGCCATCATGGAAGAACGCATGGCATTGTAATGACCTTGCAAATTGGCACCATAAATGGCAAACGATCCAATCTTCCCATAAGGATCCGGATAGAACAAGAACAAATTCACAACTCTACCATCACGAGAAATTTCAAGAGCATGTACTCCTGCTCGCCAATCATAGGTGTATGATTCGATTTGGTATGCAGCATACGCTGGATAGTTGAGAAAGCCATTAACGATATTACCGATTCTCTGGAGGCTATCCTTATTCAATGAATTGTAAAGCATAATTGTGATTTTTTTTGTATGATATTCATAAACTCGATTGAACTTATGAACACCATTGTTAATTACTATTATGAAAGAATGGCTTTAATGATGAAACCACCTACGTTCCCAACAATGGCATACACGAGAGCCTGCCACTTAAACTGTTCAATCTTAAACAATTTGACAATCGTTTGACAGATAACGATGTAAATGATACAACAAATAATGAATCCCATAACTTTTAATTTTTAATTGTTAATAATATGTTGTTTTGTGTCGCTTGACATTCATATATACCATAAGAGAGGAAAAGGCAAAGTGAAAATGTGTTAAAAATCAGCGAGCTCTATCATTTTTTCTGGCAAGAAAGAAAAGCCACCCTATACTAGTCCGTTCAAGGTGGCTTTTCAGTCACTCATCATTGGATCTTTGCAACAATCTCGTCAATCATCTCATCCATCGTCAGACCGGTTGTGAATACACGCTTCGGAATACTTGCCGTGTAATCACCGTCCAGTTTGATTTCCTTGTCTTCAATATCCTCATCAGCTTTCAGTACTGGAGTCACCAATGGCAGCAGGAGCTCGCCAATGTCATTCTTAAATCTCGTATGAGGCAACACCTCTTCAATTTGCGGATTGTTGATGTCACCACATTGTGCATTACTCAGATCCACACAACAGAGGGCATACTTGTCTGCATGCAGGCAGGCTTTCCGAATCTGGTTCTTGCTCATGTATGCAGGAGTGTTGAAGTTGCGTTTTGACTTCACCTCAATGTAATACACATCCTGTCCATTGTAGCTAACAATGATGTCTTGTCCATACTGCATGTCATCAACCCACAAGTTGCCTTTATCACCATTGGAAGTCTTAATCTGCAATTTCTCTCCCAATTCAGAAGCAATCTTCTCACGAATCATATCTTCAATGTGCTTCCCGATGCTGTGCATCAGTTCAAAGTCCGCCTTCTTCTGCTTTTCCATTTCGATTATTCGCTGAGCATGATTCAGAATGTCTTCCATATCATCCTGCTCTGCCAAGTCAGCAAGAATCGCCAATGTTTCATCATTGCTCTTCATCAATCGATACACATCGTTCTTCTTCGTGCCACAGACAGCATTCTTAAAGAAGATGTTCTCCTTATTGTCACGGATGTTTTTGAACAATTTGCCCCAACCCTCTTCATCCTTGTCAATCTTCTCAATGATTTCTATGGTCGTCTGGCTGGTATAATCATCCTCTGCGAGTTTGTCTTCAATCTCCTTGCAGATATCCTCCGCTTTCAACCCCTCAAAATCCCAACAACTCTCAAAATCCTGATGTACGAGCCCTTCTCTAAGGTCTTCATCGAACTCCTGTTCATATATCCTCAGTAAATCCTCACACTTATCCTCATCCAGCATATTCTTGCGGAGTTCTTCAGCCAAATGCAACACATAATACTGATTGGGGAAGATTCCATATTGAACAATTTGCTTTTTGAATGTCTCCACACTGGTCACCTCTCTCACAAAATCTGCAAGCAAATTCAAATTGTCTTCTACCCATTCTGAATCTTCACAAGAAAGTTTATACATCATGTATTCAACCAAGAAGCGGAAGGCATTCTCATAGAGATCTGGCTCATCATCATTCAGACGTGGAATGAAGGTTTCTTCATAAATCACGCCTTGATATTGGCAAATAATAGGCATCAACCTGTTTCTAATACTATTTCCATTCTGAATAGGGAACGCTGAACAATAGTCAATCACAATTTGTTCTGTTTCCTCATCCATACAAGAGTTAATGCCATCATAATTTGAAATATCATCCCGGAGATTGTCTATGGCAGTCTTTACGTCATCGCGCAAATCGCTTCTGTCATATACATCAAGCTCGCAGATGTCCACAAAATCCTCATCAACAAACCTGTCGGATTCTTCCTCTATCAAAGGACGGACAATTTTGTACAAATCGGGTGTGATGCTTCCTGCATCTCTCAATTCGTTTGCTTTACAAAGCATCCCTTCTCTGTTTGGTATCAAAGCATACGAAGTGAACAGGCCATCTTGTTTGCAAGCTTTTATAAACAACAGGAAGTCGTGTAAGTCATCAGACAGTTCATCCACATTTTCCACGATGTCTTTCATCCCTATAAATGGATTCAGTTCCAATTCTCCCCACTCGTCAACAATCTTCGACCACTCCACACATTCTTCTGTACATGGAAGAATGTATTCGTTACCCTTCTGGGCATATTTACAGATAGTGGACAAGTATTGAATGTTCTCCCCCTTCTCAAGACATCGAATGATTTCATGATCTAACACATAAAAGTGGTAATTCATCACTGCCATTCTCCCTTTTGCTGTTGGGACCATCGGTTTATCAGCATAGAAGTCAGCCCATTCCTTTCTCACACTTTCAATGAAATCTGCCATCTCTTCATTTTCATACCTGTCGGGATTGAAACAAAGGCGAGCCATAGCTTTAGTGTTCTCAATCTCCGAAATATGCTCAGACAGCCAATCGAATAGCATATCCTTCATCCTATTCAGTACCTCGATGTTCTGCTCCGTCTCCTTCTGGTTGTTTTCATTTCCATCTGGTAAATACAATCCATCACGTTTTTCTTCTGGTTTGAAATGACAAGAATGGAAGATGTACTCAAAGCCGAAGTTTTCTGTTCCCAACAATGGGAAGTGCATGAACAATTTGGAGATGCCATCCAATCTACAAGCCCTTGTCGGACTTTCCAGCGGAAGCACAATCCGGTCTTCTCCACTCTCAGACTCCAGATAATAAATGTTCATGGGCATATTCACGCCATTGCGTACAATGTCTATACGCATCACCTTCATCCCATTTTCATCAGGTCTTGCCGATTTCGCAAAATTCACATGCACATTATTAATATAATCATCAATCTGGCATCTCGTAATTCTGTCGTTGAACAGCATCACGTATGGCATCTGTTTGATGGCTGCCTCCAATCCTGCAACAGCACCATCTCTGTGATGTGCAGGGAGATCATATACAAACGTCGTCCATTCCTTGCATTCCGATGAATAAGGCTTGTTCAATAACTCATCCGTTTTTCCTAACTGATGGGTGATTTTCACAATCAGTTCATCAATAGACTCATGAGAACGGTCTATTTCAAAACCGTCCAGGTCAATGTACATATTCTCTCCTATCTGGTAAGAACCGTACAACGAGAACTTCATACCATAATAGTGGGTCGTCAGGAAACCTGTGCCGTATTGACCAACCGTCTCATCCGTTTCTTTGCTTTGACCACTCACTTGCTTGATCAAGGAGCTGAGGGAGTCCATGTCAAAAGGCTTGCCATTGTGAGAGAATTTGAAACTGTTCTCGGACAATTCAATGCGAATGTGACAGTCTTCAGCCAAATCTCGTGCATTCTGGCAAAGTTCCCAAATGGCTCTTTCCGGTCCTGTTTGCGAATCTACACTACGCAACCCTTGATCAATCTTGGTTGCATGTTGCTTGTTGTCTTGACGACGCTCTTTCTCTTGCTTTTTTGCTTGCAACTGCGTAAGTTGCTCAGAACTTAATGTAGTCATAATTTTATCGTTTTTTTGTGAAACAACTCTAAGGGTACATACATGAATAAAGGAAAATGTAATTCGAATTACGCTTGTTTTAAACTATTTTAATAAATCAAAGTAAAGATAGCCTCAAGTGCCCTAAAAGCCTTTTTCCAACTTTTAGGACACTTATTGGGATTAGTGTTACCAAAGATTACGTTTGGGCACGTAGGTCTTGTTACCGTTAGAATTGTTGTAGTACTGACCACCACGAGGACCCGTGTGGATGATGTGCCCTACGCCATAGTTGTTAGCACCGCTTGAGTAGTCTCTTGCTCGGCTACCAGACGTTCCCGTATAAGGATTCACATTGCCTTTAGTCGAATAGTTGTCCCAATTCGTATTGTTGGGCATTGTGCGTACATGGCTCTGAACGTATGTACCGTTACTCTTGGTGTAGCCACTAACACTTGTTGTATTCAGGTTCACTGTACTTGGGATGCTCAGCGAAGAACTCGGAATACTGATGGGAGTGCTCGGGAGGCTGATAGAAGTGCTTGGCAAAGTGACTGGAGCACTGTAAGAAATACTTCTCAGATTCAATGGGGTGTACGAAACGAACTTGGGATACTGTGCAAAACTTGTTGTTGCAACTGCCACGAGGGCGATGATTGTAAGAACTAATTTTTTCATTGTTTTGTGAATTTTGATTGTTGATAATATGTTATTGGTTTTTGTCTCTTGACACTTATATATACCATAAGGGGCAAAAAGGTAAACTGCAAAATGAAAGTTTTTCATGAAAAAATTTTGACGCATCGCGGAAATGACCTATTTTTGTCTGTCGCAAGCATCGAAGATTTATAAAAGACCACGATAATTTGCTTCAGAAGATTAATAACAATGCGGTGCTTCTTCAGCATCTAATATACAGACTACAAAGAAACAATATGAGAAAAGTATTTTCATTCTTATTTTTACTTTTGCCATTATGTGCTTTTACACAAACTATTAGTCTTGGAGTTTCCAAAGACCGAGAATGGGCAGTATGGACATATGAGACAATAGAATTCAGAGATGATTGTACTATTCTTAAAGGATTCTTCGTTCCATCAGGGAACGGATGCCATGTAATAAGCAACATGGATGAGAAATTAATAGCGAATGGAGAGGAATATCGTATAATATACACGACACTTCCTATTATTCGTCATCCTCGCACAACGTATCAAGGAGGAATCAAGGTGTATTTTGAGGAGCATTTTGAGCCAATTTTTACGACAGGAGACGTAATCGAATTCCCTTCTAATGATATTAGTTTTCCCGTTCCTTTTAATCATAGAAAAGCGACTAAACCCTATGAAGATTTGTATCCCGCTTACGAAGAACACATCGACACTTTGATTTCACATGAGAAGTACGACATAGCAGCATATCTTCTAAACCAGTATGTTAAGAAACTCCGATTTAGTTGCCCTCCAAAAATCAAAGAGAAAATTTCAAAGAGGATCTTATCAAAATACAGAGTGTTGGATTTTTTTCTAAATGCATCGTCTAACAATGGATACATATGGTCACAATTTGAAAACACATATTATTGGCTCGATTTTAAGGAAGATGATGAAATCTTAAAGAAATTGAGTGAAATTAGCACACTCCAAAATACCATTGAACTAAATTGGAATGAGGACCGCCTGTCAGATGTCATTAAGATGTGTGAATCTTTAATGCCAATGATTCAGACTTTTGGAAAATACAACAAAAAATATGAACACTCTCTATGTCTATATAGAAAAGTATTAATGATGGATCGTCAAACACAATTGATTCCAAAACTTGATAAAGAAATAATTGATGTGTGTCGCCATATTTATAAAACAAACAGTGGACAATATATTGAGCATTTGATGGACATTGCATCAGACGTTCCCATAACATCACAAAAGGATAACAATGAATTGATTTGCGTTGATCTTTGGAAGGAGATCAGAGACAAAACTCAACTAAACTTTCCCGAATCATGGAGATATGCAATGGCATCGCTCAAAATTGCAGATTACAACCGTCATTCCGGGAATATTGATGATGCAATGACGCAATATTTAATCATAGATAGTTTGTGTAAGGTGAGACGTAATGACTGGATTGCTGAAGTTTGGTTTAATAATGATAGTCTTTCCCCAGAAGCATCTGAGAAAACAGTGAATCTTATGCAAGAATCATTAGCCAAGGCGATAGCAAATTACTATTATCAAAAAGGAGATATAGAAAGTGCTATAAAACACGATGAAAACAATCCTTATTACCATGCCGCCCATGGTGATACAGCAACACTACTATCTTGGTGTAAAAAATCGTATGAAAAAAGTATTGATGGATTGAAAAGCATCATTAAAGATCCTGTCATTATATTTCCTGGCACATATTACGAAACCGAGTTTGATTTATTCTACACACCAGTTTTGACAACCCATATACCATATTTCGCGCTCCAAACGAAATCCGTAGATTTATGCGAAATGGCCTATAATGGAGTTTTAATAACAAAAGAATTCCGATTAAACGCAGGAAACAGATTGAGACAATATATTAAGACGACACAAGACGCCGTTGCAATAGAATATATCACTCGAATTGATAAAGAAATGCGCACATATCAGTCCTTGATGAAGACCGATGTCTTGAAATTTGTAGAAAAACACCAAGAAATATTACAGCTACAGCGAAGCCTCATTGCTCACCTTAACAGCATTGGCGCGTTGGAACCCTATTTCCCTAATTGGATAGATATACGCAACACCTTAAAGGATGATGAACTTGCAATTGAATTTATTGAATTCCCTTTGTGGAATCAGAATCAATCGATCTATGCAGCACTTACTCTCCGTAAGGATTCAGAACATCCCAAAATAACAAAGTTGTTTGAAGAGAAGGATTTGAAGTCAGTTCCAGATACCTTATATTATCAATGTAAAGAGATGACAGATTTAGTCTGGAAGCCTATACAATCCGAGTTACACGGAATAAAAAACATTTATTTTTCCCCTACTGCTGCACTACATAAAATAGGAATAGAGTATTTGCCAGGAATGGGGAACTACAATATATACAGATTATCTTCCACAAGAGAATTGGTTCTCGGGAACGAAACACCAACAGAAAAAAACGCAGTTCTATATGGTGGATTAGATTATGATGCCAAGTGGGACTCTACAAGCATCACTAAAAGTCATGCACTTATAGATGAGATGATTAAAAAAAGAGCAAATGTACGAAGCATGGGGCTGCGCGGTAGCAAAGAGCCACTACCACACACAAAAGTAGAAGTAGACACAATAGCTGAATATCTTAAAAACGCTCAATGGGTATGCTTGTTAGATACGGCAGAATTAGGGACAGAAGAGTCTTTCAAATCATTGTCAGGAAAGAAAATTAACACACTGCATATAGCCACACATGGTTTTTATTATACTTCAGAAGAGGCGGACAACATCAAATATGATTTTACACCTGCCGATAATAATATCGCTACTGATGAAGATAAAGCTTTAACACGTTCTGGGTTAATAATGTCGGGGGGCAATCATATTTTGGAAAGAGATTCTATACCAAACAATGTGGAAGATGGTATTTTAACAGCCAAAGAAATTGCCCATGTTGATTTAAGAGACCTCGATTTAGTGGTCTTATCTGCCTGTCAAACTGGTTTGGGTGATTTATCCCAAGGTGAAGGAGTGTTCGGCTTACAAAGAGGATTCAAGAAGGCTGGGGCAAATTCTATATTAATGAGTCTTTGGAAGGTCGACGATGAAGCCACCCAGATACTAATGACACGGTTCTACAAAAACTTTTTGTCGGGGCAAAACAAACAGCAATCATTACTATCTGCCCAAAAGTACTTAAAAGAATATAATAAGAAATATGACAATCCGAAGTACTGGGCAGCATTTATCCTATTGGATGGGGTAAAATGAATCATCAATAACCAATAACACATTGTGATCAAGTATTAAAAACAAAAATCCCCTAAAAGTCAAAAAGCTTTCAGGGGATTCTTGGAGATTAGTGTTACCAAAGATTACGTTTTGGCACGTAGGTCTTGTTGCCATTCGAGTTGTTGTAGTACTGACCACCGCGAGGACCCGTGTGGATGATGTGTCCTACGCCATAGTTGTTGGCACCAGTTGAATAGTCTCTTGCTCGGCTACCCGACGTTCCCGTATAAGGATTCACATTGCCTTTGGTTGAATAGTTGTCCCAATTCGTATTGTTGGGCATTGTGCGTACATGGCTCTGAACGTATGTACCGTTACTCTTGGTGTAGCCACTGACACTTGTTGTATTCAGGTTCACTGTACTTGGGATGCTCAGCGAAGAACTCGGAATACTGATGGGAGTGCTCGGGAGGCTGATAGAAGTGCTTGGCAAAGTGACCGGAGCACTGTAAGAAATACTTCCCAGATTCAATGGGGTGTACGAAACGAACTTGGGATACTGTGCAAAACTTGCCGTTGCAACTGCCACGAGGGCGATGATTGAAAGAACTAATTTTTTCATGATCTCTTGAGTTTAATTTGTTAATAAATTGTTTTTTTCTTTGCCTCTTTATACCTAAAAAGAAGAAAAGGTAACCACCAAATCAAAAAATATTTGTATGTTTGCACAAAATTGTTGAAATAATGAGATTCAGACTTATAGCCATACTTGCAGCAATACTACTTTCTTCCGTTGTATACGCACAACGGAAAAGGGCCTTTTTGGTTGGCATATCTCATTATGATACAGCCTTGACTGGCTACCAATGGAACGACATCAACGGAGTGGAAGATGTTAACCTCCTTTTCCCCATATTGAAAAAGCAAGGTTTTACTTTAATAACGCTTCTAGATGAGCAAGCAACTTTCGACAATATCACTCGTCAGCTCTCCCTTTTTGTTGACAAAACAAAGAAAGGAGACATTGTCTATCTACATTTCTCTACACACGGGCAACCAGTAGAAGATTTAAATGGTGATGAAAAAGATGATGGTTGGGATGAATCAATCGTACCTGTTGATGCATATAAGAAGTACAGAAAAGGAACATATGAGGGTAAGAAACATCTCATTGATGACCAACTAAATCAATATGTCAAAAGATTAAGGGAAATGATTGGCAATACAGGGTTTCTTTATGTTGTCATAGATGCTTGTCATGCAGGAACATCATCAAGGGGGAATGATGATGTTGTAAGAGGCACCAGTGTTGGTTTCACATTTAATAATAAAGTGTTTAAACCGATCTCAATCAAAAAATCTCATTATATAATTAATGAAACGATTAATGCATCAGCAAAGCAAGCTAAGGTAATGTTCCTAGAAGCATGCAGGCCAGACCAAATAAACAGCGAAATCAAAATAGGCAACAAACAATATGGTCCCCTTTCATACCATATTGCACAAGCATTATCATCGTATAAGCTTACCACAAATGCCGATGAGTTCCTCAAACACGTCAAGGAATCCATCCTAAAAGAGGGGCTTTGGCCTAACAATCAGAATATGGTAACAGAAACAAGCTACTAATATGACGGATACGATACCTCTACAAGATCAAGACCTTGATCGTTTCCTTGTAAAAGAAAAAGGCAAGGTGCTGGCATATCTGAGAAAGAAATTCTCTCTCTTAGATGATGACTTGGATGACATCTATCAGGAGTCATCTATGGCATTGTTCTTAAATATCCAAGAGGGTAAACTCACAAATCTCACCAGTACACTCTCTACCTATTTTCTTCGTATATGTATCAATCAAGCATTGAAGTTTATCGGCAAACAGCAGAAAGTAGTACCATTGTTTGATGACAGTAGTATTACCAATAAGGATGAGTTCCGTTCTGACAAGATAGATGAACTATATCGGTTGTGCACAGAAGACGAAGACGCTGAAAGAGTTGCACTTTCAGAAAGGATGGTACAGAACATCATTGAAGTGATGCCAGATACATGCAAGAATATCTTTCAAGGCTATTATTGGGATAATTTGACGACAAGCACAATTGCCGACATGTTTGGTTTCGCGAACGCTAATTCGGTCAAGGCACAGAAGTATAAGTGCATTCAAAAATTTCGCAACAAGTATAACGAACTTATGAATAGAAACAATGGACAAGGATAAAGATATATTAATTAACGACACAGACGAGCGCATTGAAACGTTCCTTCGTGGTAACATGAGTGCAGAGGAAGAAGAGGCTTTCAAGAAAGAACTCAAAGAGAACCCTGAGTTACGTAGTCGTGCGATGGAAATGACTGCACTCATCAAGGGGTTGCAAACATCTGAGTCAAAGAACCAAGAGTCAATCATATCCAGTGTTGAGACGATGGAAAAGAAATATGCGTGGGGACGTTTCAAGCGTACACTCAATGACTTGTCAAGTGATGAAGAAGAACAGAATGTGGAGAATCGTGTAAAAGAGAAGAACACTCAAAAATCTCATTTCATCTGGTGGGCTTGTTCCGCAGCCGCTATCTGTATCATATTCTTTAGCATCTTCAAAGCTCAAAGATACAGAACATTGGATGAAGCCATAGCGCCATATTGTACGCAATACGATATGTCAGCCCTATCTCGTGGCGATGTCGATTCTGTGACTGTTACTCATTTATATTCTCTTTTTAACCAGATTCCTGAAAGGAGAAACGTCACAAGCATCATCAAAGAATTGGAGCCCATTTATGCATCTCTCGATTCCGACTTCACCTACCATCTCTATGCTAATGATATTGCATGGAATCTAGCTATAGCCTATATCAAAGATGATCAGATAGATAAAGCCATATCCGTTTTGGAGAAACTCAAAGAAGATAATCCAGATACACCAATTTTCACAAAAGCAGAAGAACTGATCAAAAAGCTCAAAGAAATTTGAGAGAATTATAAAATCTGAAAACAAATAGAGGGTTTGCAAAACAAGCAAACCCTCTACTATTTCAGTAACATGAATTAATGAACGATTAGACAAAACTTACATGACTTAGTTCTCCAGCAAATTCATGAATGGAATTTTGCATTTTCATTATAGTCATGTGAGATGGTTTACGATGACCTGTCATATAATGGCTTAATTGACCTTGATTGATGCCCGTAAGCCGTGAAAGGCCTGCTAAAGAGAAATTCTTAGAGTAGTAAGAAAGGAATGATGCCATATCGTACTTGTAGACAAAATCCAATTCTTCAAACGCCAATCCCTTTTTAGCATAAAATGCCTTCATGTCATTATATCCCCCTTCAAAGCACTTAATCGCCTCTTCTGCGGAAGTGCCAGTACCTGTGATAAGATAACCGATATTATCAGCATCCATATACACGCTATAGTTACCATCGCTGGCACGTTCGATGATAGCCTTTACCTTTTTCATAAATACTAAGGATAATGATTATTTTTATTAGGTTGTTATTGATTTACTAAAGTTACAGGCTATTTCAAACCTGCTGCCTTTTTGATTGATTTGAGAGTTCCCGTTGCCACCTCTTCTTTTCCATGATTACTCATGGTAAATACATTCCCGTCACAGGGCTATACCACAGAGGGTGACCAGCCTGTTGTTCGCCCGTATCGTAACAGCCAATTTTCTTTATCTTCTTTTCTAATTCATTATATTTCATTTTTGTAATGAAGTGTTCATTGATTTAATGAGTGCAAAGATACGAATTTTAATATCATCAACCAAATTTTCTTGCAATTATTTTGATATTTATTTTAATATCACCATCCAAAACATCTTTTTCTCACACTTTTGATAAAAAAGTTAAGAATACGATTACTTTTCCCATGTTGCAAGTATAAAGAGGAAAAAACTACAACATGAAGGATTATACCAACAAGATAGAAAAGTATCTTCGTGGGCAAATGAGCCATGAAGAAGAAATAGATTTTAAGAACAAGGTGAAGTCAAACACTCTTTTGCATTTTCAAGCGGGTTTTATGGCAATGCTAATAAGAAAAATCAAGTGAGGTGAGAGACAATTGGGAATAATAAGAGACTTTTTTCTTTTACAAATGCATTTTTCATCGGGTTTGTTTGTACATCTCGCATAAAACATCTACATTTGCAACGTGAACGAAACGCGTTCATCTATTTTAGAGAGTTTTAAACCAGTTAAAATAGTTTTGTAAAACAGATGACAATATATTTGCCATCACAAAACTATAATCATATGGTAAAAAAACTCTATGATTTCAAACAATTTCAGTTTTACGGTAGGGGATGGGGATTTAAGTATGTCCACCAAAGTTCTTCTTACATTAAATCTAACAAGGAAGAATTTAACAGGATACCACTTTGGTTAGAAAGAATAAGATGGATTGCTTCATTTATTTCTGATTTGTCAAGCATCCCAATACCGTTACTTGGAATGTAAAAGAAATCTCCTGTAGGCACAAAGCTATAGAAGATTTCTTCTAATCTAATCCATCCAACATAACAAACGCGGCCCAATACTGAGGGCTATTATATTTCCCATTATCATACTCTCGAAGATGCTTTTGTGCATCTTTAAGGGCTTGCTGTTTACTTTTACCTGACATCAGGTTATTATAAAACTCAACCATAAGAATCCTTGTGGCTTCATCATCAACTTTCCAAAGACTCATGACAACGGTCTTTGCCCCTGCTTTCTTGAATCCTCTTTGTAAGCCGAACACACCCTCTCCTGAAGCGATGTCACCCAAAGCCGTTTGACAGGCAGATAGTACGACGAGTTCAAGACCACGCAAATCCAAAGTGGAGATTTCTTGCGCTGTCAATATGCCATCTTCTACTCCATCGGGTATTTGTTCATGATGAATGGCATGATTACACCCAGAAAACAATAGACCTGAACGTGTCATTGGCTTATCTTCTATTGGGTGTCCGGCTCTTTGATAGTCTCCCATCATGAGTTCCATGTGTGGACGGGCAAAATTTGACTGTTGGGCTTCTTCTTCTGTCAGATAGAAACCATGTGTGGCTATATGCATCACTCTCGGCTTAGTACCATCTAACTTCTTGAAGGACTCTTCTGATCCGTCTGGCCCACTATAATATTGGTAATGAAGCTGGTGCTGCTTCATTTGATCGACAATTTGATCAACTTCCTTCTTTGTGCCCTCAAGATATTCGTATGAACTTCGCAATAATAATGAATCCACATTGGAGCGATATATGGCATCAATTCCTCTGACGGAATCTACTGATGATATGGATACATCTGGTGCAACATTGGCGCTCTCATCATAGTTAATGCCTCCATAAAGAATGTTTTGTTCACCCTTTGTTTCATCTTGAATGAATGCCAATTGCCGAGTTGATGACAAACGATAAAGTGAATACTTGTCACTCATATTTTCCGTTTGATTGATAGGGACATATTCAATACCTATTCGATGTAGTTCTCCAGAAGGCGAGAAGTATATATTCTTGATATTTTCCAGTTCTTTTTCCAAGGGCTTCCAAACTAAATCGTATGTACTTGTCTGGGTATAATAGTCTCTTTCTGGTATAGCCTTTAACTGTTCCCTCTCAAAAAGCGTTACCATGTGGGGATTGTCATAATCCTTCTTCAAGGTTAGAGCGACATACATTATGCTATCTGTTCCCAGGATTGGAAAGTCTATGAATTCTATCGCAATGTCATCCGTGCTGAGATGACTCCTAACGTCTTTCCATGTACTAGTCAGATTATGTGTATAGTCTCCATAAACTTTCGATTCTCGGGCCAGTTCCATCTCCTGTTGTTGAATAATATTGTTTAAGGAGTCTGCATTCATGAATCGTTCATTGATTGGTTTTTCAATCAGTTTGTTGTAGATATTGATATTGGTTGATAACATATTGTGTTTATCAATCAATATTGAATCTTCACTTTCAAGAATAAGTTTACGTAATTCGGTATCGGAGTTAAGCAATAATCCTTTAGCAAAGAGACAATTCTTGTCGTAGAGCTCCGTTATCGATTCTGCGTTCTTGTATTTGTATACATAAGAAGGTAGTCTTTCTGTATAACGGTATTGATATTTCTCCCAAAATGATTTCCTTAAATAGGAGGATTGTCCAATAAAATTCATTAATATATTTACTTGAGAATTCTCAATACATTCTTTATAATAAAGATATGCATCCTCATAGTTCCCCTGGTCTGAATGATACCCAGCGAGTTTGCCTAATGAAATGGCACAATCGGGATGATCTGTTCCAAGAACTCTCTTTCTGATTTCCAATGCCTCCGTCTCCAGCCGTATGGCTTCACCATAGTTCCCCAAATCTGAATAATATAATGCGATATTGCCTAATGAAGCGGCATAGTCGGGGTGATCCGTTCCAAGAACCCTCTTTCTGATTTCCAATGCCTCCGTCCCTAGCCGTATGGCTTCACCATAGTTCCCCTGATGTGAATGATATCCAGCAAGATTGTTTAACGATGTTGCATAGGCGGGGTGTTCCGTTCCAAGAACTCTCTTTATGATTTCCAATGCCACCGTCCCTAGCCGTATAGCTTCACCATAGTTGTTCAGGTCTGAATAATATGTAGCGAGGTTATTTAACAATGTTGCATAGGTGGGGTGATCCGTTCCATACACATTTTTTCCGATCTCCAATGCCTCCGTCCCCAGCCGTATGGCTTCACCATAGTTCCCCAAATCTGAATAATATAATGCGATACAGCCTAATGAAGCGGCATAGTCGGGGTGATCCGTTCCAAGAACCCTCTTTCTGATTTCCAATGCCTCCGTCCCTAGCCGTATAGCTTCACCATAGTTGCCCAGATCTGAATAATATATAGCGAGGCTGTTTAACGATCTTGCATAGTCGGGGTGATCCGTTCCAAGAACTCTCTTTTTGATTTCCAATGCCTCCGTCCCTAGCCGTATAGCTTCACCATAGTTGCCTAGGTCTGAATAATATGTAGCGAGGTTGCCTAATAAAGCGGCATAGTCGGGGTGATCCGTTCCAAACACCTTCTTGATGATTTCCAATGCCTCTGTCCCTAGCCGCATGGCTTCACCATAGTTGCCCAGGTCTGAATAAGGACTGGCGAGGTTGTTTAACGATGTTGCATAGTCGGGGTGATCCTCACCCAAAATATTCTTCTTAATTTTCACCGCCTCACTCATTAATTGTACCGTTTCTTCATAGTTACCAATCTCGGAGTAATATATAGCAAGAGTTTCTAATGCAGTAACATAGTACGGATCCTCATTTCCACAAACCCTTTTTATGATTTCCAACGCTTCTGTCCCGAACCGTAAGGCTCCCTCATAGTCGCCGAGGTCTGAATAATATCCAGCGAGGTTGTTTAACGATGTTGCATAGTCGGGGTGATCCGTTCCAAGAATTCTCTTTGTGATTTCCAATGCCTCCGTTCCTAGCCGTATGGCTTCCCCATAGTTTCCCTTCTTGGAGTAAAATGTAGCAAGAATATCCAACAAAGTGGCATAGTCTAGATCCTCATTTCCACAAACCTTTTTTATAATCTCCAACGCTCTAGTCCCTATCCGTATAGCTTCCTCATGGTTACCAAGTTCAGAATAATATATAGCAAGATGGAAGAGTCCTGCTGCATAGTCCGGTTTCTCATCCCCACAAACCTTTTTTATGATTTCCAACGCTTCAGCCCCAAACCGTAAAGCTTCCTCGTAATAGCCGAGGTCTGAATAATACTCAGCGAGGTTGCCTAATGACATTGCATAATCTGGATGATCCGTTCCAACCACCTTCTTCCTAATCTCCAAGGCTTCCTTTCCCAATCGTATGGCTTCCTCATCGTTGCCCAAATGATGATAGTTTATGGATAAAACATCTAATGATTCAGCATATTTGGGATGTTCGATACCAAAAATTTTCTCTCCAATGTCTACAGCTCTTGTACTATATTCCAAGGCTTCTGAATAATCATTTTTTTGAAATAATACATTAGACAAGCTTGATAACAACTGCCATTTTTCAAGATTGTCATTCAGCGATTCAACATAATCCGTTATCTTTTTCTTCTGATCATTAGCCTTTTGATTAAAACCATACTTCTCATACATACCACACAAATCATATACAACCATTAATAGTTGTTCCGACTTTTCCCCATAGATGAATGCTGTCGCCTCCTTTTCTTGTTCCTTATATTGAATCGCCTTTATGGTGTCGCCTGCCGTATCGCAAGACAACGACATATTAGAAAAACATTTAAGTTCTTCCTTATTATAAGAAGTGTTGAAGGAGTTTGTAAGACTGATCCCATAGATATTAAAAGCTTCTTCATTAAGGTCTTCTATGAAGTCCAATCTGGTAGCATCTCCAGTGCTTGAAAAAGAGAATGATACTTGATAAGTGCCATCATCAGAGAATTCTCTCTTTTGAGGGCTGAATGGTAAGTCATTACTTTGCAATATGGGGAACTTTTCCTGCGTTTCAGGATTATACAAATATGTGTCATTCGATATATTCGCCCATGAACCGGCCTCTGTTTTATATGTACAATAAACAAAAGTTGTATCTTTTGTCACCTCAATCTTGTTTATATGCAAACTTGGAGCATACGTCCTATCAAAAACAGGCTCAATATAAGTTTGTGCTACACATTTTATGCAACACATCATAAAGGTTAATATAGGTATATAAGACTTCAAAACATTTATTTTTGCAAAAGTAATAAAAAATTAGTTGAAAGAATAAAGAACAATTTATTTTTTCACTATCAGGGCATCATTATGCTGTTGCAATAGGCTGGATTTGTAAAATCGAGGCTGTTGTTAGACTACTTTCATGTCCTATATGGTACTTATGGCAATAAGCACATTTATAAACACCAACAGCCTTTTCGCACCAAGGATTGTCTTTAACGAGTTGAACAGCCATTGCTTTGGCCTCTTCCACTGTGTCATAACCATGCTTCTTCTTAAACACGACTCTCCCTGTGTATGGGTCATAGCTACGTTTCCAATGGGTAGAATCCCCACGACTTTGTTGATGAACATTCTCCACCTGGCCCATAATAAACAGCTCATAAGACACTGCTCGTTTCATGTGATGTCGACTCCTGTTACCACAATCATGAAAAACACACTTATGCTGTTTATGATAAGTCTGGCACATCCGCTTTTCAATGATTCGACGCACCTTTCTGACCAATTTTGGAACAGCCATTGTAATGTCAATGTTGCGCAACCATGTATTACCCATTCCTTTCAATCTTTCATGGAAGATTGATTTTGTCACAGCAAGATACCGTTCTTGCTGCCCGAAGGTCTTTTCCCTTCTTTTCTTTGTTACATTCTTTGCTTCCATATTGATACGTTATTAAATGATCATTCACCCATATATACCAAAAATAGTAAATAGGTAAACAAATAATTTATCCTTTTTGTAATAACGCTGAAAAGCTTTGGTAAGAAATCCACCATACCGACTTTTAAACAACACCGTTGTTTTGCCTTTCCCACACCGATGTTTTGATGAAACAACGGCATTCTTTTCAATTGCCGACGGCAAAGCATCAAAGAGGCGGCGGCAAAGCATCGTTTTGCCGTCGGCAATTTTTTGCAATCCCTAAGGGAAATTTTTGTTACCCCTAGGGGCTGCAAAATTTTCCCTTAGGGGGAAGCAATTTTTGCGGCATAGTTAGGAAAAAATATTTTCCTCACGGGGGCGCAAAATCTCTCCCGTGGGGGAGCAAAAAGAATTGGGTGAAGAGGCAGTTTTTTCTTGGAAAAGAGAACTTTTTTGCAAAAAGACCTAACAACCTAACATTTTATCCGCATTTGTCTGTATATCAAGCCTTTTCGTGTGTTAGGTCTATAAACAAGACCTAACATAGACCTAACATATCTTGGTTTTTGTTCATATCATTGATACGATGATTTTAAGTCGTGCTTTTTTTTGTGCAAATAATGAGGAAAAATTCGTAAACCGCAATTTTTTTTTCATAACTTTGCAGTCGATTTACAGGAGAAGAAAGACACAAGTCTGTATCCCTATCAGAAGAATAACATTTAAATTAATTTTAGTATCATGAAAAAGAAACTTACAATCAACGGAGAGGCTCTGAATGCCTCACAAGCAGGGATGCTCGAAGTCGAGCAGTTCCTGGTGGAGAATTATCTTTTCCGCATCAATGTGTTGAACGGGAAAGTGGAGTTTGCCAACAAGTCCAAGGAAGGCGAGGCAGGCGAGTTCAGGACACTCACCCAGCCAGCTTTGAACAGCATCATCCTGCGTGCCAAGCGCGAGGATGTGGGTGATGGCGGAAGTCCCAAGACGGAAATCATGGAGTACATCAACTCAGAGGAAGTCGCACGGTTTGACCCCGTGAAGGCTTACCTGGACGGATTGCCAGCATGGGACGGTCAGAATCATGTGGCAAGGCTGTTCAGCCGCATCCCGGGCATCAGCACGGAGCAACTGTCGTTCTTGGCTGTCTGGATGCGCTCGATGGTGGCTCACTGGTTGCAGATGGACGTCCAGCACGGAAACGAGTGCGTGCCCACCCTGATTGGCGCTCAGGGATGTGGAAAGACGACCTTCTTGCTGAGGTTGCTCCCTCCACATCTGCGCCAGTACTATCTGGATCACCTGAACCTCTCGAACAAGTTCGACAAGGAGATGGCGCTGACGAACAACCTCTTGGTGAACCTCGATGAGTTGGATGCCATCCGTCCGAGCCAGCACCCTGCCCTGAAGCAGACACTTTCGAAGAACAAGGTGAACGGACGCCCCATCTATGGTGCCTCGCAGGAAGACAGGCCTCGTTATGCCTCGTTCGTGGCTTCGACGAACAATCCGCACCCCTTGACGGATGCAACGGGTAGCCGTCGCTATATCTGCCTGACGATTCCTCAGGGGCAGTTCATCGACAACACGGGTGAGATTGACTATGACCAGTTGTATGCACAAGTGCTGCATGAACTGAATGTGGCAAAGGCGCCTTATTGGTTCAACAACCTGGAGGTGGCTCGCATTCAAGAGATCAACTTGGGTTATATGGAACAAAAGGATATGGCTGAGATTGTGGCTGTCTGCTTCAGAAAGCCATTGGATGGAGAAACGCCGAGAGCGATGAACAGCACTCAGTTGTTGCAGGTGATTCAGCAGGAGTACCCACAAGTGAAAATCAATCACGGCACGAGGGTTCATCTGGGTGTTGCCATGCGGGAATTGGGATTCGAGCATGCCAATCGCAGCAACATTCCCTTCTACAAGGTGATTCCTCTAACTGCTGCCTGATTAGCAAATGTTAGGTCTATGTTAGGTCTTCGTGCGAGACCTAACATAGACAACTCACTGAACCACAACCCATTTGAAAGCGAATGTTAGGTTGTTAGGTGTTTTTTAAAGTGCAGAGGCAAACAAATGTCGAAGACTTGTCGGTGAGCCAAACGCACCATTGAACGTGACCTTTCTGCTTTGCAAAAAATGGGGGTTTTGAAGAATAACCCTGGGTTCAGCAAAAAAAATGCGAGAACTCTTTGTGGGTAGTTTCTTTTTATATACCTTTGTGGCATCAAATAATATAGCTATGGAATATAACTTTGAACATGATGAAGCTCAGAGCAGGGTGAAAGAACCTGCTGTAGCATACAAATGGCAGGGTGCTTCACAGAAAGAGAAAGCAGATTACCTTAAAAAGAATCTGCATCCTTCCACTGTGGAGTTTCTTGAGAATATGGACTTTATGGAAAATCGACCCTTCCCATACGAAGAACCAGAAGAAGATTGGTTTGACGAGTCGGACGAAGAAAATCCTGCGATGTCAAATGATGTAGTTATGCACGACAAAGAGGTATGGCTGAACGTGATATAATCATACACGTGAAGGCGGAAAACTCTTTCCGCAAGAAAGCTTCTTGGTATTATATGAATCGTGGAGGAGGAAGGAACATAATGGAACGAATTGAAAGAATCAAACAGATGGAGGCGTGTCTGGAGCGAGCATCGGCGGCAGTGAAGGAACTGTCGGCAGCTCTAGAGCAATATGATGAGGCTCGGGAGGCTATCGAAAAGCTGGATAAGTATCTGGGCAGCAAGCAATGGAAACAGGATTGCAAGGCGGACGAAGAAGGGAAGTTACCAAAGGACCTGAAGCGAGGCGTGCTGTCGGAGGATGGCATCTGGAATGTGCTGGAAGAAAGCAGAAGGCTCGATGAAATCATTAAGGGGAACGCCCAATGAAGCATTCCCCTTTATTCATCTATAAAAATATCATTATCCTTTCTGATTGTAGTCAGCATTCAGCTGGTTCGTCGCACTCAGCAGTTTGTAGGTGTAAATCAATGGAAGGAAACCCACAAAAGAACCCAGAACGCACCAGAGCCAGTAGTCAGAAGCACCGAAAGAGTAAGGAATCTGACGGCGTTGAAGTTCATTGCCGATGCGATTGCTAAGATTGTGGAACCACACGAGGAATGCGATGCCACCAGTAAGCCATCCCCAAAGGAAGAAGAACCACAGATAGTTAGTAGTCTTACGGCCATCATATCGGGTGGCGACGGTGTTGATTTCACTCGAGATCTGAGTAAGCACAACAATGCCATAAATACCTAACGTGACCATACTCAACAAGAAGAACTTTGCCAATCCACGATTGATGGGCAGAAGTTTCTTGGGTACGAAAGGCTCACTCTCATGATGCGTAGTCACTTCGATGGGAGCAACCTCCTCAGCCGGCTCTTCTACAGGAGCCTCGTTGGTAGCCTCAACGTATGTCGGGGCAGCTGGCTCCTGAAAATCAGTTTCCTCCACTACAGCGGCATCCTCTGCAGAAGCTACACCCTGTCCCTCGTATGCCTCAATCTTGTCCTTATTGGAAAGGAGAAAATCGATGTCATCGTAGGCATTCATGAGGCAGTACTTCTTATAGGAGTTGATGTCGAAGTGCTCAGCGTTGCCAGTGGCGAGGTTGGTCACTGTTTGGTTAGGCACATCCACCTTCACCTCCGTCTGAGGATTGGCAGCAATGCTGTCGAACAACTCCTGCTGGAACTCCTTGCTCACGATGACAGGAAGCACGAAGCAGTTGAGGAGGTTGTTGCGATGGATGTCGGCAAACGAACTGGAGATGACGACACGAACGCCATAACCAGCAATCGCCCATGCAGCATGTTCACGGCTGGAACCAGAACCCCAGTTCTGACCGCCCACGATAATCTCGTGCACACCCTTACGAGGTGCCTCTGCATACTCAGGTTGGTTCATCACAAAGTCTGCCACAGGATTTCCTTCTGCATCAAAACGGAGGTCGTGCATAAAGGCATCACCGAAGAACTTGGGATCACGAGTGGTGCTTGCCAAGTAGCGGGCAGGGATGATGAGGTCGGTATTGCAATTGTCAATCTGGATAGGAATACAGGTTGACTGGATAATGTCAAATTTCTCTTTAGCCATAATCTTACATCTTTCTTGGGTCAGTTACTACTCCTGTGATTGCTGATGCTGCCACAACCAGTGGTGAAGCAAGGATAGTGCGAGCACCAGGACCTTGGCGACCGACGAAGTTGCGGTTGCTGGTAGAGATGGCAAGCTTACCTGCTGGCACCTTGTCGGGATTCATGGCAAGACAAGCAGAACAAGATGGGAGACGGAGTTCGAAACCTGCCTCTTCCAGAATCTTGTCGATGCCCTCGTCGATGATTTGCTGACGAACGAGCCAAGAACCAGGTACGAGCCAAGCCACCACATTGTCAGCCTTCTTCTTGCCCTTCACCACAGAGGCGAAAGCACGGAAGTCTTCGATGCGACCATTGGTGCAAGCACCGAGGAAGCAGTAATCCACTGGCACGCCTTCAAGTTTCTGACCAGGTTTGAATTGCATATATTCCAACATGCTGAGGAACTGAACGTGGTCAGCCTCTGGAATCTCTTCGAGCGTAGGAATCGCCTCATCAATGGCAATACCAGCACCGGGGTTTGTTCCGTAGGTGATACGTGGGGCGATGTTTTCGGCACGATAAGTCACCTCCTTGTCGAACACGGCATCCTTGTCAGAGTAAAGTTTCTTCCACTCTTCCACAGCCTTGTCCCAATCCTCACCCTTAGGCGCATACTCGCGACCCTTCAGATAAGCGAAAGTGGTTTCATCAGGCGCAATCAGACCTGCACGGCTACCCATCTCGATAGAGAGGTTAGAGAGCGTCAGACGTCCCTCCATGCTCATGTTGCGAATAGCTGAACCTGCATATTCCACGGCATAGCCTGTCGCACCCGAAGTGGTCATCTGAGCCATGATATAGAGTGCCACATCCTTGGCAGTGGTCTTCTCAGGCAGCGTGCCTTCGATGTTGATGCGCATGGTCTTGGGCTTGCTCTGCAAGATGCATTGTGAAGCCAAAACCTGAGCCACCTCGCTGGTACCGATACCCATCGCGATGGCACCCACAGCACCATGTGTGGAAGTGTGAGAGTCGCCACACACGATGGTCATGCCTGGCAACGACAGTGCCTTCTCAGGACCCACCACGTGGATGATACCATTGTCCTTTGTACCCATTGCAAAGTGCTTGATGCCAAACTCCTCACAATTGGCTTTCAAGGTCTCTACCTGCTTGCGACCTACAGGGTCGTTGATAACTTCCTGCTGGTCAGAAGGTGTGTTGTGGTCGGGCATAGCCACCACATGATCAGGACGGAACACTTTGATGTTCTTGTCTCTCAATGTGTCGAACGCCTGCGGACTCGTCACCTCATGCGCATACAAGCGGTCGATATACAATTGTGTGGGACCATCCTCCACGTTCTGCACCACGTGGGCATCCCAAATCTTATCAAATAATGTCTTTCCCATTAGCCTCTAAATTTATTGATACAGTCAATATATGCCTCGACGGAAGCGGTGACGATGTCGGTGTTGGCACCAAAACCATAGTAGAGGTGACCGTTGTACTCCACCTGCATGTGCACCTTACCCATGTCGTCGGAACCCTTCGAGATGGCTTGGATGGTGAATTCCTTGAGAGTCATCTTGCGCTTGATGATGCACTTCAAGGCATTAATGGCAGCATCTACAGGACCATTGCCCGATGCAGCAGCCTCGAAATGCTCGTTTGCCACCTGCAAACCGATAGAAGCTACAGAGCGAACGCCCTTACCAGTGGTCACCTGCAGATAATCCAGTTTCACGTTGTGGGCAGCACTACGCTCTGCACCAGCCAATACGAGGATGTCGTCGTCCGTCACTTCCTTCTTCTTGTCAGCCAGTTTCAGGAACTCCTCATAAATCTGGTCAAGCTTCTCGCCTTCCACTTCCACGCCATTCACGCTCAGACGATGCTTCAAGGCAGCACGACCTGAACGAGCCGTCAGCACGATAGCGTTATCGTCGATTCCCACATCCCTTGGGTCCATGATCTCATAAGTAGATGCGTTCTTCAGCACACCATCCTGATGGATACCGCTAGAATGAGCAAAGGCATTCTTACCCACAATCGCCTTGTTAGGCTGCACAGGCATGTTCATCAACGAAGACACCATACGGCTTGTCGGATAAATCTTCGTCGTATTGATGTTCGTCTCGATGCCGAGGTCAGGATGTGTCTTGAAGATCATCGCCACCTCTTCGAGAGACGTGTTACCAGCACGTTCACCGATACCGTTGATGGTCACCTCCACCTGACGGGCACCACCCAGCACACCAGCCACCGTGTTGGCAGTAGCCATGCCGAGGTCATTGTGGCAGTGAGTAGAGAGGATGGACTTGCCTGCAGCAAAAGCATCCACGTGCTCATAGAGGTACTTGATTTTCTCGTGATATTCGTTTGGCACACGGAAGCCCGTCGTGTCGGGGATGTTACAAACCGTTGCACCAGCCTTGGTCACAGCGTCAATCACACGAGCCAGATACTCGTTGTCCGTACGACCTGCATCCTCAGCATAAAACTCCACATCCTCCACGTACCGCTTGGCATATTTCACAGCAGCCACAGCACGTTCGATGATTTCCTCTGGAGTGGAGTTGAACTTGTACTTGATGTGTGAAGGCGATGTGCCGATACCCGTGTGGATACGCTTGTGCTTTGCATACTGAAGTGCCTCGGCAGCCACGTCAATGTCCTTCTCCACTGCACGGGTCAACGCACAGATGGTAGGCCAAGTGACCGCTTTCGAGATTTCCACCACACTGTTGAAATCGCCAGGGCTGGAGATAGGGAAACCAGCCTCGATGACATCGACACCCAGCGCCTCCAGCTGCTTAGCCACCTGAATCTTCTCAACAGTGTTGAGCTGACATCCTGGCACCTGCTCGCCATCGCGGAGCGTTGTGTCAAAAATAAATAATCTATCTGCCATATTTTTTAGTTTTTAGTTCTCACCACCATGAGGCACAAGCATAAGCCCATATAAAAGCAAAACCTTCCCCACAGTTGTGAGAAAGGTTAAACATACTTTTTATATCGTTATGCCTGACAGCACACACGCACCTTTCTCACCTCCGACCCAGTAAGTCGTAGTGCCAAAAGGTTAAGTCGCAGTGTGTTGCTATAATTTGCCATTTTCTTTCAATTCTTTCATCTGCTATTGCAGAATCGGCTGCAAAGATACAATCTTTTCTTGTTTCAGCCAAACTTTTTCCACATTATTTACTTTTCAACCACAAAAGTGGTAACAGAGCGTGCTGGCAAGAGCGCATTCTTCAAGTCCACTTTGCCGATGTTCTTGAGATTCTCACCTTCCACGTCGGAAGTGCGATAGGCGGTGGTGGTTCGAGGTTTGAGATTGGAGACTTGAGGTTGGAGGTTGATGCTGATGGGGCGATCATCTTTGCTGTAGTTGATGGCGACAATGGCGAGGGTTCCATCTGTATTCTTATAGGCTGAAAGCATGAGTCCATCGATTTCCATCGTGCCCTCTACATCAATACGCACGGCTCCAGGACGAATGAAACGGGAGAAGTTGCCCAACGTCCACATAAGTTTGGAGTCACGCACGAAATGACCAGACCCCCTTTGTCCTGCGGACTTCTCCCCTTCTATGGGGAGAGCCGTTCGGCGTGTAGGTCTTCTGTTACTCATGTAAATCAATCCGTCCTTATAGTTGCCACCAGCAGCTCGCCACCATTGCCACGAACGGGCATTGGCGACGGTCAGGTCGTAGTGCATGACACGCGCCACATAGAGGGCTACCTCCATCGAATAGTCGAAACCGCCACCCCCATGAATCTCTTCGTCGTTGGACATGATGCAGAGTTCAGTCATCCAAAAATCGAGACCCACCTTATCAAAGGCATCTTTCAGGCGTTTACGGAAGCCGTACAATCCTGTGCGTTCATAGCCTCTGGTGCCTGGCTTGAGGATGGGGGTGTTGGTCCAATAGGAGTGTCCAGCCATCACAGGAGCGATGTTGGGGAGATTGCCCACGTAGGTGTCGGTGGAATCGGGATTCCAGAAGGCTTGAATCTCGTAGCCACGTTGCCAATCGGTCTGATGGGTGGCAAACATACAACGGAAATCACTGGATTCGTTGATCAGTATTTTGGTGGTGATGCCACGACAGACAAACTCCTTGCTCATCTCGCGAGCGATATGTGCCACCTCCCGATTCGTGGCAGGAGAACCTTCTTGCTTAGGACCTTGCCAGTTCCAATGTCCGTCGGGTTCGTTCACAGGACACACATAGTCGAAATGGATGCCATCCTCTTTCTCTGCCGTTTGGAGCATCTCGGCAATGTAGGCGGCAAAGTCATCGTAGGCGTCTGGTTTCAGGTTGAAAGTGCCGTCACGACCAGTGTTGGTGGCGAGTCCGTTCTGAGTGAGATGAACTGGAGGCGAGTTGTAGAACGCCAAGAAGGTGGGCACTCCACGTTCCTTTGCCAACTTCAGGAACTGACGCTGGCCTGTCTGCTTGGCATAGACTTCGGTACGGGTGTCACGATTGATTTGTGCAGCATCGCCCTGTGCTGCGCTACCTGTTCCAGCATTGAATCGCCAGATACTCAGTCCTATGCCCTTTGGGGAACCATCTGCATTACTCTCAGACGAGAAGAGCCAATCAGCCACTTGGGTTTGGAGGGAGTCCTCCCACTGCCCTATTTGCCACATGCTCCACGCATCGCTGGCTCCAAAGCCATCGATGGTCTGCTGTTCGTGATTGGTCACACGGAATTGAGTCACGTTTTGTGCGCTCATCTGCCCTGCCAGGCAGAACCATGCTGCACTCATGAGAATTGTGTTAGTAAAGCCTTTCATGTCATGTTTGCGTTGATTGGCACAAAGGTAAGTATTTTTTCGTTTTGCGAAAAGAAAAATCAGCACTTTTCACAAAAAGATTCCCAATTATTCACTAACTTTGCACCCAAAACAATATTTTACTATCGCCATGAACAAAGAATTCATCGTATTGAGCCGTCAAGATGCTGTGGCGCGCAACAATTCACCCTATGTGAACTTGAAGATTGCGAACAACGAGGAAGTGGAGAACATCTGCGTGTTCGACGTGCCAAAGACCAGTGGACCCAAGGTGGGACAACTAGTGAGGTTCCTCAACATTCGCGACAATCAGGGCAAGAAGTCTGCCACCAACATGGACATGATTGTCGGCACGTTCCCCACGGAAGAGCACCCGCTCTACAACCTGGTGCCACGCCCTGTGAAGAAGGAGGTGTGGGATGCCACCATCGAGGCGCTCATCGGCTTCTGCAAGGATGAGAAACTCATCGGATTCATCCGCGAACAGGCAGACATTCTCTTTCCACAATATAGCAAGTACCCTGCCGCCACGAGCGTGCATCATGCATTCCCCGGCGGCCTGCTGAACCACACTTGGCAGATGTTGCACCTGCTGGAGGGCATCTACCCTGTCTATCCCTACCCAGAGGACATCAAGGTGGAGCGCATCATCATCAGCATCCTGTTCCACGACTGGGGCAAGCTGTGCGAGTACAACGTGGAAGGCGAGAAGCTGGAGAACGGCTATCTGCTGGGACACATCTATATGTCTGCCAACTACCTGAACAACCTGTTGCGCGAACTGGATGTGGACAAGCGTGAAATCAATTTCATCGTACATTGTGTGCTGGCGCACCATGGTCAGCTGGAGTTTGGAAGTCCCGTGCTTCCCTGCATTCCTGAGGCGCAACTGCTGAACTACATTGACAACATTTCGGCAAAGGCGGACATCTTTGTTTCCACAGGTCACTTGGAGAAAGCATTTGCGTTGGGAACGAGTGTTGTGAAGGACTGACATGAAACAGTTTCCGATTGAAAGCCTGAACCTGCAGATGCTGAACGTGGGCTTGGCACACCACGACGGCGACTGGAACTGGCAGCGGGTTCACTCCCCCTTCACACGTATCTACTATGTGACGGAAGGGAGTGCGCGACTGCACTTGGAAAGTCCCCGACAGACGGTCATCAACCTACGCCCCAACCATCTCTACATCATCCCTGCCTACACCGTACACAGCTACGAGTGTGACGGGGTGTTTTGTCATTACTACCTCCATGTGTATGAGGGCTTCAAGAAGGAAACGGATGTGTTTGAACGATACGAACTCCCCACCGAAGTGGTTGCCCAAGAGGGTGACGAATGGTTGATGGAAGACATGTGTCGTCGACACCCTGAGGCACAACTGCCCGAGAGTGACCCTCGGTCGTATGACAACACCACGAAGTTCACCAACTACGTGCGTCGTTACAATGCCCTGCCCTTGCACGAAAAGATGCAACTGCGAGGCAGCATCCTGATTCTTTTCTCAAGATTCATGCTGGAAGCATCCGAAAAGGTGTGGGCAAAGGATGAGCGTATGGCAAATGTGCTGAGCCACATCCATGGAAACATCTACGAGGACATCAACATTGACGACTTGGCGGCATTGGTGTGTGTAACAAAGCCTTATTTCATCCGCATCTTCAAGCAACACTTCGGAATGTCACCTTTGCAATACATCAACCACAAGAAGATGGAAAGAGCACAGTTGTTGCTGTTGACGGAAGACCTGACCGTGAAGGAAGTGGCATTCGCGTTGGGATTCAACGACCACTCCTATTTCATCCGACTCTTCAAGAAAATTACAGGCAGAACACCTCAGGAGTATCGGACGATGAACAACTAATTGTAAACTTTGTCCTATCATTGTGTTTTATCGTCCGATGGTTTCGGGAGAAAACGCTGTAACTTTGCAACGCAAATCAAACCAAAACCATCATGAGATATACAGAATTAGGAAAGACGGGGATGAAAATCTCCCATTTGTGTTTCGGCGCATCATCGCTGGGTAGCGTATTTCACGAGACGAAAGAGACTGAGAGTATCGAGGCAGTGGAAACAGCGATTGAGGGCGGCATCAACTTCATCGACGTGAGCCCTTACTATGGCCACTACAAGGCTGAGACCGTGCTGGGCAAGGCACTGAAACGCATTCCCAGAGATAAATATTTTCTGAGCACCAAGGTGGGACGCTACGGTAAGGATGGCGTGAACACTTGGGACTATTCTGGCAAACGTGCCACAGAAAGTGTGTATGAGAGCATGGAGCGTCTCAACATCGACTATATCGACCTCATCAACGTGCATGACATCGAGTTTCAGGCTGCGATGGAAGGCGGATTGCAGAAGGTGGTGGACGAAACCCTGCCAGCATTGGTGGAACTGAAGAAGAAAGGTGTGGTGGGACATGTGGGCATCACGGACCTGCAGCTGGAAAACCTCAAATGGGTGATTGATCATTCAGAGCCTGGCACAGTGGAGAGCATCCTGAACTTCTGCCACTACTGCCTGAACGACGATAAGCTGAACGACTTCCTCGACTACTTCGAGAGCAAGGGCATCGGCGTCATCAACGCCTCCCCACTGAGCATGGGACTACTGACCGTTCGTGGTGTGCCAGATTGGCATCCTGCACCCAAACCTTTGGTGGAAGCTTGTGCGAAGGCTGCCAAGCTTTGTGCTGACAAGAACTACCCTATCGAACGTCTTGCCATCCAGTACTCTGCCAGCAACACACGCATCGCTGGAACGCTGTTCTCCTCAGCCAACCCTGCCAACGTGAAACGCAACATCGAGTGGGCAAACGAAGAACCTGACTGGCAACTCGTGAAAGAAGTACAAGACATCATTGGTGATCAGAAACGAGTATCATGGGCAAACTCTTGACCAGTCCACGCGCTGGGCGATTTTTCTCTCAACAGTTATGACAATTATAGATGCACATTCCCACCTGTGGAAGAAACAAGACACTTGGGTGGACGGAAAGAGAATCCTGTCGTTGAAGAACGGCAGGAGCATCTTCATGGACGAGGAGGTGCAGATGCTACCGCCTTGGCTCATTGATGGCGTGAACTCGGCTGAGGTGTTCCTCTCCAACATGGACTATGCCCAAGTGGGCGGTGCCGTGGTGGTGCAGGAAGTCATTGACGGCAATCAGAACACCTATCTGGCTGAAGTGCAGAAGAAATACCTAGAGCGGTTCTTCTGTATGGGTATGGCTTGGACGCTCGAAGAAGCGAAGGCTGTGCAGGAAGCAGGGCTGAAAGGCATCGCTTTCCCAGGACATCGCATGCACGAATCATTGCTGACCCTTATACCTATATTTAAATATATGGAGGAGAAAGGCATGGTGCTGTCGATGTGTCTGGGTGAAAGTGAGGCACAAATTGGTGAGATGAAGGAAGTGATCCAAGAGTGTCCCCAGCTGAAAGTGGCGATTGGACATTTCGGCATGGTCACCACAGATGCTTTCGAGAGTCAGGTGAAACTGGCGAGGGAAGGCAAGAACGTGATGGTGGAGTCGGGCGGCATCACTTGGCTCTTCAATGCAGAGTTCTACCCTTACCCAAGTGCCATCCGAAGCATTAAGCAGGCTGCAGAATGGGTGGGCATGGACAAACTGATGTGGGGTAGCGACTACCCAAGAACCATCACCGCCATCACCTACAAGATGTCGTACGACTTCGTTTGCAAGTCGAAGGAACTGACCGACCAAGAGAAGACAGCCTTCCTCGGAGGAAATGCCGAACAGTTCTACGGATTCAAGAACTTACCCGAATTACCATACATTAAGAATATGTCAGAATAACCAGCCCACGCGCTGGGCGTTTTTCAATTCACAAATAACAATCATGAAGAAACCTTTAGTATCGAAGAAATATCTCTTCACCTTTATCCTGATTACGTCGCTGTTTGCCTTGTGGGGCTTTGCCAACGATATCACCAACCCGATGGTGGCAGCCTTCCAAACCGTGATGGAACTTTCAGCAGCGAAAGCATCGCTGATTCAGTTTGCCTTCTATGGCGGTTATGCCACGATGGCGATTCCAGCCGCATTATTCATCCGCAAGTATTCCTACAAGAGCGGTATCCTCCTCGGCTTGGCACTCTATGCCATTGGAGCCTTCCTGTTCATCCCAGCTGCTGAGTGGCAGGAGTTCTCCTTCTTCTGCATTTCGCTCTACATCCTCACTTTCGGTTTGGCATTCTTGGAGACAACCGCCAATCCGTTCATTCTTTCGTTGGGCGACAAAGAGACTTCCACTCGCCGATTGAACTTGGCTCAGGCTTTCAACCCTGTAGGTTCTCTTAGCGGTATGGCTGTGGCATCGTTCATCGTGTTGCCACACTTGTTGTCAGACAAACGTGATGAAGCAGGACAAATCATTTTCCCTCTTTTGTCTGAAGCAGAGAAAGCGGACATCCGTCTGCACGATTTGGCTGTCATACGCAATCCCTATGTAGCTATTGGCTTGGTGGTTGTGGCTGTGTTGGTGATTATCGCCATTACTAAGATGCCAAAAACGGAGAGTGAAGAGCAGAAAGCTGCTGGTCAGACCCACACATTCAGCGAAACCATGCACAACCTCTGGCACAACACCATCTACCGTGAAGGTGTCTTTGCACAAGTTTGCTACGTGGCAGCACAAATCATGGTGTGGACATTCATCATCCAGTATGCCGACCACTTGGGTATCAACAAGGCAACTGCTCAAATGTATAACATCGTGGCAATGTCCATGAACCTTTTGGGACGTTTCCTCGGTACTTACATCATGCGCTTCGTGAACACACGCAAATTGCTCACCATCTTTGGCGTCGGTGCTTCCATCTGTACTTTGGGTGCCATCTGCATCGAAGGCATGTGGGGATTGTACAGCCTTGTCGCCATCAGCCTTTTCATGTCTATCATGTTCCCTTCCATCTATGGAATCGCTCTGGAGAATGTGGACACGAAAGACACCCATCTGGGTGCTGCTTTCTTGGTGATGGCAATTGTGGGCGGTGCACTGATGCCACCATTGCAGGGTTTGATGATTGACCAAGAAATCATTTGGGGCATGCCAGCTGTGAATATGTCGTTCATGTTGCCATTGGCTTGCTTCTTGTTCATCATTGTGTATGGATACAGAGCATATAAAAGAAGATATTAAACAACAAAAGATATGATAGCTATTCAAATCACTCACTCTCAAGAGTTGAGCATCATTGAAATGGAAAAGCCTGCCACACTGAGGCCTGGTGAGGTATTGTTGAAATTGGAATATGTGGGTTTTTGTGGCTCCGACCTCAATACTTTCTTGGGACGTAACACGATGGCCCTAAACCCTGTCATTCCAGGACATGAAATTGGTGCCGTGATTGAAGCGGTAGGCAGCGAAGTGCCTGAAAGCCTCAAGGTGGGCATGGTCGTAACCTGCAACCCCTACACCAATTGCAACCACTGCGCTTCGTGCCGCAACGGGCGGGTGAACGCCTGCCAGCACAACGAGACCCTTGGCGTGCAGCGTAACGGAGCCATGAAGGAATACATCGTGATGCCTTGGGAGAAAATCATCCCCGCTGGCACACTGTCGGCCAAAACCAGCGCACTCATCGAACCGATGTCTGTGGGCTTCCACGCCGTAAGCCGTGCACAGGTGACCGACGTTGACGTGGTGATGGTCATCGGCTGTGGCATGGTCGGCATGGGTGCCATCGTGCGGGCCGTTACCCGCGGTGCCACCGTCATAGCCGCCGATCTCGATGACGAGAAGTTGGAACTGGCAAAACAAATGGGAGCATCATTCGCTATCAACACCAAGACCGAGGATGTACATCAACGTCTCGCCGACATCACAGGCGGATTCGGTCCCGATGTCATCATCGAAGCCGTAGGTAACCCATTCACCTACCAGATGGCTGTTAACGAAGTAGCATTCACTGGTCGTGTGGCATGCATCGGTTATGCAAAATCAGATGTCACCTTCCAGACTAAACTCTTTGTACAGAAGGAACTTGACATCCGCGGCTCACGCAATGCCACACCTGAGGACTTCCGTGGTGTCATCCGCTACCTGGAGCGTGGCACAGCACCTATCGACAAACTCATCACAAAGGTTATCCGACCAGAGGAAGCACTGAAAACCATGCAATGGTGGAGCGAGAACCCAGGCAAAGTGTTCAGGATTCTAGTAAACTTCTAAGCATATTTCATCAACAGAAAGAAAGGTGACACCCCTATGAAAGTCTTTGTCAGTGGTTGTTACGACCTGCTCCACAGCGGTCATGTGGAATTCTTCCGGCAGGCGAGTCAGTATGGCGACTTGTATGTGGGCATCGGATCAGACGAAACCATCCTCCACTATAAGCACCACAAGACACTCTATCCTGAACAGGAACGACTCTTCATGGTGAAAAGCATTCGTTATGTGAAAGACGCTTTCATCAATCAGGGCTCTGGCATCATGGACTTCATCCCGACGGTAGAAGCCTTGAAGCCCGACCGTTTTGTGGTCAATGCAGATGGTTCGAGTGAAGAGAAGCGCCAATTCTGCAAGGAACACGGCATCGAATACATCGTACTCGACCGTATCCCTGCTGATGGGTTAGAGGCAAGAAGCAGCACGAGCATCAAAGAGACTCTCATCAACAAACCCACTGAAACCTCTCATCACTTCGAAGGCATTCCTACCCGTCTTGACCTTGCTGGCACATGGATTGACCAGCCCTATGTCAGCGCCTATGCACCAGGATGGGCTATCACCATCTCATTACAACCCACATTCGAAATTCGGGAACGTTGCGGACTTTCCACTTCCACACGCAAACAGATACAACGCATCTGGCCAGTCCACCTTCCAGACATGGATCCCGAGATGCTCGCCAAACTCGTCTTCTGTTTCGAGAATGATCCTGAACGTACAGACGGCATCATCAGCGGTGCACAAGACGCCATCGGCATCTGCATTCCAGGACTCTGTCGTCACTATTACGACTCCCATTACTGGCCTAAAAATATTGAGCAATGCCAAGAGGAACCCATCCTCCACTGGTTGGAGAACCACCTATGCCTCATACCAATGTTTCCACGCCGTCCTGGCTGTTCAGTGGTAGAAGGGAAAGACATCAATGGACCTCATGTCAAGGCTTTGGCAAAAGCCGCTGAAGACTGTTGGGATGCCATCATGCACACAGATCTTGACAGATTCGCCCAAGCATATCAAGCCTCGTTCAATGCACAAATAACCCTCTTCCCCGCCATGATACAGCCTGGCGTACAAGAATATATTGATCAATACGCCGTTCTCCCCGATGTATTGGCATGGAAAATGCCAGGCGCAGGCGGCGGTGGCTATCTCGCCCTCGTGGTGAAAGACACCCCCACTTTCTGCCAGCAGCACGAAGAGGCTATTCCCCTAATCATCAGACGGCAATGAGCAAGACAACGACAAAACGATACGTCCAGACCCTGGACCTACGCAATGACCCCGACATGATTCGGGAGTACCGCAAATGGCACTCGGAGGAGTTCCATTGGAAGGAGATACGCGATGGCATCAGGGCTGTCGGTATTCTCCAGATGGAAATCTACATCCTCGGCACACGATTGGTGATGATTGTCGATGCACCCGAGGACTTCGACTGGCAGGCAGCGATGGACAAACTCGCCACTCTGCCTCGGCAAGCCGAATGGGAAGCCTTCGTGGCACGATTGCAAGGCTGTCGCACCGATGCCAGAAGCGACGAAAAATGGCAGATGATGGAACGTATGTTCTACCTCTACGACTAACGATTAACTCACATAAATCACATAATCTTTTCTCTACATCTTTTCAATTATTGTTTTTTAGAAAGGGCTAATTGACTGACTAACTATTATTAAACCGCTTAAAACAACACAAAAGTATGATGAACCTATCCCCTAAGACAATGGTAGCGTGCCTCCTGGCCATCGCCACCACCATGAGCGCACAAAACTACAAAGTGCCTGTATTGGAGAATGATGAACCCATGGCAACAGGTCCCTTCACCCCCGATTGGTCTTCGCTACGCACCTATGAAGTACCTGAGTGGTTTCGCGATGCGAAGTTTGGCATCTGGGCACATTGGGGACCTCAATGTGTGGAAGGCTCTGGCGACTGGATGGCGCGTGGTCTCTACCTCGAGGGAGGACACCAATATAACTATCATCGTGACCACTACGGACATCCCAGCGAAGTGGGTTTCAAGGACATTCTTCCTCTCTTCAAGGCAGAGAACTGGACGCCAGAGGAACTGGTGAAATTCTATAAAGAGGAATGTGGGGCACAATACTTTTTTGCCCTTGGCAATCACCACGACAATTTCGACCTGTGGGACTCCCAATATCAGGAATGGAACTCGAAAAACATCGGTCCTCACAAGGACATCCTCGACGGTTGGGCAAAGGCTGCCAAGAAAGCAGGACTTCCATTCGGTATTTCCTTCCATGCCGACCGCGCATGGACTTGGTACGAACCATCCCGACGTTTCGATTTGAAGGGTGAAAAGCGTGGTGTGAAGTACGACGGTTGGCTGACCAAGGAGGATGGCTACAAGCCCAATGCTGACGGCACAGAGAAGTGGTGGAAGGGACTTGACCCCCAGAAGCTCTATGCTCAGAACCATGATTTCTCTGACAACACCTGGGACAATGGTGCCATTCATCGCCAATGGGGTTGGGAAGGTGGAGCCAACATTCCCACACAAGAGTTTGTGACCAACTTCTACAATCGCACCCTCGATGCCATCAACCGTTACAACCCTGACCTCATCTATTTCGATGTGACGGTACTTCCCTTCTATCCTGTCAGCGATGCAGGGATGAAAATCGCTGCCCACATGTACAACCACAGCGCAGCCACCCACAAGGGAAAGAACGAGGCGGTCGTGTTTGGCAAGATTTTGGAGGAAGACATGAAAGATGCCCTTGTCTGGGATGTGGAACGTGGTGCCCCTAATAAGATTATGGAACGTCCTTGGCAATGCTGCAACTGCATTGGCGACTGGCACTACAACACCGGCACCTACGAACGCAATGGTTACAAGAGTGCTGCCACAGTGGCCAAACTCCTCGTGGACATCGTCAGCAAGAACGGTAACATGTTACTATCGGTACCATTGAGAGCCGACGGCACACCCGACGAGAAGGAATTGGCGATTATGAAAGAGTTCGGTGCCTGGATGAAAATCAACAGCGAGAGCATTGTCAAGACGCGTCCTTGGAAAATCTTTGGTGAAGGTCCCATCGCCAATGCTGACATCAAAATCAATGCCCAAGGTTTCAACGACGGGCAATATACCAAGGCTGGTGCCGACGAAATCCGCTTCACACAGACCGAGAAGGCGCTCTACATCACCGCCCTTGCATGGCCTGAGAACAAAACCATCACCGTCAAGTCTTTGGCAGATGGTTCCGACCTCTACCCTGCCGCCATCAAGTCTGTGGAGCTGCTGGGCTATGGCAAGGTGAAGTTCACCCGCACGAAAGAAGCCCTCATCGTCACCCTTCCTGAGAAGCAGAACAACATCATGCCCGTGCTGAAGATTAAGAAGTAATCAGAATACCTATTTCCAATGAAGATTAAGACAATAGCCACACTGCTTGCCCTCTCGTTGCTGAGTTGTCAAGCGCAAACACAAAAACCATGCGGTCCAGTGCCATCGGAGAACCAACTACGGTGGCAGGACATGGAGATGTATGCCTTCATCCACTACTCGCTGAACACCTACACCGACCAGGAATGGGGTTTTGGTAACGAAGACCCGAAGCTGTTCAACCCCAGCAATCTTGACTGCCGTCAATGGGCACGTGTCTGCAAACAGGCAGGCATGAAGGGCATCATCTTCACCGCCAAGCACCACTGCGGTTTCTGCATGTGGCCGTCGAAATATACGGAGTACTCGGTGAAGAACTCGCCTTGGAAGAACGGGCAGGGCGACGTGGTGCGCGAGCTGGCTGAGGCTTGCAAAGAAGAGGGACTGGAATATGCCGTCTATCTCTCGCCTTGGGACAGGAACCATCCAGAATATGGTAAACCTGCTTACGTGACCTACTTTCGCAACCAGCTGCGCGAGTTGCTGACGGAGTATGGCGACATGTTCGAGGTGTGGTTCGATGGTGCCAATGGTGGTGATGGCTGGTATGGCGGAGCCAATGAAATCCGTCGCATTGACCGCACGACCTACTATGAATGGCCTGAGACTTACAAGATGATTCGCGAGTTACAGCCCCAATGCCTCATCTGGAACGACGGCAGCGACCGAGGCGACCTGCGATGGGTGGGCACAGAGGCTGGCAACATCGGCGAGACCAACTGGAGTCTGTTGAACAAAACAGGCGATGTGCCTTACGAGCAGTTGCACTACGGACTGGAGAACGGTAACGTATGGTGCCCGGGCGAAACGAATACCAGCATCCGTCCAGGTTGGTTCTACCACGAGACGGAGAATGAGAACGTGAAGAGCCTGTCGAAACTGATGGACACCTATTATAAATCGGTGGGACGCAATTCCACACTGTTGCTGAACTTCCCCATTGCCCCCAATGGACGCATTCATCCGACGGACTCTCTTCGTGGCATCGCCTTTAAGAAGATGATTGATGAGGTGTTCAAGACCGACTTGGCGAAGAAAGGCAAGAAAAAGACTCAGGGAAACGAAACCATGATCACCTTCAAGAAACCCACCACTTTCAATCGTTTTGTAGCTGAAGAAGACATTCGTTATGGACAGCGAGTGAAGAAGTTCTCGCTGGAGGCTGAGGTCGATGGAAAGTGGCAGCCGCTGAAAGACGAGCTGGTGGATCATGGAGATGGTCTGACCACCATCGGTCATCGCCGTATCATCTGCTTCCCCAATGTCACAGCCACCCGTCTGAGATTCACCATCACAGATGCTAAGTGCGAGCCTATCATCAAGAAAACAGGTGTCTATCTGGCACCAGACATCACCCAGGACACACCAGATGCAGGCGAGAAACATTCATCGGATTATTATATTTTCTTTGGCACCGACAAGGTGATGTTTGTGACTCTCAACGACGAGGCGGATGTTACAGGTTTCCGCTATCTGCCACCACAGGATTCGAAGGAAGGCCTTATCACCCACTACCGCATTTCTGCCACCACCGACTGGAAGACCTGGGAGACACTGGGCGAGGGCGAGTTCTCCAACATCGTCAACAACCCCATCTGGCAGACCATCCGCTGCAAGCCCACCCGTGCCAAAGTCATCCGTGTGGACGGTCTCCGTCTGGCACAAGGCGAACGTATGGGGTACAGTGATGTGGAAGTACTGACCGAGAAATAGCCTTAAATGAAATTAGAGGATATATCCAACATAAGAGAATAGCCTCAAATGAGATGGGAGGATATGTCCGACATTGGAAAATAACATCAAATGATAATAGAAGATATGTCCGAGACAGGGATATAGCATCGAAAAAAATGGAAAGATATGCCACCATGAAAGAGATAGCATTGCAAAAAAGGGAGGATATGCCACCGTCAGGGAGATAGCATTGCAGGCATATGACAATAAAAATCGTCCGTCGGTTTGCTATTGCCAAAATAAATTGCTATATTTGCGCCGGATTTATAACAAAAAAGAAATGGAAAGAAATATCAAGCCGCAATTCAGCTTCGAAATGCTCTACGTTCCCCCCTTCACCAAGCAGAGGGGCTTCGACCCGAACACGTTGACGACCATCTGGGAACCGTACAGGTTTGAGCGCAAGAAGAGTGGCGTCGAACTGCTCGACGCCGTGGTCGACACTCTCATCGCTGGTCGCAACCCCCACCATCTCGCCTGGCAATGGGGCATTCAGCCTACCCAGCTGAACGCGCTCACCGCGCTGCTGACGGGTCTCGCGCTCCAGGACTTCGTCGTGAAATGGAAGCTCCAGACCGCCCGACTGCTCCTGCTCCACACCACGATGCCGCTCAGCGAGGTGATGCAGCGCATCGGCTACACCAGCCAGACTTCTTTCAGCCGGTTCATCAAGCAGAACCTCGGGCTGTCACCCATTTACTTCCGACTCACCCAGCGCAAGAACGGCGACCTGAACAAGTATGCCGTCTGACGCCCAAACCCATAAAAAGATGAAAAAGACACTGGCAATCATCGCCACGACACTGAGCCTGGTCCTTCATGCCCAGACGCACGATTGGGAGAACCCACACGTGCTTGGCATCAACAAACTGCCGTATCATGCCACACTGCAACTGCCTTCGAAATGGAAAGACTGCAAGGAAATTGTGAGTCTCGATGGCGAGTGGCAGTTCCATTGGTCGAAAGACCCAGAGTCACGTCCTGCTGACTTCTATCGTGAGGACTACGATGTAAGCGGATGGGATAAGATTAAGGTGCCAGGCAACTGGCAGTTGCAGGGTTTCGGCAAGCCCATCTATGTGAACATGCAGTATCCGTTCCACAGAGACAGACCCAGCGTGACAGGAGAGCCCAACAAGGACTGGTATGCCTACGACCATCGCAACCCCGTGGGATCGTATGTGACGTTCGTTGATGTGACGAAAGAGATGCTCTCGAAGAACCTGATTCTGCACTTCGGAGGTGTGCATTCAGCCTTCTATGTGTGGGTGAATGGCAAGCAGGTGGGCTATAGCCAAAATTCCATGTCACCCGCTGAGTTCGATGTGACGAAATATCTTCGCAAAGGCAAGAACAAACTCGCTGTCGAAGTGTATCGCTGGAGCGACGGCTCGTACTTGGAATGTCAGGATATGTGGCGACTCAGCGGCATCTTCCGCGAGGTGCAATTGTGGGTTCGTCCCTTGGTGCATATCGCCGATTATAAGGTGGAGGCTGTGCCCAATGCCGACTTCTCGCAAGCCACTGTGACAGCAGACATCGCCATTTGCAATACTGGTAAGAAGAAAGCGAAGAACGTGAGTGTGTTCTTCAAGACCTATGAGAATCAGAGTGAACAGCCCTCGACTGTCAGACCGGATGGTTACTTGGCCTCTGCCCCTGTGATTCTCCCTGGCGACACCACGCATGTCAAGATCACCTACACCATCTTTCATCCACGTCTGTGGTCGGCCGAGAAGCCCAACCTCTATGAGTACAGCATTGAACAGGGCGATGAGCACTTCGACAACCACTTCGGCGTGAAGCGCGTGGAGTGTGTAGGCGAGGTCTTTAAGATCAACGGTAAAAACGTGAAACTGCGTGGCGTGAATCGTCACGACCACCATCCTCGCACAGGTCGCTACGTGGATGATGCCACTTACGAAAAGGATATTGCGCTGATGAAGCAGGCGAACATCAACTTCCTGCGCACTAGCCACTATCCCGACCGCGAATACCTCTACGAGCTCTGCGACCGCTGGGGCATCTATGTCATGGACGAAGCCAATCAAGAGAGTCACGGCTACGGCTATGCCAACAAGGTGATGGGTGAAGACCCTGAATGGAAGGATGCCCATGTGGACCGTGCCGTCTCATTGGTTCAGCGCGACAAGAATCATCCCAGCGTCATCTTCTGGAGCCTCGGCAATGAAGGCGGCGTAGGACCGAACCTGAAGGCGATGCGCGATGCCGTTGTCGCCCTCGACACCATCGCCCTGCCCTTCTGCGACACCGACCGCAGCCAGAGTGACATCTACGACGATGGTTATCTGACACCAGACAAATTGAAAACAGAAGCCCAGAAGATTACTGACCGTCCCTTCATGATGCGCGAATATGCCCATGCGATGGGAAACTCCATGGGAAACTTCCAAGAATACTGGGACGTCATCTATGCCGACTCCAGCATTTGTGGTGCAGCCATCTGGGATTGGGTGGATCAGGGCATTGCAAAACCCATCGATGGCGACGCTTTGCGACCATCATCTGCTCTCTCCTTGCAGAAAGACGAGTTCTGGGCATATGGAGGCGACTTCGGCGACAAGCCCAACGACGGTGCTTTCTGTATCAATGGGCTCATTGCCCCAGACCGCACGCCTCATCCGCATTACTATGAGGTGCAGCACGTCTATCAGCCACTCACATTCATCCGCGAAGGCGATGACATCCGCATCATCAACCGCGACTGTTTCACCGACCCCAGCGAATACGACTACACCTACGAACTCCTTGCCGACGGGATGGTGAAAGAATCAGGAGCGCTGACCATACAAGGAGATAATCTCGTCATTCCATCCACCTCTGCTCCCGTGGTAGGCGGCGGTCCTTATCCTGAACTCGCCCTCAACATTTCTGCCCATCTGAAGGAGAATAAGCCTTGGGCAAAGAAAGGCTTTGCTGTGGCAAGCGAACAATTCGTCACTATTCCTTATCAATCCCCAAACGGTGTCAGTGGAAAAGTTCCTGAGATGACGTTTAAGGACAGAGGTGTTCTTGTGACTACCAATCAGGGGACTTTATTCTTTAACAATATGACTGGTGCCCTCACTTCGTGGATTGTCGATGGTCAGGAGATGCTGCAAGCTCCCTTGGAGCCTTACTTCTGGAAACCAGAAAATGATAACCAAAGTGCGGCTGGTTTTGCCCGTCGCTTAAGAGTATGGAAGGACGCTGTTGAAAACCGTTCCATGGGTAGAGTTTTCCAAATAGAGGAGAATACTACGGCGCTGAAGATTTCCTACAACATCACATTGCCTCGTTCGCTTGCAGGTCTTCTCCTTACTTACACTATATCTTCCGACGGACGTATTGGGGTAGACATGGATTACATACCCATTACGGCAGACCTACCGATCATCCCCAAGTTCGGTATGAGGATGCGTCTGCCAGCCGACTACACCAACATTGAGTACTATGGTCGTGGTCCTTGGGAGAACTATCCTGACCGCAAGCGCAGTGCCTTCTTAGGTCAATACAAGATGCCGCTCTCTGACTATGAAACTGAATACATCCATCCGCAGGACAATGGCTGTCGTACAGATGTGCGCTGGTTTGAAATCTCAACGCCCAACACTCAACGCTCAACTTTACGCATCGAGGGTTACCAGCCTCTCTGCATCCGCGCTTGGGACTATGGAGAAGAAGACTTGGAGGGTGCGAACCATCCCTACGAGATTAAACGAGGTCGTTTCGTCAATCTGAACATCGATTTCAACGTTCATGGTGTGGGTGGCGTTGACACCTGGGGAGCACGCACCCTACCCCAATACACCATCGATGGCAACAAGTCCTATCATTACGGATTCAATCTGGAATGGAAACGTTGAGAACCATCGCAAACACGACACATATATATAAAAAAGCAGGCTACCCTCATCTGAGCGTAGCCTGTTTCTATTTCCGGGAGATTCTTTTACTTGGCAGCCTCCTTCTTGCTTGCCGTCACATAGAAGAAACGTGGGAAAGCACCGATGGAGAACGTGTAGATGGTGCCATCTTCACTCTTCACCTCGAAAGTGTCAGTACGGGTTCTGCCAAACGCACCACCACGTCCGAAGCCTCCTCTGCCTCTTCCCATTCTGTTTCTGCCGGTTCATCAAGCAGAACCTCGGGGTGTCGCCCATCTACTTCCGACTCACCCAGCGCAAGAACGGCGACCTGAATCTGATGCCATTAAGAATGATTGTCGTCAGGGCTTGATCATGACTTTTCTGCCATGATAGATGTAGATGCCATGGGTTGGATGTTCCACGGGTTGACCCTGGAGGTTGTAATACTGGTCATCATAGACAGGAGTGGTGGCAGGACGGGTGACAGCAAGCGTCTCTTCGGACGGTACGAGGTAGACGCTGCGCACGTTGGCGGTCTTATTCCAATCCACTTTCAGCACATGCAGGTGCAAGAAATCGTCGTCACGCACATTGCCACTGCTGGTGCGAGTGGTGCGCAAGTCCTCCAGCGGCAGGACAATCGCCTCGATTTCGTCATCCCAATAGGGATCATTGCTGTTGAGGGAGACCGTAATCTGTTTCCATTCGCCATGAGCCACCAGTCGGTTTGCCAAGATACGGATTTCACTGCCTGAACCTCGAATCACGAGTTTTTCATATTGGCTGATGTCGGCATATTGGTTGTGGTCCACATTCGAGAAACCTGCTATGGCGGTACCACCCTGTGCCTCCTTGTTCATGTTCCAATCCACCTTGACCTGCTTGTCAAGCGGTTGTGCATCAGCATCGGTGCCATCCCATTCGTGGAACATGGAAGCGGTGAGACGTTCCCATCCATCAGGTGCTTCGAAGTCGTCAATGTCAGCCAGTCTCACGATGCTCTGCAGCACCTTCTCGCTCCTGTAGGGGAAGTACTGCGTTAGGAGTCGGTCACGCTCCTTCAAGTATTGGTTATCCACCGTGTAGAGATTGCCTCTGGTGGAATAGGGATGCACATCGCGTCGGTAGTCACCCCAGCGAGCCGCTTCGGCATAGAGGGCTGTCTCGATGTTGTGGTAAAGGCTGTCCCAAACCGCCACGACGGACGTTTCACCTAAAAAGCCGTCATCTACCAACACTTGCTTGGCTCGACGGAGGTATTGACGCACAAACTGTTCGTTCTCCATCAGGTGGTGGAAGATACCTGTGGGGTAAGCGTCACCATTGTCCTTGCTCAGCACGTTTTCATCCACATTGTCGAAGATGAGTTCAGTGTCCCAGCAAAGGAAACGGAACCCCTCGCTGTCCAGTCCTCTCCGACGGATGGCATACCAGTTGTGGTAATCCCAGTCGGTGTTGCCCCCATATTGGTTGATGAGCATGTAGTCAATGAAGCTGTCGATGTCGAGCAGCGAATCCAACTGTTCGTAAGCATCATCATCGGCAGCACGGGCAGCGGTCTCCACCATCAGGTTCCATGCCTCCATGTCACCCTCTGCAGCTTCGAGGTGAATGCCACCATCCTCTTCTACCTTGATCACGTCAATGTCGCTCTTCTTGCCACCCAGATGGTCTTTGCCAAACTGGTCGTCCACTCGTTCAGCGATGTTGTAGAGTCCCCAGTACATGCCGTTGATGAAAAGGTTCACGTAGAGTGCATTCACGCTGGTTTGTCCCATTTTCTTCTGCATCCTACGCGCCCACACATCACGGGTGTATTGTGCCTTCTGACGGTTGGACTCGAGCCAGTGCTGCCAAGCATTGCCAAAGTGACAACGCAGCACAAGCTGGTCGAACTCGTCTGGCTCGTCCTCACCAAAAAGAGGATATTCCAGTTTCTTCAACCCGTAATTACTCTTGAAGACCAGACGGAACGAGTGTTTGGGATTCTTCTCTGCCAGACGACCATGACCACCATGCAGACGCAGTCCACAAGTGGCACTGAGGTTGTGTGCCTGTTCACCCCCCATCAACTCAATGCTGGCAGGACGTGTCCAGCCGTGTCCTGTGGCATCACCCACAGGAGGACCCGTGAAGATGTAGATGCCACCTGTCTCTTCATCATTTTCATGAGAGAAGAGATTTTCCTTGTCGGTCACGATGCTCAGCACAGGCAAAGACTGTAGGCCTTCACGAATCTTCGGAGCCAGCATAGCATCCTTCGTCATCTCGGCATCCATACCATAGTCAGCTGGTGCTATTCCGCCCATCTGGATGTATTGTCCCCATTCGGTCGGATAGCCCTCGGGGGTGTCGCTTTGATTCATCACATCATCCACAAACAAGTAGGTGGCGGTAGTGATGTCCGTCATCTGTCCCTCTCCATCAAAGGCTGCCGCACGCACGATGGTGCTGCCATGGATGGATATCGGTTTTGTGTAAGCAGGACTGGCGGCAGTGGGTGTACTGCTGTCCAAGGTGTAGCGGATATCCCATCCTTCCGCATATTTTCCCGCTTCTATTGCCATTGTCAGGGTGAAGGGTGCATCGCAAAAGCCGTGAGGCTTGCTCAGTGTGACCTGTTGAGCCATCACACCGATGGGCCCCATGATGAGCAAGGCGATGCCTGCCATTAGTTTCTTGAACATATCTATCAGTTTTGGTTGTATCACGAATTGGTGTTGCAAAGTTAGCAAGAATCTTGCTTGAGCGCCTTTCCGTGACGTTACAAAAACTTATGGAATAGTTACAAGAAATGTGACTTTATGATTCCGGATAGGAGAAAATGGCATCTATACCCCGTCAAACAGGATACCTAATGTATCTGAATAAAAGCAGGCCACCCTCATCGAGAGTAGCCTGTTTCTATTTCTGGGAGATTCCTTTACTTGGCAGCCTCCTGCTTCTTTGCCGTCACGTAGAAGAAACGTGGGTTAGCTGTGATGGTAAAGGTGTAGATGGAACCATCGTCGTTCTTCACTTCGAAGGTGTCAGTACGTGCTCTGCCAAAGGCACCGCCACGTCCCATGCCTCCTCTGCCTCTACCCATTCTGTTTCTGCCAGGTCCTGCACCCTGACGAGGACCTTGACCAAATCCCGCACCAGGACGTACTGTTGGAGGAGTCACCTGACCAGGCTGTGCCGTTGGAGGCGTTGCCTGACCGGGCTGTACTGTAGGTGGAGTCACCTGACCGGGCTGTGCAGCAGGTGGAGTTGGAAAACCTGGGCGTGCATTCTCTGCCCCCTCCTTACGATAAGGTTGCAATTCACGATAGAGTGCCATGAGGGAACCTTGTGGATAGATCATGTCATTACCCACAGCGAAATGCACCTCTTTCGTGTCCCTGTTGTAAATGAAAGAGTTCACACACTTGGCAAACTGGAAGTTGTCTGGACCGCCATTCCAATAGGAGATCGCATTGCCTCGTGGCATTTGTGGACCGTACTTGTTTGCCTCCATAACTGCCTTGAATTGCTCCTCATTCATGGAGAGCAACTGAAGGAAATTGGCGACTGTGGGCTTGATGACCGTGACTTCGCTGCCATTGTCACCATATGGCTTGGTACACACATCCAACTGCTGTGCCTGAGCATAGAAGCCCATTGCCAACATCATGAACGAGAAGAATAACTTTTTCATAAGCATATAGAGTTTGATAGGTTTGTAATAAAGTGATTTGGTTTAGTGTTATTTGGTTTTAGTGTCCCAAAGGTACAGATTTTTTCAATACAACATTCACATTTAAGGGATTTTTTTTACTTTTTTCTTAAAAAAACACAAAAAAAGGGGGAGAAAGTCCATTTTACATGACTTTTCCCCCGATTTTTCACCAAATTTTCACACGTTTCTCTTTCGGAACAAACATGGGGTCTTTTTCTGTGATGCCAAATGCCTCATACCAAGCATCGACCAAAGGAAGGGCACCATTCACGCGCCACTTGCACAATGAATGCGGGTCAGAAGTGGTGAGGTTGCGGATGGCCTCCTCTGTGATGTTACTTGCCCACACCCCTGCGTATGCCAAGAAGAAGCGTTGTTCAGGCGTGAAACCGTCCTTCACAGGCAGCGGATGTTCCTTGGTGGCATTCTTGAAAGCAGTATATGCAAACTTCAGACCACCATGATCACCTAAGTTCTCGCCACAACAGAGATCACCATTTGCATTCAAGTCGGGCAGCACCTTGATGGCAGAAAAGAAGTCCTTGATGACCTGAGCACGCTCGTTGTATTGGTCTCCATCCCCTTCTGCCCACCAATCACGGAAGTTACCATCCTTATCAAACTGGCGACCTTGGTCGTCGAAGCCATGCGACATCTCATGACCAATCACTACACCAATTGCTCCATAGTTGAAGGCATCATCTGCGTCCATGTCAAAGAATGGGTATTGAAGGATACCAGCAGGGAAGCAAATCTCGTTGGTTGTGGGGTTGTAATAGGCATTCACCGTCTGTGGGTTCATGTACCACTCATCCCTGTCCACAGGCTTCTTCCACTTGCGTTCCAGCATATCGGCATGAGCCCACTTCGCCACCTCCTTCATGTTCTCGTAGAGTGTCTTCTCGGGGTCGATGTTCATCTTCGAATAGTCACGCCACTTGTTGGGATAACCCACCTTCACATAGAAGGCATCCAGTTTCTCGTGGGCAGCCTTCTTGGTCGATTCGCTCATCCATTCCTGTGCGTCGATGCGTTCTCCCAGCGCAATCTGGAGGTTCTTGATCAGTTGCTCCATACGTGCCTTGTTGGCTGGTGGAAAGTATTTCTCCACATAGATTTGTCCCACAGCCTCGCCCAACACGCTGTTCACAATGCTCACACTGCGCTTCCAACGAGGACGTGGTTCTTTGGCACCTGTCAGGATGCGACCATTGAAGTCGAACACCTCCTCATACACTTCATCACCCAGCATGGAACCAGCCGAATCCAGTATCTGCCATTGCAACCAGTCTTTCAGCACTTCCACAGATGTGTCTTCCCACACCTTCAACGCCTCCTTGATGGCTTCAGGCTGACCCACGGAAAGGGAGTCAATCTCTGTGAGACCCTGCACGTCAAAGTATGTCTTCCAATCATAGCCTGCATACTCCTTTGTAAAGTCAGCAAAAGACATCTTATGGTAGTTTGAGGCAACATCACGCAACGCCACATTGTCACGTCCAGCCTTTGCCATCCTCATCTCCAACGCCACCACGTTCTCCATCTTCTTTTGAGCATCGGCTGGCGTCTCGCCCACAAACTGGAACATCTTCACGATATGTTTCCTGTAGGCATCCAAGATTTTCTTGTTCTCCTCATCTTCCTTCACGTAGTAGTCACGTTCCAACGAATAGCCACCTTGTGAGAGTTCCAATATGTTTTGTGTGGATTCCATCATGTCGGCACCCACATAGCTGCCCCACAGCTCTCCAAAGCCCACACCTTCCACGTTCATCTGGTTGATCAACTCCTTCAGTTCAGCTTTGGTTTTCACAGCCGCCACACGTTTCAAGTCCACCATTACAGGCGTCACGCCATCCTTGTTCTGGCGCACGGAATCCATCCTTAGGGCATAGAGGTCGCCAATCTTCTGTCCCAGTGAACCCTTCTCCTGTGGCTGAGCCGCCAGTCCTTCGATAATCTCACGGATGCGTTTCTGGTTCTCTTCCGCCACCACGTCGAAACTTCCATACCTTGAAAACTCAGGACGCAAGGGGTTGTTCTTCAACCATCCGCCACAGGCATATTGATAAAAGTCCGTGCCAGGCTTGGCGGTCATGTCCATATTCTCCAACTTGATGCCCATCGTCTGGGCATTCGCCATCGTCGATGCTACCATTGTCATCATCATCAAAATGTTTTTAGTTTTCATCATTTCTTTTTCAATTAGGCGGCAAAGTTACGAATAATTGAAGAAAGTACAAAATTAATGCACACCGTTTTGTTTCCTTTCCATGTTCAGGAGAATATTAGAGATGTATTGTTTATGTGCGATGATGGTACATGCGCTTTTCCAATCGCCCAGAATCTTGACCACTTTGTTGAAGATGGCGTCACTCATGCCCTTTTCCTGCTGGGCACGGATATATTCCGCCATACGATTCAGCACCTGTTGCTGCATGGATATGATGGTTTCTCTCCTGAATTCCTTGTAATAGCTGTCCAGTCGTTCCAGCACCAAGGCGCCATCCACCCTACCCGCACCATTCGGATCCAACACCTGGAAACCCTGTGCAATCAGATTTTGGTTCATGACGATGCCAGGTGACACAGCGCCATCTTGTCCCTGTTCCATCTCTCTGAGGATGTTGCGCGCAATCGCCTTCTCATTCTCCGACACGGTGGGGGCATAGAAAGTCAGATAGTCGAGCATGCTCACCAGCAGAGCCTTGTCTTCGGCGCTGTCCGAGTACTTGTAGTGATCGCGATAGAAGGTCATGCGGGTGACGAAGTCATCAACCAGCACCTTTTCGCCTGTTGGGGATGCGGTGGAAGTTCTCACAAAGTCGTTGGGTCCTTCAATCTCGAACAGATTACCCCTCCAGCTGCCAGACTTGCCTTCCAGTTTCCACTCCACAGCCACCACGATACGGTTCTGGGTATTCTCCTTGGAGTTGCTGCGGAGCACCAGCACATCGTAGGTCGTGTTCTCGCCAATCACGATGGGGTCATCTTGGTCATTGTAGCGCACGATGGTCTTCTTGTACTTCGCCTTCTCCTCCTCCGTGGCATTCTCCGAAAGTCCCTTCATCTGGCCGTAGTAGGTCACGTCTGCGTCTTGACTGTCCTGCTCGAACGCATCTCGCAGTTCCTTCGTCATCGTGACATATCCTGCGCCTGGAATCACTTTGAATTCCACGATGTTGCATCGCCAGGGATCGAGCGCACTGGTCTTGCCCTGTTCGCGAACGGTGTTCGTGATGGTCACACCTTTTGAGTTCTTGAACTTCTCAAATGCCTTGAGCACATTCTTCTGAGCCGACATGTTCAGGCTCACGATTGCTGCCAGCAACAATGCTGCATAGCGGATGTTTCTTGTTTTCATATTCCTTCTTCTTTTAGTGATTAAATTTCAATACAATTACTATATTCTTCGAGATAAGCTTCATACTTTTTATTCAACGCCATCGTTGCGGCATCCATTTCGATTTTCTCCATCAGGATGGCTTGTTTAAGCTGCCACATCTGGTAGTCTTTCTCCACCTGCGCCAGTTCTTCCTCGCTCACTTGTGGCAATTCAGGCATCACCTCCGTTTCGATGGTTTCTACCATCACAGGAGTCGCTTGTCGGCGATGCTTGCGCTTCATACGTTTGGTAGGAGTCGTGTATGCCACTTGTTCCAACGCAGGGGATGCAGGTGCCATCACAGGAGTCGCTTCTTTCTCTTCAGGCTTCACGACTGTTGGTCGTTGGGCAATCTGAGGGGTAGTGTCTTGCTGAGGAGTTTCAGGAACGAGCTTGCCGAGGACGAACCACAAAGTCAGGCAGGCAGCCACTGCAACACCCCACCCCACATAGCGACGGATCTTGATGCGTTTGCGCTCAGCCATTGTCTGGTCGTAGAGGGCTTCACCCAACGTGAGGTCGCCCAGCATCTCAGCGATGATTTTCCACTCGGCAGGAGCATCAGGGCGATTCACCTCGATGGAAAGCTGGCGTTCCTCCTGTGGTGAGGTCTCGCCTTCCATATATTTATCGATGAGTCTATTGACGTCTTTCTGAGTCATAAGTTCATTCTCCTTTTCATTTCGTTAAACACTTTCTTTCTCGCCATTGCCACCATGCTTTGCACTGAGGCTTTCGGGATGCCCGTCTGTTGGGCGATTTCTTCGGTTGAGAGTCCGTCTTGCTGTCGCATCTCGAAGAGTTGGCGTTCACGGGGTTGCAACTGACCGATGGCTTCATCCAGGGCTTTCAGACCTTCCTGCCGTTCCGCTTCCTCGTGCGGGGAGAGATGTGGCGTTGGATGAGTCTCGCTCATGCTGTCCGTCTCCCTCATCAGTGTGAGGTGTTGCCGTCGTTTCATGTTCACACAGCAGTTTTTTGCCACCCTCACCGCCAACGCCTCCACGTTTCGGTTTTCGTCCAGTTGCTGACAGTATCTCCACAATTGTAAGAGCGTCTCTTGTGCCACGTCCTCTGCATCATCCGCTGAACCGAAAAAGTTTCGTCCGATGCGGAGAATCAGAGGACGCAGTCGCGCTGCGGTCTGTTCAAATGTGGTTCTATCCATGCTGGTTTTGAGTTGCTTTTACCCTCTTTACGTAAGAAAAAGGAAATACTTAAGTTGAAAAACGGCACAAATTTACAAAAAAATAGAAAAAAGTCGTACTGTTGGCTATGCCGAAGGTACTTTCGTTCGACAATAAGAGTAAAAAAAAGCCTTTTCTCTTTGTATTTTGCTCACTTCTTCGTACCTTTGCACCCGATTTTAACTAAAGGGGTGCTCGCTATGGCGGGCTGAGATGATACCCATGAACCTGATGCAGGTAATGCTGCCGTAGGGACGATTAAACGGGACATGCCCTTTTAGGATGTTTAATCTTTAGTTAAATTACAGTTTTTATGGTAAAAAGATTTTTAGCTGCATGCCTCTTTCTGAGTTCTATGGGCATGATGGCGCAGAGTCGGAAAGCTGACTCTCTGAAAGTAATCAACCTCGATGGAGTGAACGTGGTTTCGACCCGTGTGGGAGCAACGACTCCTGTGGCTCACACCAACGTGAGCAAGGAGCAGATTGCCGAGATGAACACGGGCAAAGACCTCCCCTACTTGCTTTCGCTCACCCCCAGCGTGACAATGACGAGCGATGCGGGCAACGGCATGGGCTACACGAGCATGAGAGTACGCGGTGTGGATCCAAGCCGCATCAACGTGACGACAAACGGCATCCCCTTGAACGATGCGGAGAGTGCTCAGGTGTTCTGGGTGAACATTCCCGACTTTGCATCTTCGGCTGAGAACATCCAGATTCAGCGTGGTGCAGGCACATCGACGAATGGTTCGGGAGCGTTTGGCGCCACCGTGAACATCCAGACGGCCAACCTCGACCTGAAGCCTTCGTTCGGCTACGACATGTCGGCAGGCAGCTTTGGCACACACAAGGAAACGTTCCGCTTCACATCGGGATTGCTGGGCAATCATTGGGCTGTGCAGGGAAGGCTCTCCAACATCGCCACAGACGGCTACATTGACCGTGCCTCCGTACGCCTCAACTCTTACTTCCTTCAGGCTGCCTACTACGGCAACAACACGGTGGTGAAGTTCATCACCTTCAACGGCAAAGAGAAGACCTATCATGCCTGGAACTACACAAGCAAGTATGAGCAGAGCCTCTACGGACGCACCTACAACTCCTGCGGCGAATACTACGATGCGGACGGCAATCGCCACTACTACGACAATCAGACGGACAACTATCACCAGCAGCACTATCAGTTGCACTGGAACCAGGGTCTGGGTAAGATGCTGTCGCTCAACGTAGGTTTGCACCTGACCAAGGGCGACGGATACTACGAGCAATACAAGGCTGGCAAGAATCTCTACCAGTTCAACATCGCAGAACCAGGCGACCATAAGACAAAAGGCGACCTCATCAACCAGAAGAAGCTGGACAATGACTTCATGGGCGTGGTGGGTTCGCTCAACTTCGATAACAAGAAGGGACTCAAAGCCTCGCTGGGCGGTGGCTGGACCGTGTACGACGGCGATCACATCGGCAAGGTCATCTGGGCAAAGGATGTGCTGATTCAACCTGACTTCACCTACTACGACAACAACGCAAAGAAGTATGACGGCAACTTCTACGGCAAGGTGAACTACGAGTTCCTCCGTGGACTGAGTGCCTTCATCGACCTGCAGTACCGCCACGCCAGCATCCACATGAACGGACTGACCGACGACTACGACGAGAACTACAATCAAATCAACTTCCAAGAGCGCTACGCCTACAACTTCTTCAATCCCAAGTTCGGCCTCTTCTACCAAATCACGCCCAACCATCAGGTGTATGGCAACTTCTCTGTGGCACATCGCGAACCGACTCGCAACGACTTCGAGGAGCACATTGGTGTGGATCTGAAGGCTGAACGGCTGAACGACTGGGAACTGGGCTACCGCTACCAGAGCAAGAAGTTCTCAGCAGGATTCAACTTCTATTATATGGGCTATGACAACCAGTTCGTGCTGACCGGCAAGCTGAACGACATCGGTGAGATGATTGCCTCCAACGAAAACAGCGGCAAGTCGTACCGCACGGGCGTGGAACTGGAAGCCGCATGGCAGCCCGTAGATTGGTTCCGCTGGGACGTGAACGCCACCTTCAGCCGCAATCGCAACAAGGAATGGAAGGTGAATGCAACTGAGGAGGACACTTGGGCTAATCAGGGCATGCTCGACCTTGGCGAGACAAAGATTTCCTTCTCGCCCGAAATCATCGCCAAAAACATCCTCACCTTCAAGTGGCGCGGCTTCAAGGCACAACTCTTGAGCAAGTACATCAGCCGTCAGTATATGACCAACACAGGTTTCCGCTACGCCAAGGTGGGCGACGAAAACATCCGTCTCTTCCTCTCCGACTACCTGACCAACGACCTCGACCTCTCTTACACTTTCAAGCTGAAGAGCATCAAGAGCGTCACCATCGGAGGCACCCTCTACAACCTCACCTCGCGAAAGTACGACAACAACGGATGGGCATACTGCGAGATTGGAAAGGATGCCAACGGCAACCCCTACGCTTGGACAACCGACCTCTACGAAAGCGGATTCGCCCCACAGGCACCCTTCCACTTCATGGCACACATGTCACTTAACTTCTAACCAGCCCACGCGCTGGGCGTTTTTCTTGTTCTGACTATGCAAGATTTTCTCACAGCCCATTGGCTTGACATACTGACCACGATACTCGGACTACTCTACATCTGGTTCGAGTATCGTGCCAGTCTTTGGATGTGGGCAGTTGGATTCCTCATGCAAGTCTTGGGCATCGTGCTCTACTACCAGAAAGGACTCTACGCCGACTGCGGCATGGAGTTCTACTATCTCTCCATGACCATCTACGGAAGCATCTGCTGGGCGCGTGGCACGCACAAAAAAACGGCGCTTCCCATTCGCCACTTCCCCACCCGACTCATCCTTCCCTGGGTGGCAATCATCTGTGCCGTATGGGCACTCATCTACTGGTTGCTCGTCACTTTCACCGACTCCAACGTCCCCCTTGCCGACAGCTTCACCACAGCCCTGAGCATCATCGGCATCTGGGCACTCGCCCACAAGTATCTGGAGCAATGGTTCATCTGGATAGCCGTCGATGTCGTCACCTCCGCCCTCTACTTCTACAAAGACATCCCCTTCAAGGCATCCCTCTACGCCCTCTATGTCATCATCGCCATCATGGGCTACTTCAAGTGGAAACGGTTGATGAAGGAAGAAAAAAAATAACACGAACACATTGATATATAACAAGGGGAGGTATCCGATTTGGAGCCTTGTAGAGAAAAAATCAAAATGTGACAGATGACCATCAGTGATTCATCTAAAAGGCTGTAAGTCGATAATATACAATGTTTACAAATTGTTCCAACCAAGACAAATCTATCAGTTCTATCAGTTTCAGTTAGCTTTCAAAGGGTCAGTTATGTATCAAATCCACCTATATTATAATATATAACTAATTAATAATTAATAAGTTATATAATAATAAGATGAAATTGACACCCCCTCAAAAACTAACTGATAGAACTGAAAGTGATAGATTTTGCCAGAGTAAATTTCATCTAATAATCAGTAAATCAATGACATACGATATTACAAAGTCTTCTATTCTTATGATGCCAAACCTTAGAAAAGGGACAGATTGCATCAAAATACTTCCCTTTAAAGCGTAATAAAGGCACAAAATCCTACACTTTAGATGCTTCACCCTATACTTTCTGCACACAAAGGCTTTCCAAAAAATCAGCATCAACACCTCATTTGGAGGAGTATTTATACTCAAATGGCTCCTCTCAACGCAAAAAGCGAGGGTTAATTGCTAATAATTGTCCCTTTGAACCTACATTTGCACCCTCCCCGAGCCTGCACTTGTTACTACGAGGAGGTTGCAAGTGTATCCTCGTGAGTCCACAAAAACACCTCAGACGTACTCGCTTTAAAACAACATCGTTGTTTTGCCTTTCCTACACCGATGTTTTGATGATACAACGGTGTTGTTTTAACCGCTAATTGTTGAACGCTAAACGAACACGTTTTTCACAATTTTTCTATCCAATTGACATTTTTTTCTTGTTTTCCTCGCATAATTCGAACTTTTGTGCTAACTTCGCACCATAAACCCCAAAAACTTTTCTTGCTATGGAACAAAAAACACAACTTGACCAACTGGAACGGCTCGTACAGCTTATTGCGGATGATAACGAGCTTTTGAATCGTGCCAACGACTTTATGCAGAATCTTGTGAATGCGAGATTTGACTATCGTGGTGCACATGATCTCTCTGCCGAACTGGCGGCAAAAGAAAGATGGAAGGAAGAAAAGCATCAATGAAAGGAATGACATACAGATGGATGATGATGGTGCTTGCCTGGGTGATTGCCCTGGGCATGCACGCACAAGGTGTGGAATATACCCAGTCGGACAGCGCCTTGGTGGTGAAACTCCTGAAGGAGGCGAAGAACCAGCGAGGCAACGAAAACCCCATTTTTTATTTCGGCAAGAAGTTCCTGGGCATCCCCTACGTGGCACACACGCTGGAACTGGGCGACAAGGAACACCTGATCGTGAACTTGCACGGACTGGACTGCACCACGTTCGTGGAGACGGTGGTGGCGCTCTCGATGTGCGACCAGCAGAACAAGCGCACGTTTGACGACTTCTGCCAGAACCTCACGAAGATTCGTTTCCGTGAGGGCAAGATGACGGATTACACCTCACGCCTGCACTATTTCACGTGGTGGGCAGAGGACAACGAGCGGCTGGGCATCGTGAAGGACATCAGCATCGAGGATGCCCCTTTCCTGGGCAAGCAGACGATACACATCAACTATATGTCGCAGCATCCGAACCTGTACAAGCAGTTGAAGAACCATCCGCAGTTCGTGCCTGTCATCAGGAAGTATGAGCAGGAGACGGAGGGACGGCAGTTTAACTACATCCTGAAACAAGACTTGTCGTGGGCGGCTGGAACGCCCTTGAGCATGGTGAGGGATGGTGACATCGTGGCGATGCTGACGGACAGCGACGGGCTGGACACGCGCCACATCGGCATCGCGTTCTGGCAAAAGGGGAAGTTGCATCTGCTCCACGCTTCGAGCCTGTACAAGAAGGTGCTGATGAGCAAGGAGACTTTCTATGAGTATGAGATGAAACAACCGAAGCACACGGGCATCCGCGTGTTCAGATTTGTGGAGAAATGAGGTATTGTTTTTCTGGAACGGGCAACAGCCAATGGGTGGCAGACAAGTTGGAAGGTCTGCTAGATGACGAGGAAGGTGTCTTCGGCATGGTGTTCCCTGTGTATGGCTGGGGCATCCCCAAGGTGGTGGAGGAATATGTGAGAGAGCATCAGGAGGAGATCAAGGCGGCACAGTATGTGTGGGTGGTGATGACCTGTGGCGACGACATCGGCTATGCGGACAGGGTGCTGAACAAAGTGATGGGTCGGGAGGCAGACACGGTCTTCTCTGTGCAGATGCCCAACACGTATGTGTGCCTGCCCGGCTTCGATGTAGATAAGGATGAAGTGGCTACGGCGAAGGTGCAGGAGACGCGCAAGCGACTGCCCGACATTGCCGAGGCCATCAAGAACAAGGATAAGAAAACGGAAGTGGTGAGGGGCAACTTCGCCTGGGTGAAGACCTACGTGTTGCGCCCGCTGTTCAACCGCTTCCTCGTGACCGACAAATATTTCCACACGAACAAGAACTGCATCCAATGCAAACGCTGCGTGAGAGGTTGTCCGCTGAACAACATCACGACCGACGAGAAGGGCAAGATTGTGTGGAAGCACGAGCATTGCACGGGCTGCCTGAGATGTTACCACCGATGCCCCTGCGAAGCCATAGAGTTCGGTGCATTCACTAAAAACAAAGGACAGAAGGTACATGATTTCGATTGATAAACTGGGTGTGGAATTTTCAGCCACTCCCCTCTTTTTGGATGCCAGTTTCGTGGTCAACCCCAAAGACCGCATCGCCCTCGTGGGCAAGAATGGGGCTGGCAAGAGCACGATGCTGAAAATCATTGCGGGCTTGCAGGAACCCACCTACGGACAGGTGTCGCGACAGAAGGACATCACCATCGGGTATCTGCCTCAGGTGATGGTGCTTTCGGACAGCCGGACGGTGATGGAGGAGGCGGAGACGGCGTTTGCCCACATCAGCGAGATGCAGGAGCGTCTGGACAAGATGAACGAGGAGATTGCCCGCAGGACGGACTATGAAAGCGAGTCGTACATGGCTCTCATCGAGAAGTTCACCCACGAGAATGACCGTTTCACCATGATGGGCGGCACGAACTATCATGCCGAACTGGAACGCACCTTGCAAGGTCTGGGTTTCCAACGCACGGACTTCGACCGCCCCACAGCGGAATTCTCGGGTGGCTGGCGCATGCGAATCGAACTGGCAAAGTTGCTCTTGCAGAAACCTGACCTGCTGTTGCTCGACGAGCCGACGAACCACCTCGACATCGGTTCCATCCAATGGCTGGAGCAGTTTTTGGCAACGCGTGCCAATGCCGTCATGCTGGTGAGCCACGACCGTGCCTTCATCAACAACGTGACCAACCGAACCATCGAAATCACTTGTCATCGCATCAACGACTACAAGGTGAAGTATGACGAATACGTGAAACTGCGTGACGAACGCCGCGAACAGCAACTGCGTGCCTACGAGAACCAGCAGAAGGAGATTGCAGAGATCAAGCAGTTCATCGAGACCTTCCGATACAAACCCACGAAGAGCAACCAAGTGCAGTCGCGCATCAAGATGCTGGAGAAAATCGTGCCCATCGAAGTGGATGAGGTGGACACCAGCAGCCTGCACCTGAAGTTTCCTCCCTGCCTCCGAAGTGGCGACTACCCCATCATCTGCGAGGATGTCAAGAAGGAATACGCGCACGTTGTGTTTGCCGATGTGAACCTGACCATCAAGCGTGGCGAGAAGGTGGCGTTTGTGGGTAACAACGGCGAAGGTAAATCAACGCTGGTCAAATGTATCATGGGCGAAATTCCCTATGAGGGCAACCTGAAGATTGGTCACAACGTGCAGATTGGCTACTTTGCCCAGAACCAAGCCCAGTTGCTGGATGGCAACATCACGGTGTTTGACACCATCGACCGCGTGGCAAAGGGTGACATCCGCCTGAAGATAAGGGATATTCTGGGTGCCTTCATGTTTGGCGGTGAGGCATCGGACAAATACGTGAAGGTGCTCTCAGGTGGTGAACGGAGCCGACTTGCCATGATTCGCCTCCTGCTCGAACCCGTCAACCTGCTCATTCTCGACGAGCCGACCAACCACCTCGACATGCAGTCGAAGGATGTGCTGAAACAAGCCATCAGGGAGTTCGACGGCACTGCCATCATCGTGAGCCACGACCGCGACTTCCTCGACGGACTCGTGGACAAGGTCTATGAATTTGGCGGCGGAAAAGTGCGTGAACACCTCGGCGGCATCTACGACTTCCTCCAAAAGAAACAAATCGAAAGCCTGAACGAACTGGGCAAGAACCTAAACAGCGCAGGAAGTCCCTCCGCCCCATCTCAACCCTCCAACTCTCCAACCTCCAACTCCCTCCTCAAATCTCAAACCTCAACCTTCAGCTCGGCGGAGCCAAACCTCAAACCTCAAACCCCTCCAGATTTAGGCACCAAAGTCCAATCCCTCCTCTCCTACGCAGAACTGAAGGAACGCAACAAAGTCATCAAGAAAGCAGAGAAAGCGGTTGAACAGGCAGAACAGAAAATTGAGAAACTGGAGAAGAAAATCGCCGCCATCGAAACGAAACTCGCCACCCCCGAAGGTGCCAGCGACACCACCCTCTTCACCCAATATGGAGAACTGAAAACGCAACTCTCAGCAGCAGAAGATGAGTGGACAGAAGCAAGCGAGAAGTTGGAAGAATTGAAAAATTGAAGAATTGAAGAATTGAAGTTTGGCTAACGCGATGTGCACATGCCGCATGGAACTTCAATTCTTCAATCTTTCAATTTTTCTCAACCCACAGTTCCACAGGCACCACCCCATCCCTCAACATTCCGATGGTTTCGGCTGCCTTGTTACTCAAGTCTATCACACGGCCTTTGGCAAAGGGTCCACGATCTTTCACCACAACAATGACTTCCTTGCCATTCTTCTTATTCACCACATGTATCTTCGTGCCAAAAGGCAATTTCTTGTGGGCACAAAAGAGTCCATTCTTGTCATATCGTTCGCCTGAAGCCATCATGCGCCCGTGCGTACGCGCAGAATAATAGGTGGCTTGCCCTGTCTCATACAATTTCCATTGTGTCGTATCCACCCCAGCCGTTGTAGTGGCGGAGGCGGTGGCTTTTTGTGTCTGTCCCATGCCATAGATCGGGCAGCTGAAACACAAGATGACGATCAGAACTCGAAGGAGGTATTTGAACATAAACATCATGATTTAGGTAGTGTTACATTTGCAAAGGAAAGGAAAAATCTGCACTCTCACAACTTTTTCCTCAAAAAACTCCCGTTTTATTTTGTATTGTCCGAAATTTGCCGTACCTTTGCACTCGCAAATGAGAAAGAGGTTGCTCTTTTATGTTGCAAAACATCATATCGCGGGGTGGAGCAGTTGGTAGCTCGCCAGGCTCATAACCTGGAGGTCGCATGTTCGAGTCCTGCCCCCGCAACCAATTCAGATTGATAATTGATAGTTGATAATTGACCAACGGGATGCAAGAAACCCCCAAGCCCAAGGGCTAAAAATTATCAATTTTCAATTATCAATTTTCGATTAAAATCCTACCGTGCCGGAATGGTGGAATGGTAGACACGAGGGACTTAAAATCCCTTGGGCATTGCGCCCGTGCGGGTTCGAGCCCCGCTTCCGGTACTTCAATTTAACTCAATCCTCTGTAAACAAGCCGTTTACAGAGGATTTTTCTTTTGTATATTCCTCCTTTCAATTTTGATACATTTTCTTTCAATTTTGATACATTTCAAAAAAAATGCACTTGTATCATAAATAGAAGCAATTGGAACATTAGAGGAATGGCAGCTCGTGAAAAGTCCGTAACTTTGCACCAGAAAAAGTTAGTAAAGCATAAATAGGTTAATAATTAGTTAGTTAGTTAATTAGTCAAGAAAGTGCCCATTCGTGAGAACGGGCACTTTTTGTTTTGGATGATTAGAATGCGCATGGGCAGTATTTGCATTCTTCCCTATTTATTCCTTTTCTTGCTGTTTCATCCATTCAGAAGGCGTCAAGCCATACAGCGCTTTGAAGCTGGTGGAGAATGCCGAAAGGGATTTGAAGCCAGTGGCGATGCTGACGCCCGTGATGTCGTAATCCTTGTCGCTCAACATCCGTGCTGCTTCTTTCAAACGCACATACTTCACAAAATCGCGTGGAGATTGCCCTGTCAGGTCTTTCATCTTGCGATAGAAATGCACACGGCTGATTCCCACCTTGTCGGCTATAATCTCAACGGAGAGTTCTGGATTGTCCATGTTCTCATTGATGACCTTCATGACACGTTTCATCAAATGCTCATCAGGCGATTCCATCTCCACCTTCTCAATGTTCTCTTCCTGCTGCTTGTCTCCCTTGTATTTGCCTTGCAAGAGTTGACGAGTCTTCAGCAACTGCATGATGGTCGTACGAAGCACATCAATATTAAACGGCTTGGACACGTAGGCATCGGCACCATTGGAAAGACCTGCAATACGATCGGCATCGCTACCTAACGCCGTCATCAGCACAACAGGTATATGATTAGTGTTGAAGTTTGCCTTCAGCTTCTGACACAGCGTCATGCCGTCCATCACTGGCATCATGATGTCGCTCACCACAACATCCACCTTGCCAGGATGGGACACGATATAATCCCACGCCTCCTGACCATTGCCACACAGATGCACAGACAACTCAGAAGACAGTTCACTCTCCACATATTGGCGTATCGCCTCATCATCCTCTACCAAAAGCGCTCTCTTACGATGCGTTTCTGTAGGTTGGGTGGCCAACAACCCTTCTGTGTCCACGTTAGCGGCATCCATGCCATCCACGACATTGACAACGGATTCAGGCTTGATGGAACGCAACGATTCATCTCCAATAGGCATATTCACAGTGAACACGGTACCTTGTCCCTCAGGATTGTCCTCCACCATGATGTTGCCCTTGTGCAGACGCACCAACATAGAAGTCAGATTCAGACCGATACCCGTGCCCATGTAACCATGTTGATGTTTGGCTGAATAGAAGCGTTCAAACACTTTCTGCTTTTCATTATCAGGTATGCCAACGCCCGAATCTATCACCTTGACCTCGAAATCTGCACCCTTCTCCTTCAGTTGCAAGACAATCTTCCCTCCATCTGGTGTGAACTTGAAGGCATTGGAAAGCAGGTTCATCACAATCTTGTCCATATTGTCTGGATCGACATACACCTGCATTCTGTCCATATCATGCACAAATTCATAGGTGATGTTGCGGCTCTGTGCATTTGTCACGAACACGTCGTAGATGTTCTGTACAAAGTCCACCAACTCCACAGGATGATAATCCAGCAAGAACTTGCCTTGCTCAATCTTTCTCACATCCATCATCTGGTTAATCAGGCGCAAGATACGGTTGGAGTTCTGCTTCATCAGCTGATAGTTCCTTTGACGCTCAGGGTCCTTGTCGCGACCGATCAATTTCTCCAGCGGAGCTATAATCAAGGTCATAGGGGTGCGAATCTCATGACTGATGTTCATGAAGAACTGTATTCGCGCCTCATTCAATTCACGTTGCTGGCGGTTGCGCGCCATGATGCGGCGCAATCTGACTTGGCGCTTCACATACTCATAGACAAACCAGCAAAGTCCGAGGAAGAGCAAGAAATAGACAATCTTTGCCCATACAGAAGCGTACCATGCCGGATGCACCACTGCCACTAACTCGCGTTCTTCACTCACAGAGCCCAATGCATGCGCACGCACCTTGATATGATAAGTACCTGGCTGCAAGTTGTCAAAGATGATGCGGGCATTGTTGCCACCCTGATCCATCCATTTGCCGTCGTTAATGCTGTATTCATACGTCACGTGCTGATTGTTCAGCCCCTCAATGCACATTTCCAACGTAAAGTGATTGTCAGTATGGGAGAGGTCAATCCTACCACATTCGTCAATCAGTCCCTGCAAGATTTCATAACGTCCCGACATATCCCCTTGATGCATGGGTTTGTCATCCAGCAGAACATCCACAAGACGCAGCCGCAAAGAACGTTGACTGCCTCGCCAAGCCTTCAACGACTTCGTGTCAAAATAGGTGATGCCTCCAATACCACTGAGATACAGAGTTCCGTCCCTCATCAGCACAGCACCACGACTGAACTCATTGTCCTGCAAACCGTCATCCACAAAGAAGTTGGTGAATGAATCCTTTTTCGTGTCCAGGCATGAGAGTCCGAAGTCCGTGCCAATCCACAAATCTGTGCCATCCACACACACCGATGTGATGCTGTTGACAGGCAATCCATCCGTCGTCGTGTAGAGACGCGTGTCCAGAGACGAATAATCAATCTTCACCAGTCCCTCATTCGTGGCTGCCCACACCGTCTTTCCATCCGCAGAGGATGCAAAATGGCGCACAGCACTGTGTCCTGGAATGCGGGTGCTCTTCTTGGTGATGACACCCTGCTTGTCAGGATATGCCACCAACATACCGTCAGCCGTACCCACAAACAGTTTATCCTTCACAGGCAGCAGCGTATAGACATACGGATTGCCAATGATGTCATTCCCCGAATTATTATCATAGGTGAGATACTTGCCAGTGGCGTAATTATAATAGAAGAAACCCTCGCCGATAGACGCAATCCAGTAGCAATCCTTCTGGCTGGTCGGACGAATCTCAAATACTTTGCCAATATCCTTGGTCAGACAAGAAAATCGTCCATCCTTCATCTGCCACAATCCGTCGTAGAACGTACCCAGCAGCAAGGGGGAAGGTGACGCATCATACATGGTGGTGAAAGCATGCGGCATCCCTGGGTTAGTCTCCACACTCCAGTGCTTCGAGGTCATACCGTCTGCCGATACCAGATAGAGACCATCATTATCCGCCGTTGCCCAGATTCCCTTTTGATAAGGAGCAGGCGTCTGCGCTTTGGCAATGGCAAAGATAGAGTTCTTGCCAATGGTGTTCTTCGGAATGGAATTTTGCCCAATATAGGAAAACGCTGACTGGTTAAAGGGTTTCATCACCACTCCCTTCATATAGACAGCCACCCACACATTGCCGAAGGAATCACACATGGCATTCGTCACATTGCTCGTCGCCATGTCGAAATCCTTCACGGAGATGACATTCCGCACCAGTCGTTTCATTTGTTCATCATACACGCACACGCCGCCGCCATCCGTACTGATGAACAGCCTTCCATTCGTCCAAGGGCTGATGCCCAGAATGGCGCCCCCCAGTTCCTCCTTCGTGGCAAGCATCTTGAATTCATCGGCATCGCGGTCATACACATAGACCCCCTGATTATAGGTGGCGGCATAGAGCGTGCCCGATGACGTTTCTCTCAATCTTGTGATAATCTTCAAGTCAGGATAGGGGTGATAGCCCTTCGATGTTCGCTTGTACAAATTATCCTTTCCATTGATAATCCACATTGCACCCTTCGTGTCTTCATAGAAACTCACAGGGCTTGCCCCATCAATATCGAATTCCGTCGTACGTCTGATCGTGAACTGTCCATTCTTTTCCTTCTTCAATTCGCCACAACCATATCCTGCATAGCACACAATCAGGCGATTCTTCAAAATGCGGTTGATGGTCACCACACGTGCCCTGACCGTATCGCCACCCTCGCGGATGAATGGAATGTTGGTGAATCGGTCTGTCGCATAATCATAAAACTGTGCACCAGCAGCCGTGCCCACCAGCATCTTATCCTTCTCGTATTCAAACACACAGACCGACTCGTCATGCAGCAACGAAGAAGAATTGCCAAGCTCATGGTGATACACATTCATCTTCACACCATCGTAGCGGTTCAGACCATTCTGTGTAGTCACCCAGATGTTGTGCCGGCTATCCTCCGTGATGTTACGCACACGCGAGTTGGACAGCCCCTGCTTCGAGCTGAAGAACATCACATTCTGAGCACCCACACCAAGTGCTCCCATGAATAGGAACAAAATGGAAAGGAAAAAGACTCTCATTAAACAGTTAGTCAAGTTTAGTATATTCATTTACGTTTCAGGGGACAAAGTTACGGATAAGCGAGCACAATACAAAGAAAAAGACAAAGTTTTTCGGAATAAAGGCATAAAACAACAGGTGGCTGCACCTATTGAGGTACAGCCACCACGGTTAAAAAATAATATTCTGAGTAATTTGATTACTTCTGCAGGTACTTCACACCGTTCTTGATCACGATGCCCTTGTAGTTCTCATCCACCTGCTGGCCAGCGAGGTTGACGATGACATTGTTCTGCTGAGCTGGAGCTGCGTCAACAGTCTTGATCTCTGTTGCGATTTCGTTCTCCAACTTCTGAGCGGCAGCTGCATAGTCATAGCCCTCGAGAGGAGCAGAGAAGTAAATGCGAGCATTGTCCACAAAAGTAGTAGTGTCCCAGAAAGACGTTGCTTCACCATTCTTCATAGCCAAGCCAGAAGTGTAGTGCTCAACGGCACCGATGCGAAGCCGCTGACCTTCGTTCACAACCACGTTGTAAACGTATGTAGGCTGTGGAGAGCCATATCCACCAACTGAGAACTTAGCGGTGTTGGTTTCATCCAGCTTGGTGTCATCCACCTGAGCATACACATACTTGTCCCAAAGACCAGTGTTTTCGTCGAAGCCGTTGTATTCGTTGGTCTCTTTTGTGCCATCACCATCGTAATCATAATCGTAGGTGGCGAGACGAGAGCCAAGCTCTACGGTATAGACACCGACAGGAAGGTCTGTCAAAATCTGATAGAGGTCATAATCTACAGCCTCACCATAAGATAGCAGCTTGCTATCCGTCACAAAGTTTGAACCTGTCACGCCTGGATCCTGATAAGTGACAAGATCTTCTGTATTTTGAGTACACTGCCAAGCGTAGAATGTGCCATCAGCAATATTCTCTTTAGCCCTCGTTGTATAGAAGTTTGGATTATTGATATAACCCGTCAGGTTGATACCAGAACGCAAGAGTTTGTGACCTTGATCATCGTAATTAGGATCATTCTCAATATCCTCATCTGGATAAGTTTCAGTACTCCAAACCTTCTCCATCAATTCGTCGAGAGGATACTCTGAAGCAATCAGCTGATAGAGTGCAAGCGTATTGTGCTTGTTAGCAGCATCAATTGTACCAGGAGCGTCATTTGAAAGTGCATCCAAAGCGGCAATCACATCCTCTTCTACAAGCATCAACTTCTTAGCCAAATTCGATGCCTGTGTAGCACGGTAAGTCAGAACGTCAACAACAGACTTGATACCATTCAAGATAGTATTTACATTATTCACATCGGTAATTGCTGCAGCCAGTTCTTCGTCAGAATAGTTGGTTGGATTAACATCCTGATACTTCTCAACGAGATCCTGAGCTTCTTTCAGATTACCCTTCAGCCTTTCATTTGTCTTGTACTTATCTGTAAGTCCCTCGAGAGCAGTGACAGCAGATTCGTAAGCTTTCACATAGTTGTCATAGTTTGTCATGCGGTCAGTCAGCGCCTGCTTAGCAGCAGTCAGCTTCTTCGCCATTGCATTCACCTCTTCTTCATTTGTGAAGCGGGTTTCTTTTGCTTCCTGAATAGTTGCTTGCAAAGCATTCTTTGCAGTGCCGTTGTACTTCTCGTCTGTAGTATTGAACATTTCTTCAGCCTTCTCAATGTCTTCCTTCAGTTGAGCCAATACGTATGCTCCAGTAGAAGAAGGCTTAGCAGAGACTGCAAGAGATACCAACAGCCATGCCTCATAGCCCAAATCTGTACCTGTGAATTTCACATAATAGTAACCAGGCTCAGTGATGGTAAACTCATGTGTGGTTACATCTTCACTGGTAAGATCGTTTGTATCGAAAACACCTACATCACCAATAACCGAATGAGGTGCAGGCTCTTCCCATACCGCATCCGCTACAGGAACATCAACATATGGATCATCCTGAGTATTATCTATATTAACAGAATAGATACCAGACTTGAAGACCTTAGCTGTACGGGTAACATCCCATGCTGGCATGACGAAGCGAAGAAGATAATCGCCTGGTTCCAGATAAAGTGCTTCAGTAGCTGGATCGATACCTGTTGGATTAGTTTCTTCATCGTAAAGATTAGTGATCGTTCCGCCATTCTCTGCAGCAGCTACGGCAGCATATTTACCAAATTCGAGAGACACTTTGTCACCTTCTGGACGGGCACACATATAAATACCCTTAGATGTACCGCTTGACATCAAACGAGGAGCAGATTGATTACCGCTATAAGGAGCTTCACGGGTACTCTTTTGCCAAGCACCTTTACCATATCCACTGAATCCGTAAGGAACATTTGACCCTGCAATGGTATAATCAGACTGATAAACCACCTGTGCAGAAGTTTCACCCTGAACCTCACCAATCTCGAAGGATACCTCTGCATCGTTTGCAGTTTCTGTACCAGTTTCGTTCTTGAGACCAGTTACAACCAAAGTGTAAGCACCATCTTCCAGACCAGAAACAGGAACTGTAACGGTCAAAGCATCTGAAGACAGTTTCATTCCCTCAGTAAAGTCTGTTGTCTTGCCACCATGCTTCAGCACAGCCTTTGCATTCTTAGTGAGTTGCACCTTTGAAGTGTAAGTGATAGAAACTTCCTGCACTTCTTCTGGCTTCAGGTTGAATGAGTTGTTTACAGGAACAGATCTCTTCATGGCAGGCGTTCCGTATGCCGCAGCCTCTGCATACACTGTTTCATCCCAGTATGCCTTTTCATTCTGGAAACCAAACACGGCAACTTCACCAGTTTCAGAACTTGGGCGTTTTGAAGCATCGCCATTGCCATAAAGCATGCCTTCAGCACCCGTGAAGTTCACAATCACCTCTGAATCATCATACAATTGTTCATCAACGAAGATATAAAGGTAGCCATCGCTCTTACCTTCCACATACAAAACAGGCACTTCCTCACCATCCTGAGTCACCGTCACGCAAGAAGGATCAAATGATGCAGTACCATTGACACCCTTTGCCAAATCAGCAATGTTGGTAGCATAGCCAAAGTCCACCTTGATGATCTCATCACTGTAAGTCACTTCCCTTACAGTCACGCCTTCCTCAATCACGATATCATCGAGATAGTAGGTAACAGGGCAGAACATGTTGGCAATGAAGAAGTAAACTTCTGGGAGCTTGGCACCGAAATGATCTCTATAAGATTCTTCACCATCACCACCCATTGATACAGGGAATGTACTAGTACCCTGCCAATCTGGGATGGTTGCATCCATTGCTTCTGCTGTTGGGTTGTAAACCACATAAGAAACATGCTGCCATTCGCCATTGAACTTAACGTCAGCGCTTGGACCGGTCATGTGATCCATACCATAACTCAAGATGGACTTGTCATACATTTCCATACCCTTAGAAAGCCAAGAAGTAAGCTCAGTACTTTCTATGGTTCTGTTGCCTGTTCCATCAGGTCCTGAATATGATGGATCGACCTTTGCCCAGAAGCTAACACGATAAGGAGTCTCCAACTTCATTGGGAAACTCAACTTGAAACCGCGATCCCAAGTCTGACCGACATCGCCAGTGTTGGCTGCCATAAAGCAGTACTCACCACTATGTGGGTCATCCGTACACATTTCATCCCAAGTGTCGGACTCTTTGTAATTCACCCAGTCTCCATAGATTCCATGATCTTTATCCAAAGCGTAGTCTGTTTTGTAGGCTTCAACTTTAGATTTGTCCTCAGAATCATATTCAAAACCAAGTGATGCCACAACAGTCTGTGCCTGCATAGATGCAGTACACATCAGACCAGCTGCAATCAATAAGTTAATTTTCTTCATAACTAATTTGTTTTTGGTTAATTGAATTTGATTAATGTTTTGTTTTAATTAAGTTTTTGATTAAATATAATATTGGGGTTTGTTTCCTTTCTATTATAAATAATGTGCATCGCCTTGTTTCACAAGTCAATTTTCGTTGCAAAGGTAGCAAACCTTTAGGAAACATGTTTTTCTTTAGGTTACACAAATTTTAGAATAGGTTACAAACAAACAAAATCAGCTGAAAAACAATGGTTTGCGCAGGTCATGTTACATAAAAAAGCCTCGAAAGTCAGGATTGACCTTCGAGGCAATGTTACATATTTATAAGTAAATTTGGCTTACTTGAAAAGCAACTGAGCCATCTCCTTGAGGCTGCGACGCCAAGTGAGGAACTCGTGTGCTGTACCTTCAGATACATAAGAGTAAGCATTGAAGCCAGCAGCCTTGAGGTCTTCAACAGACTTCTTCACGCCGTCAGGATTCTCCTTGGAACCACAAGAAGTGAAGATGAACTTTGGCTTAGCCTTGCCTTCGAAGTCAGCAGGAGCGTAAGTGCCACCACTGAGGAGTCCGAACCAATCGAATGTCTCTGGACGTGCCAAAGTGATGTTCTTGGTCTCCATACCACCCATTGACAAACCTGCCATTGCGCGGCTTTCTTTCTTAGCGATTGTACGGAAGTGGCTGTCCACGTATGGAATCAACTCGTCAACGAGCACGGTTTCGAAGTTCTTGTAGTTGAAGCTACCGAGTGTGCCGAAGCCTGCATCGTTGGTCATACCGTAAGTCATGACGATGATGAATGGCTTAGCCTTGCCGTCAGCGAGGAGGTTGTCCATGATGAGACCTGCGTGACCTTGAGTGCTCCAAGCGTACTCGTTCTCACCCCAACCATGCTGGAGGTAAAGCACAGGATACTTCTTCTTAGGATTCTTCTCATACTCAGCAGGCGTGTAAACGAAGGCGCGACGCTCAGCGTTGGTGCTTGGAGAATGGAAGAGAATCTCTGTCACGTTGCCGTGAGGAACATCCTTGAGTGCATAGAAGTCGCGGTCGTGAGCAGGAATTTCAATACCGCTCTCCCAACGAGTGGAACCATAGTAGTTGTTCGTACCTGGGTCGTTCACAGTTGCGCCGTCAATCGTCATGTGATAGTAGTGGAAACCTTCGTCCATAGGACCATCAGTTGTACCAGTCCATACACCACCTTCACCCTTCTTGAGCACAGTACCACCGTTGCCACCAAGACCGAGGCTGACGATGACTGAACGAGCCTCAGGAGCCTTGATCTGGAAACGAGCATAGCCCTGAGAGTTCACCTGAGGATACTCCTGACCTGGCTGGTTCAGTTCGTTAGGCTTGAAGTCTTCGAGTGGAGTCACGTTGTCCAATGCTGGATCGAAGTTCTTGATAGCATAGTAAACGCTCTTTGGACGGAGATTCTCGTCAAATGGCAGTGGGTGATTGTTCACACCTACCCAAGAGTCCTTGTCAGACACGTTCCAGAAAGTCACGTTGTCAATGATGTCCTTATACTTGCGATAGAGACGGAACAACTTGATGTAACGGTCGGTCTGCATTGTCACGAGGTGAGCAGGAGCCTGACCTGCCTGGCCACGAGAGAACTGCAGCTGACCACCCATCTCCTCATTCAAACGGATGTCAAGCTCTGTGATATGGATGTGCTTCACCAACTCAGAATACTTCTTGATAGCCTCTTCCACCTCAGCCTCATCTGGACCGTAAGAGTTGTAGTGACCCTGCATACCGATACCTGTGATTGGCACACCAGCATCCTGCATCTTCTTCACCATGTTGTAGATACGGTCGCGCTTAGCTGGCTGGAAAGCATTGTAGTCATTGTAGAAAAGGATGGCATTGGGGTCTGCCTCATGTGCATACTCGAAAGCCTTGGCAATGAACTCGTCGCCACACAGTCTGTAGAGCTGGCTCTCACGGTATGGGTTCTGCTGTCTGCCAAAGCCGCCGAAGCCGCCGCCACCGCCGCCGCCGTCAGACATGGCCTCGTTCACAACGTCCCAAGCATACACCACATCCTTGTAACGGTTCACCACCGTGTGGATGTGCTCACGCAGACGCTGATAGAAGACTTCCTTCGTAACAGGCTTACCATTATCATCGTTGAACATCCAGTTAGCAAACTGAGAGTGCCAAACGAGACAGTGACCACGCAACTTGATACCGTTCTGACGGCAGAAGTTAGCGATAGCATCGGCATTTTGCCAACGCCAAACATCTTTTTGAGGATGCAGCTCACCTGGCTTCATGTCGTTCTCAGCTGTGATACTGTTGTAATTCTTCTTGATGATTTCCACAGTTTGAGGGTCGTTGATGTTGCGCATGTTTACTGCCACACCCACTGTGAAATAACCCTGATAAGTGTCCTTGTAACCCTTGTCGGGATTGGTGTCTGGATTGCGTCCGAACTGAGCCGAAGCCGTCAGCGCCAAAGATGCCAGAATCACTGAAAAGATAGTTTTCTTCATCATTGATTAGTTTTTAAAAGATTTAGTAATTACTAATAATTATATATATAATGTGTCAATTTTACAGTTCCACGCTCACTTGACCACCCACCTGCTTCGTTGAATAATAGAAAGCAGCATAGCGAGTGCCCATGAAAAGGCGGCGATAGTCGAAGCGCATCTTATAGTCAGCAGTGCCAATCTGCGTGAAGGTCTTACCATCCAAGCTATAGTAGAAGTTTGCCGTGTCACGTTTAGGACTGAAGTCGCCAAAATCGCCGTCAATACGGAGATAAATCTTACCCACTTTGCCCTTTGGCAACTTGACGGTCTCCACCTCTTTCGCATCCACTTTCGTGATTTCCTTGGTGTCGTTCGACAAGCTCACGCTTTCCTCGCTCATGGTTAGACTATACTGACCACCATTAAGTTTAATTGTCAAGAGACCAGAATCTCCATTAAATGCCGCAAAACCTGCACAATCGCCATCTTTCATCTTGCGAGCATCGATGCAAATAGTGTCTGAACAGGTTGGGCCCCATGTGCGCCAAGTCAATGTATTACGGGCATCAAAGATGTTTTTGCAAAGAACCGAAGTCTTCAGCACCATGCCTTCCCATGAAGAAGTCTGGCGATAAGTGGCTGGATCGCGCATTGGCTTACCGAAACTGATGCTTTCACCTTTCTTGGGCAGAGGAGCAATATCAGCCTTGATATAGTTGTGATTCCACTGGTAATCCTTCTCAATCACAGCATATTGAGGTTCTTTGTGGCACTCACAATTGCCGTCGAGCGAGACAACCTCAGGAATGACGCCGTCACCATTCGTACCAAGCATAGGCCAACCATCAATCCATGAGCAGGGTTCAACAGTGAGCACACGACCGACACCATCACGGTCCTGGAACATCACACCATACCACTCACCATGCTTGCCATCCACAATCGTACCTTGACCTGCGAAGTTGAATCCGCCCAATTTGCTCTTCAGAATCACCTTCGAATCATAGGGACCTTCAATGTTCTTGCTACGGTAAGCAATCTCCTGACGTCCTGTGTTGGGCCAAGAGATGCAGAGCAAGTAGTACATGCCGTCATGCTTGATGACACGGCTACCCTCGTGCAGACCCTGAGGACGGCCATTGAGTTGCAATCTCTTACGGATTCCACCTGGCTTTTCAGCGGTAAGGTCAGCTGTCAATTCCACAAGATTGATGTCACCACTGCCAGAGAACACATACACACGGTCGTCATCATCGAAGAAGAGTGATGAATCATGGTATGCAGGCAGACGGCTATGCAATTTCCAACCTTTGGCAGGGTCTTCTGTCTTGAACACCATGGACTTGTGAGGATCATCATTTGCTACAAAGAGCGCCCAGAACGTGCCCTTGTGGTAACGGAGGGAAGTTGCCCACTGACCACGACCATACACGGTTCCCTCTTTCAAATCGTAACGAGGCGTGTCCTTAATCTCGTCAAACAGATAAGATATAGTCTCCCAATGCACCAAATCCGTGCTTCGCATAATAGGAGCACCTGGGAAAAGATGCATCGTGGTAGTCACCAGATAGTAATAGTCACCCACACGAATAATGTCTGGGTCAGGAGCATCTGCCCAGATAAAAGGATTCTTGACTTGTACCTTTGACTCAGCTGTACTTGCTGTTTGTGCCGCCATTGAGACGGTCACAAAAAAGCCAATAATAGATAGTAATTTTCTCATATATTGATAAGTTTTGGAATAGCATTGGGTGCAAAGGTACGGAAAATGCCAAGATAATACTTTCTTTGGCGTTCCATAATTTTTCATTTTTGTTACATTCGTTCTTATAAGTCCCTATATTTCCCTGTCTTACCCACTATTTTTCACAAAAAAGCGATTTGTAACACCTCATAAAATTGTTGAAACATACGAGAAAGCCTATGTCGTAAAAAGTCCGTAACTTTGCAGCAGAAAAATTGATAATAAATAGGTTAGTAAAAAAAGTTTAGTATTCAACTGGGAGGTTTTTCTTCGTGATGAAGGGGAACCTCGTTTTTTTGTGTGTGAGTGCGGTGGAGATATTTTTACTGTGCGGAGAAAAAATTGTTCGAGTGCGGAGAAAAAAAAATTCCACCGCACTGCAGCAAAAACAGCAGTACGGTGGAAAAAAGTTTATCCTACAAGGCTACATTAGTTGATGAAGTAGTTCTTCGTCTGACCTTTGTAGGTGCACTTCACGGTCGCACGACCATTGGAAATACTGCCAATCTGGAAGGTGACAGCAGGATCGGAAGCTGTAGCCTTGATGACAGAGTTATCCTTGAGTGGTGCGTATGCCTGATAGTTGTTCGCCATCATGAAACCATTGTCGTTGGTGGAGAACATAGGTGCTGTAGGCAATTTGATTTCCTTGCCATCAACCGTAATGGTCACAGTTGGCACAACAGGAGCCTTGATGCTTGCAGGCCCCTTGCTGAAACAGAGTCCATGAAGGTCGAAGAGACCCTGTGGACGCTGCTGACCCTGCTGCTGTCTGCCACCGCCGCCAAACTGAGGACGACCTTGTGGCTGTTCTGGCTGCTTGATTTCGTCGCCTTCCACCACGAGATAGATGGCATGCTTGCCAGTGAGTCCTTCAACTGCAGGAACATCCACACCATACGTTCTCTTATTATTCGCAGAAGCTGGAACGTCGATGACACCGATTTCCTGACCCTTCCAAGGATCATCCAACTTGACGTGAATCTTGAAGTTGCCCTTGCCGCTTGGCGTCATGGTCAATTCCAACGTCGTTCCGTCGCCTTTCTTGGTACCCTCAAAAGCCTTACAGCCTTTTGAATCCTTTGCCAAACCGCCAAAGCCGAAATACTTGAAGCCGACGATGCCACCATTCTGGATACCTGCGAGATCCATTGAGTTGTTCCATACGTCGTGGTTATCCTGCATCCACTGGTTACTGTTAGGACCATACATGTAACAAGCAAGACCTGCAGAGTAGTAAGCGTAAGGAGGAAGGCCATAAATCTGGAAACCTTCAGAAGTCACCTCTGCACCAGTATATTCATTACCGTCGCTTGCCTTTGCTGTCCATTCATTATTCTTTGTATAGGGATCGTAACCAACGATGCGAACCTTGCCGCCATCAGCTACAGACTTCTTGTCCCACTCAATCTTCACAGGAGCCACCATTGCCTGGCGTGCATTACCGAAGCCACGTGGAGGACGGTGATAGAACACATACCACTGACCATTGATCTCTTGCAAAGAACCATGCGTGTTGTGACCTGCATTGGTTGTAATGAGCTTAGAACCATCCTCATTCACCACCACGCCACGAGAGTCAACCAACACACCACCAGAACGCCAAGGACCCAGTGGAGAGTCACCATAAGCATAGCGGAGTGCAGAGTTGGTGTTACCCAAACCATATTCCTTACCGCTATAGCCAGAGAACACCATCACGTATTTGTTGCCCACCTGACGGATAGAAGATGCCTCGAAGAAGTTGAAATCGAGAGGGTTCTGACCTTTGTAGAGTGCCTTGTACTCGCTACCAGCCCTATCGAGCAGACGGCCATCGGCACTGCTGGCTGGAATGAATGGGTCAATCAGGTCTGTACCTTGACGCTTGCTGTACATCGTGTTCTGGTCAAGCTCACAAGCAGTAGAGTGCTGGAAACCATAGAACACATAAGCACGGAAGCCCTTGTCGTAGTCAGGATCTTTCTTGTCTGTGATATTCTCAATGAACACAGAAGGGTCGAAGTCGATGAGTGAACCCTCCACACACTGACGACCGTCAGGGGTCAGGTTGACAGGAGTGAAAGGACCATTGGGACGGTCACCCTTACAAACCATTGGAGTACGACGCCAGCCACGAGAGTGAGGATAGAGCCAGTAAGTCTTCTTACCGGTTGCCTTGTCCTTCACCTCCACGAGGTCTGGAGCATACATCGTGTCCCATCTGCCATCCACATAATGAGAGAAGATAGGACCTTCATCACGCCACTGGCTGAGGTCTTCAACAGGAGCAGACCACATACGCACGTCGTTACCACAATAAGCGGTGTAAGTCACGTCGTGCGAACCAATGATGTAAGCACGATACTTGCCAGGATTGTCAGGATCTTCGAATACACGAGGCTCACCATCTGGCAAGTGCTCCCAAAGGGGAAGATAAGGGTTCTGAGCCGATGCTGTCAGGGCACAGAACGAGAAAAGAATCGAAAATAACTTTTTCATTGAACAATATGTTTAGGTTTTATAATATGTTTATGCTTGATTAGTGGTTGAGTTGAACCAATTGTCCTGCTTTCACCGACATTTCGTACTCATTCACCCCATCGTGGGTGCTGACGAATTGCAATCCCTTGGCAGCAAGCGTGTCCTTGCAACGAATGCGAAGCGTGCCATTCTGTTGTGCCTTGATGGTCGCAGTCTTCAAGGTTCCATTTGCCCAAGCGATGCTCACTTCATAACCGCCACGAGCCTTGAGACCACTCACACTACCCTCTCCCCATGCATCGGGCAAGGCAGGTAACAAATGAATGGCAGGCTTTTCTGCCGTGATGGGGTCACTCTGCATCAGCATCTCAGCAATACCAGCGGTGACTCCGAAGTTACCATCAATCTGGAAAGGTGGATGTGCATCGAAAAGATTCGGGAATGTACGTCCGTTGGGATATTCGCGTTCTCTGCCCTCGTTAGGTAACAGACGCAGCATATTGCTGATGATCTTGAATGCATGATTACCATCGAGCATGCGTGCCCAGAAGTTAGTCTTCCAACCCAAACTCCATCCTGTAGCTTGGTCACCACGTTGCTGAAGCGTCACACCAGCCGCCTTCCACAATTCAGGAGTGGTGTATGGAGAAATCTGATTAGAAGGATACAAACCATAGAGGTGAGAGATGTGGCGATGCTCGTCACGTGGGTCATCCAAATCCTCACGCCACTCCTGCAACTGGCCATACTGACCCACCTTCATTGGTGGAATCATAGGGATTGCCTTCATGAGTTTCTGCTGGAAATCAGCATCTACATTCAGAATCTTTGCAGCCGCCAATGCCTGCGTAAGCACGTCACGGACAATCTGGTTGTCCATTGTACAAGCGGCACAAACCGTTGACTGCTTGCCCCTTCCCCCATGTTCTGGAGAAGTGCTGGGCACCACAAGCAATTCACCATCGCGCTCCACCATATAGTCAAGGTAGAACTCAGCTGCTCCCTTCATCACGGGATAGTATTCACGCAAGAAAGCCTTGTCGAGGGTGTATTGGTAGTGCTCCCACAGATGCGTAGTCAACCAACCACCACCATTGGGGAACATACCCCATGTGGCACCATCGATAGGACCAGCAATACGCCAGAGGTCTGTATTGTGATGAGCCACCCAACCACCGCAACCATACATCACACGGGCTGTCTCTGCACCCGTCTCACTCAGGTCTCTCGTCATCGTGAAGAGTGGTTCAGCCGTCTCAGAGATGTTGCACACCTCAGCAGGCCAGTAGTTCATCTCCGCATTGATATTGATGGTGTATTTGCTGTCCCAAGGAGCATTACGCTTGTCGTTCCACACACCTTGCAAGTTCGCTGCCTGACCACCTTTCTGAGAAGATGAGATGAGCAGATAACGACCATAGTTGAAAAGCAATGCCACCATTCCCATGTCGGTGCTATTGTAGAACTTGTCCAGACGCTGGTCGGTGGGAAGTTTCTGATTGTCCGATGAAGTCAAAGAAAGCTTCACACGACCATATTGTTTCTGATACTCAGCCAGATGACGCTTAAGAAGCTGGTCAAATTTCATCTTCTCAGCAGCAGCCAGGAATTGTTCATTCTTCTTTGCCGCATCGCCGCTCACATCATGGTAGTTCACAAAGTTGGTGGCAGCAGAGATATAAAGCGTGGCTTCAGTCGCTCCTTCCACTTTAATCGTCTCACCATCCACCTTCACGACGCCGTCAGCCTTCACATCGGTGCGACATTGTGCGGTCAACGCGGCAGGAATTCCTTCCTGTTCCACACCCTGAATAGTGGCAACGAGCATTTTTCCTTCTGCTTTTACAGTAAGTGGGAACTGGCACTTGTGCGAAGCCGTGAAACTGAGTGCGCCTTTCTGGCTTGCCTTCACATTCACCACCACCACACCATCAGCCAACGAGGCAATGACACGACGAGTGTACGTCACATTGTTATAGGTATAGGAAGTCGTGTTGATGGCTGTCTGCAAATCCAGCTCACGCACATAGTCCTTCACTTCCTTGTGTCCAAACTCCAAACAGAGGCTGCCCACCGTGAGGAAACGCATACCATGAGGGCCTTTGATGAACTCTTTGTTGATAATGTTCTCCGCTTCCCTTTCCTTGCCATCAAAAATCAAGTTGCGCACCTCTGCGAGATGTTGTAGGGATGTGGTGCTGTTGTTGTTGTGAGGACCACCACTCCAGAAAGTTTCTTCATTCAACTGGATTTCCTCGGTTTCCGTACCACCATACACCATAGCACCCATACGAGAGTTGCCCAAAGGCAATGCCTCGAGCCACACGGTAGCTGGACGGTCATACCACATTCTCTGGTCGTTATCAACAGATTTTGTCGAAACCGCTGCCTGCATCTCTGTCAGCCCACCCATGCAAGCCAAGACAGTCATACAGACACAAACAATAATTTTTCTCATATACAATAATTCATGATTAGTAAAAAAACATGCTGCAAAGTTACTCTTTTTTTATTGGAACAACTTTGCCGAATGTATCTTTTATTTCAAACTTTGTAACATTTCCCCCATTTTTTGTCTCTTATTAGCGCACATACACCTTTCTTCCCTGAGAAATATAGAGACCACGAGTAGGATGTTCCACTTCTTGACCTTGAAGGTTGAAGAAACGTTGAGCGTTGATTGTTGACTGTTGAGTCAGGCTGGTGATAGCCGTTGGTGTCGCAATAGGCAGGACATCGTCAGAAATCGGACAAGCAATATATACCACATCGCCTGAACCCAAAAACGTCACTTCACCTTGTCCCTCCACCAACAGCGGTTGGTTTGCAGGTATGGTAGTGACAGCCACAGGAGTCAAGTCGTCCGTCAGCGTATAAACATTCACACCTTCAGGCACTGTGGCTTGGAAAGGAAGCTGCACGATGTGCTGACCATTGACGGTGCAGGTGTAAGAAGCTTGGGTAGCCGTAAATGACTGAGCTGGGTGGAAGGCACCGAAACTTTCATCAATCGCCAGCGAAGCACACACACCCTCCTTCACCACGTTCGTCCCTGACAACTCGCTGTCGCCAGACACATAGACCACACGATTAGTACCTTCCATCCACGGGAGGGCGGTAGGCAAGCCTGTGACTGCCGTCATGTCGATACTGGTGCAAGAGGGATCTGCTGAGAAATCAAGCACATAACCATCATCAGCCACATAGGCACCACTCAACGTACCTGCGTATGAAGCGTTTTTATTGGTCAGATAGACATCATTGAAGTCGATGGTCAAATGCGAATAAGTGTTGTCGCAGGTCAACGACAACAGACCGATACAACCATCAGAAAGCGTGGCAGAAGAAAGATCGAAGATGACCTCAAAATTCTCACCCTGGCTCAGATCCAGACGGTCATACTCATGAGAGACGGCCTTCCCTGCAGCATTCACATAGTAAAGAGTCGGTTTACCAGCAGTCAAGGAACCCGTCGTTGTCACCTTCTTGATTTGCATCACCAGCTGTTCATAATTGGCGTCCAATTGGATATAGCCAATGGCAACCGTCTTGCGACTGGAGATGAGGGGATTGTCGCTATCAAACTTCTTGCCCGTCTTGTTCGACATTTTGTAAGTGCTGCCGAATGTGGTTTTGGTGGTCGTCATGTCATCCAGCAGTTTACGCTCGAAATAGGTGATTTCGCCCTTCATGTCGGAGGCTTGACGTTCACGTGACTTGACAAACATCACCGTCACAACACTCTGAGCCGCAACGGAAGCCACAGGACGGCAGGTCTCTGTCTCTGGTGTCAGTTCCGTCTTCTTGAAGCTTTGGTTCTTACCCGTCGTACGAATTTCTCCCTTCTGGGTATAGAATGGCAGATCGAAAGTCAGGTCGATGGCATTGTCAGTGGCATTCGCCATCACCGCCACCAGCGTGTCGCCCGACTGTGACAGATAGGCAGAACCTTCTATATTGCCGCCAAACGTGACATCGATGCGCGTCATGCCCGTCACGAACTTAGCAAAATGAGCCATGATGTAACCGCGTTTGGTAATGGCACCATTCGACAGACCACACTTTCCATCACCTATCATGGCATAAAAACGCTTGGCAGCGTAGTGAATCCATGCATTAAAGTCGCCCAACATGCAGGTGTTAATGGCACGGAAGAAATTAAAGAAATCCTGAGAAAAATCATAGTTGCGCCACTGACTCTCTTCCTTATTCTCGTTCCAGTTGATGAGATATTCCGTCATCCAGATTTCTTTCCCCTTTGTGGCGAGGTTTTTGTAAGCCGACTGGATGCCGCCATATTGGTGTCCGCCATAGATATCGAAGCAGTTGAGCACATTGGAGTTGTTCAGCGCATTGGCATAACCATCAGAACAACCTATCGACTCTGGTGCCATAATCTTGCAACTGATGGTGCGGCCATAGGTCCTCAGAAACTCCGCCATTTCACTTGTTGACCACAAGCACCCCGCATACGTGGCATCCCAGTCAGGCTCGTTCTGAATGGAGATGGCATCCAGTTCCACACCATTTTGGCGCAGGTATTTCACATAATCATCCAGATACTTCGCGTAGTCATCCCAGTTTTCCCTCTTCAGATAGCCTTTTGTTCCGTCGCTGTTCTTGGCGTTGATCGTGCCGTTGGTCTTCCACTCTGCAGGTTGTCCCCAAGGCGAGGCAAACACAATGAGTCCCATCTTCTTGGCCTTCTTCGCAGTTTCCAACGACTGTCCCCACGCATTCTTGCCGACAGGAATATACAGACGCATGATGTTACATCCCACAGTACTCGTTTTGCCCCACACCTTCTCAATCTCGGTGCTGGACATGTGGTTGTAAGTAAACTGAGGCGAACAAACAAAGCCGCCAAAGCCCGTAATGCGTTGGTGTGTACTTTGTGTGTCAAAACGTACCGTAGCCTTCGTCTGAGCCATACTCTGTGCACCACTCATACCGAACAGCCCGGCCACAAGCATCATTTTCAGTAAAGTTTTCTTCATATATTTCATTTTTCGATTGTCCAAATGTTAGTATTTACTTCGTAGAACTGCTAGTTCCAAAATAACTATAATGATTGTTGTCTGGATTGACCACAATTTGCTCCACCACTATCTCTGGATCTATCATCACAACTTTCAAGGTATGCTTGCCTGCTGTGACATTCGAGAAGGTCGCATCAAGCCAGCGGAGGTTGTCAAACACTTCGTCGCGACGGGGAAGCTTCCTACCATTCCAAAAACCGCTTAATGCGAGACGACCTTGAGGAGGCAGTGGTTTGAGCACCTTAGAGCGTGCAAGATTCTGAGGTGTGTATTCCTGAAACACATCATTCAATCCCCTTCGGGCATCAATGGTCTGCATGGGTTGGTCGTCCAGTTGCACACCCAAACGAAGACCACGGGCAGGATAGATGTCTTGGGTGGGAAGGATACCAATGGCGACGGAGAGTTGAGCGTTGAGTGGAGAATTGTCGATGTCATATTCCAACACGGCACCACTATTCTCTGCCAAAACGTTGTCACTACCCATGCAACCCTCACCACGTCCAAGATTGGGCAGGAACATCCATGAAGCACCTGAGCCACCACTTTTACGGCTATACTTAAAAGCAGGAATGCTATACTCACTGGTTGGTGTCGCACTGCTGGCGATATGGTCAACCTTGAATCCGAGGGTTGTGGGATTGACATTTTTGTCGGGAATCGACCACCTCGTATAGCCAATGTGATTGTCCAGCATCATCTTGTTCCACTTTCCGCCTGCTATCCGATGATAAAAGTCGCTGAGTTGCTGGTCGCGCGCCATCAACTGCTCCACAAGGTTTGAGTTGCCACGAGTGGAAGCATTGTAAATCATCGCCACCCCTGCACTTGCCACCACGGGATAATACACCAACTGGTAGTAAGCATCCTGTGCTTCAGCAGGAATCTTCGTGCGCAACGCCTCAGCACGAGCAGAGAGGGAAAGCCAAAGGCTGTCGATATAGGACATCTCTTCGTTGTTGAAGATGCCTGGCACCTGCACCTCAGGTTTGCGCCAAAGGTTGTATTTGGAATATTTGGCAATCAGGTCAGCGATTTCAACAGCATGTTCCTCACCAAATACAGAGCCAGCGAATTGCTCAAGCCACGTCTGTTCTTCACCCACCTTGACGGTCTCGGGATTCCAGGCATAGTGCATGATGAAGTCGATGGGCACTTCCTTGGGTTTCAGGTCACCCACATTGATAATCCAGATGCGGTCAATGCCTGTCTGGTAGGCAAGATTCAGCTGTTCACGGAGTTTGGGAATGGTGGTGGTGTTCACCCATCGGTCGTTCCAAGGACCGCCATTCATGTCGATGTGATAGTAAAGACCGAGACCGCCCTTCCGCTTGCGTTCGAAATCACGACCGATACGACGGAGATAGCCCCAGTTGTTATCACAAAAAAGCAGGGTTACATCATCAGGCACAGTGAAACCTGCGTCATAATAACGTTGCACCTCCGTGAAGATGGCCCAGAGTTGTGGCACGGCATCCTCACGTCCATACAGTTTCTTGATAATCTTTCGTTGCCCCTTGATGACCTCGCCGAGCGTCTTCATATTGTCAGCATCGTCGCCAGTACCCATTGCCACGTCGCCGTCACCACGCATACCGATGGTCACGAGGTTGTCATAATTCTTGTTACGCTGCATGCCCTCCAAGAAGAACTGATCAATCCGCTCCTTATTGGTGGCATAATCCCAAGGACCCACCTGCTCCTTGCGATGCAGATATTCCTGATGAGCCCGCATCATCGGTTCGTGGTGCGAAGTGCCCATCACAATGCCGTATGCATCAGCCAACCGAGGACTCTCCTCATCATCCTCGTTAAAGGCAGTCGCCCACATGGCTGGCCAAAGATAGTTTGCCTTGAGGCGCAAGAGAAGTTCGAACATATGAGCATACATCTTGGAGTTGACACCTCCGAAATGCTCCGTTGCCCAACCACCAAACGAGGGCCATTCGTCATTGATAAAGATGCCACGATACTTCACCTTTGGTTCACCATCGGTGTATTCACCCTGATTGACAAATATCTGTTCATGCTTCGCTATCGGTGCATCTGCCCACCAATACCAAGGACTGACACCAATCTGGCGGGAGAATTCATAAATACCGTAGATAGTGCCACGCTTGTCACTACCAAGAATGACAAGCTTATTGCCATCTGTGGTGATGATATACTGCTCCCACTTGCCTTGCAACTGCTTTGCCAACTGCTTGTATTTCTTCACGCACTGGCTCTTTCCAACCGTACCCACCACGATAGGAGCACATTCACTGCCCGTCACCGCCACCAAATCCTTACGGAGATTGCCGACCGCAATCCTCACTCCCTCCCAATCAGCAGGATCATAAAGGATGGTGTCAGCACTCCCTGTGAGACACAACTGAGTCGCATTCTCTCTGGAAAACGTGACAAAAGATTCGGTTGCCCACATACACGATGCAGACCATACGCACAACAACAATGACAGTATTATTCTCATATCGGTTTTATCTTGTTAGTAAATAGAAAGTGTGAAGGCGCATCCCCACACAAACGCGTTGCAAAGTTAGAGATTTCCGTGGAAACCCACTTTGCAACGTGTTTCATATATTTGTGCGTATGTTACTTGTTACATTTATTTCTAAATAAATGCCCTCAGTGTCATCGGTGTCATCGTCATCGGTGTCATCGTTTTTGCTGCCTCACTAGGAAAAATTTGTTACCCTTAGGGGCCGCAAAAATTCCCTCGTTAGAGCGATAAACAAACACGAAAAGAGCCGACGGGGAAACCCAAAAGAGGCGGCGGCAAAGCATGGTTTTGCCGACGGCAAAAGGCAAAAGAGCCGACGGCAAAGCAAAAATGGGGGCGGTTGAATCACTGCATCGTGATTTTCTGAATCATCTGTCCTGGGTCGCCAATGATGAGGGAGAGGGTGTGGCGCTTCTTCTGGCGGTCAATCGGGAGGGTGAGGATGAAGTCCTTGCGATTCTCAATCACCTGAAGTTTCCAGCTCCAACCCCACTCTTCGAATTTGTTTTCGCAGACAATCGGGGCGCAACCATCGACACTCACACCAAAGCGGTTGCTGCGGTCGGTGGCGATAGGCCAGAAGGGAACGGCTGAGATGCAGAGGGTGACGGAATCGACATTGGTGGCAGCATCGAAAGTCAGGTCGATGTGGGAAGAGGAGAGGCTGGCTGCGTTCTGCACAGGATCGAGAGGCTCACCCAGTTGGAGGGAGAGCCAGTCAGTGCCGATACCTTCGATGAGTCGGAAAGGAGTGCTGGCTTTGACTTTGTTCAGGGGAAGCTTGTGGGCAAACTCCGTGCGCTCCTGATTTTTCGGCAGTCGGAAGGCTGTGGTGGGTGCCTTGACGAGTTCGGGCATCTGATGATACTTGGCGGTGTAGCCAGGAGGAATCTCGGAGATCATCTGGTTCCACTTGCCTGAGAGCATGGTGTTGTATTCGTGGGTCAGGGCATTGATGCTGTCGAAAGCGGCTTGTGCCTCTCGTGCCGCTTCCTCGCTGCCTGTCTCGTGGTTCTTCTGTGCCATGAGGAACTTGCGGTTCATCTGGTAGGCACCCTTGACGGCATAGCCAAGCATCTCGAAGAAAGCAGGACGGTATGCCTGTGGCAACTGCTTCATGATGGCATCCACTTGGTCGCTGATGGCTTGATAATCAGCCAATCGCTGTTGGGCAGTGCCTGTCTCGAAGGAGAAATCGGAGTCGTGCAGTCGGTTGTTCTCGTTGTTGTCCCACTCAAACTCATAGCCCATAAATTCGGGTTTTCGCTGCCAAGCAAGGCGGTAGTAAGTGTTCAATATCGAGTTGAGGGTTGAGAGTTTAGAGTTGAGAGGGAATACTTTCGCGAGCCACTCGGCTTGGTAGCGGTTTGCCTTCTCATAGTCGAAAGCAGCAAGATTCCAAGCCATATCGAAGAAGTGCTGCATCTCCATCTCCATAGGCTTGATGTCGCCCACATTGAGCAACCAGTAACGGTCGGCTCCAGCATCGTAGGCTTTCTTCAGCTCTTCGTACATCAGCACTGGCGAGGTGGTGGCTATCCAAAGGTTGTCGTGGGGCGTGCCCAGATAACTGAGGTGGTAATACACACCGCTGCCTCCCTTGCGCTGCCGCTCCTGTGCATTCGACACGCGCTTCATGTAACCATAGTTGTCGTCGGGCCACACGAGGGTGATGTCGTCAGGCACTCGAAGCCCTGCGTCGTAGATATCGAGGGTTTCCTTGTATGGCACGAAGATTTGAGGAATGTCGGTGGCTGGTTTCCGTTTGTGGGTTTCCAGAATCTGACGCTGGTCAGCAAAAACCTGCTCCAATGTGCGTGCCCTCACGGTATTGTCTGTGGAGCCTTTCATCGCCTCATCGTGCAAGCCACGCATACCCGTCGTGTAGATATTGTCGTATTGTGCCGTTTCACGAAGGCGGTCATCAAACTTTTTCCAGATGGTTTCCTTGTTGGTCAGGTAGTTCCATTCACCATCCACCTCCTTGTTCCATTCGGACTCAGCCGCATTGTTGAAAAGCAAAGGTTCGCAATGGCTCGTGGTGATCATAATCCCCCACTCTGCCGCCTTCACCTGACTCTCTGGATGGCTATAGAAAGCGCCCGTGCAGGAGTGCATGGCAGGAGCCAGCATATTGGCTTTGAGACGAAGCAGGAGTTCGCACACTTTGTCGTAGGTCTTAGGACCAATATCTCCCAACTCCTTCTCGAAATTGCGGGCAGCCCAAGTCTGTAAGCCCCAATCCTCATCGTTGATGAAAATGCCACGATACTTGATGGTAGGCGATTTTGAGGTATAGTTTTCCTTGTAATCGAGGGTGGTCTTCTGCTGCACTGGCACATCGGCAAACCAATACCAGGGATTCACGCCGATGCGTTCGCTGATATGAAAGGCACCATAAGCCACACCACGAGGGTCACTGCCGATGACATACAACCTCTGCCCTTTCGTCACAATCTTATAGCGTTCCCAAGCACCTTTGATGTCACTCACATCCACCCCCAACGAGGCAGGCAGCTGCTCCACCGTCGCCAAAATAATCGTCGAATACTGCGCCTTTTCGTTAAGGTTAAGGTCATCGTTAAGGTTAAAATTCACCTCCGGTCTCACTCCCGTGACCCGTTCAATATCATCGCCCAACACATTGGCGATTTTCTTCGCCAATGCAGCATCCTGGTCGGAAACGACTATGCGGCAATGCTTCAAATCAACGGCATGAGCAGTAAAGCACACACATGCGAACAATAACAACAGAAACTTTCTCATTTACTTAGGAACTTGCACTTATCCCTTATTGAAATAAAATCTTTTTACCTGCCTTGATATAAATCCCCTTTTGAGGATTCATCACTTTTCGTCCCTGCAAATCATAAATTTCATCGTCCTCAGAAGAGGATGAAGCCTGCACAGCATCAATAGACGTGGAAACATAACTGTTAGCCGTTAGAATGAGTTGCCCGAGAATACAGTCAGCCCATCCCACATCAGCGGTATAAATAGCAATGGCATAATTACCCTGCTCAGTGATGTCAAATTCAAAAGCCTGCTGTTCCAGCGAGCCAAAACTATTGGACACCTCATTACCGATGTTGACAGTCGGTGTATAAGTCTGCTTGGCAATGCTCACGCCACCTATACGCTTCTCAATATTAAGTTCCACAGGAGTGAATTCAGGCTTATTCCAATTGCAGATTTTGTACTTCAACGTATAATGACCTGGCGCCAAGCTCAACGTTGTGTTAGTACCAGAAAGTCCATACTTCGCCCAACCCTGACGAGCATTTCCATCAATATTGCGGAAATAAAGACCATAGTTCAGACCACGTGGCGAACCCGTGAACTGCAAGACGCGTGCTCCTTGTATGTATCCGCTGTTATACCCCACACGCTTCTCACTGCCGTCGTATGTTGTCCAACCTGCGGGAAGTGCACCACCTTCAGTGAATGCAGAGGAAAACGTAAGTGAAACAGGGGTCTGGAAGAATACTTCAATGGTAGCCATGCTCGTCTCACCATCGTTGTCAGTAGCCACAGCCTTCAGCGTATGTTTACCCGTCTTGGAAGCCGTCAATGTTGCCTTATAGGGCTTGGCTGTGCAGGTGTTCAACAGCGTAGTGCCATCGTAGAACTCCACCTTCTCCACCGTTCCATTCGGATCGTCAGCTGTAGCCGTGATGGTGACATCGGGGAACTCCGATTCACCAGTGGGAGCAAAACTGATATACCTGAGGTCTGTTGATGGAGAAGTAATCTTGACGTTGGGCTTGGTCTTATTGAGCGAATACTTCTTACAGAAGTTCCAAATTTCTTTGCCCGTATATACTTGGGGTTCCTTACAAATCCAGTGTCCCTTGTCTTTCAACTCCAAGAGTTTGACTTCAACACCATTATCACCAGGTCCCCAAGTATGCATCTTGGCACCACTGAAACCATTGTAATTTACGACGGTCTTAGCCGTTGTGGGACAGCCGTTGTGATTGATCCATGGATTGAGCGCCGGTTGCACATTACCGAAGTTGTCAGCAGTTCCTTGAATATGAAGGATAGGAACGGGAGGGGTTTTGGCATTGGGCGTCACGACCTGAGGACCGCTACAGGAAACAAAGGCGGCAATCTGGTCATGCATCTTGTTGATGGCATTATAAGTGAGCATGCCGCCCATAGAAAAACCACCCAAATAGATACGGTTACGGTCAATCTTGTACTGCGTCACCATCTTTTCGATAATGGCCTTGATGAAGTTGATGTCACGATCACCACCAGTATCCCATGCCCTGTCGATGCCATTAGGGAAAACAACGACGAACTTGGCGGTGTCGCATACAGCCTCCATGCTCACATTGTTATTCTTGAACTCCGTGTTTTGCATATAGCCGGCATCTTGGTTGTAACCATGACAGAAAATGAGCAACGGACGGTTCTCACCAAGGTTCTTTGGCGCATACACGTTATACGAGCGGTTGATACCGCCCACAGTAAGGTTGTCTGCTTTGACAGGCATCAGTCCAGCCATCAGCAGGATGAATGAAAGACAGAAATGTCTCATGTTAATCGTATTCTTTCGTATCATACAAGTGGAATTAGGAATTAGGTTTTCTTTTGCGTTGCAAAGTTACACAAAATATACATTCAAGATTTTCCCACATGTTTCATTTCTCTTTCGCCAGGTTACATCTATACAAAAAGGAGGCTCGCATCCCTGCGAATCTCCTTTCCAATCACTCTTTTCTATCATGTAAAAGAAATCAATATTTCTTGTCGTGTTTCTTCTGTATCGTGAAATGCCTATGAGTAAAAATCTTTATTTAAGTAAAATACACTCTATTTGAAATACACTCTTTCACCTTTACTGTTCATATAGATGCCTGAGGTGGTTGGAACACCATCCACAGGAACACCATTCATGGAAATCCAACGGTCAGACTTTCTGCTCTGCTGCTCCACTGATTCGACACCAGTGGTATTTTCAGCTACAGGAGCCTTGCGCTGCTTTGCCTCACCACCGTTGGGACGCTGTGGGAAATTGGGCTTTCCCTTGAATTGGCCATTGGGTTTGCCGTTGAACTTGCCATTAGGCATACGACGCATCCGTTCGTTCTTCATGCGCTGCAGGTGCATCTTCTCCAACTGCTTCATCTTCTCGTACTGACGCTGGCTAAGCACAGTGAGGAAACGATTGTAATAAGTCTCTTCCACATCAATCGTTGCACGACTGCGTGCAAAACGGTTCGCGTTCATCTTCTCCAGTTCCTCATCGGACAACTGACGAGGCTTCTGCTTCTCCGCCCCTGGCTGAGGCTTTTCTGGCTTTGCCTTAGGGTGATCGGAATATTTCTCCCAAACCTGCTTCAGGTCAGTGCGATAATCCACATAGATAGGCACAAACTTAGCCGTCTTGTCTTCATCCAACTGAAGGTTGCAAGCCATGCGTTTTGCCAACATCTGGGAAAGCTGCTCCTCTGTCAATTTCTGAGGCTGCTTGTTGCCCTGCTTGGGCTGAGCCATCAGTGTGCCTCCCACCAGGAGGAATGCCACTGCAATTGCAAGAATCTTTTTCATATTCATATCGTTTTTGAGAAGTTATAAAACTGTATTGTCAATGTTCTCGTAGATAGCAATCCACTCATCGAGTGCATCGTCTGACATATAAGTTTCCACCGACTCGTCTGCCAACAGGGCTGCATCTGCCTGCTCCATACGATGCAGAGCATAGAACGACACGCCTGCAATGAGAAGCACCACCGCTGCCGCCGACATCCAAAAGCGTCGATGAGAGGAGTGAAGGCTGATGGTGGAGGACTGAGCGTTTACCGTCTTGTCCATCAACCGTCCGTGCATCTCCTCGAAGAAGCCTTCTGGCACCTTGTAAGGCATGCGTTTGCCGATGTTGTTCAAATTCTCTTCCATATCTGTTTTTTATTTTAGGAGTTCTGCTTTTATTTTTTCCTTCGCATGATGAAAGGCGACCTTGAGTGTTGCCACCTTCCCGCCTGTCACTTCGCTGATTTCTTCATAACTCAGTTCGTCGTAGTACCGCATGTTGAACACGGTGCGTTCTTGTTGACTCAATCGGAGAATCGCCTTTTGCAGACGAACTCCCTCCACATCTTCCCAATCCACATGTTCCGAGGCTGTGAGTCGGTTCAGCAGCACATCTTCCTCACTCAACTCCGACATCGTCCGTTCCTTCATCTTATTGAGGTGGCGGATGCATTCGTTCGTGGCAATTCGATACAACCACACTTTCAGCATCTCCTTCTTCCTCAGATTCCCCAATCCTTGATACACACGGATGAAGGTCTCCTGCATCACGTCCTGCGCATCCTCATGGTTCACCACCATACGGCGGATGTGCCAATATATCGGGCGTTCGTACTGCTTCAGCACGGCTTCAAACGTCGGCATATCATCTTCTTGCCGCCCCAACCGTAACAATCTCATATCAAAAGTACTTTCGTTGTGTGTATATCGTAAAGAAACATCAAAAAGGGAAAAGTTAATGCAGGAAAACTAAATTCATGAAAAAAAGTTTTCCTGCATTATTCTCAAGAGCGTATTTTATCACTTCACATAGACCGTCTTGGCATCCGAACCCGTGCGGATAATATTGATGCCTTTTTGAGGCTGAGGCACAGGAACACCTCCAAGCGTATAATAAACTGTCGGTTGGACTTGTGCGGCATTCAGTGCCTGAACACTAGCCATTTCCTCGTCAGTGGCAGTTGTCAGCACAATATCTGTCACACTGATTTGATCAGAATTTGAATTACGGATCAATTCAAAGCTATAGTTTCCCCATCCGTCTTCCACTTTGAAGACAAACGTAGCATCTTCACCCACTTTGGCAGTGGCATCAAGCACATAATCTCCATCTACTTTTTGGATACGCGCTAAGAATTTCTTGCCCGTATCACCTGAAGACTTGAAACAAAGTTTGTAATTGCCATTGTCAAGCTGGAGCGAACGATACACATTATTATTGCTATTGTTAGCATCATGCTTGCCTCCTTGATAACGGAGAATATACTCATCCCTATTCTTCTTCCAGCCATGCAATAAAGGGATATATTTAGCTGTCTCCACACAAGGCATCCACTTCAGTGTAACATCACAAGGATCATCCAACGTGTACTGTTTGAAGAAGTTCCACATGGTCTTGGCAGAATTACCTTCGGGTGTGTTGCTCGTGAAGTCACTGTGTCCCATTCCATCCATTTCGTAGTAAACATACGGGAAGCTCCCCTCTGTTGCCTCATACACACTCTTGGTGTATTTGCCTGACACAGTGGTCTTCACAGGCACAGGATTTGCGCCAATTCTCGCCACCATCTCATCCACAATGGTAGGCATCAGAGAATACTTCACAAAATCATCTGCCTTTCCATGAATGTGCAGGAATGGTACTGGACGTGAACCTGTATGACGGAAATGGAATTCATTCATCTGAAATCCGCTGATAGAAGCGAATGCTGCAAAGATGTCGGCACATGTGTTGGAGAGCGCGTAAGTCATCATACCGCCATTGGAGAAGCCGCAGCAGTAAATACGTTTACTGTCCACAGAATATTTCTTTTTCACATCTTCTATGACCGCCTTGATGTATTCAACATCGGCATTCACCTCGCCAGAAGACACCCAACCCGTGGTGTTCATATTAGCAAGATAAAAGTTGACTGTCTTTCCCTGGGGATAAACCACAATGAAACCCTCTTCATCTGCCACATCTGTTGTCATCGGGCGATTGACCCACTGATTACCATTGGCACCATGAAGCGACACCACCAATGGTGCGTTTTCCTGTACATTATTAGGCACATAGAGTCTATATGTGCGTATCTCTGATTGACCTTTGTCATCCTTAACGGATATTTCAACAATTTTGTCCACTTTCGCTGCAAATCCCTGCATCGTGCAAAGTAGCATCAGGAGTGATGTAATAACTAACTTTTTCATAGTGTAAGATAATTAAATGTATTATTTGTTATTATTAATGAGTTCCCATTCTTCATCTGTAAAGTCAGAAGTGTCCTGTTTCCAGCTAGGATCGGGCATATACCACCAAATCTTGCTGAAATAAGCCTTCAACTTAGCATCCTGGAACACATAGCCACGATGTGCATAAGGAAGATTGCGGATGATGCGCTTGTTGGCGATGCCTTCAGTGCTTCCATTGATAAATTTCCCCTCTTCATCATCAAACTGCAGTTCGTAAGGAGCGATGAGGGCTATTCCTCTATCATAGAACGAACCGAGTCTGAACGTCTCGCTATCAGTGAGCGTGAGACATTCCGTAGAAAGGATATTAATGTTCTCTTTCGGACGGAAGTTGGTGGCATGAAATTCATACGTGCCATCTCTCAATGCAAATTCCACATAATTGTTGTCACCACCCCATGGAGAATTAACAGTACGCACCTTTCCCGTGCCAGCTGTCAATTTCCAACGATTTGCCATCCACGTGTCATCCACCGTCATGCAGAATTGCTTGGCAGTCTTATCCACCTTGAGGCGCAGGGTGAAGTCGTCAATCTGATGATTTGCCCAACGCATGGCTGGCAACAACCAATAAGGGATGTTGAAGGTCTGATACACTCCAGATGACATACGGTAGCGGTAGGTGTGATGCACCACATTCTTTCCCTCCTTGAAGTTCGCCTTGAAGCAATAAGCATAAGAGTAATTGATGTACTCATCCGTCGTCTTGTTCCTCAAGCCTTCACCGTCCTCATCCTCCAATTTCCACTGATTCAAGTCGAGTGGCGTGAAATCAGGAGCATCTTCTTGAGAAGAGCCTCGCATGACATAGTTACGGATAGGCAATGTCGCGCCATTCATCTCTACCGTGAAGTCGAAGATATCAGGGTGTTTGCCCGCCTTGCTGAATTCGCTATCGCCTCCTGGTTCGTAAGGTCCCTGAGCTTCGAAACCCACATCAATCGTCTTTGCCTTGCCACGATTGGTAAACTCATATTGCACATCCACGCGGGCGAATTCATCATTGCCCATCGTGATGGTCAGCACTTCCTTCGTCACGGCAATATCCGTTTCCTGCAATGGAACAATCTGGTTGCCATTTACATAATACACACCATCATTGGCACTTGCCAACATAGCGAAAAGCCACAGCAATGTTGTAGTCAGAAATTTCATTCTCATAGTTTTTATAGGAATTGATGATGCAAAGATAGGAAAAACTTGGGAGTTTGGAGTCATGAGTTAGCAGTTTTTTTGTATTTGCACTTTTCACTTTTCACTTTTCACTTAAAAATCCGTACCTTTGTCCCGTTTTTCTTATGATACAACGTCTATTACTTATATTCATATTGCTTTTCGCTGTGAGGACAGCATGGAGCATCCCTGCCGACAGCAAGCCTTTCACCGTGACCAACAGCGACGGCACGGTGCTGACCATCATGCTGTGTGGTGACGAGTGTTGCCATTTCTACACCACACTCGACGGAACGCTCGTGGTGGAAGAAGAGAATGGCGATTGGCGATTGGCTCCAGAACTGACGGACTCCATTCAAAAGGTCTGGAGCGAAAAGAGTACACGTCTCAACCTGCGTCGCCAGCAACGTGGCACCTCAAACCTAATCAAGAAAGCAATGGGTTATCCATCCTCCTACATTGGTTCCAAAAAGGGTATCGTCCTATTGGTGAATTTCTCAGACCAAGACATGAAAAGCACAAACACGCGTGATAAGTTCGACAAGATGTTCAATCAAGTTGGATACAAGGAAAATAACAATGTCGGTTCTGTCCATGATTACTTCTACGCCCAGTCATATAAACAATTCGACGTGACTTTCGACGTGTTTGGTCCTATCCGCGTTAGTAAGAGTTCTACCTATTATGGGGAGAACGATTCTCGCGGCAATGACAAACATGTGGGCGAGTTCGCTACAGAGGTATGCAAACTGGCAGATGCGACATACGACATTAACTGGGCAGATTATGATTGGAACGATGACAAGGAGGTGGATCAAGTCTATATCATCTATGCTGGAGCCGGAGAGCACAATGGAGGAGACAAAAACACCATTTGGGCTCACGAATCATCCCTCACGCTATTAAAACCGAATCGAGATGGGGAAGGCGCCATCAAATTAGGAGGGTGCACCATCGACACCTATGCCACGAGTTCTGAACTGAAGAATGCCAACAGCAGCACCATGAGTAGCATCGGTACACCTTGTCATGAGTTTAGCCATTGTATGGGACTTCCTGACTTCTACGACACCAAATACAATGGTGGTGTTGGCATGCAATTCTGGGATCTTATGGCATCAGGCGACAAAAACGGAATATCCACCAATGGCGGATGTCCTGCAGGCTTCACAGCCTACGAACGTTGGTTTGTAGGATGGCTTGAATTGACCGAATTGGATGAACCGACCACCATCACCAACATGCCATGCCTCCACGACGAGCCTGTTGCATATATCATCTATAATGATGGCAACCGCAACGAATACTTCATTTTAGAGAACCGACAATCCAAGGGTTGGTATAAATACGTCAAATCCTATACAGACATTCATGGTCTACTGGTCACGCATGTGGATTACTACAGAGACGCATGGGTGCTCAACACGGTGAACAACACAAAAAAACATCAACGAATGAGCTACATACCAGCAGGAAAGAGTTACACCGTTTCCTCTGCCGACCAATACCGTTCCCAGCTTTTCCCTGGCAGCAAGAATGTCACAGAACTCACTAACGACTCCCACGAATCTTACGGAGGAACCCTCTTCAACAGAAACACAGATGGTTCTAAATACATGAATAAGTCCATTACTGATATTCAAGAAACCGATGGACTTATTTCCTTCAAATTCATGGGTGGAGGAGAAGCGATGGATATTCAAGAGACTGTTGACGGCTCTCAATCCCTCGCCACCTATTTTACATTAGATGGTATTCAAGTGGAGAAGCCCACGCAATCAGGCTTTTACATCATCAAGCAGGGCAACCAGACTCGCAAAATCTTCCAGCCCTAACTTTCAATTCTCAATTCTCAATTTTCAATTCTCAATTTTCTTTGTACCATTCGGCATACATAATGTAGTGCTTCGCGATGCCTATATTCAATTCCTTGGTTGTAGCAGGATCCACCTTCTTGATGAACTTTGCAGGCACACCGCCCCACATCTCACCATCACCTACTTGGGTGCCCTTCAGCACCAATGCACCTGCTGCAATGATGGCACCCTCACCAATCACCGCATCGTCCAGCACCGTCGCACCCATACCAATGAGTGCCCCACTCTTCACTGTGCAACCATGCAGCGTCACATTGTGACCAATGGTCACATCATCCCCAATCTCTATCGCTGCCTTTTTATATAATGTATGCAAGCACGAACCATCTTGGATGTTCACACGATTCCCAATCTTGATATAATTGACATCACCACGTACCACTGCATTGAACCACACCGTACATTGGTCACCCATCTGCACATCGCCCACAATCGTGGCGTTCTCACTGAAATAGCAGCCCTCTCCCCATTTCGGAGTCAAGCCACACACCGTCTTGATCAAAGCCATAACTTGTTTTACTATTTGACAATTTACGTTGAAATTCCATTTATCGGATGTAAAGATAGGGAGAATTTACGAAAGTTTTCGTCTTTCATTAATTTTTTTAGGGTTAGATAGTGTTGTTTCAATATTTTTTTGCAATTTTGCATCATAAACCTATTGTACAATGGAACAGATCAAGGGAAAGATTTCACAAATCATAGGTCCTGTTGTGGATGTGATGTTCTCTGCAGAGAAACTTCCACGCATTCACGACGCCCTGACCATCGAGCGCACACAAGGACGGCGCATGGTGGTGGAGGTGCAGCAGCATCTGGGTGAGAATACGGTGCGGTGTGTAGCGATGGAAAGCACAGACGGACTCAAACGTGGTATGGAAGTGGTGGCACTGGGAAGATCCATCACAATGCCCGTAGGTGAACAGGTGAAGGGTAGATTGATGAACGTGATTGGCGATGCCATCGATGGTATGGAAGAGATGAATCGTGAAGGCGCATTGCCCATTCATCGCGAAGCTCCGAAATTTGAGGAACTGTCGCCAGCACAGGAGGTACTCTACACTGGCATCAAGGTGATTGACCTCATCGAACCATATGCCAAAGGCGGAAAGATTGGCCTTTTCGGCGGTGCAGGTGTGGGCAAGACTGTGCTGATTCAGGAACTCATTAATAATGTGGCGAAGAAGAATAACGGTTTCTCTGTGTTCACGGGTGTGGGAGAACGTACACGTGAGGGCAACGACCTACTGAGAGAGATGATTGAGAGTGGCGTCATCCGTTATGGGGAGAAATTCAAGGAGGCGATGGAGGAAGGAAAGTGGGACTTAAGTCTCATCGACAAAGAGGAACTGAAAAAGAGTCAGGTGAGCCTTGTGTTCGGACAGATGAATGAGCCACCCGGTGCACGTGCAAGTGTGGCATTGTCAGGACTAACGATTGCCGAATCATTCCGCGATGGTGTGAGAGGCGGCAAGGGAGGCGACATCTTGCTGTTCATCGACAACATCTTCCGTTTCACGCAAGCCGGTTCGGAGGTTTCTGCCTTGTTGGGGCGTATGCCTTCAGCCGTAGGTTATCAACCCACACTTGCCAGTGAGATGGGACAGATGCAGGAACGCATCACCTCAACGAAGAATGGTTCCATCACTTCTGTCCAGGCTGTTTATGTGCCTGCAGACGACCTGACTGACCCTGCCCCTGCTACGACTTTCTCACACTTGGATGCTACAACGGTGTTGAATCGAAAAATTGCAGAATTGGGTATCTATCCAGCAGTGGATCCATTGGATTCCACTTCACGCATTCTCGACCCGAACGTGGTGGGCGAAGAACATTACCAGACGGCACAGCGCGTGAAGCAAATTCTGCAACGCAACAAGGAATTGCAGGACATCATCAGTATCCTTGGTATGGAGGAGCTTTCCGACGAAGACAAGACAACAGTGAACCGTGCACGTCGTGTACAGCGCTTCCTCTCACAACCCTTCGCGGTGGCACAACAATTCACGGGTGTTCCAGGCGTGATGGTGAATATCGAGGACACGATCAAGGGGTTCAAAATGATTTTGGACGGCGAGTGCGATGACTTGCCTGAACAGGCATTCCTCAATGTCGGAACGATTGAGGACGCGTTTGAAAAAGCAAGGAAATTGAAGGAACAAGCAAAGGCATAAAGAACATGCATCTACAAATCATCACACCTTCAGGAACACAGTATGCAGGAGAAGTGACACGGTTTCAGTTCCCCTCGGCAACAGGACTCATGGAGTTCTTGCCTGGGCATGCACCGATGATTGCGGAACTGAAAGGAGGAAGCATCCATACGGAAAGTGAAGAGATAGCCTGTGGTGAGGGTGTGGTGAGAATTGAGAACGACGAAATCACTGTGGTATGCGAACCAGCCCATGCGCTGAGCGAATCATAAGGAGGATTGTATGGTCAAAAGGCTACTGATATATATCATCTGTGCATTAGGCTTTGCCGCACCCATCAAGGCTGAGGAGAGCCTGGATGTTTCCAAACTCATCTTCGAGCACTTGGGTGACAGCTACGAGTGGCACATTGTGGAGGGGGCAGTCATTCCCCTACCCTGCATCCTCATTGGAGAAGAGGGTGTAGATGTGTTCATGTCGGACAAGCTGGAACATAGAGCGACATATCGGGGCTACCACATTGCAGAAGAGGGAGATCATGAAGGGAAGATTGTGAATGCAGCAGGGGAACGGCCTTTCGACATCAGCATCACAAAAAATGTGCTGGAACTGTTTATCGTATGCATCCTGTTGTGTTCCGTAGTGTTGGGTCTGGCACGATGGTATAAGAAGAACGGAAGCCAAAAGGCACCTGGCGGATTTGTGGGAATGATGGAGGCTGTCATCAACTTTATCGACCAAGATGTGGCGAAAGAGAGTATCGGACACGGATACGAACGGTTCTCACCCTATCTGATGACCATATTCCTTTTCATCCTGACAAGCAACCTTTTAGGACTGATTCCTGTCTTCCCAGGGGGAGCGAACTTGACTGGCAACATCGCTGTGACGCTTACCTGTGCGGTCACTGCTTTCATCGCCATCAACTGCTTTGCGCCCAAGGAATATTATAAGAGCATATTCTGGCCAGATGTTCCGATTTTCTTGAAAGCGCCATTACCTATCATGCCAACGATTGAATTCATCGGGGTCTTCACCAAGCCTTTCTCACTGACGGTCCGTCTTTTCGCTAACATCATGGCAGGACATATTATTATCCTGGCACTGACCAGTGTGGTGTTTGTGACGGCAAAGATGGGGGCAGGCATGTGCGCCTCCATGACAGCAGTGAGTGTTCTTTTCTGCATCTTCATGAACTGTCTCGAACTACTCGTGGCGTTCATCCAAGCATACGTGTTCACGATATTAACCGCCAACTTTATTGGATTGGCGCATGATGAATAATAGTAAATTGTAAAACTTCAAATTGTAAATGTAATTATGATTCTTGAAGCAGTAGAAGCGAGCATGAGCCTCGCACAAATCGGAGCAGCCATTGGTGCTGCCATCGCAGTGATTGGTGCCGCTTTCGGCATCGGAATGATTGGTAAGTCTGCCACTGAAAGCATTGCCCGTCAGCCTTCAGCTGCGAGCAATATTCGCACGTCCATGATTCTGACAGCTGCCTTCATCGAGGGTGTGGCATTGTTCGCCATCGTGGTGTGCCTCCTTGTCGTGCTGAAATAAGTAAAAAATGAATCCACTCATACCAGATCCAGGACTACTCTTCTGGATGGTACTCTCGTTCGGGGTGGTGTTCTTCCTGCTGGCGAAATTCGGTTTCCCAGTCATCGTGAAGGCCATCAACGAACGAAAAGAGTTCATCGAGATGTCGCTCCTCTCTGCCAAGCAAGCCAACGAAAAGTTGGCAGGCATCCAAGCAGAGAGTGAGAGGTTGTTGGCTGATGCCAAAGCACAACAAAAGGACATCATTGCTAATGCCATGCAGGAGAAACAGAAGATCGTTCAGGCAGCGCAGGAAGAGGCTGAGAACTCTGCTCAACAAATGATAGAGGAGGCACGGCAGAGCATTCAGGCAGAGAAGGAAAGAGCCTTGCAGGAAGTGCGTCAGGAGGTGGCAAGCCTTGCCCTCGACATTGCAGAAAAAGTAATTGGCGAACGAATGAAGGACGAAGCCACCCAACGGAAGACCATTGAGCAGCTCATTGACAAACTCTAACAGTCAACTCTCATGACGAACGGAAGCATTGCAAAGCGATATGCCACAGCCTTGTTTGAAGAGGCAAAGGCACAATTCATGGATCAACAGATTTATGAACGTCTTGGTGTGCTCCATTCCACGATGAAAGCGGAGCCAGAACTTCAGATGGCACTCATCAATCCCCACGTGACAGCAGAAAAGAAGTACCAACTCTTATTACTTGCTTCTGGGCTTGATCTGGAATCCACCAATCTTTTCACGCGGTTTTTGTGGTTGCTTCTTGAGAACCATCGTGAGGATCAACTACGCATGATCATCTTCATCTATCGGGAAATGTACAGAGAACTGCATGACATTGACTATGTGGTGTTCGAGACCGCAGTACCTGTCGATGATGCCACTATCGAGCATCTGACCGAACGAATCAAAGCACACCGACATCGCAAAGTGGAATATAAATGTAAGGTGAATCCACGACTCATCGGTGGTTTCCGTCTCCGCATCGGCGACCGCCGCTACGATTACAGTTATCAACATCAATTGGAACTCATTAGAAAAGAATTATGTCCAACCCAATAAAAGTAAGCGAAGTGACTGCGATGTTGCGTCAGCAACTCGCCGACATTGATCATGAAGAGAACACGCTCGGCAACGAAACAGAGGTAGGCACCGTACTGACAGTCAGCGATGGTGTGGTACGTGCCTATGGTCTGCGCAATGCTGAGGCTGGTGAACTCCTTCAATTCGACAATGGCATGGAAGCCATCGTGATGAACCTCGAGGAAGATAATGTAGGCGCCGTGTTGCTGGGACCCACCGACAGCATCGAAGAAGGGGATGTCGTGAAACGTACGGGACGTATCGCTTCCATCACCGTGAGCGATAGCATGATAGGACGTGTGGTCGATACCCTCGGGCATCCCATCGATGGCAGAGGTCCCATCACAGGCGAAGGCTTCGATATGCCATTGGAACGTAAAGCGCCTGGCGTCATCTTTCGACAGCCTGTCAACGAGCCATTGCAGACAGGACTCAAAGCCGTTGATGCAATGATTCCTATTGGTCGTGGACAACGAGAGCTCATCATCGGTGACCGTCAAACGGGCAAGACCGCCATCGCTATTGACACCATCATCAACCAACGCGCCAACTACGAGGCAGGCAAACCTGTCTATTGTATCTATGTCGCCATCGGTCAAAAAGGTTCCACCGTTGCCACTATCGTAAATATTCTGCAACAAAAGGGTGCAATGGACTACACGATCGTTGTGTCTGCCACAGCCAGCGACCCTGCAGCCATGCAGTACTACGCACCTTTCGCAGGTGCTGCGATTGGCGAGTACTTTCGTGACACGGGGCGTCATGCACTTGTCGTGTATGATGACCTCTCCAAACAAGCAGTGGCTTATCGTGAAGTGTCGTTGATTCTGAAGCGTCCTTCAGGTCGTGAGGCATATCCTGGTGATATCTTCTACCTGCATTCACGCCTTTTGGAACGTGCTGCCAAAATTATTGCCCAGCAAGAAGTGGCAGAGCAAATGAACGACCTACCCGATTGTCTGCAAGGCAAGGTGCGTGGTGGAGGTTCACTCACCGCACTCCCCATTATCGAAACACAAGCGGGTGACGTATCAGCTTATATCCCCACCAACGTCATTTCCATTACTGATGGACAGATCTTCCTGGAAACAGACCTCTTCAACCAAGGCGTGCGTCCTGCCATCAACGTAGGTATCTCTGTATCTCGTGTAGGTGGAAACGCCCAGTTGAAAGCCATGAAGAAGGTAGCAGGAACACTGAAGATAGACCAAGCACAATATCGTGAATTGGAATCCTTCTCAAAGTTCGGCAGTGACATGGATCCTGTGACGGCTTTCACGATTGACAAAGGACGAAAGAACGCTCAACTGCTCATTCAGAAGCAATACCAACCCATGCCAGTGGAAGAACAAATTGCCATTCTCTATTGTGGTACACACGGACTATTGCGTGACATTCCTGTAGAGAAAGCACGTGATTTTGAGGCAGCTTTCCTTGACCTCCTGCGCACCACCCATCAAGACGATGTGCTCATGCCGCTCAAGGAAGGAAAGATTGATGACAACATCACCGCTATTATCGAAGAAACCGCTGCATCTGTCAAATTGTAAATCGTAAATCATCAAATTGTAAATCATCTTGTCTTCTCTCAAAGAAATAAAAGGTCGCATCGCGTCTGTCCGCAACACGCAGAAAATCACCAGTGCCATGCGCATGGTGGCAAGCGCGAAGCTCCATCATACACAGGGTATGACGGAGGCTTTCCTGCGATATAAAGATGAGTTGGAGAAGATTGTGAAGACCCTCTCCCATAATGGGGAGGGAGACCATCCGGATGGTTCTCCCCTTTACGGGGGAGATGTCCGTCAGGACAAAGAGGATATCAAGTCCATTCTTCTCATTCCCGTTTCTTCCAACAGCGGACTTTGCGGTGCTTTTAATAGCAACATCGCCAAAGCCACCCTGCAACGTATTCATGAGTTGGAATCACAGGGCAAGAACGTGCGTCTGTTACCTATTGGCAAGAAAATAGCTCACGAACTGAAGAAAGCCAACAAGGATTTCAATGCTGATTTTGTTCCGCTGCTTGAGAAGATTGAAAAAAGCAATACCCTTACTGCTGTATCTGCATTGGTAGAGATGGCTTGCGAATGGCATCAAGCCCAAGAAATCGAGCGCATAGAGTTCCTGTATCATCATTTCAAGTCTATGGGTCATCAAGTGATCACTATTGACAGTTTACAGTTGCCCGATGACCGTTCCATGCGGCAAGAAGAAAATCCAATCTCAACTTATCTCACAGAGCCATCTCCCCAGGAACTCCGAACCTCTCTCTCTCCTCGTTTGCTCAATGCACAAGTCTATGGCATCCTGCTCGATTCCCTCACCAGCGAACACGCAGCCCGTATGCTCGCCATGCAAACAGCAGATGACAATGCCAATGACTTGCTGAAAGAACTCACTTTATTATACAATAAGACCCGTCAGCAAGCCATTACAAATGAGTTGATAGATATTATGGGTGGAAAAGCCGGTCAAAATTGACAATTCCCCTTTCATTATTTTTCACCTTTTTCTTCGCCCCATTCTAAATATTTTTTTGAACACGACGTAAAAAGTTTTTGAAGCCGTCGTAGGAAAAACTGTTCCCGTTCTGCCAAAGAAGAGAAAAATAGGCTTTTTCTCTTGGTACTCTGCGCACTTTTCCGTACCTTCGCACGCTTTTTACCAACACAAACAATTCATGGTATTCGATAAATACGAGAAACTGAGCGAGGATGCACAACGGTTGTTATGTTTCTATGCCGATATGGGACTGGACTCTAACAAGCGAATGGATGAGCATATCTATATTCTGGGACAGTATTGTTTCAAGGCGTTCGACGGCAAGGCAGCGTTGGAAGAACTGACCCAAAAGGGAATCTTCACAGATGAGGGGAAGGACTGGTATTCCAATATGCCGCGTTATGGAGTGAATGAAGAAGATTTCATCCCCGTGTTGTGGTATCTGTATGAGTGTCGCAAGGACTTGTTGCTAACATTCAAGAAATTGCAACAGATCAGCGGTCAGACCTATATGTTTGTGCGCTATGCCGTCAGGCAGTTGGTTGAAAGCAATTACCAATTATGCAGCAGTGCCAACGTGATTGGAAAAGATCAAGTGCATCTTTTCTATAGTGTTTCTGCAGAACCTCGTTTCCAGCCGTTATTTGGGAACCTGCAGACAGAGTCCTTCATACAGTTTTATGGACATCTGAGCGATTACCTCATCAGCCATGACAAGGTGGTAGATCTCACTTTGACACTCACCATCATCAACCGCTACAATGCTATCACCGAATCTGTTCGATGCCGTCTGTTGGCAGAGATGGAACTTTATGAATACATCGCCACCGGACAGACTCCTTCCGAGGGCATCTATTCCAACATTTCCGCGGGGTTTATCATGGGTGCTTTGCGAAATCTTTGTGCCAACAAAAGTATCGAAGCGGCACAATGGTTTGATATGGCTCTGAAGACACAACTGAAGGAAGGAGGGGTAAGAGGCTATTTCAAGAAGGGACTCATCACTTTCTATCTGGTATTGAGTTATATGGCTGTTGCCACTGAAGGCAAAAATGAGCATGGGAAGATGGCAGCCGCTTGCCATACCCGATTGAGGGAATTGGTGGCGAATATGGAGGTGAGGATCAATCACGAGATGTTACCTGCGAGAATCTTGGCTGAAGACTTCTGTAACATCAGCACCACCCTACACAAAGAGCAAGTACAATCTTTATATCATCAGGGAGTTAAGGGAGAACTCCCTCCCATCTACCGTTCGCTGGCATTCCTGCTGGCAAACTACTTAGGTTACCCAACCAATGAGATGGATGTCAACCTCTGCATCCCTAAGCTTGCTTTGCTGCAACATGAGATGTCGAAATATCTTCCTTTCTACGACTACGAACGAGAATCGCTACGCCATCGGTTTGGCGACCACCCCACCCTTGTGAACATCTATCATAAGGCAGAATGGGAATCTGTGTTGGAAGGTCTGATGGACGAGGCAGACGGCAACAAACCCGTGACAGAGGTACCAGACACGCGGTTGATGTACATTCGTGAATCTCCCGACTCTCATATCATTCAGGTGAGGGAACAAACCCGTCTGAAAAACGGAGCATGGGGCAACGGCAAGCGATTGAGCGAGGCTCGATACAGAAAGGGCGACTTGGAATACATGAACAATGCCGACCGTCGCATTTTGGCACGACACAACCACAGTGAACATTGGGAGTTGCAACTGGAGGACGTGATAGAGGAAATGGTGGATGAAAGCCGTCTTTACATAGGTCCGAATCTTCCCTACGAACTAGTCAAAGTGGACCGGGACAAGCCTTACCTGATTGTGGAGAAGGAGGATGACAGATTTGTGGTCAAGTCAAACGTCCCGTTAGGAAACGCCAAAGACGATCTCGTGATTGTGGAAGACTCACCCACGCATTACAGCCTCATCAATATCCCCAACGAAATACGCGGTTATTACGTCAAGCTGCTGCAATTGGGCAGTCTGCCGTTAGAAGCAGAGAAAACGCTCAAGAGTCTTCTGACAAAAATTGGCGGTAAGGTGGAACTGCATTCTTCATTGATAGAGGGAGGAAGCACCCTGCCACTCGTCAATGGACAGTGGAACGTAGGGTTCAAAATCAGTCCCAAGCAAGGCAGCAACTGGGAAGTGGAGACATTCGTACGCCCCTTGCCTGGGGGTAGAAAGACATTCTCCTTAGCACAAGGCGACAACACCATCATTGATGAAAACGAGGAAGGTCGCATGAGAGTGAAGCGCAATATGGAAATGGAACGGCAGAATCTCGAACTGGTGCGTTCCTTCTGGCAAAGCAAGGGGTATGACGAAGAGGATGCGGTCTATCCCCCCGAATTCATGCTTGACCTTGTGCAACTGATACAAGAACACCCTGATACGTTCTATGCAGAATGGCCTGAGGGACAAGGTTTCAAGATTCGCTCCCTTACCAAAGGTACAGGCTCGTGGAGCGGTGTGCTGAAGCAACGTGGACAATGGTTTGACATTGAAGGAGAGGTGAACATTGACGAACAGACACGCATCAGTATCAGTGAACTGCTGGAGCTGGTGGGAAAAAGCAAAGGAAAGTTCGTGAAGATTGCGGAAGGTGAGTTCTTGGCACTGAGCGAGAAGCTGAGAAACCAGTTGAAGGCACTGGATGCCATTGCCAACCGTGAACGTGGAAAAATCAAGATTTCGCCTTTCAGTGCAGCCTTAATGGGCGATGACCTTCTGTTTGGCGAGATGAAACTCCACATGGACGAGAAACTTTTGGCCATCCGAAAGCGCATCCTTGATGGTTCCACCTACAGTCCTGCCATTCCTGCACAACTCAATGCCACCCTGCGTCCCTACCAAAAAGATGGTTACCTCTGGATAGCCCGCCTCAATAGTTGGGGAGCAGGTGCTTTGCTTGCCGACGACATGGGACTTGGAAAGACCATACAAACCATCGCATTCCTCCTATTGAAGAAGGATGAAGGACCTTCACTTGTGGTGGCGCCAGCTTCTGTCGCCCCCAACTGGAAGACAGAAATAGAGAAGTTCGCGCCGGTACTCAATGTGCAGATTCTTAACTTTGCTGCAGACCGTCTGCAAACCATCCAAGATGCCAAGGCTGGCGACGTGATTGTAACCACCTACGGTATCCTTCTCAGCATACAAGAATACATCACCAAGAAGCATTGGAACGTGGCATGTCTGGACGAAGCACACATTATCAAGAACCGAGGAGCCAAGACCAGTGCCGCTGCCATGAAGATACAGGCAGACAACCGTGTGATGCTGACAGGTACACCCGTGCAGAATCATCTGGGTGAACTGTGGAGCCTCTTCCAGTTTGTCAATCCTGGACTTCTGGGCAACTACGAACATTTCTCGCAAAAGTTCATCATCCCCATCGAAGGACATCAAGACAAGGAGAAGCAGGAACAACTTGAGCGCATCGTACACCCCTTCATGCTGAGGCGCACCAAACAGGCGGTGTTGAAGGAACTTCCTGAAAAGACGGAGATTTACCATGCAGTGGAACTGAACCGTGATGAACTTGCCATCTACGAGAGCATCCGCATCCGAGCCGAAAAGATGCTCCAAGCCTCTGGAGCAGATATCGACATGCATGTGTTGGCAGAAATCACCCGACTGCGCCAAGCAGCATGCAGCGCACAGCTCATCGAACCCAAGTGGGCTGGCGAATGTTCCAAAATCACTGCACTCACAGAACTTCTGCAAGGTGTCATCGAGGGTGGCAACACAGCCTTGGTTTTCAGCCAGTTCGTCAGCTTCTTTGACCTTGTCAGGAAAGAGCTCGATCGTCTTGGCATGTCCTACTTCTACATTGATGGTGGGGTGCCAATGAAACAACGCACAGAAATGGTCGAAGCCTTCCAACGCGGTGAGAAACCCCTCTTCCTCATCAGTCTCAAGGCTGGTGGATTGGGACTCAACCTCACGCAAGCCAATTATGTTTTCCATCTCGACCCCTGGTGGAACCCAGCCATTGAGCAGCAGGCCACTGACCGTACTTACCGTATTGGTCAGAATCGTGCCGTCACCGTCTATCACCTTGTCAGTCAACACACGATTGAGGAGAAAATCATCCGTCTCCATCAGACCAAGCGAGACCTCGCAGAGAACATTTTAGCAGGAACCGACACCAGTTACAAGCTTACCGGCAAAGATTTGCTTGAAATGGTTGCTCAATAAAAGAATTATATGTAACTTTGGCACGTAATTAATAGAAATACTGAAATAGTAAATCCAACAACGACTAATTAACTATAACTAACTATCCATTTATGAAAAAGTTCATTCTCACATTCATCTTCATCATGCTGACCGCGATAGGTTTCGCTCAGCGTTTTACCGACAAACTCGACCGCGGTCTGGTGGCTGTGCCCAGTGGTAGCGGCAACCTCGTCAGTTGGCGCGTGCTGGGCGAGGAGTACTACGACGTGACCTACAATCTTTACGGCAATGGTTCCCTCCTTGCAGAGAACCTCGATGTGTCCAACTACCTCCACACAGCTGGTACATCCGACACCAAGTATTACGTCATTCCTGTCGTAAGAGGTAAAGAAAAGTCCGAACTCAAGAGCAAGGAAGTATCTCGCTGGAATAATGGTTACTTCGACATTCCTGTACAGAAAATCACAGGACGTGACGGTACAGATGTGACTTCTCACTATACACTTAACGATGTCTCATTAGGTGATTTGACAGGCGATGGCATCGTGGAATTCATTGTGAAACGTCCATGCGATGCCGTGCTGAACACCTCGCAAAAAAACTGCTTTCACGTAATCGATTGCTATGACATCAATGGCAAACGACTCTGGTGGATTGACCTCGGTCCCAACATGATTTCAGGTCCAGACGAGCAATGGGACTGCGTGGCATACGACTGGGATATGGACGGTAAGGCAGAAGTGTTGCTCCGCATACAAGACAATGCCTACATCCATTATGCTGACGGCACGACAGAACTCATCGGAAGCAGCACGTTGGACACACGAAACACGGTGAACACGGGAGATCCCAACGCCGCCTACACGAACACGGGCAACGAATACTTGCTCTATCTGGAAGGAGCCACAGGCAAACCCTACGACATCGGTCCATCCGAGCATCCGCATTATATGGCCTACCCTGCCCCACGCGGCAATGCCAGCGACTGGGGAGACGGCTATGGACACCGCTCCACCAAGCACTATTGGGGTGCTCCTTACCTCGATGGTCGCAGACCTTTCATATTCATTGGACGTGGATGCTACACCCAGCACAAGTTTGTGACGCTCAAAGTGGATCCTGACACCCATCAGTTGACCGAGAACTGGTCTTGGGAAAACACCACAGGAGGAGCTTGGTTTGGCAACGGCTTCCACAACTTCGCCATTGGCGATGTGGACTGGGACGGACGTGATGAAATCATCTTCGGTTCCATGATCATCGATGACAATGGTAAGGGACTTTGTACCACAGGTCTCGGACACGGAGATGCCCAGCATTGTGCCGACTTCGACCCCTATCGCAAGTATGCTGAACAATTCACCTGCAACGAATCTCAGCCTGCCTGCACCTACTATAACGCCACTACAGGCGAAATCTATTATCGTTTCAAATCGTCGAACGACGACGGGCGTTCCCTTTGCGGCAACTTCTCCAACGATTTTGTGGGCAGCATCGGAAGAACCTCCCAGACCGGCCTTGTGTCCACCGTCAAGGATGCCGTTGTTGCGGATGCTCCAGCTGGAAGGGACGACGCCCTCCTATGGTCACACCTCAACCAGCGCATTTACTGGGATGGTGACCTGTGCGACGACGTGTACGACTCTCCTGGAAGCTCCAATGAAGGACGATCTGCTGTCATCTACAAGTATCCTTCCGGACGCCTGTTCAGTTCTGATGGCTGTCTGACCGTAAATGGAACCAAGAACAACGCAAGCGCCATTGCCGACATCTTTGGAGACTGGCGCGAAGAAGTGGTGATGCGTACAGACGACAACAAGAAGATCCGCATCTTCACCACCCCTTACGCCACCAACTACCGCATCCCCACCCTCTGGTCTGACCACCAATACCGCAATGCGATGGTGTTGCAAACGATGGGCTACAACCAACCTCCTCACAAGAGTTATTTCTTGGGTGAGTTGGAGGGTATCACACAGGCTCCCCCCACCAACACGATGACGGGACGCGTGGAAGTGCCTAATGGTGGAACCATCACCACCACAGATGACCATCTTATCGTGTGCGAGACCAACGACACCAAGGTAAGCATCCAAGACGGTGCTTCCCCATACATTGTGACCTTCAACGTGCCCTCGCACGTACAGGGCAATGCAGGCAGCAACACCTCCTCCAAACCTGCCCCCACCTACCAGTACTACACCTGCGAGGTGACAGGTGGAGCACTTACGGGTGCCACCCGCCTCGTCAAGCAAGGCGACGGCATCCTCTGCTTGCCCAAGGTGGCGATGACACACACAGGCAACACCGATATCTGGGCAGGAACCGTCCAGTTCGACGGTAGCATGAAGCAGTCAGACCTCTGGCTCAACCGCTTTGCAGAGCTGAACTCCAACGGTGGTGAATTTAAGAGCATCAAGGCCGACTATGCCTCTGTAATTCGTCCTGGCGGCGAAAACGCAATAGGCACCATCACCACCGGAACCTACACGATGGGCTTTGGCTCACGTCTCGTGCTCGACCTCTACTCCGAAGGGCTGAAGGCTGACCAAGTGATGGTCAACCAGCTGAACATCGAAAGCAAACTCACCGATGAGGTCTGGAGCCAATACGGTCCCAAGAACCTGCAACCCGTCATCGAGATTGTGGAACACCGTCTGGACGGAGCGAAGAACCTCGAACCAGGCAAATACGTCATCGGTCGGGTGGATGAAGTGAACGGTTCCCTCAACGACATCAAGATTGAGGGCGTGAACGACCAGCGTGTTGCCCTCTCTGTCAACAGCGAGAAGCAACTCGTCCTTTCCATCAGCAATGTGCGCGAGGCAGCTGAGGTGATCTGGACAGGTGGTGAATCATCCACATGGGATCACGCCAAGACCGACAACTTCTATGTGGCAGGAGACGAGTCCAAGACTCCTGACGCATTCGTGAAGGGCGACATCGTCAACTTCACCGACGAAGGCGCCCAGACCTCCATCGTCATCTCAGAAGACCTGGAGCCTAAGACCTTCAAGGTGAATGCTTCGAAGAAATACACCCTTTCAGGAACTGGCTCTATCACCACCGGCTCCTTCGTGAAGGAAGGGACTGGCACCCTCACCCTCTCCACCGAGAACGCCTATACGGGTGGCAATTACCTGAAGGGGGGAACCGTGGTGGTTTCTTCCCTCGCCAACGAGAACAAGGCAACGGGCAACCTAGGTGGTGTGACCACTTCTTCCGACCGATTCACGATGGAGAACGGGGCTGTGCTTCAGACCAATGCCACCGTCACCAACGGATCGCCCATCAAGTTTGTGGGTGAGCAAGGAGGTGTCATCAGTGCTGACGCCAACAAAGACTTCATCCAGAACAAAGAATTCTCTGGCACCCTCCTCACCAAGAAAGGTTCTGGATGGATCAAGACCTATGCCAGCGGAGCAGGACTCAACAGAGCCATCATTATGGGTGGTGCCATCGACAACCACGCTGGCAATGCTGCAGCAGTCGTTGAATTTCAAGGCGGAACACTCAAAGATGGAGTGGGCACCAGCAACGAACTATACGTACCCCGTGGCAAGAAAGGAACATGGGAAACTGCCAATCGCGCAGATTACACCAACAAGATAACTGGTGAAGGTACGCTCGACATCTATTGTGCTGGAGAACAAGGAAATGGATGGGTGGCAACACGTACACCACTCAAACTCGACCTCTCCAACTTTCAAGGCACGATCGTGCCACACGCCACCATTGCAACCGACGGACGTTTCACGCTCGACACCAGCAGCGGCTCTGCCGATTGCACTTTCAATATACCAGAAAAAGTCTATGTACAAAATTCTGGCAAGACCTTCCGCATTGGCAAGCTGACAGGCACTGGAAGCCTCGGTGGTTTCTGCGCCTTCCGCAATGGTGTCAACACCCAGACCAACATCTGGTTGGTGGGCAATGAAAAGAACTGCAAGTTCGAAGGCATCTTCACCAGCAGTGACAGTTTCACCAAACTCGGCACAGGCGAAATGACGGTCACAGGAGCGTGGAACTGTACGGGAGCTGTCAGTATCTCTGAAGGCAGCATCCGTCTAGGATCAGGCAGTAAACTCGGCACAGGCGCATTGACTGTAGACAATAATGCAGCCCTGACAGGTGTCAGCGACGCTCATGTGCCCTTGACCAACAACAGTATCACTATCAATGGTACAATCCAGCCTGGTGAATCTGCCACTTCCACATCTGGCTTCATAAATTTTGGTGGCAAGAATGTCACGATTGGTAACACCGCCTATGTGACTATTGGCATACGCAGGGGTGCCAATGCTTATTCCATCAACAATTCCTATCTCATGAACATTGGCACCCTCAATCTAGCGGCAGGGGCGACCATCAGCGCGATAATCAGCAGCAACAACATAGGAAAGCTCACCACCGACGAGGCTGTGGTTGACTCCTTCTATGTTTGGACAGATGTTCAGAAGGTCAACATAGCAGGCGAACTGAACTTCGACCTGCCCCAGCTGCCCGTATATAACTATTGGGACACCAGCCGCATCAGCGAAGGCATCCTCTATGTGCGATGCGATGCTGCTAAATACCAAGAATACGTCACGGGCATCGGCAACATTGATGCGACAGAAGACGTCAAGGTGAAAGTTATCAATTCTAACAGTATCACCATCAAGGCATTCACCTGTCCTATGGACAACGTGTCCGACACCTTTGCCAAGATGGAACTGCCCAAAGGCCTCTATTTGTTACGCCTCAAAAGCGAGACAGGCAAGAAGGGCACGCTCAAACTGATGAAACAATAATAACTCTTATACAAAGATGAAGACAGACATTGAAATCGCACGTGAATGTGAGCTCAAACCAATCGAGGACATCGCACAATACATTCAGATTCCTACCGACGAGCTTGAACACTACGGCAAGTACATTGCCAAAGTACCCATTCACCTCATCAACGAGAAGAAGGTGGCGAAGAGCAACCTCATCCTCGTCACAGCCATTACCCCCACGAAGGCGGGCATTGGCAAGACGACCGTCAGCATTGGACTTTCCCTTGGACTGAACAAGTTAGGGAAGAAGGCGGTGTGCGCCCTGCGTGAACCCTCATTAGGTCCTTGCTTTGGCGTGAAAGGAGGTGCAGCAGGAGGTGGTTACGCACAAGTGTTGCCCATGGAGAAAATCAATCTTCACTTTACGGGCGACTTTCATGCCGTCACCACTGCCACCAACATGATTGCAGCCCTGCTGGACAACTACCTCTATCAGCATCGCGATGATGGCTTTACGCTCAAAGAGGTGTTGTGGAAACGTGTGCTTGATGTGAATGACCGCAACTTGCGCACCATCGTGACGGGACTCGGCGCCAAAGCTGACGGTATTCCTGCTGAGACCGGGTTCGACATCACACCTGCATCTGAAATTATGGCCATTCTCTGCCTGTCCAAAGACCTTGACGACTTACGCCGACGCATTAATAACATTCTCCTCGGCATCAAGATGGACGACACTCCTTTCTATCTCAGCGACATGGGCGTGGGTGATGCTATCACCGTCCTGCTGATGGATGCCATCAAGCCCAACCTTGTGCAGACCACGGAGCAGACACCCAGCTTTGTGCATGGAGGTCCTTTCGCCAATATCGCACATGGATGCAACACGCTCCTTGCCACCAGGATGGCAATGACATTCGCTGAATATGTGGTGACAGAAGCTGGATTCGGCGCAGACCTGGGAGCAGAGAAATTCTTCGACATCAAGTGCCGAAAGAGTGGACTTCAGCCCAAACTCACCGTCATCGTGGCTACCACCCAAGGGCTCAAGATGCATGGTGGGGTGCCCGTCGAGAATATCAAGGAGCCCAACATTGAAGGACTCACCAAGGGATTTGACAATCTTGACCGCCACATCCGCAACTTGAAAGGTTTCGGTCAGAGCGTTGTTGTGGCCTTTAACCGATTCGACACTGATGTCGAAGAAGAAATAGAACTTGTACGTCGCCACTGCGAAAGCATCGGCGTGGGATTTGCCATCAACAATGCCTTCCACGAAGGAGGAGAAGGTGCGAAAGAGTTGGCACAGCTGGTTGTTGACACCATTGAGCAACAACCCTCCCATCCCCTCACCTTCACCTACGACAACAACGATCCCATCAAGACCAAAGTGGAGAAAGTTTGCCGCAAGATCTATGGAGCTGCCAGCGTCACCTTCGGCAAGGCAGCAGAGGCATCGTTATTGCGCATCCAGAAGTTGGGGCTTGAGCACTACCCTGTTTGTATTGCCAAGACGCAATTCTCGTTCTCTGCCGACAAGAAGCTCTATGGAAGTCCTACAGGCTTCAACATCAAGATTCGTGACTTCGTCATCAACACTGGAGCCGAGATGATTGTAGCGATTGCTGGCGACATCATGCGTATGCCAGGACTCGCAAAGTCGCCTCAGGCTGAACGCATCACGATTGTGGACGGACTGATTGAGGGACTATCTTAAGCTCACACAGATAGCACAGATAACACAGAAATTTTACTTGAACACGAATCACACGAATCACACGAATTAGAGACAACAGCTATTCGTTAGATTCGTGCGATTCGTGTTCGTATTTTTATATGTTTTCTGTGACCGTTTAATTGTATCTGTGTGACAAGCACATAAAAAAGGTGTGGAGCGTTGGCTCCACACCTTTTCATATAGTTTGTTACGTTAGATCTGATTACTTGATCTCAACACCAGCAACAGTGTACTTCTTGCCGCCCTTCACGATAACGATCTGGCCGTTCTCGATGTACTTGCCGTCAGCGAGAGTCTCGCCTTCAACTTCTACACCTTCGATAGCAACTGGAACTGGGATCTCTGGTGCTTCACCTACATAACCGAGCTTGATAGAAGTAACTGTAGTAGTACCAGACCAGCCATTACGCTTGATAGCGTGGAGGTGAGCATAACCCTGCTCTGCAACGATAGCAGCGATGTCAACGATGTAAGTCTTAGTACCATCCTCGTTTTCTACAACCTTCTCGAACTTAGCAGCATCGCGTGGAACCTCCTGATATACAGTACCTTGATTTTCGATACGGTTGAAGAGGAGGCGAGGTTCATTCTCAGCTGTAGCTGCTGTAGTAACTTCGATAGTAGCGTATTCAGAGAGATCAGCAAATCTATCATGATCCACAGTGCTCAAACCATAAACCATCTCAGCAGCATCGCCAACGTTCAAGTCACAGTTAGACTCAGCAATAGGATCACCTGTGCCGTCAGCAGCAGACCACTGGAAGAACATTTCCTTCGTCAGGTCAGTGTAAGAAAGTTCAGCTGGGATCAAGTGCTTGTAAACACCGTAAACCTTGATTGTGCGTGGATAGTTGCCACCCCAAAGGTTGCACAAAGTAGCTTCCTTCAAGAATGTCTTGTCACCATCCTTGTAAGTAGGTTCAGTATCACCAAGCTTCTTAGTGAGGTCGAACTCATAAACAGTTGTCTCTGCATCAAGATGCTCTACGCCATCAGGACCTGCAATACCCCAGAATGCAACATCCCAACCCGCTTGAATTGGCTGTGCGAAGAAGATGTAAATCTTGTCGCAACCTGTTACGTCAATATCAGTGGTCTTGAATGCGAATTCAACATCTCCCTTCGTTGTGTAAGCGTTGTAAGCAGCACCTTCGTACTCACCAGTAGTCTTCTCACAGTTAGTGAAGCCCTCGATTGGAAGTTCTTCGATCTTCACGAAGTCCTCAGTAAGTTCTGGCATTGAAACGAATACTTCTGGCTCTTCAAGACCTGCGATAGCGTCATTGATAGCCTTAGCAGCAGCAGCGAGAGACTCCTTAGTAGCTTCAGCATTCTTGAGCTCAGCCTTACCATCTGCAACAGCTGTTTCGAGAGTAAGTACGCTTTCGTCAGTGTAACCTTCAGTGTCAGTGTTCTTACCATTGTTCACTGCTACGTTGAGAGCGAGAGTCTCAGCCCACATAGAAGTAGCGTCTGCAGTTTCAGTTGCAGTAGCGATATCTGCAGCCAGTTCTTCGTCATTAAGCACCTTCACTGAGAAGTTGTCGAACCAGAACTTTAAATTCTTTTCACCAGCGAGATTGAATACGATAGAACGCATGCCACCTTCTGGAGCCTTGCAGTAGTTCAAGTAATGAACATACTTACCAGCCGTTTCAACCTTAACAGGTGCAGAACCAGAAGCACCCTTAGCAATACCATCAGCAGACAGTTTCACACCTGGATCAGCATCAATCTCAGTAGAGATCTCAGCGAGGCTTGTGCTCATGAGGTCAAACTCAACCTTATACAGGGTGCCAGCAGGAATCACTTTGTTGAGGCGAACAATAAGCTGAGTATCACTTGCCTTACCTTCATCACCGATAGCTACGGTATTGATATTAAGACCCTTAGCACCTTCTGGAACCTCTGCTTCTTCTGGCCACAGAGCTGCACTTGAAGCAGCAAACTTACCAAGATCAGCAGCCACAGCTGGCAGAGTCTCAGGATCAGTTTCGTCTTCAGTAGTCACCTTCGTTGCGAATGAGCTCATGTCTTCGTCTTCACCTTCGAGGTTACCGTTTACAACGAGATTGTCGTCAGACCAAACCATCTCGTCATATTTTGGAGTGATGTCGAAGAGTTCAACCTTCTCAATGATCATACGACCAAGAATAGCACCACTCTGGAAGAATACGCCTACCTCACCTGAATTCTCGTAGCCAGGGAATTCAGCTACCAACTGGGTGTAGATTGGACCTGCTGGGAAATCTACGACAAGGTCCTTTCTATTTGTCCAGCTCTTCAAGCCAAAGCTTGTTTGCAATCCATCTTCGCCTGTACCACCTTCACCATCATATTTGAAAGTGTAACGAACTGCATAGTCCTTTCCTGCCTCGAGATTGAAACCGTCCATGATAGCGAATTGAGCTGACCAACGTCCAATTTTCGTTGTATTGACAACCTCAAGACCTTCACCTTCGATAAGTTTCCAGCTATAATCTTTCTGGTCGCCACTCTGATCAAAGTATGGAATGAATGATGGTTTAGGTACTGCCGTGAAATCTTTAGACCCGACAAGTGTACCCTCAACAGGAACCTCTACGAAGTCACCATAGTCAACAGGCTTATAGTACTTCTCGAATGCAACTTCATCAAAGTCGAATGTGCCTTCTGCTGGCAGAGCGAGAGCATATGTAGCCTCAGCAGCCTCAACGATTACTTCTGCGGCTGCCCATTCGGTCGTGTAGCTAATGTCGGTAGTAGCATCTGCTGCTGCTGCCTTCACATTCATAGAAATCTTCACGTCACCGCCTTGGAGGTTCTCAGGAATACCGAAGACAATCTGCTTGCCACCGGCAACTTCTACATAACCACCTTCTTTACCAGTGCCATAGATGTATGGTGCATCATCTCCGTCAACTGTGATAGAGTTGTCCATGTACCAAGCTTCTGCTGCTGCTTCGAACTTCACGTTTCTGAACTGGTAAGTGATAGCATCACCTATGTAAACTTTATCATTACCCTCACCCTCAGAAACAACCTCTGAAAGATCCAAGCAATACTGGTCAGCCTGTCTGTCTTTCCAAGTACCTGTAGATTTAACGTCCTTAGTCTTGAGAATACGTTCAACAGTGGTCCATTCACCAACCTTGAACGCAACACCTGAGCCAGGTCCAGGATTACAACCCCAACCATTACCAGTAGCTGTTGCTTGGAAACTTTCAGGAGTCGTGATAGCCTTAGAAGCCTGAACCTCCATGGTCAGTTTGCTGGATGTACCAACATACTGCTCTGGAATAGCAATCCAAAGCTGGCTGTTATAAGTCTGGTTAGCCTTTGCGTTAGTAACAACTTCCACATAGCCACCTTCTGCATCATAGACGTAACGAGCCAATGGGTGAGGATTTTCACCGTCAGCATAAACTGGATCAGGATCTTCTGGATTCTCCTTCTTGTAATCCTTAGCGTGGAACTCATTAGCATAATACCAATCAGCCTTAGCTGGTAAGAAAGTTATATCTTTGAATCTGTAAGTACGAGCTTTTTCTGTTCCCGCGTCAGAAAGGTTGAAACAATAGTTCTGAACACCATCCTGGTTGATAGTGAAGCAGTACTTGATATCAGTCCACTTACCAGCCACAAATGTAGCCTTAGGATTAGAGTTGTCTTTCCATGCAGAAGGAGCTGCATGAATCTGAGGCTGAACTGTGATATCGCCACCATTTTCAGCATCTACCCATGCCTTCATTGAAACCTCCACCTTGGTGCCGTTAGCACGCAAGTCTTCAGGAATCTCCATAAAGAACTGACAATCATAGTCACTAACTGGCATGTCATTAGACTTCACCTCGATGTAAGAGCCATCCTCCTGTTCTACGAAACGAACAGTAGCAACATCTGGCTGAGTCTTCTCCATCTTGACAGTAGTCTTGTCATTGTAGTACTGAGGAGCTGGTTGCCAGCTACCTGGACTCCACTGTTTGTCAGAAACCACTTCCGTGAAATCCTCATAGTCCTTAGCTGTGAACTTAGATGCATCGAACCAAGCATCCTTCTCTGCGAGAGGAAGACGTACAATCTTGACGTCGTCGAAGTAGAATGTTCTAGCCTCAGCACCAGCCAGATTGAAACCGACAGCTGTGAACTTACCAGCGTCGTCTGCTGTAGCGATATAAGTAAATGATACTGTCTGCCATTCAGTTGTAACATTCAGTTTTTCGCCAGGATAATTGTTGAACTTCCAACCCTCCTTACCACTAGCAGTCATTGAATAGAAAGTACCAAACGCACAATTTGAATATTCGCCGTCTGCCTTCACTTTGAAGGTAACTTTGAATCCCTTACCTTCTTCGAAGGCACCCTTCGTCAAGTCTTCACCATCATACTTGGCACCTCTAATCATGAACTGGAGATCATGTTCATTAGCAGCATTAGCAGCAGAGGACAGCTTAATACAGCCGTTTGCTTCATTATCAGGATCAACTGCCCAAGGGAGATTCATCTCTCGGCTCACATTGTTCGCTGCGTCCTTGTAACAGAACACGTTGTCAGTGAACCATTTGTCCTTTGCAGGTACATCCTGAGCTTGCACAGACACTACTCCTACCAACGTAAAGAGCAGCATCAACAAAGATTTTGTAATCTTCTTCATAAGCTAAAAATGTTTAAGTTAATAAAAAAAAATTGATAAAAAACGTTTTGGTTTGTTATAGTTTGATTGTTTATATTCTCTGTATATATTAATAATGTATATGAAAAGTGATTAGTGATTGTTATATCCCCCCTTTGCGAAGGGTGTTTATGAAAGGGCATAAGCCAATTCGGCGGTAAAGTTACGGTTTTCTATGATTACTACCTCATTTTTTTGCAACTTTTTTCAAAAAAATTGATAGTTTTTTTCATTTTTTTACATTTTCGGGTGCTTTTGGCAACAAAAGCGGTGGAAGTGGCACACAGATAACACAGAAAACACAGATATAATATTTGAACACGAATGACACAAACCTTCAGTTCGACATAGCCAATTACACGAATACTATGCGGGGATTTTCTTTTCCCTTTGCAATAAATTATATTTCCCTTAGGTGTATTTTATGTTCCAAAGCTTGAAACGTACGTTCCAAACCTTGAAACATACATTCCAAAGCTTGGAATATACGTTCCAAACTTTGGAATGTAAATTTCACTTAAGTCTGGCAAGATTTTTTATTCACTCCACGGAAAATATTATCGAACACAAATGAAACAGATGAAAGGATCAGTCAAGGAAGGTAGCTACGGAAAGAATGTATCCTTGGGCGAGGTGTTCTTCCGTGTGGAGGGACACATTATTATATTTTAAAAGGAGGTTGGGAAGGTCATCGTCGATGCCTCGACCTGTGAGCTTGACAACGGCTTCTTTCTGTGTCCAAAGGCGAGTGAAGGGAATCTGGGGATTTGGGGATTGGGATACCTCTGCAAACTCGTTGTCATTGAGAACATGACGGGCAAGAGATTCACTGTAACGACCAATGCACTCCACATCAATTCCAACGGGAGAAGTGGAAAGGGCTACAGCAAGGGCGGATTTGCAATGAGAGATATTAAAGCAGATAGGTTTGAGATTTGAGGTTTGAGGTTTGAGGTTTAGGTTGTCGTTAACGTTATCGTTAAATTTCAGTTCGGGTTTTCCGTGCTCGCCGATAAGGAAGGAGGGGTGTTCTGTGATGCCATAGACCTCACGAAGGGCTTGACAGAGAAGGAGGTAGGAGAATGCGCATTCGATGCGACCCTGTCGATGCTTGAATCGCAGGGCTTTCTCGCGTCGCCATTCTGGGAGGGAGGCGAGAGCTCGCTCCAATTCCTCAGAACTGATCGCCTCGAGGTTTTCCTTTACAAACAATCGATAATTCATCTAGCTCTAAACACTAAACTCTAAACCATCAAAGTTTTTCTCCACAATGCTTGCAGTAGTTGGCTTTGAGGTCGGTTTTCTCGTTGCAACGGGGGCAACGACCGTTCTTTCCCTTGCGCTTGGTCTCGTCAATCATGGTGGCGGAGACGATACCTGTAGGCACAGCGATAATGGTGTAACCTAGTATCATGACGAGAGAGGAAAGGAGGCGACCGACGAGGGTGACGGGAGTGATGTCGCCATAACCGACGGTGGTGAGGGTGACGATGGCCCAATAGATGCTGGTGCCGATATCTGTGAACTGGGTGTTAGGCTGTCCTCCCTCAACGATGAACATCAACGTGCCAAGAATGGTGACGAGGATGAGGACGAAGAGGAAATAGACGAGTATCTTCCTGAAACTGAGCTTGATGCTCTGAAGGAGAAGATGACCTTCATTGATGAAAGCGAAGAGCTTGAGCACGCGGAAAATGCGGATGAGTCGGAAGACACGCAGGATGAAGAAATAGCGTGCTGAAGAGAGATAAGGGATGAAGGAGAGATAGAGGGGCAATGTCGCCACGAGGTCGATGATGCCAAAGAAACTGAGGGCGTAATCTTTGGGTCGTGGGGAGCAGTAGAGTCGGAGGATATACTCGATGGTGAAGAAGAAGGTGAGGATATACTCCATGATGGTGAGCACATCCTTGAAACGTCCCATGACAGCGGGTTTCGTCTCGATGAAGGCAACAATGAGGCTGAGGACAATTGCCACCATCACGACGATATCGAACACCTTGCCTGCCTTCGTGTCGGAATTGAACACGATATTGTAGAGTCGTGGCTTATCTTTGAGTAGAGCAATAAACTTTTTCATGCCACAAAGTTACGAATTAATTGACAATTGACAATTGACAATTGACAATTTTTTAGAAGTTAGTGAAGTTTTGCACATCTTTTTTTGAGGTGTGCAGTTTTTTCGGCGTTTTTTACACAGAAAGGGAATGTGTGTGTAAAATGCTCATAATTACACGTTTTTTATTTGTCCAAACCATAATTTCTTTGTAATTTTGAACCCGAAAAGCGGCACACCATTGAAGAGTGTGCATTTTTCATGGAGTAAAGAAGATAGAAAGAGATATGACCAATACGATGCTTGATAGGTTCCTGAAAAAGTCAACCTTCACCTCTCAAGAAGATTTCGAGAAGAACTTTGAGTTTGTGATTCCCGAAAACTTCAACTTTGCATATGACGTGATGGATGTGTGGGCTGAAGAGACGCCCGACCGTCTGGCGCTGCTGTGGTGCAACGACAAGGGAATTGAACGCCGATTCACCTTTGCCGACATCCGACGCGAATCGAACAAGGTGGCAAGTTACTTGCTCTCGCTGGGCATTGGGAAGGGTGATTTTGTGATGCTGATCATGAAGCGCCGCTACCAGTTCTGGCTCACGATGCTGGCGCTGCACAAGATAGGCGCTGTGGCTATCCCAGCTTCTTTCTTGTTGACGAAGAAGGACATCATCTATCGTGTCAAGTGTGCTGACGTGAAGGCGCTGATTGCCACAGGCGATCCAGAAATCCTGCGTCACGTGAACGAGGCGCATGCAGAATGGCCCGCCCTGAAGCATCGTATCAGTATCGGTCCTGTGGTGCCTGAGGGTTGGGATGATTTCAAGGCGGGCGTGAAGGTGTCACCAGAATATAAGAGAGAACGCGTGACCAAGTCTTCGGACTTCCTGCTCATGTATTTCACATCGGGCACGAACGGTCAGCCCAAGATGGCGATTCACGACCACACCTACCCGCTTGGACATATTGGCACAGCGGCTTTCTGGCACAACCTCCATATGGGCAGCTTGCACCTTACGGTGGCTGACACAGGATGGGCAAAGGCAACGTGGGGAAAGATGTATGGACAATGGATTGCTGGTGCCACCCTGTTTGTGTACGACCACGAGAAGTTCCACGCTTCGGACATTCTGGAGAAGGTGGGACAATACAAAATCACCAGTTTCTGTGCCCCTCCAACGATTTACCGTTTCATGATTCGTGAGGACTTGAGCCGTTTCGACCTCAGTTCTCTGGAACACGTAACAACTGCTGGCGAGGCCCTGAACTCGGCTGTGTATGACAAGTTCCTGGAGATTACAGGTTTGGAAATCAAGGAGGGATTCGGACAAAGCGAGACGACCTGTCTGATTGCCACAACGCCTTGGATGAAGACAAAACCAGGTTCAATGGGCAAACCGATGCCACAATACGACATTCATCTGTTGACACACGAAGGGAAGGAAGCCAAAGTGGGCGAAGAAGGGCAGATTGCCATCCGCACGGACAGAAAGAAGCCGATTGGCTTGTGCTGCGAGTACTACCACAATGCGGGCGAGACGAAGAAGGGTTGGCACGACGGTTTCTACTTCACAGGCGACTTGGCATACAAGGATGAGGACGGCTACTTCTGGTTTGTGGGTCGTGCTGACGACGTGATCAAGTCGTCAGGTTACCGTATCGGTCCTTTCGAGGTGGAAAGTGCGCTGATGACTCACCCATCGGTGGTGGAATGCGCTATCACAGGTGTGCCTGACGACATCAGAGGTATGGTGGTGAAGGCGACGATTGTGTTGGGCAAGGAATGGAAGGACAAAGCGAACGAGGAATTGGTGAAGGAGCTGCAAGACCACGTGAAGAGGACAACCGCACCTTATAAATACCCACGTATCATCGAGTTCGTGGACGAGCTGCCTAAGACACACTCTGGTAAGATTCGTCGAGTGGAGATTCGACAGAATGATGCAGAGAAATTTAAAGGTTAAAGGTTAAGGGTTAAAGATAGGGATGACGGAACAGGAGTGGATTGCTAAAGGTAAGGAGGCATACGCCAGAATGGACTGGAAAGTGTGCCTGGATTCCTATGCTGAGGCCATCAAGCTGAATCCGAATTCTGAAGCGGTGGAATTGCATAAGATGACGATGAACATCGTGGAGTTCTATAATAAAGATCAGTATAATCCGTGAGAGGGTTTGAGGTTTCTTGGCAAGCCAAGCGTGCTAAAGATACGATAAGAGGTTTGAGATTTAGATATTAAAAGTAAAAGTAAATATAATTATGGCAAAAATGAGAGGCGCTATCGTTGTGGACATCGAGCGTTGCAAAGGATGCAACCTCTGCACGATAGCTTGTCCATTACATCTTGTCACACTGAGTGCAACTGTCAACCACAAGGGTTACAACTATGCAGAACAGACTGACTGGGAAAAATGCAACGGCTGTACCAGCTGTGCGATTGTCTGCCCCGACGGTTGTATCACAGTTTATCGTAAAAAGGAGGAATAGAGATGGAAAACGGACAAAAAGATATTGTATTGTTGAAGGGTAACGAGGTGATTGCAAAGGCTGCTATCCGCTATGGATATGACGGCTTCTTTGGCTATCCTATCACCCCACAAAGTGAAGTGTTGGAGACACTCGCTGCTGACAAGCCTTGGGAAACCACTGGTATGGTGGTGCTGCAGGCAGAGAGCGAGTTGGCTTCCATCAATATGCTGTATGGCGCAGGCTGTACAGGCAAACTGGTGTTCACCTCCAGTTCTTCTCCTGGTATCGCATTGATGCAGGAAGGACTGAGCTACATGGCTGGTAACGAACTGCCTGGCGTGATTGTCAGCGTAGGTCGTGGCGGTCCTGGTTTGGGAACCATCCAGCCAGGTCAAGCAGATTACTATCAGGCTGTGTATGGCGGTGGAAATGGTGACTACCACACCATCGTGCTGGCTCCTAACAGCGTGCAGGAAATGAGTGACTGCATGGGCAAGGCTGCTGAGTTGACGTTCAAGTGGCGCATGCCTGTCATCATCCTTTCTGATGGTGTGCTGGGTCAGATGATGGAGAAAGTGGAACTTCCAGCTTATCGTCCACGTCGCACCGATGAGGAAATTGGCAAGCAATGTCCTTGGGCAACCAATGGTATCGGTCTGAAAAACAGAAAGTACAACTTCATGTCCACCCTGGAGCTTGATCCAGCCGTGATGGAGGAGCGCAACCAGAAGATGGCTGCCAAGTACCGTCAGGTGGAGGCAGAAGAGGTGGATTACGAGCTGTATCGCGTGGATGACGACACAGAATACCTCATTGTGGCATACGGAATCTCTTCACGCATCAGCATGAAGGCAATCGACCTGCTGCAAGAAACTGGCGTGAAGATTGGCATGCTCCGTCCCAAGACGCTGTGGCCTTTCCCCAACAAGATCATCAGCCAACTCTCTGAGCGCATCAAGAGCATCCTCTGTGTGGAACAGAGTGAGGGTCAGATGATTAACGACGTTCGCCTCGCCACTGAAGGTCAAGCCACCGTGTTCCATTCTGGACGCTCTGGCGGTATGGTTTCCTCTCCAATGGAAATCGTCGAGGACTTCAAGAGCATGGCGCGTGAGAAAATGAGTACTAACTGGCCAAAGGGCTATTGGATGAAGTAAGAAGAATTGAAGCGTTGAAAAATTGAAGAATTGAAGTAAACTATGACACGCGAAGAATTAATTATACCTGAGAATAGAATCTACGGCAAACCAACGCTGATGAACGAGACACCCATGCACTACTGCCCTGGTTGCAGTCATGGTGTGGTTCACAAGCTCGTTGCCGAAATCATCGAAGAGATGGGTATGGAGGAAGACACCATTGCCATCTGCCCTGTCGGTTGTGCCGTGTTCGCCTACCGCTATGTGGATGTCGATTGGATTGAAGCCAGTCACGGACGTGCGCCAGCTTGTGCTTCCGCTATCAAGCGCCTTTGGCCTAACAAGCTCGTCTTCACTTATCAGGGTGACGGCGATATGGCTTGTATCGGTACCGGTGAGACCATCCACGCACTGAATCGTGGTGAGAACATCGCCATGATCTTCATCAACAACGCCATCTATGGTATGACGGGTGGACAAATGGCACCTACCACACTCATGGGCATGAAGACAGCCACTTGTCCTTACGGTCGTCAGGCAGACCTGCACGGATACCCACTCCACATCACCGACTTGGCTGTACAGCTCGAAGGCACTTGCTACGTGACCCGTCAGGCTGTCAACACAGTAGCCAACATCCGCAAGGCAAAGAAAGCCATTCGTCAGGCATTCGAGAACTCATTGAACAAGAAGGGCACTTCCCTCGTGGAAATCGTATCCACTTGTGCTTCAGGCTGGAAGATGACACCCGAACAGGCAAATCAGTGGATGGTGGACAATATGTTCCCTTATTATCCATTGGGAGACTTAAAGAACACAGTAAAGGAATAGAATTATGACTGAAGAAATCATCATATCAGGATTCGGAGGACAGGGCGTCCTCTCCATGGGCAAGATTCTTGCCTACGCTGGCATCATGGAAGACAAGCAAGTGAGCTGGATGCCTGCTTATGGTCCCGAACAACGAGGCGGCACCGCCAATGTGACCGTCATCGTCAGCGACGAAATGGTGTCCTCCCCTATCGTCAGTGCCTACGACACAGCTATCGTGCTCAACCAACCTTCGTTGGAGAAGTTCGAGCCACTCGTGAAGCCAGGCGGCACTATCATCTACGATGGACACTCCATCATCCAGCCACCCAAGCGTGACGACATCAATGTCTATCGCATCGACGCGATGGAAGAGGCTGCCCGCACAGGCAACTCCAAGGTGTTCAACATGCTTGTCCTTGGCGGATTCCTCAAGGTGCGTCCTATCGCTACTGTGGAAGACGTGGTGAAAGGACTCCACAAGGCATTGCCAGAACGCCACCACAAACTTATCCCCATGAATGAGGCTGCCATCCGAAGAGGCATGGAGCTGATTCAGAAGATGAATTAACTTCGTTAACTTTTAAAACAGGAGGAACCACGTTTTGTGATTCCTCCTGTTTTTATATAAGCGCCGCTTTCAACCGTTCCAACGCCGCTTTCAACACACTTCTTTGGGTACCCACATTCATGCGCATAAAACCCTCGCCGCCAGCACCAAACATCTCGCCATCGTTGAGAGCAAGATGGACTTGGTTGATAAAGAGATCGTTGAGTTCCTTGTGGTTCAGGCCCAACTCACGGCAGTCGAGCCAGACGAGGAAAGAGGCCTGAGGACGCAGAGGCTTGATTTTCGGAATATACTTCTGGCAATAGTCGATGAGGAAGTCAATGTTGCCTTCCACATATCGGAGCATCTGTTGCCGCCATTCCTCCCCCTGTTGCAAGGCAGCAATGGTAGCGATGGGGGCAAAGAGATGAGGTTCGTTCAGCTCGTTGGCAGTCAACCATCTGTAAAAAGGCTTGCGCAGTTCTTCGTTGGGAATGATGCCCCATGAACTCACAATCCCCGCCATATTGAACGTCTTGGTCGGTGCACCAAACGTGATGCTCACCTCTGACGCCTCGTCACTCACGGAGGCAAAAGGGATGTGCTTGTTGTCCCACAACGCCATATCACAATGAATCTCGTCGCTGATGACAATGAGGTGATGCTCTTTGGCAAAATGAGCCAAGCGTTGCAACGTTTCCCTGTCCCACACGATGCCAGCTGGGTTGTGGGGATTGGAAAGAATCAGCAGGCGGCACTTGTCATCACACACTTGTTCGAGTTGGTCGAAGTCCATCTCGTAATTTTTCAGCGGATTCCACACCACCTCTCGCTTGTTACCCCTTGGCGTCAGATAGAACGGGTGATAAACAGGCGGTTGCACAATCACCTTCTCATCGGACTTCAGGAAGAAGTTGATGACCATGCCGATGCCCTTCACGATGCCAGGGATGTAGGTCATCCATTCACGTTCCACTTTCCATTGGTGGTGGGTCTCAATCCATTGCTGCACCGTTGGCCAATAGTCCTTAGGTTCGACCGTGTAGCCGAACAAGGAGTGTTCCAAGCGTTGCTTCAGGGCATCTGTGATGAAGTCCGGGGTTTCCCAATCCATATCAGCCACCCAAAGCGGTAACAAGTCACTCCGTCCATATCTTTCTTCCAGCACCTCGTGCTTCAAATCGCCCGACCCTCTTCGGTCAATGGGTTTATCAAAATCATATATCATCGTTCTGTCTATTTGTCTGCAAAGTTACAAAATCCTAAAGAAAAAAGCCCCATGCAGTCTTCACAGATTGCACGGGGCTGACAAAAAACTTCATCTTTTAGCATAAAGCCATATCATAGAAGTCCCATGTTATCTTTTCTGCACGTCTGCTACAATTTTCTGGAGTGCGATGACCAATCGATCCACTTCCTCCTTGGTGTTATAGACTGCAAACGTAGGACGTACAGACATCTCGTAACCCAGTGCTCGCAAGGCTGGCTGTGCACAGTGATGACCTGCACGGACAGCGATGCCTTCTTTATCAAGCAGTTGTCCTACTTGTGGGGCGGGTATGCCAGGGATGTCGAGGGAGATGACACTCACACGCTTCTTGGGATTGCCCATGATGGTGATGCCTGGAATGCGACTAATCTGTTGACGGGCATATTCTGTGAGTTCGTGTTCGTGACGTTCGATATTGTGGATACCCACACTCTGCACGAAGTCAAGTGCATAGCCCAAGCCGATGGCATCGGCAATATTGGGTGTACCTGCTTCGAATCGTGCTGGTGGCGCATTGAACTCGGTGTGTTCGATAGTCACATCTTTGATCATGTTGCCTCCGCCTTGCCATGGTGGCAGCTGTTCGAGCCACTCCTTCTTGCCATACACTACTCCGATGCCTGAAGGTCCATAAATCTTATGACCAGAGAACACGAAGAAGTCGCAGTCGAGTTGCTGCACATCCACCTTCGTGTGGGCGATGGACTGTGCGCCGTCAATAAGCACGGGGATGTTGTGGGAATGAGCAGTACGGATGATGCTCTCCACATCGTTGATAGTACCGAAAGTATTGTTCACATGTCCCACGCTAATGAACTTGGTGTGGGGCGTGATGAGTTGTTCCAATTCCGAGAGGATGAGGTCGCCATTCTTGTCGATGGGGATGGCACGGAGTTCCGCACCCTGCAATTTGCACATCTGCTGCCAAGGCACGATATTAGCATGGTGGTCGAGGGTGGAGACAATCACGTTGTCACCTTTCTCCAAGAACTTCCTGCCGAACGTCTGTGCCACCAGATTGATGCCCTCCGTCGTGCCACGCACAAAGAGGATGTTCTCCTTAGCAGGGGCATTGATGAAGCGAGCCACTTTCTCACGGGCACCTTCATACTGGTCGGTGCTTCGTGCTGCCAACGTGTGGGCACCACGATGGATGTTCGAGTAGTCCGTCTTGTAGAACTCGCTCAATCCGTCGATAACCCGCAGCGGCTTCTGGGTGGTCGCACCATTGTCGAACCACACGAGGTCGTGACCGTTCACCTTCTGATGGAGAATAGGGAACTGCTTGCGGATTTCTTCGGTGTTCACTGTGTCTGCCTCGTCGTAGTGGAGGTTTCGCACGATGTCCGTTTCGGGTATCCCGATGCCGAAGCCGTTATCCTTGAGCAGACAATTCTTCTTTTCCGGTTGTACATCGTCTGCCTTTCCAGAGGAGGATGCCGATGGCACTTCATCTGAAAAATATTTGGCGATGACTCCCCTGAAGAGTTCCTCGTCAGCGGCACTCAGACTTCCTATTTGAGGAGCATCCACAGTCCCCACAGGGATTGATGCAGCAGGGATGGGCAGGGCTGACAAGTCCAACTCGTCAGGTGCCGCATTCGGCACTGCCACCTGTGGTGCTGTTCCCAAATCTGGCAAGTCAAAGTGAAAGTTATCTAACTCGTTCAAATACATAATCACTTCTCAATCTTGTTTCTGTGCTGATAATCATGGTAGTAGCCTACCTCCACGTTCTCCAGAACGGCAATGGCATCGTCTGTGAGTGAAGCAAGGCTGAAGTACTTGGTGAGCAAGTAGCTTGCCACGCCATACTGATCGAGACCCATCAGACGCGCTGAGAGGCTTGGAGCAATTTCGCCTGGGATGCCTGCTTGATGAAGACCGACCACGCCCTGCTCTTTCTCACCCACACGCACGAGGATGATGTCTGTCGTTCCTACACCACGATTGGTCAAGTACTGTCCCTTCACCTCCACCTTGTCGGATGGGATGATTGGCACACCACGCCAAGTAATCACTTTTGTGCCAAAGAGGTCGATGGCCACAGGAGGCACACCACGCCAAGTGCACTCACGTTCGAAAGCTGCGATGGCACGAGGATTGGCAATGAAGAATGCTGGTTCCTTCCAAACGAGTGAAAGCAGTTCATCCAGATCATCTGGGGTTGGTGCACCATAGCGAGCACTAATCTTATAGCCAGGAGCTGTCTGAGCCAACAAACCAAATTTCTTGTTGTTGATGAGCTCCCACTCCTGACGTTCCTTGATGCTCTCAATGGAGAGACGCAGCTGCTGTTCCAACTGGTTGTATGGCGCATTGTAGAGGTCACTTACACGGGTGTGAACACGCACCACTGTCTGCAAAGTGTTGAGTGAGTACTCCGTAGGATTCTCTTCGTAATCAATGTATGTCTCTGGGATGACGTTGTCCTCCTCATGACCACTCACAAGGTCTATGTGTTTCTCGCCATGTTCATTCACTGTCGCCTTCAGACGAAGTTGCTTGTCCACAGCATTGTTGAACTGCTCACGGAAATCTGGAATTTCCTCGATGAGCGATTCCAACACGGGTGTGTCAAGTACCAGGAACACGGAGTCAGTCACAGAACGGACACTGACAGTAGAATCTGCAGCACTCAGCAAGTCTGCCTCTCCGAAATACTCACCATTGCCCAACAGAGCAATGCGGAGTTCTTCACCATGAGTACCCGTGCTGATCACCTCAGCCTGACCATTAGCCACGATGAAGAAACGCTGCTTGTCCTTACCCTGAGTGACAAGGTTCTTGCCACGTGACACTTCCACTGGCACGAAGTTGCGAGCCAAACGCGCCACAATCTCCTGCTTGATGTTCTGGAAGAGTGGGATGGCACGAAGATTCTTTGCCGTGAAACTTGGCACGCCATCGAAGTACTGAATCTCGATGCGTTCAGCCTTTTTCAGTTCCACTTTCGTGCGGTTCACACGATAGGTGCCACTTTCCACCTGAGTCCAAGGAAGGAGCTTGAGGAGGAGTCTCGGTGTAATACTGCCCATCTGAGGGGGCGTCTTGGTGGTGTTCGCCAATTTGCGAGCCGTTGCAGTCGTGATGCTGCGCTGAATGTTGTTGTCTGCCATGTTCTTCTAATGATGAAATGTGAATAATTAATTTATCTAAGTGGATACTTTTCTTTTACTTCGCCCTCCTCAATGCGGAAGGCGTTTAATACAGGTTTTTCCTCTGCCAAAGAGAGGATGAAGTAGAGAATGTTGGGGTCGTATGCCAACCGTTTGTCTTCCTCAGATGGACGTGAAGGAGAGGCTGGATGGCTGTGCCAATTGCCCACGATGGTCAGTCCTTTCTTGCGGGCATATTTGATGGCTGCAAACTGCTCCTTGGGGTCGAAGCTGAAATGCTCTTCGGAGTGGTCAACATTCGTCATCGGATAGTTCTCCGTTGCCGTTTCCTTGTCCGTGCCGAGCAGGTAACCGCATGATTCCACGGGGGCATCCTTCTGTGCTTGTGCCAAGATGGACTGATAGGTCGATTCTGTGATAATCACGTTCATACGAATGATCAATTACTTTAATATCGTTACCTTGTGTACGTTACCTTCTACGTGTTCCACACTGAGAACGTTATAACCCTGTTCCCTTGCAGAACGAGGAACATTCTCCAGTGGTTCGCCTTCTGTGAGAAGGACTTCCAAAGTGTCGCCAGCTGCGATTTGTGCCAGCTTGAGCTTTGTCTTCACGAATGTCATCGGACAATGCTCTTTGGTGATATCTAATGTATATGTTGCCATAATTTTAATTTACAATTTGAAGATTTACCATTTATATAAATAATGTTTGTCCGCCTTCGCTGATTTTGAGGAAGGTTGCCACGCCCAGCACGTCCTTCACTTCTTGGATAAAATCCTTTTTCTCCAGTCCGAGCACGTGCATCGCCATTTCGCAGGCGTAGAGGTTTACGCCCAAGGCATTAGCAGCATCAACGAGTTCTTCCAGCGTCGCCACATTCTTTTTCCGCATCAGGGAACGGAAAATCTGTGGACCGATGCCACCAAAGTTAAAGCGGCTGTTGGGAGCAACACTGAGACCACCCATCATAAAGCCGAAGATCTTTGTCAGCCAGTTGCTACCGATGAAAGAACGTCCTCTTTTTTGTTTGATGGCGTCCAAGCCCCAGAAGGTGAAGAAGATGTTGACCTCATAGCCCACAGCTGCTGCTCCTGTCGCTAACGTGAAAACTGCTGTCAGTTTGTCGAAATCGCCAGAGAAGGCAATCAATGAAAGTTTGTTCTGTTCTGCCATATCATCAATGATTTTTGAGGTCGCAAGCAGCCTGTTCGTAATCAATCAATTCTGTTACTGTCGGGTTGGTGCCACAGATAGGGCACTTGTCCGTTTTCTTCACATTAATCTTGCGGAAATCCATCGTCTTGGCGTTGAATGTGAGCAGCTTGTTGGTGAGCAGTTCACCCACGCCTGTCAGATACTTCAATGTCTCTGCTGCCTGAATGGTTCCGAGCATACCAGCGATGGCTCCCAACACACCTGCCTGACTGCACGTTGGTACAGCTCCTGCTGGTGGCGGTGTCTTGAACATACAGCGGTAACATGCTGTACCTGGAAGATGCGTGAACGTCTGTCCCTCAAATCTCAGGATGCCACCATGACTGAAGGGCTTACCAGCCATTACACAAGCATCATTGATGAGGAACTTCACAGGGAAATTGTCTGTTCCATCCACCACAAAATCGTACTCCTTGATAAGGTCGAGCGCATTGTCTGCCATCAGGAATTCACGATGCGCATTCACCTTCACATGGGGATTGATGGCGTTGATGGTTTCTTTAGCAGATTCCACCTTCCACTTGTCCACATCAGCTGTAGTGTGAATGATCTGACGTTGCAGGTTACTCAAATCGACCACATCGCCATCCACGATGCCAATGGTACCTACACCTGCCGCCGCAAGATACATCGCCACTGGAGCACCCAAACCGCCAGCACCAATCACGAGCACCTTGCCCTCGCGTATTTTTTCCTGACCTTCCACGCCTACATCCTGCAAGAGGATGTGACGCGAGTATCGGTTCAGTTCTTCTTCTGTGAAATCAAACATACGCACCACCTCCCATGAAATACAAGAAGTCCACTTCGTCACCTTCATTGAGTTGAAGGGTGGCGAACTCCTCTCTGTCCACAAATTCCTCGTTCACCTGCACACTTACCATTTCGGGTTGTGCCACATTGTTCTGTTTGATTAAGTCTGCTACAGTAGCAGGGAGCTGAACCTCTTGGTCTTCTCCGTTTACAATTAATTTAGCCATAATGATGAAGTTTTTTGTATGTGATAATTTTATTCTTCTGAGAAAAGTGCTGTGCTGAGGTAACGCTCACCTGTATCGGGCAACAGCACCACGATGGTCTTGCCTGCATTTTCAGGTCGTTTGGCAATTTCGATGGCAGCATGAGCGGCAGCACCGCTGGAGATTCCCACCAACACACCTTCCGTCTTTGCCAACTGTCGGGCTACTGCAAAAGCGTCCTCGTTCTTCACTTTGAAGATTTCGTCATAGACCTCCGTGTTCAGCACTTGTGGCGTGAAGCCCGCTCCGATACCCTGCAATTTGTGAGGTCCAGGTTTGCCTCCCGACAATACTGGAGAGTCGTAAGGTTCAACAGCCACCACCTTTACTTTAGGATTCAGGCTCTTCAATACTTCGCCCACACCCGTGATGGTGCCGCCTGTGCCTACGCCAGCTACAAAGATATCCACTCTTCCTGCTGTATCTTCCCAAATTTCTTTGGCGGTCGTCTTGCGATGAATCTGTGGATTTGCTTCGTTGACAAACTGCTGAGGAATGAAGGCATTGGTTTCTGCAGCCAATTCCTGAGCCTTGCGAATGGCTCCAGGCATTCCCTCGTAAGCAGGAGTGAGCACCAGTTTCGCGCCCAGACTTCTCAGGAGAGTCCTGCGTTCGACACTCATACTGTCAGGCATTGTCAAGATGAGTTTGTAGCCACGCTGAGCCGCCACCAACGCCAGTCCCACACCTGTGTTACCGCTGGTGGGTTCGATGATGACAGTGTTGCGATTGAGCAAGCCCTGTCGTTCTGCCTCCTCAATCAAAGCATAACCCACGCGATCCTTTACGCTTCTGCCGGGGTTCAGATACTCCAGCTTTGCCAACACCCGTGCTTGGAGTTTCTGCTTTTTCTTTGTTTTTGAAAGTTCCAGTAGTGGAGTCTTGCCTATCAGTTCCACCAAGCTGTTTGCGATTTTTGTTGCCATGGTCGTATAAAGTTTTTTGTCACAATGAAATTCTGCTGCAAAGTTCGTGGTTTTCAGCCATTCACGAAATCCCACCCGTGCGGTATTCATCTACCACATTTATGGTAGTCCCTCGACTGCCTGCACGATGTCAGCGAAGATGTCGTCCACGTCTTCCAGTCCTACGGAAAGACGGATGGTAGTGTCAAACACGTCCATTGCCTGCTTTTGACTACGACTGAAAGGACCGAAGATGGTGCTGTAAGGATGGATGGCGAGGGTCTTGTTGTCGAAGAGGTTTGTTGCCCTGCGGATGAGCTGCAAGTGGTCGATGAAGTGGAAGCAGGCCTGCTTGTCCGCCAAATCGATGGTGAGCATCGCACCACTCGTCTCGCCAAACTGCTTGCGTGCCAAAGCATAGAAGGGGTTGTCCTCCAGACCAATGTAGTTCACCCGCTTGATTTCAGGCACACTTTGCAGTTTCCTTGCCAACGCCAACGCATTGGCCGATTGTACCCGATAGCGGGCATCGAGTGTTTCCAATCCCAGCGACTGCATATAGGCGGCATGAGGCGACATGTAACTGCCCACGTTGAAGAGCAGTTCGAAACGGATGCGCTGGTTCACCACAGGGAAGGTGCCATAGTCGATGACCAATCCACCTAAGGAAGTGGCTCCGCCAGAGATATATTTCGTGCTGCTCACCACTTCGATGTCCACGCCTAATGCCTTGGCACTGAACTGTGTGAAGGGAATGACTGTCGTGTCGGCAATGAGGGGAATGTTCCGTTCGTGAGCTATCTCTGCCAATGCTGAGAGGTCTGCCACTTCCAACTGCGGATTGGTGACAATCTCCAGATAGAGGCAAGCTGTGTTCTCATCGATGGCATTGCGTACAGCATCGAGATCCAGCAGATTGATTTGCTTGGTTTCCACGCCTAATCGCGCCAATGTCTTGGTCGTCAGTGCCACAGTATTGCCAAAGAGATGGCTCGATGTGACGATGTTCTTTCCCTGTTCCACCACTGCAAGGAGCGCATTGGAGATGGCAGCCATACCCGAGCAGAAGGCAAACACGTTCGTTGCTCCAGTCAATGCCTTCACCGTTTCCTCCAAGTGCATCACCGTCGGGTTCATCACTCTCGAATAATCGGGTGCCAGCACTCTTCCACAGAAGGCATCTGCCATATCCTTTGCCGTCTCAAACTCGTATGCCGCCGTGTGATACACCGGCACGGCAATCGCCCCGTATGCATCTTGCCTCGGCAATTTCGTATCAATCGCTATCGTTGCTTTTTCCATTCTTCCAACTCTCAATTTTCAACTTTCAATTCTCAATTAAATATAGTATTCCACCATTTCCACCAACCCAGCTCTCAAGGCGTATTTCGTTGCCTCATACACTGTGTTCACATTGATCTTGCGGAAGATATTCTTTTTGTGGGTCGTGATGGTGTGGATGCTTGAATTGCGCTCCACCGCCACTTCCTTCACAGACTTGCCCAAGGCAATTTGGCGCAGCACCTCCTTCTCCGTCGCTGTCAGCTGGTCACGTTCTGCCAATGATTGTTGAGCCGATGGGGTGAGCAGGAGGTTCGTCACCTGATGGCAGAGGAAACGCACACCAGTGATGGCGCACTTCAGCGCCGTGATGATTTCCTGTGCTGAGTCATCTTTCAGGATCATGCTGAACTGCTGTTCCACACTCAACCGACGGATCAGTTGCTCCGTCAGGTCGTCGGAGAAGAGCACCCACATCGCGAAGGGGAAACGCTCGCTCAGGTTCAGCAACTCGTCACTGCTGGCGAGGTCAAACTTTGTGTAGTCAATCACCACCACCGACGATGGATTCTCTTTCAGTTCTGCAATCAGTTCCGCACGTCGGCTCAATTCTTTCACAGCCAGTCCGTCCACATCTTTCAACGCTCCACGTATGAGCGTTTTGAGTCCAAGACGTGTAATATCCTGATTGTCTGCTAATATAATCTGTCTTTCAGCCATATTTATGAAGTCTTTTGTCTTATCGGCTGCAAAGTTACGACGCTTGGAAAAATCCACCAAGAAAACACTATTTCTTTGGAAAATCATTCTAAAAATCCGACTGAAACAATATAAACATTCTACGCCAATAAAAAGCCATATCACGTCAAAAAGCCTTTCTACCACATTTATGGTAGATGCATCCCTCATCAAAGGGATTTCGGGGTAGGTGAAATGTCCGTACCTTTGCAGCAGATTTCAAAACAAAAGAATTGTTACACATTATAAATATATAAAAGACATGAACGTTAAAGCATTTTTGATAGCAGCATTTGCAACGGTGACACTCACAGTGAGTGCAGCAACGTCTCAGAACGACGGTGTGATTACAGTGAAAGTGAACAAGGCAAGCAAAGCCCTGGTGGAAAAGTGGATTGAGGCATACAAGGCCGTCCAGCCCAATGTGGAGATTGCGGTGGTGAGTGGCAAGAACGCTGACGCCGACCTCACATTGGTGAGCAGTCATCAGGAGGGAGCACAAGTCACCTACGTGGCTCGTTATGCCCTGCTGCCCGTCACTACGGCAGAAAACCCTTTGCTGAATGACATTCAGAAGAAGGAGTGGAAGAGCAAGGACATCAAGAGCCTGTTCTTCACGGCTGAAGACCTCGACGAGGAATATGAGGAAGAAGTGGAAGGAAAGCACAACAAGCTGAAGGACAAGCTGACCGTGTATTCAGGTAGCAGCAAGGCTTCCCTCTCTGGTATCTTTGCTTCTCATTTCGGACGCACCTCCGATGATTTGCGTGGCAACCGCATCGCTGGCGACGACTTCTATTTGCTCTCAGCCATCAACGAAGATAAAGCTTCCGTCACCTTCAATGCCTTGAGCAATCTCTACGACCTCTCTTCCCGCACCCTTCGCAGCGACCTCGTCCTGTTGCCACTCGGTGTGAAGGCAAGCCAACGCGAGGCACTCCGTTCGGGCAACCTCGACGAAACACTTGAATTGATTGAGAACGAGGACATCGACCTCATCCCTGTAGAAGACATCGGCTTCACTTACGACAGTTTCGATGCCGACATCGAACAGTTCCTTCAGTGGATTGTTCGCGACGGACAGCAGTACAACCATGCAGCAGGTTTCCTTCATCTGACCAACAAGGAGGTGGAGAGCCAACTCAAGCTTTTGGCACAAAACAATTAAAAGAAGGAGAAAATAAAAAAGATGATTGTTGACAATTGAGAATTAAAAAATCGCCCAGCACTTGGGCTGGCACAAAAAACTTCATCCAACATGTTACAGAAAAGATTGTTTTTAGCGGCGGTTCTGACCGTCGCTTCCACTTTTGCGATTTTGGCGCAAACAGTGCAGGGCACCATCACGGATGCCACATCAGGAGAGAGCATCATCGGAGCCACCGTGAAATATGGTGACGGAAAAGGTGTGATGACAGATATCGACGGACATTTCACTATTGATGTGAAGTCACTGCCCGTCAAGTTGAACATCAGTTTCACAGGCTACAAACCTCAAACTGTCACGGTTTATGACGATGAGGAGGAGATCAACGTAAAACTCACAGAAAAACGCAGTTACCTCAACGATGTGGTGGTGGTGGGCTACGGCACACAAAGCCGCACGCAACTGACCGGTTCGGTGGCCACCATCGGTGCCGACCTGCTGGAAGACTTCCCTGCTCCCACCATCGATGCCGCCTTGGGCGGAGCGGTGACAGGCGTGGAGGTGACGGCTGGCGGACAGCCTGGAGCGGGCAGCAACATCCGCATCCGAGGCGGCAACTCGGTGAATGCCAGCAACAATCCCCTCTACGTCATCGATGGGTTTATCTACTACAACGACGCTTCGGCACAATCGACAGGCATCGGCGACATCGAGAGTTCGCTCGACCCGCTCTCGTTCATCAATCCCAGCGACATCGAGCGAATTGAGGTGCTGAAGGACATCTCCGCTACGGCCATCTATGGTTCGCGCGGTGCCAACGGCGTTATCATCGTCTCGACCAAGAAAGGGCAGTACAACAAGACCGACATCCGCTACAAAGGCACCCTGTCGGTCAACACTCCTTCGAAGAAACTGAAACTGCTCAATGCACACGACTGGGCTCAGATGGAGAAGGACTACTTCGGCAACAGAGGCGGCTACACGGATGCCGACATCGCCTTGCTGGGCAAGGGCACCGACTGGCAGGACGAAGTGCTCCGCACGGCAGTCAGCCAGATTCACGAAGTGAGCGTGAACGGAGGCACCGACAAGACCCGCTTCCTGCTGTCAGCCAACTTCACCAACCAGCAGGGCATTGTGCTCAACTCCGACTTCGAACGCTACAACCTGCGCGCCAACATTGACCACAAAATCTCGCAGAAATTCCAGGTCACTCTCTCATCGACCATCGGCAAGACTACTCAGAACGCCCTAAGCACCACACAGCCCGTCAACTATCAGTCATCACCCTTCGCTGCTGGCATCACCAACTCGCTCACCTACGCCCTCTTCATGCCTCCTGTAGTGCCCGTCTATAACGCCGACGGTTCCTACAACTACAACAACCCCTACGAGAACGCCTACTTCAAACTCAACGGCAAGGCTGCCAACCCTGTGTCAGACCTGAAGAACACCACTGCCGAGAGCATCAACAACTATGCACTGGTCAACGCATCGCTCAAATATACTATTATCGAGGGACTAATAGCCAAAGCCGCCGTGGGTGCCAATGTCAACAACATCACGCAGAACTACTTTGCGCCATCCTACACGGCACTGGGTCTGAACGAAGGCGGTGTGGGCAGCATTGGCCATCGGCAGAACCAGACTGTGCAGACGGAGTGGACGCTCGACTATGAGAAGCAGCTCACCGATGCCCACTTCATCAACGCCCTCATCGGCTACACCACCCAGAGCACCCGCACCAACTTCAACACCAGCACCACCTCGCACTACACCAACGAGGATCTCGGTTACAACAATCTCAGTGCCGGTTCCCATGTCTATACACCCACATCGGGACAGAGCAAGTCCACCCTCAACTCCATCATCGCACGTGTGAACTATACTCTGCTCGACCGCTACAACCTGACCGCCACCTTCCGCGCCGACCGCTCCAGCCGATTCTCGAAGAATCACCGATGGGGGTACTTCCCATCCATCGGCCTCTCGTGGAACGTGGACAAGGAATCGTTCCTCGCCTCTGCCCACTGGCTCTCTCACCTGAAGCTGCGCACCAGCTTCGGCACCGTGGGCAATCAGGAGATTGGCGACTACGAGTATGCCACCTCCTACACCGCCAGCAGCTACGGAGGTCAGACAGCCTACACGATGGGCAACCTGGGCAACGAGAACCTGAAGTGGGAGACCACCACCAGCTTCAACGTGGGCACCGACGTGGGCGTCTGGAACGGAAGGCTCAACTTCGTCATCGACTACTATTGGAAGAAGACCTCCGACTTGCTGCTCTACCAACCTGTCAACTCCTCCACAGGTGTGACCCAGCAGCTGCAGAACGTGGGCAACGTGGTGAACCAGGGCATCGAACTGGGCGTAGATGCCCAAATCATCAACCGCCGCAAACTGAAACTCTCGGCTGCCGCCAACTTCACCCACAACAAGAACGAGCTGACCTACATGGGACAGACCAAGAAGCTGACCAGCGGACAGCTGTGGGAGAACGTGCTACAGGAGGGCAAGGAAGTGGGATCGCTCTACGGACTCATCTTCGACGGTGTTGACCCTCAGACGGGCAAGGCCATCCTGCGCGACATCAGCGGCCCCAACGGTGTGCCCGACGGCACCATCAGCACCTACGACCTGACCATTCTGGGCAGCCAGCAACCCGACTTCTACTATGGTATCTCGGCCAATCTGAAGTGGAAGAACTTCGATGCCAGCATTTCCTTCAAGGGATCGCACGGAGCAGAGGCAGCCAACTTGCTGCGCCGCTATCTGGAGAACCCCTCGGGCAGCTACAACGCACTGGCCACAGTGAAGAACAGCTGGACACCCACCAACACCCACACCGATGTGCCAGCCCTTACAGGCTACATGGCCACGTCTTATCTGGACAGCCGCTACGTGGAGGATGCCAGCTATCTGAAGCTGCAGAACCTGACGGCAGGCTACACCTTCAAGTTCCGCCATGCCATCCAGAGCATCCGCGTCTTTGCCAGCGGGCAGAACCTCCTCACCTTCACCCGCTACAAGGGATATGACCCCGAACTGACCACAGGTGTGGACCAAGGAGCCTATCCCAAGAGCCGCACCTTCTCCTTTGGAGCAGAAATACACTTCTAAAACTCATACAGTATCAGTAAGTTACACTGTGGATACCATATTCAGGGTAGTAAATATACAACATCATGGGTATGACGACAATCGCGAAATGTCCGTAACTTTGCACCGGATTTTAGAAAGGAGACTTTCATTACCAACACAATTAATAATAATACAAAGTAAAACAAAACAAAAGAAAGGAAACACAACATGAAAAAGACTCATCTTTATTCAGTCCTTTTCGCCGCAGCTCTGGCATCAGGCCTCACATCATGCAGCGACAACGACGAAGGCGGCAACCTGGTGCAGGAGCTTCAGACCCTGCAAGAAGCAGAAGCACTCATCCGTGGTGCTTACCGCCCCTATCAAACCCTCAGTTCCACATTCACGTCCATGGTGGACACCCCCACAGAATTGGGCACCTCCTATCTGGGCAATGAGGAAGACAACGTGACCAAGATGGTGACGCTGGAGTATGACAAGGAAGGCTCCTACTCAGTCAAGACCTTCAACGCTCTCTATAACAGTATCGGTGCAGTGAACGATGCCATCGAGAAGGCAGAAGCATCCAGCAAGCTGACCGAGTCGGAGAAGGAACTCGTGGTGGCAGAAGCCAAGTTCTCTCGCGGCCTCTTCTACTCTTGGCTTACGGTGCTGTGGGGCGAAGTGCCATTGCGCCTCTCCACCGCCGATGCCAACAAGACGGAGCGCGAGTCTATCGATAAGGTCTATACCCAGGTGGTGAAAGACCTGACCGAGGCTGCCGGGGTGCTGCCAGATCACCCCACTTCACCTGTCAACCCCAGCAAGGGTGCTGCCTATGCTCTGCTCACCCGTGTCTATCTGCAGTGGGCCAGTGTGCCACTAAGCTTCGACGAGGTGAAGGCCATCCAGACTTCTCGCGTTGACCCTGCTCCAAAGGCCTGGAACACCAGCTATCTGAACGAGGTGATCAAGTATGCCGACAAGGTGAAAGACCTCGGCTACAGCTTGCAGCCCAACTTCGAAGACCTCTTCGGACTCTACAACGAGAGCCGTGGTCCAGAGCAAATCTTCACCATCTACCACGAGGGTGACGGCATCGACCAGCAGGGCAACCACCAGAATCACTGTGCATGGACGAACCCCTTCGAGGAGACCACTACGGTCATTCACATCCAGCCCATCCACACCTTCGAGAACTGGCCAGACAACGACCCCCGCAAGGCCTTCTCCCTCGTGACCGAGATTACAGACCCACGCGACGGTTCAGTGCACACCTACTTCCCTCCTGTGACACTTCCCGCCTATGGCAAGGGTGTTGACCGCAGCGGTTCCACAACGCTCTGGGAAACCCAGCTCAACAACGCAGTTGACCGCATCGAGATCCGCTACGCCGAGGTACTCCTCAACAAGGCAGAGGCACTCGTACAGCTCGGTCGGAGCAGGGATGCTGAACAGCCTCTCAACGAGATTCGCAAGCGCGGCTTCAAGAGCCAGGGCAACTACGCCATCAGCAACCCGACACTCGAAGACATTCAGAAGGAATGGGAGTATGAATTCATATATGAGCAGCGTCACTGGCAGAACCTCACCCGCTGGAAGAACCTCATCGCCACAGTGCTGACCGTGAAGGACTTCGAACATTACGATGACTCATACGCCACAGTGGGCGGCATCGGCCGCGACGGCAACGAGGTGAACACCTTCTTCGCTCGCATCCACCGCTTCCTCAAGGCTAAGTATGAGCACATCAACGGCCACTTCTACCGCTTCCCCATCCCCTACGGTTCCAACGGCGAAGAACTCGGCATCGTGCCCCAGAACCCTGGCTACTCTGACTAAACAGAACAACTCAATAATTACTCACATATGAACACACTGCAAAAGATTCTGTTTGCAGGACTTCTGACAGCATCTCCTGTGGCTCTCTGCGCGACAGGAGATGTTGATCTTTCGGAGGTTCGCAAACAGGTGGAACAACAGGACAGCTATGTCCGCGACATCCGCCGTCACTTCCACCTTCACCCCGAACTGAGTGGGCAGGAGGTGGAGACGGCCAAGTATCTGAAAGCCGAACTGAAGAAACTGGGCGACATCAGCATCCACGACGTGCCTGGCAGCACTGGGTTCTATGCTATCCTCGACACTAAGCAACCCGGCAAGACCATCGGTCTGCGCACCGACATCGACGGACTGCCCATCGAGGAGAGTTCCACCAACGGAGAAGGTAAGCCTAAGAAGTGGGTGAGCCAGAACAAAGGAGTCACTCAGGGCTGCGGACACGACGGCCACATGGCCATCCTGCTCGGCACCGCCCGCATCCTCTCCAACCTGCGCAGCCAACTGCGAGGCAAGGTGGTCTTCATCTTCGAAGAAGGCGAAGAGAGCAACAGTGGCATCCGTCCCATGATTGCGGCTCTACAGAACGACGGAGTGAAGTTCGATGTCATCTATGGCAATCATGTGGCCAGCAACGTGCCCAGCGGGCAGCTCTTTGTGAAGGAAGGCCCCATCATGGCGGGCATGGCCACACTGGCCTACAACATCGTGGGCCGTGGCGGTCATGTATCGCGCCCCGACAAGTCCATCAACCCCGTCTTTGCTGCCGCCAACGTGCTCACCTCCATCTCCATCGCATGGAACAACCAGCGCGACCTGGAGAAACTGGTGACGTTGGGGGTTACCCAGTTGCAGGGCGGACAGGTCTATAACGTCATCCCCAATGAGGTGTTCATCGGTGGTTCGCTGCGATTCTTCGACCGCAAGGCTGGCGAACACGCCCTCCAGTTGGTCAAGAACGTGTCGGAGAGTGTGGCCGCAGCACATGGATGCACCGTCAGCTACACCGACCGCATGAAGGTGGACCTGCCTCCTGTGAGCAATGACACCACCTACACGCAGCATGCCCAGAAAGAGTTGGAGGCACTCTATCCAGACCACGTCACCACCGACCCTCAATACGTGTGGTACGGTTCCGAAACCTTCGCCCTCTACAGCCAGCTCGCCCCCACCGTCTTCACCCTCGTTGGTGTGAACAACCCGGAGGTGGGCAGCACCGCTCAGCACCATAACGACAAGTTTGACCTCGACGAAGATGCCCTCCAGTATGGCGTGGGCGCCATGACCCAGTTCGTTGTGAGCCTCTCACGCTGACTCGCGAGAGACTCCTACAAATACCTTATCATGTACGGGACAGCCACAAGACAGGCCGTCCCGTACATCCTTTTCGAGAAAACCTCTCCATGAGACACAGATTCCTATCGCAGCACCATACAACATACAGGGTAGATAAATCACGCACAAAAGGTATTTCGGGCATGGCGAAATGTCCGTACCTTTGCATCGTCAAAACAAGATAAGGCTACTATGCATGCATAACTACATATAACAACATTAACAGCAGTTCAACACAAACTAAAAAATGACACAACAATGAAAGCAAAGCAATTACTACTTATCGCTGTGGCTGCCATCAGCAGCATCAGCTTCATCGCTTGCAGCAGCGATGATGACGAGACACCTCCAACTCCCAAGACTCCAGCAGAAGCTCTGGCAGGAACCTGGAAGGGTACAGTAACGGGCGACGATGCTAAAACGGACAACAATGCAGTCCTGATCATCACGGCCAATGCTAATGGTACGATTGAGCTTATCCAACCCAGTTTCACACTCAAAAACTCCAACTCCCCTACCACAGGCGCAGTTGTACATAAAGTCGAGATTGAAGAAACAGAGAATGGGTACAAATTCTACCAAAAATACATCAGCAATGCTGGAGGAGCCAGTGTAGTGGGCGAAGTCTGGGGAACTGTACAGGGTAATGAGATTACATTTGATTACATCTGGAACCATACAGGGACGGACTATCTGCTTCACTTCAAGGGCAAGAAATGAACATCTGGCATAGATGTTGTAGCATATAATCATCATAACATAATATATTAGAATTAAAAATCATCACGTTAGAATAGAATGCCATAATTAAAAAATAACAAACGATATTAGATTCATCAATTCGAGCAGGGGTTCTTCGTGACGAAGCACTCCTGTTTTTTGTTTTCAAGGCACAAATAGCATTCTTTAACAGACATATACCTCAACTATTATTAGAAAAGTCGTACCTTTGCGCCATAAAACACGACAATGATGAACACAAGACACCTTCTGGCTGGAGCCATTTGGATGCAGGGACTACTTGTTTCTGCGCAGACAGATACGCTGCAGTCGCAGAGTCTGGATGACGTGACCGTGACAGCTCGTCAAGGTGGCACCTTACGCATGAGCGGTGCTGAAAATGGCATAAAAATCGGGCAGACAGAACTCTTCAAGGCTGCGTGCTGCAATTTGGGAGAGAGTTTCACCACCAACCCATCGGTTGACGTGAATTATTCGGATGCCACGACTGGAGCCAAGCAAATCAAACTATTGGGATTGAGCGGCACCTATGTGCAGATGCTCACAGAGAACCTGCCCAACTTTCGGGGAGCAGCAGCACCTTATGCCCTCGATTATGTACCTGGGACATGGATGAACAGTATTCAAGTTTCTAAAGGTGCATCATCCGTCAAGAATGGGCATGAAAGCATTACAGGACAGATAGACGTAGAGTATCTAAAACCTGATGCGGAGCAGGGTATGAGTGTCAACCTATATGGCAACACCTTGAGCCGTTTTGAGGCAAATGCAGAAGGGAACATCCATTTGGACAGTCATCTGAGCACAGAACTGCTGCTGCACTACCAAGACGATTGGGGACACCACGACGAGAACGATGACAGTTTTCTTGACCAACCGAACGTACGGCAATGGAACCTGCAAAACCGATGGAAGTGGAAAGGGGAACGGTATCTCTTTCATGGAGGGCTTTCTTTGCTGAAAGAGAAACGGGATGGGGGACAGACCCATCACACCGCTCCCAGCTACCACCACCGCTACACCATTGGTGTGGAAACTGACCGATATGAGGGTTACATGAAACATGCCTTCATTCTCAATGCAGAACATGGTACCAACATCGCTCTGATGGGCAATGCTTCGCTGCACAAGGTTGATGCACACTATGGCAACAAGACCTATCAAGTGGACGAAAAGACGGCATACGGACAACTGATGTTCGAGACCAACCTTACCGAAGAGCATAATCTCTCTGCTGGCTTTTCCTTCAATCATGACTACCTGACCAAAGAAGAACAAGAAAGTACCCCTGGCATCTACGCCCAGTACACTTTCAACTTTCACAACAAACTCGTCGCTATGGCAGGACTTCGTACCGACCACAGCAACATACATGGCACCTTCGTCACTCCACGATTTCATCTCAAGTACACTCCTGCTGACTTCCTCACACTTCGTCTGTCTGCCGGCAAAGGCTACCGTACAGTACATGCTTTGGCAGAAAACACCTACCTCCTCGCCAGCGGACGCACCCTCCTCATTGACGATTTGCAGCAGGAACAGGCATGGAACTACGGCATCAGTTCCGCCTTCTACATTCCTCTATGGGGCAAGACCTTGAAACTCAATGCCGAATACTACCACACCCATTTTCACCAACAAGCCATCATCGACTATGACAGCGACCCCACCTTGCTTCGTATCACCAACCTGCAAGGGCGTTCCTATTCCAACACGTTTCAGCTGGATGCCTCCTACCCCCTCATGGAGGGACTGGAACTCATGGCTGCCTATCGTCTGAACGACGTGAAGACCACCTATGACGGACGGCTGATGCAGAAACCGTTGACCAGTCGGTATAAGGGGCTTGTCACACTGAGCTACAAGACTCCTTTGGAACTGTGGCAGTTTGATGTAACCCTGCAATTGAACGGAGGCGGGAGAATACCCCACCATTTCGAGACCATGGATGACGGCAGGCTGACAACCGACAGCCACACGTCTTTCCACGCCTACCAGCAGTTGAATGCACAGGTCACCCGTTGGTTCCGACATTTCTCCATCTACATCGGAGGCGAGAACCTGACAGGCTTCCGTCAGCGTCAGACCATCATAGATGCTGAAACACCTTGGAGCAGCACTTTCGACCCCACATTGGTGTGGGGACCCGTACATGGCGCCATGGGATATATCGGCGTCCGCTGGAATATCAACCGCCTGTAATCACACAAGACACATATTCATTAACAACACATAAAAAACAAAGACTATGACACGTACAAAAGCATTCCTCATTGCATTGGCTGTTTCCACCGTATGCCTCGCCAAAGACATCCAGAAGGCAGTCTTCACCACCACCCCACAGATGCATTGCGAAAATTGCGAGAAGAAAATCAAGGGCAACCTGCGTTTTGAAAAGGGCGTGAAGAAAATCGTGACCAACATCGAACAGCAAACCGTCACCATCGAGTATGATGCCGACAAAGTCACCGTCAACCAACTGTTGAAAGCCTTCTCAAAAGCAGGCTATGAGGCTCGGAAGCTGAAAGAGGGTGAGAAGCCCAAAAAGAACTGAGAAGGAGGGCGATAGCCCTCTACCATGAAAAGGGTATTTTACAGCTGCTGAAAAGACCGTACCTTTGCACCTGATTTAGGAAAGGGCAAAAGCTTAAACTTGATGGATTGGAAAGCAGCTGTTTCATTCGTGCCGTTCACCCTTTTTGTGGGAACGGCCATCGGACTCTCTTTTGAGGGAGCAATCGACATCAATCTCTTAGTGGGTGTCGGCATTGCAGCCATACTTGTAGGGACTTTTCTCACAAAAGAAAAGGGTGCCTATTGGGAAACCGTCTTTGAGTTCATGGGAAGCAAGACTGCCATGACTGCCACGTTGCTGTGGCTCATCGTGGGGGTGTATGGCAACATTCTGAAGGAGGGACAAATCGTGGAGGGACTGGTATGGGCTGCCCATCAACTGGACATCAATGCCACGGGATTCACCTTGGTGGTTTTTCTCTTTTCGAGTTTGTTTGCCATCTCCACAGGTTCTGGTTTCGGCACCATCAGCGCGATGAGTCTGACGCTCTTTCCTGCTGGCATCGCCTTGGGAGCAGACCCTGCCTTGATGGGGGGGAGCCATCCTGTCTGGGGCAGCTTTAGGAGACAGCATCGCCCCTGTGTCAGACACTGCGGTGATTGCAGCCACCACTCAAGAATATGCTGACGGGAGAGGAAGTGCCGACATCGGGGGAACAGTGAAGAAACGTCTGCCTTTGGTGCTGACAGCATTAGTCGTGGCATTGATTGCCTACGGTATTACAAGTGGATTCCATACTGCCACGTCCATCACTGCTTTGGACAACATCTCCGAACATCCACAGGGATTAGCCTTGCTCATCCCCACGTTGGTGGTCATCCTGCTTTCCTTCCGAAGAGTCAATATTTTCGTTGCTCTTGCAGTGGGACTGGCTGTTGCCGTTGGCATTGGACTGACGCTCAACCTTTTCACGCTGAGCAGTCTTATCTGCGTGGAGAACGGCAAAGTGGAGGGTGCCATCGTGGAGGGCATCGGAGGCATGGCAAACATCTGCATTCTCCTGATGATGGTGGTGTCGCTGTCTGGACTCATCATACGTAGCGGAGGAATGGATGGCATCACGGGCAGTCTGAATGCGCATGTCATCCGTTCACCCAGAGGTGCTGAGCTGACTATTTTCGGTTTGGTGTCGGTGGCTGGAATCCTGATTGCTGCGGTAAATACAATTGCCAACATCTGCATCGCACCATTTGTCAACAGCATCGGCAAACAGCACGGACTGCATCCCTACCGCCGCACAACGTTGCTTGCCACGGTTATCTGCACATTTCCGTTTGTTCTGCCCTACGGCGGTTGTGTGCTGCTGTTGCAAAAGGGCATTGAGGCCTCGGGATGTGGAATGGGGATTCAGGCAACGGATGTTTTCTTCACCGCATTCTATCCGTGGGCATTGCTGGCGGTGATGCTGGTGGTGTGTCTCACGGGCTATCAAAGAGATTCTGATAAAGAGAAAAAACACAACTGATGAAGGAACTGACGAAACTGATACAAGGCGACATGCGTCCCGCCCTCGGTGTGACGGAGCCTGGAGCAATTGCGTTTGCTGTTGCAAAGGCGAAGGAACATGTGGAAGGTAAACTGAAAGGGGTGCGTCTGGTGCTGAACAGCGGCATGTATAAGAACGCTTTCACCTGTGGCATTCCCAACAGCCATGAAGTGGGGAACGAACACGCAGCAGCCCTCGGTTGGGTAGCTGCTGATGCCAACAAGGGACTGGAGTGTCTGGAGAGGGTGAAACCTCGCCATAATCAGGAGGCTCGGACACTGGTGAACGAGGGAAAGGTGAAGGTGGAGTTGGGCGAAGTCAGCAGCCGCATCTATATCTTTGCTGAGGTGACGACACATGAGGGTGTCGCCAGTGTGACCATCCGTGATGCACACACTAATATCACACAAATCACAAAAGATGGTCAGGTCATCTTCGAGCAAGCAGATGCCCACACGCAAGACGAGGAGAGCCTAGTCCCCATCATCCATCGTTACACGCTTCGCCAATTGCTCCATTATGCACAGCATGTCCCTCTGGAGGAGATTCTTTTCATCCGTCAAGCCTACAACCTCAACCTCGCCCTCTTCGAACAGGCTCTCAAGAACCGAAGGACGACGTTTGCACATTACTTATACAAGAAGAATGGGGAAAAAATTATTTCGGATGATGAACAGACATCAGCCTCCCTGCTCTGCAATGCCGCCATCGAGGCACGCGTGTTGGGACTTTCGCGCCCAGCCATGAGCATCACAGGGAGCGGAGCACATGGCATTATCGCCACCCTTCCCCTTTATGCCGCACAACAGGTGAACGACTATACGGAGGAGCAATTACTCCGCGCCACTGCCCTCAGCTATTTAGTGTGCATGTACATCAAAGAATATTCAGGTAAACTTTCTGCCTTCTGCGGATGTGCCATCGCCGCTGGCACGGGCATGGCATGCGGATTAGCGTATCTGAGGGGAGGCACACACAAGACATTCACACTGACTATTCAGAATATGGCATCCAGCATCACAGGCATGATTTGCGATGGAGGTAATCACGGTTGCACCATGAAAGGCATTGTGGCGGTGGATGCCGCCTATCGTTCCGTTGCCTTTGCCCAAAATGGCATCGCCATCGGTCACGAGCACGGCATCAATGGTCATACTCCCGAAGACACTATGCGCAATAT
>JAGCDQ010000021.1 GCA_017651245.1 Bacteroidaceae bacterium | reverse complement strand
TATGACCTGCAGGGTCGCCCCGTGACGAACCCAGCCCCAGGCATCTACATCGTGAACGGAAAGAAGGTATTCATCAAGTAAAAGACATGGAGGACACGAATATGAAAAAGAAGACATACATTCAGCCCACCATCGAGGTGGTGAAGATTCAGGGAGAAATCATCATGCAGATTGGCAGCCAGGGCGTGAACACCCAGCTGCAAGTCCCAACCGACCCTTCCGAAGAGGTGCTTCAGGGCTGGTAAACCTTGAATTAGCGCCAGTGAAGTTTGCCTGACACCAAACTCTAGTAATCACAAAAGAGGCTCTCACTCAAATAGGATGGGAGCCTCTCTTTTCTCTATAACCTCTAACCTTTAACCTATAACCTTTAACCTTTACTGCCGTCAACCTTCGACCTTTGACTTTAGACCTTTGACTTTAGACCTTTAACCTTTAACCTTTACTTAGCCCAGTCCTTCGGTCAAGAAACTTCTCAAGTGTAGATGGGTGATGCCATCAGAATCCTGTTTGCCAACCAATGGCGTCATGGATATGACATATTTGGGATAGTTGTCCTTGATGGCGCATAGGTTACCGAATTCACGCTCACGTGTGGCCTCATCGGCAATGATGTATGATGCCTGTACATATACCCGTTGTCCTTCGGGTTTGTTACAGACAAAGTCAATCTCACCCGCCTGAAGCTGTCCGACGCTCACTTCATAGCCAAGGCGTACCAGATGGTTGTATACAATGTTCTCAATCACCTTTTCAATATCACCTTCACGAGAACCACCAGCCAGCGCGTTACGCAGACCATTATCCTCGAAATAGAACTTGTCGTTGCTCTCAAACAGTTTCTTCCCGTGAATGTCGTAGCGGTTCACCTTGTGAATCAGGAAAGCATCGCAGAGGAACTTGATGTAGTTGATAATTGCCATAGAAGTGACACTTTCGCCTTGCGATTTCATGTACTTGGTAATGCTGTTGGCAGAGACGATCTTGCCGGTATTGTCGGCAAGGAAACGCACAAGGTTTTCAAGGAACGGAACATTGCGTATCTTGTTCCTCATGATCACATCCTTCAGCAACACCGTATTGTAGACATCCAACTGATACTCTCTCGCATCTTGCTCGTCAAGTCCCATCTTCACCAAGCCCGGCAGACCACCGAACTGGATGTACTTGGCAAGTGTCTCATCCGAATCAGTCAACTGGTGGAACAGCATAAATTCCTCATAGCTCAGTGCCTGAATATAGATTTCCTTATAACGCCCGCCAATGAGGGTGCTCAAGTCACTGCTGAGCATCCTTGAGTTCGAACCAGTGACAACAATCTCTATGTCTGGCTCTTCATAATAGCTGCGCACACTCTTTTCAAACTCATCAATGTCCTGAATCTCGTCAACAAGAATGTAGTTGGTCTTTGCCTTGTTGCGTCGTGCGTCAATATAGGCATTCAAATCCTTGTAAGTCTTGATGTCATCAAACTCATGCTTTTCCTTGTCAACGAAGATGACATTAGCACGCTCATCCTTGCTTACCTTGTCCCTAAACAAACGAAGGATATAGCTCTTGCCGACACGTCGCTGTCCCGTCAGAATAATGATAGTATCTTTGCCGAGATAACGCTCAATTTTCTCCAGATAATCCTGTCTTAAAATCGCATTCATACGCTCATTTTTATCTTTTATAAAAGAAATTTTGTGCAAATCTAATAATTTTACCTTTTATAGAATACAAAATTTGCAAAAATCTTGCTCTTATTTGTTATAAAAAGATGAAATTAGCTCCTTTTATGCCTCATCCGAAGCAACAACAAAAGAGGAGGTCTCCATTCGGAACCTCCTCTTTCTCTTGAACCCTTGAACTTTTGAACTTTAGGTCTTTAACCTATAACCAATAACCTATAACCTTTATGTTCCGAAAACCAAATCATTTAGATTTATTGAGGGCATACTTAGAAAGTTTTGGAAAAGTTTGGGTTTTGTTTGGTGGTTTTGATGGTTTGTGCTAACTTTGTATCATGATAAGTAAATATCAAGCGATATGAGCATTGACACTTACAAGCTGACAAGCATGGAAGAGCCCACCGACGAGGTGCTCAGCCAACTGATGAGAGAAGCCGCTGAGGAGGCATCTCAAACGAATTCTGAAGCAACAGCACGCTTCTTTGAGGAAATAAAAAAATCTGCCGCAGCATTCTGATATGAGTACCACCGACCATCGTCCTGTTCTTATCGTCATTGCCGTGCCCGCGAGGCCGGTTATTTCATTCGCTTGTTCTTTGTGTCCACGAATCACCCTTCCATCAATTCCTCGCGCATTGCTAAGCGTGTAATGAAGGGTGGTCACGATGTTCCTATCCCCAAAATTATTTCCCGCTATCAAAAGTCTATAGTTAATTGTAAACGCTGTGCTACTCTGGCCGACCGCGTATATGTTTACGACAACTCTATAGAAGATGTTGAGGCCCGTCTGCTCTTCCGTATGAGCGATGGTCATCTCTTCAAGCGCTACACGGACGACATCCCTGTTTGGGCGCAAACCATCATCGGTTCATACTCATAGTCAGACTTATAGGAATGGCTTGCCACTTGGATGATGTCTTCTCCAAGTGCAGACGAAATCTTGCATATTGTAGCCATTGTCAGATTGTGGGTGCCAGACAACCAGCGGCTCACCTCAGTTTCCGTCTTACCCATCAGTTGTGCAAAGTCCTTTTGCGACATTCCCTTTTCTTCAAGGATGTTGTAGATACGGTTGGCAATAGCCACAGACAGTTCCATCTGCAATTTCATTTCCGGCGAGATGGTACTGCGAATCTCATCCATAATCTTGTTCGTTTTCATGCTTTACTAATTTGGTGTAAAAATAAACATAAAAGTTTATTACACCAAATAATTTAGCATAAAAATCAACTTTTATGCTTATTTTATCGAAATCCAACCTTTTTATCCAATCGGCTTATCATCAACTATAACCCTTTAACCGTTAACCCTTAACCCTTAACCGTTAACCGTTTCATGCATCCCTCATCCACTAATGTCCTTCATAATCATCCAAGAATTCGGCTTCTGTGTACCAATCGTAGTCAGTCCAGTTGGTTGAGTGACCAAACTGTTTCTTCTTTGAATCATAAATCAGCCAATGAGTTGAACGGAGAATACCTCTAATATGGTGAGTGTACTCCTGTTCATTGTCTGCGTCCTTTTTCAGGTCGTTGAGCATCTGTTCTGTCGTAATCCATCTGTTTTTCCATTTATCTGCTGTTATTGCCAACTTGGTGCGTTGAACACGTTGTGGTTCACGAACTTTGCCACCTGTTGGAACCCAATCACAGTCTTCGTTTTCATATGCTGATGGACAAATATTTTCCACGTTGGAAAGAAGCCCGCAAAGAAACAAGAAGGATTTGCAAAAATGGGACAAAAATACCAAATTGATGAAAGAAAATGAATTTTCAGACGGATTTTTCGTTCTTTTTTTCGTCTTTTTTGGAAAATATTTTGGAATAGTTAAAAAAGGTTGTACCTTTGTCGCAATACAAACAACAAACAAATTTAAATAAATACAAATGAAAAACGTGTTATTTCAATTCAGATTGGTGCTTGGACTTCTCATCCTGATGGGTGTTGGGCAGGTGAAAGCACAAGAGTCTTCGTCTTCAATGGACGAAAGGTTTAACGGTAACAAGTTGCCATACGGCTGGTTTGCTGATGGTTGGATGGTTGATAGCACAGGCGTTGCCAAGAAAGGTTCTGCTTCTGCATCGACTGGTTTCGATATGAAGCAAATGATGGGTGGCGACAGTGAATTCAACTATCTGATGACTCCTCCGCTGACGGTGAAGGAGAATGAGGTGTTGGTGTTCTCTGCCATCAAGGGCAAGGCTTCAGGTATGGGATCCATGATGGGTGGCAGCAGCGACTCCACTTTCGTTGTGGAACGTACTGTATATGGTGATCACAAATGGGTGCGAGTAGCTGATTTCACCACTGAACTCGATACCCTGTATAAGACGTTCACCGTGTCAGACACTCCTGCTGGTGAATATCGTTTCCGTTTCAGAGCAGCTGGCAATGTGGAAATTGACAGCGTTGCAGGTTTCCAGATTGATATGGAAGCTCCCGACATTCATGTGATTTATGGCGATAAAGCTGTCAAATACATCAATTTTGGTGTATGTGCAATAGATAGCACAACAAAATGCAAAGTCATCAATACCGCTACGGGCACTCTCAACATCAATGTTTCCTCAGATGATGAGTCTGTCTTTACTGTTTCCCCCAAGGAACTTGCTATTGCAGGTGGGGATACCTTAGATGTTGACATTACGTTCCTCTATCAGGGAGGACACATGGGAAAGAATGGTGCTCAGATTGGTTTTTTACCAGTTGACGAACGTGTGTACGGAGTGAGTTTCATTGCCGATGCCGTTATTTCAAACCCAGATGTTTGGGTGGAAACATTCAATGCAAATGCATTGCCTAAAGGCTGGTATGCAGAAGGTTGGAAGGTGGAAGAAGGAGCTGCAACTGTTGTGAAAGCAGATGACGGTATGGCTGGCATGATGGGCGGTGGCGCCCCCACATTCTCGCTTGTGACACCTCCATTGACATTCTCTGGTGCTGACGAAGTGTTGACGTTCTCCGCAAAGAATGGTAACAGCGGTGGCGGCGGCATGTTCGGCATGGGTGGCGGCGGTTCTGTCTTCACCGTGGAGAAGTCGGTGTACGGAAGCAACAAGTGGGAAAAAGTGCAGGATTTCTCCAATGATGTGGATTCTCTTTATAAGGCTTTATGGGTTGGCTACATGCAACCAGGTGAATATCGTTTCCGCTTCACCGCTTCTGACAGCATCCTCATCGACAGTGTTGCAGGTTTCCAAATTGACAACGAGGCTCCCGACCTCTACGTGACACTTGACAGCGCTGTTGTCAAGCATATTGGCCTTGGAGCTCAAAGTGAAAATGTGACCAAGACCTTTAAGGTGATGAACACGGGTACTGGCACACTCCACGTCAACGCCATCTCTTCAGATGAGCGCGTGTTCAGCCTTAGTCAGACAACCTTCACAGTTGCCTCTGGTGAAGCGGTGAAAGTGGATGTCACTTTCAATGTGGATGAAGCCATCCTCGGTGAGAACAACGTCTTCATCACGTTTGCTCCTACTGATGAATTCCTGTCTCCGCAAACCATTAGCATGCAGGCCTATAAGATTGCTGCAGATGTATGGTCTGAGAATTTCGAACCTGAATATGTGGTGGATGACGAGTCCATACCACAAGAACTTCCTGCAGGTTGGGAAACAACAGGTTGGGCTATCACGAAACCTACCGGAGGTGGTGGCATGATGGCGATGTTTGGCATGGGTGGCGGAGGTGCACCTAAGACATGGATGGCAACCACAGAATCAGAAGAATACGAACTGGTCACTCCTCGTTTGCAGGCTCAGAAAGGCGATGTGATGCATTTCTTAGCTGAGATGACGGGCGGCGGCATGGATATGATGGCGATGTTCGGAGGAGGCGGTGAAAGCAGTGGAAGCGGTTTGCTCTATGTTTATTATCGTCGTGAACTTGACGAGGATTGGACACTCTATGACATTTACACTCAGTCCGGCACAGTCTTCTTCAAGGCGCCATATTCTGGTGTGTACCAGTTGATGTTCAAAGGACAAGCCGTTTGCCTTGACGATTTCCAAGGCTTCCATGCTCCAATTCAGGGAGTGGCTTTGATGGAAGACAACAATGAAAGCAATAACGACATGCTTGAGAAGTATGACAAACAAGTGGTCAATGTGTTCTATGACCGTGTGCTCTCTGCTGTTGACAATGGCGATGGCACATGGACACCTAAGGCTTACACCCTTTGTCTGCCTTTTGACATGAAATTCAGCGACCACCAACCAGCTGACAACATCAAGCTTTACAAGCTCTCTTATATCGACAACTACTACAAGCAGTTCATCTTTACTGATGTGGAACCTTGCGCTAAGGCAGGTGAGGCATATCTTGCCGTAGTGGAGCAGGGTAGCGTGAGCCTGAATGCCTATGGTGTAGCCTTGAACGCTAAAGCCATGGATGTGATTGTATCGAATCCTGTTTATGACTATGAGAAGGCGTTCTTCAATCAGGAGCAGGTAGAGTTGGGTTCATGGACAGGACAGTTCTTCGCAATGTCATCTACACTTGTTGACGATCAGCAAGTCTATGCTCTTGGTGAAGACGGTTCTTGGACACGATTCATGACGCCAGAAGGTGGTGAACCCCTTCGTGTCAATGCGTTCCGTGCCTTCTTCTTTGCAAACGACGCTATGGGTGATTCTTATGAAATGGATCCTGCTCACCGTCGTGTAGCTGGCAAATCTAATCAGCAAGGCTATCGTACGATGTTCCGCGTGCCTGGCGAGAACGTTGTGGAAGAAAATCCAGACCTGCTCTTCGATGCTGACATCAAGATTCGCTTCAATGATGCAACTGGCGTTTCATCCATCCGCACAGTGGATAGCGATGGCACTCAACAAATCTTCGACCTTCAGGGTCGCCTGCTTGAGAGCAAGCCAGCCAAAGGCGTCTTTATTATGAATGGTAAGAAGTTGTTGGCTCGTTAAGAAAGGAGGAAACGTATGAAAAGAATCATTAATTGGGTGCTGTTCGCCTCACTTTTCTTGGGGCTGACCATGCAGATGTCGTGCTCCTCCAACGATGATGACGCCCCCATCAACGAGGAGGCTCGAAAGGAGCGCGATGAATTGATTACACATGTCGAGAATGATGTTCGAATCTTGGATGAAAACCTCGATTTTCAACTGTTCGACATGATGACACAAATTCAATCACAGCTGCTGACATACATAGGCAAAGACCCACACTTCAGCACCAATCTGAAGAAGGTGTGTGCACTTTTAGCCGTAAGGAATGCCATCCAAAACGCACGTCCAGTGGAGAGCGGAAGCGAATTGGCAGCGATGGGCTATCAGGCGTACATTCCCGTTGACATCATGTCTTTCGGTGTTCGTGTCATCTTCGATGAAAATGGCAAATACACCATGAGACCAGCAGAAGGGCTTGAATTTGTCTTCCCTGCTACCGTTGAGGGCTACGGCCAGACACTCTACAAGATTGCGCTCCGCAACGAAGGGGAGTGGTATGAATCTGTGTCGCCAGCTCAACTGAATGGCGCCACAGGGATGGCATGTGTCAATCGCATTCCTCGAAAAATGAGTCTGCGCATGACAGGACTCTTCAACGACGAGGAAGTCACCCTGTGCAATGGAGTGATATCTACGATGTTGGAAAAGACTCCCGAATCACAATATGTGAGTTTCCAGACCAACGAGTTCCAGATGGGTGTCGAT
>JAGCDQ010000020.1 GCA_017651245.1 Bacteroidaceae bacterium | reverse complement strand
TCAACCGGAAAGGCATATTCAGGTGGCTTTGGCCCCGGTGTTCCACCTCTTCCCATCCCGAACAGAGAAGTTAAGCCCGGGCGCGCCGATGGTACTGCACCGCAATGCGGGAGAGTAGGTCGCCGCCTTCTTGAGAGGAGACGCTTTCAGAAGTAATTCTGAGAGTGTCTCTTTTTTTTTATAAATCTATCTAATTGTCTGTTTATGAACAATAATAGATGTTTTATTTGGTGCTTATGATAATTATTACTAACTTTGCAGTTAAATCATTAAACATAATCTAATAATATTGAAATAGAAAGAAGATGAGAGATGTCAGAAATCTTTTGATATGGTGTTTGTTGACTTTGTTGCCGATAGGGGGTGGTGCAGCGACGATGTCGTCGTTTTCTGATGTGTCGGCAGCTCTTGCGACTGATGATGGGAATCGTGTATTACATGGTCGTGTGACGGATGAAAAGGGTGAACCATTGCCTGGCGTGGCGGTGTTCCCCACGAATTTTGTGGAACGAGGTGCTGCTACGGATATGGATGGTAACTATGTGCTGAAAGATGTTCCAGCAGAGGCGAAGTCGCTGACTTTCTTGATGTTGGGTATGAAGAAGGAAATCGTGATGATTGGCAAGAAAGACAAGGTGGATGTGATGCTGATTGAAGATGTCAATTCATTGGAAGATGTGGTGGTGACCGGTTATCAGAAGATAGACAAGCGTTATTCGACGAGTGCGGTGACTTCTATTAAGATGGAGGATGTGCAGATACCCGGAGTGGCGAGCCTTGACCAAATGTTGGAGGGTAAGATACCGGATATGGTGTTTACCGCTAATAGCGGAGAAATCAATGCCACACCTCGTCTTCGTATTCGAGGAACCTCCACGTTGATTGGTAACCGTGAACCGCTTTGGGTGTTGGACGGCATCATCCTGACGGATCCTGTGGCTTTAAGTCCAGATGTGTTGAATGATCCCGATTATGTGAATCGTATTGGTAATGCTGTTTCGGGCATCAATCCCCAAGATATCCTTCGTATTGATGTGTTGAAAGATGCAGCTGCCACAGCCTTGTATGGTACACGTGCGGCGAATGGTGTGATTGTCATCACCACTAAGAGCGGTAGGGAGGGCAAACCCATTCTCTCTTATTCTGCCACGATGACAGCACGTCGCCGTCCTTACTATACTGATTCCAAGATTAATCTGATGAACTCTAATGAGCGCATCCAGTTCTCCCAATATCTTGTGGATCAGCATTATTTGTATCCAAGCGGGATGCCATTGGTGGGCTATGAGAATGCCCTCAACAATCTGTATGCAGGGGTATATACCCAGAGTGAGTTCAATGCTGCCGTCAATGAAATGGCGGCGATGAATACCGATTGGTTTGACATCCTTTGTCACAATTCTTTCTCTCACGATCATAGCGTGTCTGTTTCTGGTGGTAGTGACAAGATTCGTTACTATGCTTCCTTGGGTTATACAGATCAGGATGATGTGGTCAAAAAAACAAAGAATCGTCGTTATACAGGTATGGCGAAATTGGACATTCAGTTGAGGAAGAAACTTGATTTGTCGCTGAATATCAATGGTTACCACAATGACCGCAAGTATAACGTCAGCGGCATCAATCCGACCGACTATGCCTACAACACTTCCCGTGCCATTCCTGCCTACAACAAGGATGGTTCTTACTATTATTACAAGAAGAATACGGGTGGATTTGCTGGTTATCTGAATTACAACATCTTGAATGAGTTGGATAATTCCGGTCAGGATCAGTCGGTCAACAACATCATGGCGACAGCGAACCTGCATTTCCAACCTTTGCAATGGCTACACTTCAACGGAATTCTTTCCGTGAATTCGTCATCAAGTTCTTCCGAATCCCTTTATGGTGAGAGCACTTTCTACAGTTCTTCATTGCGTCGTAGCGAGGTGGGCGTGTTGCCTTCTGCTGATAGTGAGATGCCATACGGAGGAGAATTCACGAAATCCACTACCAGCACCAAAGGCTATACGGCTCGTCTTCAGATGGATATCAATAAGTTCTTTGGTGAAGAGCAGCAACATCTCATCAATTTCTCTTTGGGTGGTGAGGCTTCTTCAACACTTTATAGAGGTTACAAACGTACGGATCGTGGTTTCTATCCCGACCGTGGTGAGACTTTTGTGATCAATGTGCCGACATCCTATACCAGTTATTATGCTTGGGTGAGCGGTAATGTGCCAGAGATTCAAGACCAGAAGACCAATCTTCTCTCGGCATACGCCACTTTATCCTACACCTTTAAGGATTTGTTCACGCTGAATGCTAACACTCGCTATGACGGCTCCAACAAGTTCGGAAGCCGTAGTAACGAGAAGCTTCTGCCGATTTGGTCTGTTTCTGGTAATGCCAATCTGAAGAGTATCGCAAAGATTGATGCTGATTGGCTGGACAACCTGACGGTGAAGGCCTCCTATGGTGAGCAGGGAAATATGTTGGATAACCAGACCCCTGTGATGGTCATCAAAAAGGGTACGATGGATGCCTATTATGGTGAGATGGTGACCACCGCAGCTTATTTTGCCAACCCTGACTTGAAGTGGGAGAAGACCCATTCCATCAATGCAGGCATTGAGTCCAGCTTCTTTGCCGGACGTTTCCAGTTTGGATTTGAGCTCTTCCATAAGCGCACTACCGATGCTTTTATGTCGAAGACCATCAGCGATGTGAATGGTTACACCTCATACATCGTCAATTCGGGTACTGTTATCAACAAGGGTTACAACATTACCCTCTCAGCCACTCCAATCAAGTTGAAACATTTCTACTGGATTCTTTCTGGTAACTTCTCGAAAATCAAGAACAAGGTGACCACCACGCCTGGTGGTGAATCATACGAACTGAATGATTTTCTGAACGGTACGGCTGTGGTGGAAGGACAGCCTGTGGGTACCTTCTACAGCTATAAATTCATTGGTCTGAGCAGTGAGGATGGTGGTCCTATCTTTGAGGATTGGGAAGACCGCCAAAGCGAAATAGAGAATCTGAACAACTATGAGGCATATACGAAAGTGCTTGTGCCGAGTGGTAAACGTGAGCCAGACATCACAGGTAGCGTATCCAACACATTCACCTATAAGCAATGGCGTTTGGGTATCACGTTCACCTATGCCTTTGGTGCCAGCACCCGTTTGTTCCGTCTTTACGATGGCTTTACGGGTGGTTATTCCAGCGAGGCAAATGTGAATCATGACTTGATGAACCGTTGGCAGAAGCCTGGTGATGAAGCCCACACCAACATCCCTGCCATCATGGGAAGTGGCAACAGCAGCTATTGGCAATATGCCAACCATTGGAGCAGTAGTGACCTCTATACGGGTCCTCGTTTCAGCAGCAATGCATGGACCATGTATGACTACTCCACCGCACGTGTGGTGAGTGCTGACTATGTGAAATTGCAGAACATCTCGCTTACCTATGAGTTTGACAAGAAACTGACGCAGAAGTGGCATCTGGGTCGTTTAGCTCTGACCGCATCAGCTACCAACCTGCACACTTTTTGCAATAGCCGTTTGCGGGGGCAGACACCGATGCAGGGAGGCTTTTCAGAGATACAATTGAGTGATACACCCACCTATACGATAGGACTTAATGTGGAATTTTAAGATGAAACATATACATAACATATTTCTCTCTTTCTTCGCAGGAGTTTTAGCCATATGCTCCGTGTCGTGTAGCGATTTCTTGGAAGAATACTCCCAAGACACCGACTACGTGCGTACATGGAAAGACCTTGATGAGTTGTTGATAGGTGACTGCTATCTTCCTGTGAATTATTCCGACTACTTGAGTTACACCACCACGCCTGGTTCTTGGATTCATTTGTTAGGTGACGAAGTTCAGGAGTCGCAGACGGGTTACACCAACCAATATGCATCGGGTGATTATCGAGCTAACTCCTTTGGCTATTTCACCTGGCAGCAGCGTGTGGGTCAGAATGAGTCCTATACGGATTTCTTCCCAGAGAATGCTACGTGGACTAAGATTTACTATTGTATCAATGTTGCCAACAATATCCTTTCTTCTGTGGAAAATGTGCCTTGTGTCACAGAAGCCGAGAAGCAAGGTGTTCATAAGGTCAAAGGTGAGGCACGTTTCCTTCGCGCCTACTATTATTTCTGGCTGGCGAACTTGTATGGAAAACCTTACAATGCGGCTACGGCGGAGAGCGACCTTTGTGTACCGTTGAAGACTAGCGATGTGGTGGAAGACAAGAAATTCACCCGTCAGACAGTGGCGGAAATCTATCGTCAGGTGCTTGCTGACCTCTCTATTGCTGAGTCGGAGCTGAAACAACTGAAGACACCAAAAATCAGCATCTATCGTGCCGATTCCACTGCTTGTCATTTGCTTCAGAGCCGTGTGTATCTGTATATGCAACAATGGGATAAAGCCTCTCTCTATGCCAAGAAAGTGCTGGCAGCACATCCTTCCTTGACTAATTTGAACACCGTCAGCGGTAAGTTCTTGGTGAAGGACAACGTGGAGAATATCTTCTCGATGGGAGGCAACGATGTCCATCGTATCTTCAATTATATCTGCCAGTCCTATTCGGTGAGCAAGGAACTTTATGATGCTTATACCAGCAACGACCTCCGCAAGTCTCAATGGTATTGGAAGAAAGGTGTGTTTGTAGGACCTGTGCGTGTGGCGACGAACGATATATACACCTCCTACGATACCTCCAATGGCAATTATTATGAGCGAGCGTACTCCGAGAAGGGTAAGCAGGAAGAAGTTTCTGGTCAGTTCCTCATGCGTTCGGCAGAAGCCTATCTGAACGAGGCAGAAGCAGAAGCCTACTTGGGGAATGAAGAAGAGGCAAGACGTATGCTCAACCTCCTGAGAGGCAATCGTTTCTTATCTTCCGCCAATAGCACAGTGACAGTTTCTGGCTCAGAACTCATCTCTGCCATTCGTACAGAGCGCCGTCGTGAACTTGCTCTTGAAGGACACCGCTGGTTCGACCTGCGTCGCTACATGGTGTGCAGCATGCAGCCTGAAAGCCAGTCAATCACCCATGAGTGGACTTATTATTCCGACCACACCTCTACCACTGTGACCGAACGTCATCGCTTTGTGTTGGAGGCAAACGATGATGCCTATACACTTCCGATTCCTCAGGAGGTGCTGAATTTTAACACGGGAATGCCTAACAATGTGCGTCCTTGGCGCAAATATACTGTTGTACAATGAGAAAGTTTTATCATACATTATTGATTTGTGTGTCAGTGATGGTCATCTCTTGTTCCGAAGATGGCGTGACACCTCATCTGAAAGACACCACCCAAGCCTTTCTTCCTGCTGACGACGACAACAGTGAGGAAGCTCAGATGCGTCGTGAATTCTATCAGGGATATGGTTCTTTCCTGCTCTTCAACGACACTCTTCAGCACGAAGCGCTTGGAAAGGATGTGAATGGGGATATGCATTATTTCACCGAGGTACTGGATTTGAACTACCAGGTGGGCATGAGCACAGAATCTAATGAGAAGTTCAATTTTATTGTGATGACTGATCTTGACCAAAAGCGTATAGCTGTGCAGTATATCAAAGACTATCTATTGGTGCATCTGACAGGCAAATTGAAACCCTATTCTTGGTTGTTGGTTGATAAAATTCAGCGTGATTTTTTAGGTTCAATATCGTATCCATACGTAGCAACAGGACAGCGTTCCGTCGCCGTGGCTTGCAACCTGCTGCCTCGGCTAACCGATGCCCAGAAGGCGCAGTACACCACTCAGGTGATGAACACAATTATTGCCAAGTTGGTGACTGACAATGCTTCTGCATTCGAGGAATTTTTTCATGTGAGCTTGGCTTACTATGATGGTGAGTTCCCCGTTCCTTCCACCAATGCGGAGAACACTGCTCTCTTGAACCAGGTGGGCTTTATCAGTCGTGGTACCGATGAATTCAAGCAGGAGTCCAATGGATTGTACCCCAATCAAGAGCAGGATATCAAGGCATATGCACGTCTGGTCGTTGCTAACTCAGCAGAAACCTTGCAGTCAAAATATACTGATTACCCTCTCGTTCTGGAGAAGATAGACCTTATGCGTGAAACTCTTAAATCATTAGGTTATGTGGAATAAAATGACATATTATATCCTGCCGGCTCTTTTGTGTCTGGTGTGTCTCACAGGGTGCTCCAGCGATGATGATGTCAGTGTCGAGCAGCCCTCTGCACAGGGAACTTTCGTGGATGCACGTGACGGCAAGGAATATCATTACATTCATGTGGGTGGCTTGGATTGGTCGGTAGAAAATCTGGCATACGATTTAGGTAATCAGGATTTGGCTTGTGTCTATCAGAATGCCGACGATTACGAAAAGGGTGTCTATTCTACGGAAAATGCAGAAAAGTACGGGATGCTCTACACCTATGAAGGGGCGATGCAGGCAGTGCCAGAGGGTTGGCGCCTTCCTACTGATGCTGATTGGGCAGCACTCGAAGCCACTCATGGCTATCTGAGTGAGGCTTTCGGACTTCTCTATAGCGGTTATTTCACAAAGAACACGGCAGCGACAGCTTATAATGGCAGTCGTTTCATGGGTTCTTGGGCATATTTCTGGACGGCGACTGCTGATGAGGGCAAGGTGGGTGAGTACTATTTTGCCCGCAAGAAGTTCTATAGCACGCAGCCAATGGAGCGTCTCAGCATCGAGCCTGCCGCTTATTTCCTTAGTGTGCGATTTGTACGTTAACCATTCATATCGGGTATGACTCGACTTCTCACCATACTCCTATCTCTGTTCCTAACGCTGACAGCACAGGCACAGGAAGGACAGAAAGACAGCATTGAAGCCTCTCTGCCCACCGATGTATATGCCTATTATGTGGTGGTCACGCCAGGCGAAAAGATGTCTGCTATCCTGGGCCATGCAGCGGTTCGTGTGTCTTGTCCATCGGCGGGGTTGGATTATTGTTTCACCATCAAGACCCCTGAAATCAAGGATGAAGCCATCGATATGCTTTTCGGGCGGTTGCGTATTGGAGTGGTGCCAGAGGAAACGGCGATGTTCCGCCACGACTATATCAAGGACGGTCGGGGCATTACAGAATACCGTTTGAATCTTACGTTGGATGAGACACGCCAGTTGTGGAAAATGCTGGATGATCAGGTGGCGCGTGGTTTGTATATGAATCTGGATTATGTGAACAACAGTTGCACTCAAGTGGCTTTCGAGAACATTTACGAGTTGTTGCGTGTGCGTTCTGGTATGAACATTGACCATATTATCAGCCAGTCGATTCCTGTGAAAACCCGCCGTGAAGCAGTGCTCAACTACTTCGACCAAAGTACATGGTGGGGATTTCTGCTCCATTCCTGCTATTCCTACCATCCCGATGAAGAAGTGTCACCTCGTCGTCTGGTCGTAATGCCACAGGATGCAGCGACAGTATTATATCAAGCAGGGATGGTATCTGAAGAGACAGAAATAGCCAAGCAGGAAAGTCCTTCTTCCTCCAAGAATGGGTGGTTCACCCCATTGGTGGCATCCATCTTATTCCTTGTGCTCTGCCTCTTGCCGTTCAAGCAGATTGACTACTTGGCAGTGCCGCTATGGGTGGTGCTTATGTTGCTGTTTGTGGCATTGTCCATCTTTGCCTCTTCCGCTGGTATCGGATTCAACTGGCTCATCTTGGCGCTTTTCCCGTTCACGGCTCCAGTTGGCATCGTCTATATGCTGTGCCACATGGGTGACATCTACAGCCTCTCCCAGTTGTTGGTGGTCTTGGCATTCTTCACTCGCTCAATATATATGATCTATAGAAACAAAGAGAAGTTAACTATTAATATTCATTCTAAAAAACAAAAGGACTTATGAGAAAATTTTACGCTTTCATGCTTTTTGCTGTCCTCAGCATCTCTGCATTTGCTGAGTCAGATGGCTATTATTATTGGTTTTATGATGAACTGAAAGCTGCCCCAACAGGTAAGGGCAAGATTTACGCATCGGAAGAGTCTCTGGAGGAAGGTGATTTTGAATATCAGGAGAGCTTGACCATCAAACAGTGTGTTGAGGGTTATCATGAAGGCTCTATTATCACTTATGAACAACCAGCAGATGGTTATCAGTTTGTAGGATGGTACACAGCTGATGAAAATAATGCTACACTTGCTGATAAAGTTTCTGATGGACTTTATTTAAGTGTGAGCACAACTACAGCCTCTGAAGACAATATGGTTGAAGGTTATGCTCCAGTTCCAGATGCAACGTATTATGGAATCTTTGCCAAGATTAAGGTGCAAGTTCTTCCCGTTATGTCGGATATTGGTACTGTTGCCATTAGCAAGGTTGCAAATGATACGGGTGATGAGGTGACTCTTACTGCCACTTCCAAAGACGATAAGACGAAGTTTGCCTATTGGATGAATCAGAATGGCGATAAGATTACAGAGAATCCTTATACCTTCACCGTTACAGATTTGGACACTTATACCGCTTACTTCTCAGGCGAGTCTGTTGTGTATATTGATTTTGGGGAAGGAAAATATGTACCTTTCTCCAATAATCAATCTGCAACTTTGTCAGAAGACATTCAAATGTATGATGTTTATTCTCAAGAACAAGTATTTTGGGATGGTGACAAGCTCATAAAATTCAATCCAGAAGAGAATGCTTGGGGATGGGTAGAAGAGGAGTATGATGATGATTGGAATGTCATTAGTTCTACATTCCATCCTTATGACGGCGAAATCCCAGACCTCCCCACTTATCAGGTTTCTCCTTCATGGGATTCTGCGTATATGAAAGGAAATGGTGTTATCCTTTATGGCGTGGGAGAATTGCCGATTGTATTTGGTGAAAATGAGAACGCTTATCCGAATGATATGAGCAAATTGGTGGCTACTTGCGACGGTGCGGTTGACATCGCTTCTCTCCCAGCAAAGGATGATGATGACAATGCTCTTATTTATTATGTGTTCGATGGAATCGACTTTGTGAAGGCTACCTCTGGTACTGTGAAAGAGAACCAGTGCTATCTTGTCTTGAATGCAACAGACACACCTCTGCCTGATAAGATTTACGTAGGTGGTGAAGATCCAAATGGTATTGAAGCATTGGATTCCAACCCTGCTACTCCTCAGTTCAAGGGCATCTACACCATCGACGGCAAGCAGGTTGTTGCTCCTGTCAAGGGACTCAATATCATCGGTGGTCGTAAAGTTTGGATGAAGGAATGAGAAAGATACTTTCATTATACACGCTGATGGTCTGCTGTTTGATCTTCCTTTCTGCATGCAAGGAGGAGGCTGAACGGCAGACCTTCTGCATTCACGGCACCATCCCGGGACTCGCGGCAGGGGTGGAAATCGGACTGCTGAATGCCGAAGACAAGAATGCCGATGAAATCGCCAAAACCACCGTTCAGAAGGCAGGTGAGTTTTGGCTTGAAGGGAAGGTGGAGCATCCCACGCTCTGCACCCTCACCACCAACAACCTTTCTCTGATTGAAGAAGAAGTGGCGGCAGGCAACACTCAAGGCATCAAGTGGACCTACACTCCCGTCTTTGTCGATAATTCTGATATGGAGATTCAGGTGGAATCCTACGATCTCATGCCCGATGCACCCGAATCGGCTGACTTCCACATTGTGGGCAGTCCTTCCCACCATGATTATTGCGAGTTGGTGGCGCTTTGTGGCAATGTGGAGTTCGAACGGCCATCCGTTGAGGTTGTCTTGCAGTATTTTGTGGCTCATCCCACCTCTGTGGTGTCTTTCTATGCTGCCAACAAGTTGCTCACCAACGCTTACAACCTCACTGCCGAGCAACTGCATCGCATGCAGCAGACTCTTACCGAATGTCCTGCCGACACAGCGCGTTTCCAGCAGTTTGTCGAACGTGCACAATTGGCAGAAAAGACCACCGTGGGAAGCCCTATTGTAGATCTCGATCTCGTCACCACCGACGGCACCCGTTGCCAATTGGCTGACATCGTCAAGACCAATCAAGGGAAAACTCTGCTCATCGACTTCTGGGCATCGTGGTGCGGTATTTGCCGAATGTCCACTCCTGACATTAAGAACCTCTACGACACTCTCGACCGCACACGGTTCGAGGTCATCTCCGTCTCCTGCGATGAAGATGATGCCGCTTGGCGCAAAGCCATGCAGGACGACCAGATGCCGTGGGCACAGTACTGCCTCACTTCGGAAGGCTACAAATCCTTCTTTACGCAGTATCAGGTCATAGGCGTCCCTTACTACCTCCTCGTCAATTCTCAGGGGAAAGTCATTGCCAACCCCTCAGGTGTGGAAGCCGTCACGGGAATGCTTGCAAAATAGGTCCAATAGCGACTGTTTGTTGAAAAACTTACATTATATTACGGGCTTCCAACGGCATACAAAACGATGGGAGCCCTTATTAAGTGTCTAAAGTGAATAAGAACCATGGGAAATAGTAAAACAAAAAATAAAGGATTATAGGTATAAGATGTAAAAGAAAGTTCGTATCTTTGCAAAAAATTGAGAAGGATGAGAAAGAGGGGATGATGTTGAATGAAAAATAATTTATGCAGATTAAAGTAGTAAAACCAAATTGTATGAGAGGACGTATCGTGCTTCCCTCGTCGAAAAGCATCAGCAACCGCGCCTTGGCGATTAGTGCGATGGCTGGATGTGATGGAATGGTGGAGAACGTGAGCGATTGTGATGACACGCGTGTGATGCAGGCGTGGCTGAGGGAACGTCCTGATACCATCGATATCGGTGCGGCAGGTACGGCGATGCGCTTCTCGACTGCTTTGTTGGCGGTGAGCAAGGGCACGCATATCATCACGGGAAGTGAGCGGATGAAGAACCGTCCTATTGGTGTTTTGGTGGATGCCTTGCGACAATTGGGTGCACAAATTTCATATACGGAGAAGGAAGGTTTCCCTCCTTTGTGCATTGTGGGACAACCTCAATTAGGGGGTGGAAAGGTGAGTCTATCTGGTAGTGTCAGCTCTCAGTATATTTCTGCCCTGCTGATGGTAGGTCCTATGTTAAAGAACGGGCTGATACTGAATTTAATAGATAAAATCGTTAGTCGTCCATATATTGATATGACATTGGAAATAATGCGAAATTATGGGGCGAAAGTAGGGTGGAAAGATAGTCATACAATTGTGGTGGAATCAAGCCCATATCAGATGCGCTCTTATCTGGTGGAGAGTGATTGGAGTGCTGCTAGTTATTGGTATGAGATGGTGGCACTTTCCACGGATGCGGAAGCAGAGATGTTGTTACCGGGATTGTTTGCCGAAAGTCTGCAAGGTGACAGTCGTGGAGCGGAGGTGTTTGAACGTTTGGGTGTCAGTACGGAGCATCGGGGTGATGAAGTTGTGTTGCGAAAAAATGGAAAAATGGTGAAACGGTTAGATGTGGATTTTGTGGAGATGCCAGATTTGGCTCAAACGTTTGTGGTGACTTGTTGCCTGTTGGGGGTCCCTTTCCACTTTACCGGTTTGCAGAGTCTCAAGATTAAGGAGACAGATCGCATAGAAGCGTTGAAGCAGGAATTGGCAAAATTGGGCTTCAAGATTGAAGACAGGAATGATAGTGAACTCTTGTGGAATGGAAAAAGAAATGATTCCCCAATTCCTATCGAAGCAATTGGCATAGATACCTATGAAGATCACCGAATGGCGATGGCTTTTGCACCTGTGGCACTGAAGGATGGTTGCATCACCATCAATAACCCCCAGGTCGTGTCGAAATCCTATCCCCGTTATTGGGAAGATTTGAAATCGGTGGGATTTGGGATCGTTGAATTTTAAAAGCTAAAAGAAAATCGTTGCAAGTTATGACATATCTTATTGTTGGACTTTTAATCTTGGGCATGGTCGCTTTCGTGGCAGGTTTTTTCAGAGAGAAGAAGCTGAAACGTCAATTGGCGAATGGTGAGATAGAGGAATTACCCAATATCCAGCAGGTGCAGGATATGGAGTGTTGCGGACAACATGAAACGTGTGAGAAGGAAAGCCTCTTGGCTGCGATCAGCAAGCAGATAGAATATTACAATGATGAGGAACTTGATCGCTTTCGGGGTACACAGAGTGATGGCTATTCTCCCGATGAAATCGACGAATTTCGAGAAATTCTTTATACCATGCGAGACGATGAAGTGGCGGGATGGATTCGTTCTTTGCAACTGCGTGCGGTCGAATTGCCCGATGAATTGAAAGATGAAGTGTTGATGATAGTGGGGGAGAGGAGAGGGTAAAGGTCAATGAGGTTGAAGGTCTGAGGTCTAAGGTTTGAGCCTAAGACAATAAGGGGCGAAGTTTTTCGTTATAGGTATTAAAGGGGTTATGTTCCCCTTTTATTGGCTTGTTTTGAAGCGTTTATTATACATAGTGTGCAGTTGTGCGGCATTGTTCGTGCTGCTGGTGGCGTGTTCTACCAATAAGAATACGCCTTTGTCGCGTAGTGTTCAAGGTTTCAAGGCAAGGTATAACACCTATTTCAACGGCAATGAGTCATACAAGGAGGGGCGTCAGTTACAGGAGGATGGCAACAAGGACAACTTCACGGAATTGATTCCTTTGTATGTGACTGGCAACAAAGCAACGGTGAAGATTGGTATGGGCAACTTCGACAGGGCGGTGGAGAAAAGCCAGAAGACCATCAAGACTCATAGCATCACGGTGCGTCCTGAGTGGGACAAGAACCGTCCGAAGACCGCCAAGGATAAGATATGGCTGAGTCAGAAGGAATATAACCCGTTCTTGTGGCGGGCATGGTTTCTGATGGGCGAAGCACAGTTTCGTAAGGGAGAATACATGGAGGCGGCATCGACTTTTGCCTACATCCAACGCCTGTATTTCTCCAAACCTAATCTCGTGGCACGTGCCCGACTGTTGGAGGCTCGTTGTTATGCGGAGATGGAGTGGTTCTACGATGCGGAGGATCTGATTACACGTGCCCAACGTGATAGTTTTCCGACCAATCTGGAACCTCTGAAAGCATCAGTGCTGGGTGATATCCAATTGAGACAGAAGCAATATCCTGAGGCTATCCTGAATATTGAGAAGGCACTGAAGGGTGAACATAGACGTTTGCCAAAAGCACGAATGTATTTGCTGCTTGGACAGCTCTATCATCGGATAGGACATGACCCTGAGGCATATCGTTACTTCAAAAGGGTGATCCGGATGAATCCTCCCTACGAACTGGAGTTCAATGCTCGCATTCAGATGAGTGAGGCATTGTCGAAGGGCCAGTCGAAGCAGATGATTCGTAAGCTGAAGTCAATGGCAAAGAATCCTAAGAACCAGGAGTATCTGGATCAGGTGTATTATGCCATTGGAAACATCTACTTGTCAAAGGGTGACACGACGCATGCCATCTGGGCATACAGGGATGGTGTGGAGAAGAGCACCCGCAACGGAATTGAAAAGGGCGTGGTATTGCTGCATTTGGGACAGTTGTATTGGAATCGAGAGAAGTTTGTGGATGCACAGCGATGCTATTCGCAGGCTTTCGGCTTGTTGGACAAAGACCACGAAAGCTACAAGGAGGTGGATGAACGCAGCAAAATCCTCGATGAATTGTTGCCTTTTGCCTCTGCTGTCGAGTTGCAGGATAGTTTGCAGATGATGGCAAGGCTGGATTCAGTTACCCGTATGGAAAAGATTAAGAAGACCATCGAGGAGTTGAAGAAGAAAGAAAAGGAAGAGGAGAAAAAGGCAGCGGAAGCAACGAATGCTCAAACTAACAATGGGGCTAGAAGACCTGGAGCAGCTAATGCCCAGCAAGGAGCTGCCAATCGCAATGCACAACAGCAGACAGCGGTGTGGTATTTCTACAATCCAACGGCTGTGGCAGCTGGTAAATCCGAGTTTGAGCGGAAGTGGGGTAAGCGTCAACTGGCGGACGATTGGCGACGTAATAATAAGACAGTGCTCAACGACTTCAACGAGGAGCAATTGTCGGATAGCTTGAAAGCTGTTCAGGACAGCATTGCCGCGGTGGAGGACAGCATCTATCAGGCCAACAAGGGCAAGAAGCAGACGAAGGCGGAGAAGGATTCCATCAAGGCTGAGGAATACGCCAACGACCCTCATCGCCCAGAGTATTATCTGAAGGATATTCCTTTCACCGACGAACAGATGGCGGCTTCAAATGCGGCACTGGTGGAGGGGTTGTTTGGCTCTGCCATCATCTATAAGGACCGAATGGACAACTTCCCATTGGCTGAACGGACGTTCCAGCGTATTTTGCTGAATTTCCCTGAGTTCCAGCAGATGGATGAAATATATTACAATATGTTCCAGCTCTATTCAAGGATAGGGCGTCGGGATGATGCCGAGGACTATAAACAACGGTTAATAACGGAATATCCCGACAATGAACATGGGAAGAAGATTGCCGACCCGAACTTTGAGAAGAAAGCGCGTTATGGCAAGCAGATAGAGGATTCGGTGTATCAGGACACCTACGATGCTTTCAAATTTAATGACTATCATACCGTCATCAGGAACAGTCAGGAAATGGCGCAGGAGTATCCGGATGGTGACAACCGAGCACGCTTCATGTTCCTGGAGGCATTGAGCAAGTTGGAGTTGGGTGACAGGGAGCACTTCCTGAACGATTTACGTACGATTGTGGAGAAATATCCTCAGTCGAGTGTGAGTGAATTGGCAGGACTCTATGTGAAAGGTCTGAAGGAAGGACGTCTCCTGCAAGGTGGTATGTTTGAGATGGGCAGTATTTGGGAACGCCGTCGTGGTCTTTTCGATGAGGCGGATTCTTTGGCAAACGATTCGACGTTTAATCCTGAGAAGAATACGAACTTTGTGTTTGTCATCGCCTATGAGCGTAATGCTGTGGATGAAAATCAGTTGCTGTATGAAATGGCTCGGTACAACTTCACGGCATTCACAGTGAGAAACTTCGACATTTCCATGGAGAAGGGCGACGGCATTGACATGATGCAAGTGCGCACTTTCCTCAATTATGATGAGGCGTACATCTATCTGCACCGTCTGCTGAACAACGACGACATGGCATATAAGTTGCAGGGACTCAAGTGCTTCATCATCAGTGAGGAGAATCTGAAGAAGCTGATGAAAGGATTGAGTTTTGCCGACTACTTTGATTTCTACGATGAACACTTCGATCGAGTGGGGTCGTTACGCATCAGTGAAGACGAGCCAACCAGTTTGGATGAGCCGACTGAATTGCCCGAACCTGTGGAGGAAGAAGAATGGGAAGATGAAGAATGGGAAGACGATAACTACATCTTTTAAGATATGAACGGAACACTGCTGTGGGTGGATGACGAGATAGAACTGCTGAAAGCCTATGTCATCTTCCTTGAAAAGAAAGAATATGAGGTCGTTACGGCAACGAACGGCCAGGATGCCCTTGACCTGTGTCGAGAGCGTTCCTTTGACCTCATTTTCTTGGATGAAAACATGCCTGGATTGAGCGGTTTGGAGACATTGTCCCGTATCAAGGAAATCAGTCCCACCACTCCCATCGTGATGGTGACTAAGAGTGAAGAGGAGAACATCATGAACCAGGCCATTGGTTCAAAGATTGCTGACTACCTAATCAAGCCTGTCAATCCCAATCAGATATACCTCACCTTGAAGAAACATCTTCATAAGCGTGAGATTGAGGCGGAAGTCACCAATACGGGTTACCAGCAGAACTTCTCCAAGATTGGCATGCAGATTAACGACTCCTACACCCTTGATGATTGGAAAGAGGTGTATAAACGACTGGTATATTGGGAGTTGGAACTATCTGACACGGATAGCGAGATGTCTGAAATGCTCAAGATGCAAAAAGCGGAGGCAAACAATGAATTTGCCAAGTTTGTCCGCAAGAACTATCTCCATTGGGTGCAGAACAGCGAAGGACGTCCTTTGATGTCGCCTGACATCTTCAAGAAGACGGTCTTTCCTTTGTTGGATCGGGGTGAGAAAGTGTTTTTGGTTGTTTTTGACAATTTCCGTTACGACCAGTGGCGTGAGATTTCCAAAGATTTGGCGGATGACTTCACTTTTGACGAGCAGCTTTGTCTCAGCATTCTTCCCACTGCCACTCAATATGCTCGCAATGCCATTTTCTCGGGGCTTATGCCCAGTCAGATTGCCGAGATGTTTCCCAACCTTTGGGTGGACGAAGACGAGGAAGAAGGTAAGAACCTCAATGAAGAACCGCTCATCAAGACACAGTTCGACCGCTATCGCCGCAAGAACACGTTCTCCTATTTCAAACTCAATAATTCTTCTGATTCTGAGAAACTGGTGGAACGCTTCAAGAACTTGATGGGTAATGACCTTAATGTGTTGGTCATCAACTTTATAGATATGCTCAGCCATGCCCGCACAGAGTCACGAATGGTGCGTGAACTTGCCAGTGATGAAAAGGCTTATAGGAGTATCACCGCTTCGTGGTTTCACAACTCGCCTGTGCGCGAACTTTTCAAGGAACTCGCAAAGACAGATGCAAGCATCATCATCACCACCGATCACGGTTCCATCCGTGTGAACAACCCCATCAAGGTGATTGGTGACAAGAATACCAACACTAACCTTCGCTACAAATTGGGCAAGAACCTCAGCTACACCCTCAAGCAAGTGTATGAGTTGAAAGCACCCAAAGCCGCTTTCCTCCCTTCGCCCAACATCAGCACCACCTACATCTTTGCCCAAAACGACGATTTCTTTGCCTATCCCAACAACTATAACTACTACGTCAATTACTACAAGAACACCTTCCAGCATGGTGGCATCAGCCTTGAAGAGATGCTCGTGCCGTTGGTGGTCATGAAAGGAAAAAGGAGGAAATGAATATGGAAATAAGCATTAATTCGTTGGATGAAATAAAAAAAGCCGCTCAGGAATTTGTGGCGGCGATGAATGACAGGAGGGTGTTTGCTTTCTATGGCAAGATGGGGGCGGGAAAGACCACCTTCATCAAGGCGGTGTGTGAGGAATTGGGTGTGGAAGATGTGATTAATTCGCCTACGTTTGCCATCGTGAATGAGTATGTAGATGGCAATGGAGAACCTGTATATCATTTTGACTTCTATAGAATTAAGAAGGAGCAGGAAGTGTTGGACATCGGTTATGAGGATTATGTGTATTCTGGACATGTGTGTTTCATGGAATGGCCAGAACTGATAGAAAATCTCCTCCCCGACGATGCCGTGAAGGTCACCATTGAGGAGGAGACAGATGGGAGCAGAAAGGTGTCAATCCTCTAACTGCTCGTTGTATTCCAGTTCAGCATCAATCAAAAGGATGAGGGCATCGAGTTCGTAAGGACCCATGCCTTCTTTTTTTGCCTTCTTCTGGATGTGCTTGGCGATTTCTTCGGTGTCGATGTCGATGAAACCGTCTGCATCAGCCTTGTCGTTGAGTTTGTCGAGGTGTTCGAGCAGAACATCAAGGCAATAGTAGATGTCTTCCTCCGTGAACAATTCGCGGTTTTCCGCACCCATGTAGTTCAGAATGAAGGCAACCTCTTTAGCGTCCTCTTGTGCTCCAAGGAGGATTTCGTCGTCAATGGCAGCCATTAGAGGAGTGCTTTGAGTTTTGCTTCGAGTGTGGCTTTTGGGGCAGCACCGACAACCTTGTCAACAATCTCGCCATTCTTCATGTAGATGATGGTGGGGATGTTGCGGATGCCGAATTGTGCCACGAGGTCATCAGCATCTTCTTCGATGTTCACTTTACCCACGATAACCTGTCCTTCGTACTGATCTGCGAGTTCCTGAATAACAGGACCCACCATACGGCAAGGACCACACCATGTTGCCCAGAAGTCAAGTACCATTGGCTTGTTCTGTGCCAATACGTCGCTGTAGTTAGAATCGTTGATTACCATAATGCTTGTTGTTTTTGGTGGTTAATACTATGATGTGTCAATTCACTTTTATTCCGATTTCATCGTGCTCTTTGATGTACTGAACCAACTGCTTTTCCACTCTCACCTTGACCTTGCGTGACATCAGGGACACTTTATTGCTGTCAGACGAGTGGATATTGAAAATGAGGTCAGCTTCGCCAGGATTCTCTTTGACGATTTCAGCCAAGTCTTCCACCATCGTGGAGGTGAGCTTGTCAAGAGGTACATCGAAGGTGATCTTATGAATAGATTTGTCTTTCACCTCCGACAGCAGCTCAATGGACTTGATGTTGATGTTGAAGATGCCTGGACGATATTTGTTGGGTTCTACCTTGAGGCGAATGAAAAGAGAGGTGCCTTCGACGAAGAAGTTGCGATAGGTGACCCAATCTGTGCCGAAGAGAGGTATCTCTCCGTTTCCAGCGAAATCTTCCATCTTGACGATTCCAAAAGGATTGCCGTTCTTGGTCTCTCCTGTTCGCACAGCGGTGACGATGCCGCCAACGGTCACTTCTTCCATTTGGGCAAGTTCTTCTTTATTCTCCAATTGGTTGAGTTTGGTGTTGCACACAAAGTCGAGTACAATGGAATATTCATCGAGAGGATGGGCAGAAAGGTAGATGCCCACCAAGTCACGCTCTTTGTTCAGACGTTCTAGATTCCCCCATACGGGTATGTTCTTGGGGATGGCTGGATGGGTGACAGAAATGTCCATCCCTCCGAAAAGCGATGTCTGTGCCTTGTGTTTATCTTGTTGATAACTATTACCATAGCGAACAAGCACATCAAGGAATGTTTCCCCAGAGCGTGCTCCTGATGCAAAGAAAGTTTCCCGACGGATATCTTTGAAGCTGTCAAACGCACCAGCCACAACCAGATTTTCAATATTCTTCTTGTTGCATTGCGAGAGGTTCACACGCTCCACGAAATCAAACACAGAGGTATAAGGTCCGTTCTTTTCACGCTCTTCAATGATGGCTGTCACGGCTGATTCACCCACACCTTTAATGGCGGCCATACCGAAACGGATGTCACCTGTGAAGTTGACGGAGAACTTATGGCGGGATTCATTGATGTCTGGACCTAATGTACTGATGCCCATCTGTTTACATTCATCCATGAGTTTGCGGATTTCAGTGATGTTGTCGAGCGAACGACTCATGACGGCAGCCATAAAGTAGGGAGGGAAGTTGGCTTTCATATAAGCCGTCTGATACGCTACCCATGAGTAACAGGTGGCATGAGATTTATTGAATGCGTACGATGCGAACTTCTCCCAGTCACTCCATATTTTGTCCAAAATCTTCGGATCGTGTCCATTCTTCTTGCCTCCTTCGATGAATTTCGGTTTCATCGCATCAACGATGTCCTTCTTCTTCTTACCCATCGCCTTACGAAGGGCATCGCTCTCACCACGCGTGAAATCTGCCAACTGACGTGAGAGAAGCATCACCTGCTCCTGATAGACGGTGATTCCGTAGGTGTCTTTGAGGTATTTTTCCATGCAGGGGATGTCGTACTCTATGGGCTTTCTTCCCTGTTTTCTTTCGATGAAATCGGGGATATAGTCCATAGGACCAGGTCGGTAGAGGGCATTCATGGCAATCAAATCCTCGAACACATTCGGCTGCAATTCGCGAAGGTATTTCTGCATACCCGCTGATTCGAACTGGAAGGTGCCGACTGTTCGTCCATCACAATAAAGCTGATAGGTGGCGGGGTCATGAATATCGAATTGATTGACATCAAGGTCTATGCCTAAACTTTCCTTGACATTCGTTGCAGCCTCCTTTAGTTGGGAAAGTGTTTTCAACCCAAGGAAGTCCATCTTGATAAGTCCTGTCTCCTCAATCACATGACCATCGTATTGGGTACAGCGCAGTTTCTCCCCTGTTTCCTTATCGTCGGCAGTACTCACAGGTACCCAATCGTCAATGGCATCACGACAGATAATAGTGCCACAAGCATGTACACCCGTGTTGCGCACATTGTTCTCCAACATCTGTGCAAATTTCATGGTGTCTCTCAGCAAAGGGTCGGGCGAGGTGACAGCATCCTTCAGTTCTGGCACACACTCAATGGCATTGGCAATGTTCATCTTTTTGCCATTGGGCAATCGGTCAGGAATCGCTTTACAAAGAGCGTTTACTGTTGCCAATGGCACTTTCTGCACACGTGCCACGTCCTTGATGGCCAACTTTGTTGCCATCGTACCGTAAGTAATAATATGAGCAACCTTTTCAGCACCATATTTTTCTGTCACCCATTGCAAGACCTTACCACGACCGTCATCATCGAAGTCGGTGTCAATATCGGGCAAGGAGATACGGTCTGGATTGAGGAAACGCTCAAACAGGAGGTCATATTTGATGGGATCTATCTTCGTGATACCCAAGCAGTATGCCACAGCGCTTCCTGCAGCAGAGCCACGTCCGGGACCAACCCATACACCCAGTTCTTTTTGGGCGGAGTTGATGAAATCTTGCACGATGAGGAAGTAGCCAGGGAAGCCCATCGTCTTCATGACGTGTAGTTCGAAGTCAAGCAGGGTTTTCACATCATCAGGAATAGGGTCTCCATAGAGGCGTTTGGCACCGTCGTAGGTGATCTTCTTCAAATAGTCAGCTTCAAACTTGATACGATATAACTTGTCGATTCCACCGAGCTTTTTAATCTTCTTCTCGGCTTCCTCTTGAGAGAGTACCACGTTGCCGTTTTCATCGCGAGTGAACTCGTTGAAAATGTCCTCATCAGTGAATTTCTCCCGCCATTCCTTTTCTGTGCCGAACTCTTCGGGGATAGCAAAGAATGGCATGATAGGGGCATGGTCAATTGAATAGGTCTCAACCTTGTTGAGAATCTCTATTGTATTGCTCAATGCCTCTGGAATGTCCTTGAAGACGTCGTTCATCTCTTCCCGCGTCTTGAACCACTCTTGCTTGCTGTAAAGCATGCGGTTGGGGTCATCCAAGTCTTTGCCAGTGGACAAGCACAGCAGTCGGTCGTGCGCTTCCGCATTTTCTTCATCGACAAAATGGGAGTCGTTGGTGCAAATCAACTTCACATTGTGCTTTCGAGCCAATTCAATCAGGGTCGGTTCAATGGCCTTCTGCTCCAAGAAGGTTTCTCGATTGGCACGTTGCATCGGGTCTTTCACCTCGTGGCGCATCAGTTCGATGTAGAAATCATCGCCAAAGAGACTCTTGAACCATTCAATGGATTTCTCGGCCTCTTCTATCTGACCATTCTTGACGTAACGTGGAATCTCTCCAGCCAGACATGCTGAGGAGGCGATGAGTCCTTCGTGATGTTTCTCGAGAGATTTATGGTCGGTGCGAGGACGGTGATAATAGCCATCCACCCACGCTTCACTGACAATCTTAATCAGATTGTGGTAACCCACCTCGTTCTTGGCTAAAAGAATCAAATGCCAACCACTTTTGTCAATGGCATTGTTTTCTTTGGAATGAAGATCTCGTCGAGCACAATACACCTCGCAGCCAAAGATGGGTTTGAACTTCTCCTCGTCGGACTTACCCTTGTTGACTTTGTTGCAATAGTTAAAGAATTCCTTGATGCCGAACATGTTGCCGTGGTCGGTCACTGCCATTCCACGCATTCCGTTCTTGATAGCCTTGTCAACTAACTTCGGAATGGCAGCCTGTCCGTCAAGGATGCTATATTGCGTGTGTACATGTAAATGTATGAAATCTTCCATGTGTTCTTATTTTCGTGCAAAGATAATCATTTTTTTCATTCCTTTTGTTGTTTAATGCTTGTTTTTGCCTAACTTTGCAAAAAAATAACATTTGAATGTCGCAGAGGCTCACTCAAATACAGGCTCAAAAGACGGAACAGCAACTTCGATTGTCACAACAGCAGCTTCAGTTGGTCAGGTTGTTGGAGATGCCTATTGCTGAATTTGAGCAGCAGGTGAAGAAAGAGCTGATGGATAATCCAGCGTTGGAAGAGGGCGCGCCTTTGGAAAAGGATGAGGTAGGGAATTCTACCGATGAAATGGATAGTAATGACACTGGCATCGACACTTACAGCGATGCGGAGAGTGAGAATCTCACGGATCTATCTGCATATAGTGAAGACGATTTGCCTGTCTATATTCCTTCGGGGGGCGCGGCAGAACGTAATGACTTGCCTTTGGGTGATAGTGGCTCTTTCATTGAGTATCTGGAGTCGCAGATGATGAACTATGATTTGAGCGAGGAAGAGACGAAGATTTTGAAGTATTTGATTGGCTCGTTGGACAACAGAGGATTTATCGATAGACCGATAGCGACTATCACAGAAGAGTTGGCTTTCAAGGAATATATTTATGTGTCGGAGCAGGAGGTGGAACAAGTGTTGCGTATCTTGCAGAATTTTGATCCTGTTGGCATTGGTGCTCGCTCCACACAGGAGTGTCTCCTTTTGCAGATTGACCGCCAGCTGAACAATGAGGAGGAATCGGTTTCTGATGTGAAGAAGAAAGTGCTTCTGCTGGAACGTGAAACCATTGCCAACCATTATGATTTGTTCATCAATAAGAACAAGGAAAGGTTGAAGAACAAGCTTGGTATTTCTTCCGTACAGGTGGATGCCTTGTTTAATGAGATTCGAAAATTGAATGTGAACCCGGGTTTTGCGTTGAGTGAATCGTCGGCAGATCGTGTGCAGACACAAATACCCGATTTCATCGTTGAAACAGACCCTGAGGGGAATATAGAGATGCGGTTGAATAGTGGTGAAGTGCCACGGCTTCATGTGAGTGGTGATTACATCAATCAGTTGAAGACTCTTCAATCTCGTCCTTCTAAGTTGACACGAAGCGAAAAAGAGGGACTGGTGTACACACGCCAGAAGATAGAGGCTGCACAGATGTTTATTGAGTCAGTGAAACAACGCCGTCGGACACTTTATGAAACGATGAAGGCAATCATTAAGTTGCAACGTACTTTTTTCCTGACAAAAGATGAAGAGGACAAGGTTCGTTTGGTGTTAGATGATGTGGCGAGGCAGTCGGGATATGATGTTTCCACGATTTCCCGTGTGTGCAGTTCTAAATGTGCGCTGTTGGATGGGCGCATTTACCCATTGTCTAAGTTTTTCAAGTTGACTCGCAAAAATGCCGTGGGCGAAGAAATTGATGGTCGCAGGGTGCGTGAAATGATGAGGGAGATTGTTGATGGCGAAGATAAGATGAACCCTTATTCTGATGATAAGATTGTGGAACTGATGAAAAAGAGGGGAGTGACACTGGCTCGCCGTACGGTGGCAAAGTATCGCACAGAGATGGGTATTCCTGCAGTGAATAGTCGTCGCGGATAAATATTTGCATAGATAGATTTTAACGCATATGGATAATAAAAGACTGATCAAGATTGCGAAAGTGTTTTCGACACTTTTTATGCCGTTGTACGCCCCGATGTGGGTGTTCTTCGGGCTGTTCTTGTTCAGTTATATGAGGATGCTGCCTTGGGGCTACAAATTGTTTATCCTTGGTTTGGTGTATGTCTTTACGGTGTTTGTGCCCCATTTGGGTATCACGACATTTCGTTTGTTCAAGAAATGGACGCACCTTGAATTGAGTCATCGTGAGCACCGACACATGCCATATCTGGTCACTTTGTTGAGCTATGGGGCTTGCCTGGTCATCATGACAAAGATGAACACGGCAATGTTCTTCCGAGGTGTAGTGATGTCGGCACTCATCTGTCAGATTATTTGTGTCATCATCAATGCGTGGTGGAAAGTCAGTACACACATGGTGGGAATGGGAGGCTTGGTGGGAGCGCTCAATGCATTCAGCATTCTTTTCTTTTACAATCCTATCTGGCCATTCTGTGCCTTGCTTCTGCTTTCGGGAGTATTGGGGACAAGCCGTATCATCCTGCGTCAGCATAGCCTTGCTCAAGTGCTTGTTGGTTTTGGAATAGGTTATTTGTGCACCATGACTTTTATCTTGATAAGTTGGATGTAATTCTAAAAAGATATTGAATATGAAACCAGTTGTATCTATCATTATGGGCAGTACATCAGACCTTCCAGTAATGGAAAAAGCTGCCAAGTTCTTCGATGAAATGGAAATTCCTTTTGAGATGAACGCCTTGTCTGCTCATCGCACTCCCGATGCTGTAGAGGCTTTCGCCAAAGGGGCAAAGGAGCGTGGAATTAAGGTTATTATTGCAGGTGCAGGTATGGCTGCTGCATTGCCTGGTGTGATTGCAGCCAGTACGACTCTCCCAGTCATTGGCGTACCAGTGAAGGGTAGTGTGCTGGATGGAGTGGATGCTGTCTATTCCATGTTACAGATGCCTCCAGGCATTCCTGTAGCAACAGTTGCTATTAACGGCGCCCTCAATGCGGGCATTCTTGCTGTGCAGATGCTTGCCCTTTCTGATGAGACTTTGGCAGAGAAGTTTGCTGCTTACAAGAACAACCTCCGTCAGAAGATAGAAAAAGCAAATTTGGAGCTGAAAGAGGTGAAGTTTGCTTACAAGTGTAATTAAACGAAACACATTTCTTTTATGGGTTATCAAAGAAGAAAGACCATTGATGTCAAGATTGGTGATGTGGTGATAGGAAGCAATGAGCCTATCCGTGTCCAGTCGATGGCAAACACTTCTACGATGAATACGGAGGGTTCCGTTGCCCAAGCAAAGCGTATCGTCGATGCTGGGGGCGAACTAGTGCGTTTCACTACCCAAGGACAGCGCGAGGCACAGAACATGCGGAACATCAGTGAGGCCTTGCGTGCTGACGGCTACACCGTGCCTTTGGTGGCTGACGTGCATTTCAACGCATCCGTTGCTGACACAGCTGCCACCATCTGTGAGAAGGTTCGCATCAATCCAGGCAACTATGTTGATCCAGCCCGTACTTTCAAGAAGTTGGAATATACGGATTCGGAATATGCCGATGAAATCAAGAAAATTGACGAGCGTTTCGTGCCATTCCTGAATATATGCAAGGAGCATCACACGGCTGCTCGTATTGGTGTGAATCACGGCTCTTTGAGCGACCGCATCATGTCCCGTTATGGTGATACGCCCGAAGGTATGGTGGAATCTTGTATGGAGTTCCTGCGTATCTGTGTGAGGGAACACTTTTCTGATGTTGTCATTTCTATTAAGGCAAGCAATACGGTCGTGATGGTTCGTACCGTCCGTTTGTTGGTGGCGCAGATGGCGAAAGAAGGGATGGCATTCCCTTTGCATTTAGGTGTGACAGAAGCAGGTGAGGGTGAAGATGGACGTATCAAAAGTGCCGTTGGAATCGGTGCCTTGTTGTGTGAAGGCATCGGTGACACCATTCGTGTCTCTTTGTCTGAGGCTCCTGAAAGGGAAATCCCTGTAGCCAAGAAATTGGTTGATTCCATCGAGGAATGTGCCACGCTACGTGAACAAGCGAAGAATACGATATCCAATGATACCGTGACGGTGGAGTTACATGAAAAAAATTGGGAAGACCTGCAACTGAAGGCGGCTATGACGGTGGGAGCCCTTTTTATCGACCAATTGGCTCACAAACTTGTCATCAAGAATGATGGATTCACCGAGGAAAAGTTGACAGAATTAGCAGATGCCATCCTACAGGCAGCTCGTATCAAATTCACCAAGACGGAGTATATCAGTTGCCCTGGTTGTGGTCGTACGCTTTACAATTTGGAGGAGACGATTGCCAAGATTCGTGAGGCAGTCAGTCAACGTGCCCAGCATGACAAGCGTTTTGCCACTTTGAAGATTGGCATCATGGGGTGCATCGTGAATGGTCCTGGTGAAATGGCTGATGCCGATTACGGCTATGTGGGTGCTGCTATGGGTAAAGTGTCGCTTTACAAACAAAAAGTATGTATTGAGAAGAATATTCCAGAGTCAGAGGCTGTGGAACGATTAATGAATTTTATAGAAAATGATTTAAATAGTTGAAAAATGGTTACTTATATCGTTATTGGCGTATTGGTGGTGCTGGCTGTGCTGGTACTGCTTACTTACAACAATTTGGTTCAACTTCGCAACAAAGTGAAGGAAGCATTCTCCACAATGGATGTTTATCTCAAGAAGCGTTATGATCTCATTCCCAGTTTGGTGGAAGTCGTGAAAGGTTATGCCAAGCATGAGACAGACACGCTTCAGGTAGTGACTCAGATGCGTGTGAATGCACAGAAGGGTGACTTGGACACAGCGATTGACAGCGAAATAAAGATAGGCGATGCGCTCAAGTCTATCTTCTTGGTCGTGGAGAAATATCCCGACCTGAAAGCGAACACCAACTTCTTAGATTTGCAAGAACGCCTTTCCAAGATGGAAGAGGAGATTGCCTTCTCTCGTCGCTACTACAATGGTAGTGTTCGTGAGTTCAATAACAAATGTCAGATGTTCCCCTTCAACCTCATTGCGGGTGTGTTCGGTTTTAAGGCATTGCCGATGTATCAAGTGGATAGCGATAAGGAACGTCAGGTTGTGGATGTGAAATTGTAAGAACATGAAGAAAAGCAGGTTTTTATGGCTGTTTGTCCTCTTGGCGGTCACGCTGACAGCCAGAGCAGACAGAGGCGGATTCTATTATAAGAATTTCCGCGTGGATGCCGTTGTGCACCAAGACAATGTGTGGGACATCACGGAGACCATCGACGTGTTCTTTGAGGAACCGCGTCATGGTATCTATCGCTACATTCCTACCAAGTTCTCTTTGCAGCATGATGTCTCTCAGGATGAGGGCAATGAGCCGCAGGTGATTCAGGGTCAGGTGGTGCAAGATTGGCAAACTTTCAATTACCGAAGCAAGGTGAAGGATATCAAAGTGGAAGGTGGTGACTATACCACGGAAGATAGCGATGAGAATAATTGTGTCATCCGTATCGGTAGCGAATGGCATGAAGTGACGGGCGACCATCGGTATGTGATTCATTACAAGTACGTCTATCGCGAAGACCGCCGTCCGAATTACGACTATATCTTCCACACCATCTTGGGTACGGATTTTGGTGAGCGCATCGAGAACTTCAGTTTCAAGATTGAGTTTGAGAAGCCGTTGCCAGCCGATGTCCAGAAGCGCCTCGAAGTCTATAGTGGAGTGTATGGCAGCACAGAGAATGCTGTGGAGGATCTACAGATAAAGGCAAATCAGAATTTCATTCGTGGCTGGGCGACAAACATCCCTCCCTATCATGGCATCACGCTTTATGCCAAGTTGCCAGAGGGGTATTACGAGGGTGTGCTGACCGCCAACCACGTGTTCCACTACATCAGTTTCGGTCTTTCCGTCATGCTGATCATACTGATTGTCTATTACTTGTTCAAGACGAAAAGGGACAAGCCCGTTAAAGTGATAGAGTTCTATCCTCCTGAAGACATCAGTAGCGCGGAGGTGGGCACTATTATTGACGACAGCGTTGATGCAGAGGATATGGCATCGATGATACCTTGGTTCGCTGGAAAGGGTTATATCAGCATTGAGGAGAAGGAAAAAGGCTCTCTGCTGAAACGGACAGAGGTGGTGCTGACCAAGTTGAAGGATTTGCCCAAGGATGCGCCTCTGTATCAGCAGAAGATGATGGAACTGCTCTTTAAGGGAAAAGAGACGGCTAACCTGAGCCATATGGCAGAAAGACCTAAGGTAGTGGATGAATTCAAGGCGGAATTGAAAAAGAATTTCAAAGGCGAAAAGGCTTTGTCTTCCTATGATTGGCCCATTCTTCTGTACTTCCTGTTGTTGCTCTCCACAACCTGCGTGTTTGGCACGAATTCTGTGCTGGAAACCTTCGATGAAGATGAGTGGATTTATGCAGCGGTAATTTGGGGACTCCCCTTTGCTGTGGGCACATTCTTCCGCTTGTATGACAGTGATAAGGACCTCTTTGGAAGCAAGTGGAAACAAGTGCTCATCTTTTTGGGAAAGGCTTTGGTGATGGGACTTGTGTGCTGGCTCTATGTCGAGGTGTTCTGTGCCTATGGTGCTCCGATGGGTAAGATGACTTCCATCGCTATGTTTGTGGTGTGCTTCTTGCTGGGCGAATCCATCGGACGTTTCAATGTAGACACCGACTATCGTGTGCAGATGATTGGCCGCCTGTTAGGTTTCAAGGAATTCATCAAGACAGCCGAAAAATCTCGTCTGGAGGCGTTGCAGACTGACGACCCAGAATACTTCTACAAGATATTGCCTTATGCGATGGTGTTTGGCCTCAGCGGCAAGTGGGCAAAACTCTTCAAGGATATCGAAGTGAAGCAACCTGACTGGTACCATACGGTAACGCCACTCTATGGCTATGACTTCACTTCCCACATGGTCGATAACCTCTTCTCATCCTCGAAGAGTGCCATCAAAATCGTGAGTCATGACAGCTCCAGCAGTGGAGGTGGTTTTGGCGGCGGTGGCGGCTTCTCCGGTGGTGGCGGCGGAGGCGGCGGAGGCGGCTCCTGGTGATGATGGCTCAAAGTTCAAAGTTGAAAGTTTAAGGTTTGGGTTCAGGTTATGAAACTATTGATAGACATAGGTAACACATCGGCCAAGTTGGCGGTGATGGATACCGATGTTGTGCATTTCGAACGTCGTCATGAGTCGTGGGAAGCCACCTTCTCTCGGCTCATGGCTGCGTTTCCGATTGCAGATGTGCGTCTTTCTACAGTCGCAGGTGAGGATATGGAACTGAAAGAGGCGTTGGCACAACTGGATATTCCTGTACTGTGGCTCACTCCCTCCGTTCCTTGCCCTGTCAAGTCCGTTGCAGGCGTTCCATCCGCTTATGGAGCAGACCGATGGGCAGCAGACATCGGAGCGATTGTCCAAGACCCTGACCACACCCTGCTCATCATAGATGCTGGCACCTGCATCACCTACGATCTTTTCTCTGCTGATGGTCTTTTGCTGGGTGGAGCCATCTCTCCAGGCGTTCAGTTGAGGCTCAATGCCATGCATGAACATACAGCCCTTCTCCCTCAGATTGAAGCGGAGAAAGAAGCGGCTTTGTTAGGTCACGATACTCGCACCCACATGCTTTCAGCAGCAGTCAATGGCACCCGTTTTGAAATGGAAGGTTACGTCCGCAATTTTCTACAGAAATACCCTGACCTGCACGTCTTCATGACAGGAGGCAACACCTTCCAACTGGCAGATGACATCACCTGTCCCATCACCTATGACCCCCACCTCGTCTTCCGAGGCTTGGCAGCCATTTAACAAGTGCTCCCCCACGAGGGAAATTTTACGCTCCCGTTAGGAAAATATTTTTCCCTAACTAGGCAGCAAAAATTGCTTCCCCCTAAGGAAAAATTTTGCAACCCTTAAGGGTAACAAAAAATGCCCCTCAAAAATTGCCGACGGCAATCCCACCTTTTGCCGACGGCAAAACGATGCTTTGCCGCCGCCTCTTTAATTCGCTGTCATCGGTGTCATCGTCATCGATAAGGCAGTTTTTTCCCAAAAACCTACCTTTGCTGAATATTATTCTGATATTTGAGGGGAGGGTCAAAAAGTCAATGGTTCAATGGGAGGCTTACGACGAAACGACTGCCGCTGGTGTATTGGGTGTCGAGCGTGAGAGTACCATCCATCAGCATGACGACACGACGGCAAAGGAACAGGCCAAGACCAAGCCCTTCTGTGAACATATCGACTTTGGTGAATTTATCAAAGACGAATTCGGCTTTGTCGGATGGGATGCCAGGTCCTGTGTCTTCGACAGTGAAGTTCACAACATCGTCAGTCGTTTCGATGCGCAGGGTGATGCTGCCCTCGCTGGTGAAATGGAGGGCATTGACGAGCAGCTCTGTGAGGACGATGAGCAGATGGTGACGGTTCGTCTGAATAGTCAGTTCATCATCTACATGGCTGTCGAGGTGCATCTCTACAGTATGAGGTATCAAACTGCTGGCGGTTTCGACGGCTTCGTGTGCCAACATATTGCAGCCCACAGTTTCGTTGGTGATGATGGTCTGACGGCTCTCGACAAGCGATGCTGTGAGCAGTTTGTTCACCATATAGTCGAGGGCATTGGTCTGCACATACATGGTCTCAGCCATCTCCTTTTTCTCGTCATCAGACATCGCGTCACTTTCACACAATATCTGCGAGAATCCATGAACGATGTTGAGTGGTGTATGTATCTGATGCGTAATGTCTTGCATGAATTGCGTCTTCTGCTCACTTGCCCGTCGTGCCAACAGGGTGGCTTGCTCGAGCTCCTTGGTGCGCTGCTCGGTCTCCAACTTCGTCTTCTCTGCGTCGTTGATGTGCTGGCTGATACTCTGTCGCATCTGGCAGAAACTGTTCTGCAACTGACCTATCAAGTCGGTGCGCTGGCTGTGTGGAAGGATCTTCTCATAGTCGCCATGACCTATCTGCCTCAGTTCGGCTGCCAGCAGTCCCAAAGGCTGTGTGAAGTGCTTCACAATGCGGTGGCAACCCATTGCCAGCAGCAACAATCCGATAATGAGCAGGGGCAACAGGATATAGTTCAGCCTGTTGTATCCACGCAGCAGTTCGTTGGAGGGGCAGACGAGTGCGATGCTCCACTGGGTGCCTTCGAGCGGTCGGTAGAGCACGATGTGTGACGTACCGTTAATTTTGACATCCATGTGTCCTGTTCGTCCGTTGGTCATCTCATATCCTAGTGCCACGATGTCGGTGTGATCTCTGGGGTCCACGCCTGTGAAGATGGTCTGTTTGAGCAGTTTCGTGGTGTCGGGGTGTACAAAATAGTGTCCGTCGGCGCCTAGCAACATGAAGTAGGAGTTTTGGTATGGATGCTCTGCCGTGATGGTCTCTGTAAGCCTCTTCAGCGACAGGTCAGTAGAGATGACGCCCACGAACTTTCCCTTTCGGTCGTTGAGTGGCATGCAGTAAGATGCTATCATCTCAGGGCTTGACAGCGTTCCGGCATTGTAGTCATCGAAAGGATCCACCCAACAAGCTGTCTTTTTTTGGCGTGGCGTCTTATACCACACCTTGTCATAATAGTCGTAATCGGCTTCACGGACGGTGGCCACAGAGTCTTTTCCTGGTTTTGAATTTTCAAGGCGAACGGAATAGGCGGAGAAACCATATTCTTCATCAGGGAAGAAATCGGGTTCCATCGTGATGGAGCAACCGTTTGTGTTGGGATGGTTGGCAACGATTCGATGAGTGTACTTCAGCAGGGAGTCCTTCTCGTTGTGAAGGTTGACGAGCCAAATGATGTTGCGCGTGGCAGTTTCCAACTCCACCATATATCCCTTGACACGCAATGCCGTATTGTCGAGGACGTGCGACGCCTCATCGATGGACTCTTCACGGATGATGTTGCGTGACTGCCAATAGAGGAATCCGAGTGACAGCGAGAATATCAGTAGCACGACAAACAAGATGTCGAGACAGAGCCTGGTGGAGAGCGACTGGCGAATATTTTTCCTCATCTCTATCATAGGCGTCCTCCTCTCTTCTTGTCAGCGATGTCGAGCAGATTATCCAACAAGGCTGTGGTCATTTCGGTGTGTTCCTGTATCTTGTCAGCCATCTGGCGGAATTCATTGGCTTTCATGTCGGTTGCATGCTGTCGGAAATCAGCGATGGTGTTGTGGATGACCTTGACGGATTGCTCCATACGGTCGCTCATGTTCAAAATGACGGCATCTTTCATGCGATCTGCCTCACGCGCCTGTTCATAGGCTATTTCAAGGTCTTTATTACGCTGGCTGAGTACGTCGGTCAGATGGGTGATATGAGCGATGTGCTGACTGATGCTCTGCTGCATCTGGCGGAATGTATTCTGCACGTAACCCACCTCGTCAGGACGATTACTTTTCTTCACTAATTCATCCATCTGACCATCGGCCATACGGTGGGCTTCATCTACCAGCTTCTGCAACGGCTTCAACTGGCGATGGGTGATGAAGAAACAGAACAGTGCCAACAGCAACAGACCGATGAAACTAATGATAATCGTATAACGCAAAAGTGAGTTGTAGGAACTGAAAATGTCACTCTCAGGGCATACAATCGCCACGCTCCATCCTGCATTCTCAAAGGGGTGGTAGAAGATGAAGTCCTGCTTGCCGTCCATGTGAATCTCGCTATGTCCGATATGGCCAGTCTTCATGGATATGGCAGCCAGATGTCCCTCGTTGGTCGGCTCGTTGAAAGCCTCCGTAAAGAAGGCTTCATGCTCTTCGAGCGTGCTGTCAGGGTGGATAATCAGGTGTCCGTCAGTACCCATCACTGAGGCATGCGAGTTGGGGAATGGGCGAAGCGAGAGCACCAAGTCGGCAAACCACTTCATCGTGATGTGGACCGACAAAACGCCCACCAGTTCACCCTCTTTGTTGTGCAACGGCATACCATAGGACGTGATGATGGAGGTCTCTTCATGTTCAACATCGACATAAGGGTCTATCCAGATGGGCTGCCCGTGGTGCAGGGGTATGAAATACCATTTCTCACGAGTATAGAGTTTCTTTCCACCATTCACCATTACTTGTATCTGTGTCGAATCAGCAGGATCGCGGTGGGCATATACCTCGTAGTAGATGCTGTATTGTGGATAGACACCTGGTTCGAAAGCGATGGTACAGCTCTGGATGTGAGGGTTCTCTCTCAACAACTGCTGACAAAGACTGTCCATGATTTCAGGCTTGTTCAGACGCTTCTCAATGGTCCAGTGCCAGCTGCGCGTGGCAGTCTCCACCTCGTTCAGGGTGTTGTCAATGCGTAATTCTGTCGTGCGCAGCGTCTGACGGGCTTTCTCCATGGCCTCCTGATAAATAGAATTACGGGCATGGTGAAACATGATGAAGAGGGCAGCGACGAAGAGAACTGACACGAATCCGACCACCCACAGCACAACTTGCGTGGTCAACGAATGACGGGATTGTTTTTCAGTTACTCTCTTCATCAGATATAGATTTGGTCTTCATCGATTGCAAATTTAGATAATTATTTAGATACCACAAACAAATCGAGATAAAAATATAAACAATATGCCACGAAAAAGTGAGAAAGTACAATATCAACACCGCCCTATATGACATCGTTACAAGAATTTGCCCCATTATTATACTTCCATAATGCTACGATAGCGCTACGATAACGCTACATTAACGCTACGCCCTTCCTACGATAGAAGAAAAATAAAAATAAAAGCGATTTTATTTTGTATTGTCTTCAGCTTTCACTATCTTTGTCCCCGAAAATCTTTTCACATTTTTTCTTTAAAACTACAAACGTATGAAAAAGAACATTTTGAGTCTTGCTGTCCTCGTTGCAGCTTTCGCTTTTGCGATGCCTTCTCAGGCACAGATTAAGTTTGGTGTTAAGGCTGGTCTTAACGTGAACTCATTCAACGTGAAGAATTTGCCCGTTGCTATCGACAAGAAGAATCGTAATGGTTTCTTTGCTGGTGTAACAGCTGATGTGACTATTCCACTTGCAGGTCTGGGTGCTGATGCTTCATTGTTGTATGATAATCGCTGCATCGGAATTGGTGGAAATGACATTGATGAAGATGATGCTGGTGAGGTCACTACAGGCGAATACACGGAATCCCACAAGACATTCCACTACATTTCTTTGCCTATCAACGTGAAGTACACCGTTGGTCTCAGCAGCTTGGCAAGCGTTTATGTTGCCACCGGTCCTCAGTTCTCTTGGAACATTGGTGACCGCCACTGGAATTTTGCTGATGCAGATGAAGGTTGGGAACTGAAGAGTTCACAATTCTCTTGGAACGTGGGTTGTGGTGTGACTGCTCTCAGTCATCTTCGCGTTGGCTACAACTACAACATCGCTCTTGGCAACACGGCTGAGATGACTGTTCTGGGCGTAGGCAGAGATGCTATTAAGGGTAAACTGAAGAACAACACGCACCAGATCTCTCTGACTTATCTCTTCTAATTGATGTTCGCAGACATCATACTTCCTATACCATTCGACAGCTTCACATACCTCGTTCCTCCCTCGATGGAGGCAAGAGTGATGCGAGGCTGTCGAGTTGTTGTGCCCCTTGGCAAGAACAAGATCTACACGGGCGTGGTGGCTCGCACACATGACAATGCCCCACAAGGCGTGGAGATGAAATCGGTTATGGAAGTACTTGATGAGCAGCCTGTTGTCAACGAGCAGCAGTTCACTTTCTGGCAATGGATTGCGAATTACTATCTCTGCCCTATCGGCGACGTGATGAAGGCAGCCTTGCCTGGTGCGATGAAGCCCAAGGATGAAGCTGCCCTGAAGGAATCCACCCGCAAAAGGAAGGGCAGTAAAGCCAACTTTCAACTTTCAACTCTCAACTCTCAACTCTCCACTTTCTCTCCTGCCCAGCAGAAGGCTTACGAGGAGATTGAGCAATCGTTCTTGACGAAAAACGTCACCTTGCTGCATGGGGTCACTTCCTCAGGCAAGACCGAACTCTATATCCGCCTCATCAATCAATACCTCTCCGAGGGCAAGCAAGTGCTTTATCTCTTGCCTGAGATTGCACTGACCACCCAAATCACAGAAAGGCTGCGTCGTTTCTTTGGAGAGAAGATGGGTGTATATCATTCCAAATTCACTGAAATACAACGGTTGGAAGTTTACAAACGCCAAGCTTCTGCTGAACCTTATCAGCTTATCTTGGGTGTGCGTTCCAGCATTTTCCTTCCCTTCCAGAACCTTGGACTTGTCATCGTGGACGAGGAACATGAGCAGAGCTACAAACAGCAGGAACCTGCCCCACGCTACCACGCGAGGAATGCTGGCATTATGCTGGCAAAGATGTTTGGCGCCAAGACCTTGCTCGGCACAGCCACTCCCTCCTTTGAGGTCTATCATCTGGCACACAAGGGACAGTATGGCCATGTGCAGCTCACCCAACGATACCGAGACATGCAACTGCCTACCATCGAGGTGGTTGACACCAAGGAAGCCAAACGCAAGAAATTGATGAAGGGCGTCTTCTCGCCCCGTCTGATTGAGGTGATGCAAGGGGCATTGGAACGGAAAGAGCAAATCATCCTGTTCCAGAACCGACGAGGTTTTTCATCCTTCATCGAATGCAAGACCTGCGGATGGGTGCCCAGTTGCCCACATTGTGATGTGACCCTTACCCTCCACAAGAAAACCTCCACACTCATCTGCCACTATTGTGGATACACCACATCTATCCCTGGGAAATGCCCTGCCTGTGAGGAAAGCAAGTTTACCGATATTGGTACAGGGACGGAAAAGATAGAAGAGCAGATTCCACAGCTGTTCCCTGACGCCACCACCTTGAGGATGGACCTTGACACCGCACAGACACGCCTACAAGCCGAACGCATCATCAGCGACTTCTCTGCCCACAAAGCCGACATCCTCATCGGCACCCAGATGGTGACCAAGGGATTGGATTTTGATCGTGTGTCGGTGGTGGGTATCCTCGATGCCGACACGATGCTGAACCTGCCCGATTTCCGCAGTCATGAACGCACATTCCAGACCCTCAGTCAAGTGGCAGGACGTGCTGGTCGCAACCAGACATCAGGATACGTCATCCTCCAAACACGCTCCGCCGACAGCGACATCATCCGTCAAATCACCCAAGGTGACTATTGGCAGATGTTCTACACACAAATGCTTGAACGCCAAACATTTCATTATCCTCCTTTCCAACGCCTCATCTATGTGTATCTGCGCCACAAAGATGACGAGCTGTTGGAACATCTCGCCGATGATATGGCAGACAAGCTCCGTAAAGTGTTTGGAGAAAGGGTGCTGGGTCCTGACTGCCCTCCTGTGGCACGCATCCACTCCCTCTACATTCGCAAGATCATGCTCAAGATTGAGCCACGCACCTCGACCGACAAAGTGCGCCAACACCTCATCGCCATCCAGCAACAAATGCTCGCGATGCCCATTGCCAAAAACCTCAACATTTACTACGACGTTGACCCCCTGTAAACAAGCACACCCGCTTTTTGCACTCTTTTCGCGTTTTTGAGCATTAAAATATCTATATTTTATTGTGGAACGGGAAAAAAGTCGTACCTTTGTAACCGTTTCCACAATCGTTGCGATTTTTACCTGATTGCAAAACTGACCAATAACGGAAATACATATATCAAAAACAATCAATATATTAACTTATGAGTTTGAAAATCATTGTACTCGCAAAGCAGGTGCCAGACACACGCAACGTCGGTCCTGATGCGATGACTCCAGAGGGTACAGTGAACCGTGCAGCTCTGCCTGCTGTGTTCAACCCCGAGGACTTGAACGCCCTTGAACAGGCTCTGCGCCTGAAGGACGCGAATCCTGGTTCCACCATCACCATGCTCACCATGGGTCTGCCCAAGGCTGCTGAGGTGCTGAAGGAAGGTATCTATCGTGGTGCCGATGAGGGCATCCTCATTTCTGACCGTCCTCTTGGCGGTGCCGACACTCTTGCCACTTCCTACACGCTGGCTCAGGCTATCAAGAAGGTGGGCGACTATGACATCATCCTTTGCGGTCGCCAGGCTATCGACGGTGACACTGCTCAGGTAGGTCCACAGGTGGCAGAGAAGTTGGGTCTCACCCAGATCACTTACACAGAGGAGATCATCTCTCTCGACAAGGCAGCTAAGAAGATTGTGGCAAAGCGTCACATTGATGGCGGCGTTGAGACGGTGGAAGGTCCACTTCCTATCGTTGTGACCGTGAACGGTTCTGCCGCTCCTTGTCGTGTACGCAACGTGAAGCGTGTGTGGGCAAACAAGAACCGCGAGTTCACCACTTGGGGTGCTGCAGACATCGAAGCTGATCCAGCACAGATTGGTAAGGCAGGTTCTCCCACCAACGTGAAGGCCGTGAAGAGCATTGTCTTCAAAGCGAAAGAAAACAAGACCCTCACATCTTCTGACGCAGATGTTGAGAGCCTGATTGTTGAACTCATGGAAAGCAACACCATCGGATAATCATGAACAACGTTTTTGTATATTGTGAACTTGAAGGCAACAAGGTTGCTGATGTAAGTTTGGAACTTTGCACCAAGGGTCGCAAACTCGCTAACCAGCTTGGTGTACAGTTGGAAGCCGTTCTCGTGGGTTACAACCTCGACGGCGTTGAGAAGCAAGTGATTCCCTATGGTGTTGACAAGGTGCACATCTTTGACGCTGAGGGACTTTTCCCATACACATCTCTCCCACACACCTCTGCTGTGGTGAACCTCTTCAAGGAGGAGCAGCCACAGATCTGTCTGTTGGGTGCCACAGTGATTGGTCGTGACCTCGGTCCACGCGTTTCTTCTGCGCTCCATTCAGGTCTGACTGCTGACTGCACCCAGTTGGAGATTGGTTCTTTCGACATGAAGGTGAAGGATGCTGAGGGCAACATGGTTGACAAGCACTATGAAGACCAGCTCTACCAGATTCGTCCTGCATTCGGCGGTTCTATCATCGCCACCATCGTCAACCCAGAGCATCGCCCACAGATGGCAACCGTTCGTGACGGTGTGATGAAAAAGGAAATCCTCGACGAGAACTACAAGGGTGAAGTAGTGAAGCACGACGTTGCCAAGTACATCCCAACTACTGACTATGTGGTGAAAGTGCTTGATCGTCACGTGGAGAAGGCAAAGCACAACCTTAAGAGTGCTCCTATCATCGTGGCAGGTGGTTATGGTGTAGGTGGTCCTGAAGGCTTCAACCTCCTCTTCGAATTGGCAAAAGAACTCCATGCAGAAGTAGGTGCCAGCCGTGCTGCTGTCGATGCTGGTTGGATTGACCACGATCGTCAGATTGGTCAGACAGGTACTACTGTCCGTCCTAAGGTGTACATCGCTTGCGGTATTTCTGGTGCTATCCAGCACGTGGCAGGTATGAAGGATTCTGGTATCATCATTTCCATCAACAACGACCCACAGGCTCCTATCAACCAGATTGCCGACTATATCATCAACGGCACCATCGAAGAAGTTGTTCCAAAACTCATCAAGTACTATAAAAAGAACTCGAAATAATGGCAAATTCCTATACAGACGTTCCTGAGATTAAATTCCACATGGAACACCCTTTGATGAAACGCATCGTTGAGTTGAAGGAGAGAAATTACGCTGACTACGGTCAGTATGACTATGCACCCAAGGACTACGAGGATGCACAGGAGAATTATGACAGCCTGCTCGAAATCACAGGCGACATCAATGCCAACATCATCGGTCCTAACTCTGAGGATGTCGATGCTGAGGGTCCTCACTGCGAGAATGGTCGTGTGCGCTATGCCAGCAAGACTTATGAGAACCTTGATGCCACTATCAAGGCTGGTCTTTGCGGTATGACAATGCCACGTCGTTACGGCGGTCTCAACTTGCCTAACGTGGTTTATACTGCTGCCAACGAAATCATCGCTGAGGGTGATGCTGGTTTCGAAAACATCTGGTCACTCCAAGACTGTATTGAGACGCTCTATGAGTTCGGTGACGAGGATCAGCGCAAGCGTTACATCCCACGTGTTTGTGCCGGTGAGACAATGTCTATGGACTTGACTGAGCCTGATGCTGGTTCAGACCTCCAGAGCGTGATGCTCAAGGCCACCTTCGACGAGAAGGAGAACTGCTGGCGTTTGAACGGTGTGAAGCGTTTCATCACCAACGGTGACGCTGACATCCACCTCGTGCTCGCACGTTCAGTGGAAGGTACTCGTGACGGTCGTGGTCTTTCTATGTTCATCTATGACAAGCGCAATGGTGGTGTGAACGTGCGTCGTATCGAGAACAAGCTCGGTATTCACGGCAGCCCTACTTGTGAGTTGGTTTACAAGAACGCGAAGGCAGAACTCTGTGGTTCTGAGAAGCTCGGTTTGATCAAGTATGTGATGGGTCTGATGAACGGTGCCCGTCTGGGTATCGCTTCCCAGTCAGTGGGTGCAGAACAGGCTGCATACGAAGAGGCTATCAACTATGCTCGCGACCGCAAGCAGTTCGGTAAGGAAATCATCCACTTCCCTGCTGTTTACGATATGATTGCCCGCATCAAGGCTAAGCTCGATGCTGGTCGTTCACTCCTATACATGACTGCCCGTTATGTGGATATCTACAAGGCACTCGACGACATCAGCAAGGAGCGCAAGCTCACTCCAGAGGAGCGCGACGAGTTCAAGAAGTACAGCAAGCTTGCTGACGCCTTCACCCCACTGGCGAAGGGTATGAACTCTGAGTTTGCCAACGAGAGTGCTTACGACTCTATCCAGGTGCACGGCGGTTCAGGCTTCATGCTTGAGTACAAGTGCCAGCGTGTTTATCGTGATGCCCGCATCATGTCTATCTACGAAGGTACCACCCAGCTCCAGACAGTTGCAGCCATCCGCTACATCACTTCTGGCTTCTATGCTGGTGTCATCAAGGACTTCGAGGCAGAACCAGTGGCAGCTGAGTACGCAGCATACGCAGAGCGCATCAAGGCTATGGCTGAGAAGCTTGCTGCTTGCATCGACAAGGCAAAGGAACCTGGCAACCAGGACTTCCTCGACCTTTGTGCTCGCAAGCTCTACGAAATGACTGCTTACGTCATCATGAGCCACCTGCTCTTGCAGGACACCCAGCGTGCTCCAGAGCTCTTCGGCAAGTCTCTCGTAGTCTTCATGAACTACGCTGAGAGCGAAGTGGCAAAGCACAGCAACTACATCAACCAACTCAATGTTGAGCAGTTGTCAAGCTACGTGCAGGAATAATACATTATCTCTATAAATGTAAGAGGGTCGCCTACGAAATCGTAAGCGACCCTTTCTATTTCATGTTGGTCATAGACTTAAAGCAATATCCTTTTCAGTTTTTTCTCATCCACATCTGGCAGAATGGTCTGAAGATGGGCAAGCATCCGTTGGAAGGATTCCTCAGGCGAACGGGAACAACGGCAAGCATCTGTTCCGTACAGTTGCTCAGGGGTGGTGAGGAGTGACCAACCCCATCCATAGTTGTGCCCATGTTTATCGGTGGGATAAATGAAGTCTTCTGTCACGATGTGGCACCCCATCTGAAGACGGGTCACATAGCCATCAAACTTGCTGCGCATCTTAGGCCCGGTAAAACCACATAGTGAACGTAACTGACGCGTAATGAGACTACCATGCTCTTGCATGGTAGCAAGTATCACATCTTCTATAGTGCCAGCTTCAGGAACTGGGTGCTGACTGCGACGGTAGTTACAAAGGTCTGCCCACCATTCACGGCTGACAAAACCTGCCTTCTTGTTGAAGAACTTGCCATACACACAACCCCCTTCCGTCACAATGGGACCTTTCCACTTCCACAACGGCCAGTCCCAACCTCCATCGGAAAAGGTCACATAACGACAATCCTCTGCCACCATTTCCTCGGCAGAGAAGCCCACAATGCCACTGTCGAGCAATGGGAGGAAACCGACCTGCTGGATACGCTCAATGAGTTGGGCGGCATTGTATATTTCGGAGGAGTTCATAAGATCAGAACTGGAAGTAAATGAATGGTTGCACATCGGAGGACTTAATCTGTATGACGATAAAGGCCACGATGACGATGAGGAGTGCCTTCACGAGAAGCGGGCATCGAGTGACATAAGTTTTCACTTTCTCAGAGAGGAACTCTGGCATGAAGTGAAGCACATAACCCAACAACATCAACAGAGCAACCACCCTGTAAGAAGTGCACCACTGAAGGAATATCTGTGGCTCGAACTTGTAGAATATCTGATGGAACACTTGTTCGGCAATGCCAAAGGAAGGAGCACGGAAGAGTACCCACAGGGCTGCCACGAGGTGAAAAGTAATGAGACCTCCCACGAAGACAACGAACCAATTCTTAGTTGGGTTGGGGTCTTTCTTGCTGGGCAAATACGTCAACGGACTAAGCACCGCACAAAGGGAGTGCCAAATCTTGTCGAAACAGAGAAGAAGTCCGTGAAAACCGCCCCAAAGGATGAAATTGAGGGAAGCACCATGCCATAGACCACCCAGCAGCATCGTCATCAGAAGGTTGAAATATTGGCGCAACTTGCCGTGACGGTTACCACCGAGGGAGATGTAGAGATAATCCTTGAGCCATGAGGAGAGACTGATGTGCCAACGACGCCAGAACTCGGTGATGGAGGCAGACTTGTAAGGACTATCGAAGTTCTTGGGAAATTGGAACCCGAGCAAGAGAGCTATACCAATCGCCATATCGGAATAACCCGAGAAGTCGCAATAGATCTGTAGTGTATAGCCATAGACGGCAAAGAGGTTCTCGATACCGCTGTAAAGGTCGGGCTGGTCGAAAATACGTTCCACAAAGTTGATGGAGATATAATCGCTGATGACAGCCTTTTTGAAAAGACCTGCTATAATAAGAAAGATACCTGTGCCCAGCATCTGGTCGGACACGAAGAGCGGACGACGTATCTGAGGAATGAAGTCACGGGCACGAACGATAGGTCCTGCCACAAGTTGAGGGAAGAAACTCACATAGAAGGCATAGTCGAGCAGTCGGTCGAGAGGCTTGATATTACCTCTATACACATCAATGGTATAGCTCAACGACTGGAAGGTGAAGAACGAAATGCCCACAGGCAGAAAAATATCACGATGCTGCCAAGTGACGCCCAAGAGATAGGAGCCGCTAATGGTTGAGGGCACTTGTATCCCACAATCTGTCAACAGCGTGCAGATGCTTTCACCCAAGAAATTGGTGTACTTGAAAAAGACGAGTAACCCGAGGTCAAGCACCAGAGAAAGGACAACAAGGGTCTTTGCTAGTCCTCCCTTTTCCTTTACACCTGCAATCGCCTTGGCTATGAAATAGTCGGAGATAGTCACCAATGCCAATAGCCAAAAGAAGAGACCGCTTGACTTATAGTAGAAATAGTAAGAAAAGAGAGTGACGAAGAGGATACGCAGAGTATCCGCCTTGCCCAATAGATTATAGATGAGTGTGAACCCCAGAAACAAGAACAGGAATATGCCTGACGAGAAAATCATAGGGGAGTCAGGCAGATAAAGAAGTTGTTCTATGAGGCGTGAAGAATCGATGTCAAACATTTTGTCCTAAAATCCTTTTACCGTTTTGTAAGGTTTTTGCTCCTTAGGGGTAGATCCATGCATCATGCGTGTTTGACTACCCGAGGTGGCAGTTCCTGTATAAGTTTTGTAGATGGCTTCGCCAAGTAATTTTCCCTGCAAAGTGTACCCTGTGGCCAGGTAGTGGATGCAGTCAGTATTCATCAGTCCTGCATTACGCCAGTTGGTGCAAGCTGAAGTGGGGCCTCCAGCAATGGTGAAGATGTCCCACACTGCCATGCGATGATTACGACAGAAATTGACGATGCTACGTGCCACATTGGCTGTATTCTGATTCGGCACCTTGGTGGTGGTGTAGTGCGTGCGCTTACGACGTCCTGATCCTGTGGTGTAACTTCCTGTGCGTTGAGAGATGAAACTGCCAGGAGGTGTGGTGAAGAGGAAACACACACCTGGACATCGCTCGCTGATGCGGTCGGTAAGAGTCTTCATCGTCTCGGCATGTGCCCGTTCATCGATAGTGTTGCCATGTGCCTCATTGGTACCAAAGGAAACGATGACCAAATCGGGACGTTCAGCCACCACACGATTGATCATATCCTGTTCATAGAATCGGCGTGCCCAAGCACCATTTATTCCATAATAGGTGAACTCCATTCTGGGAAAATATTTTTCCAACGTGCTACCTAATGTACGAGGTAAGATGTTTCCCTTCACATGGGAATCGCCTATCTGCATCACTTTGATAGTTTTGTGTTGATGGACCTTTTTGAACACTGGAGCCAATGTCTGACCATCGATGAGTTCATTGGTACGAGTATTTCGGAACGTGGAAGGAAAGGGTGTTGTGAGTGACTGGGCCATCGCTTCGCCTCCACCAAGTGAAACGAAGAACAGTGCACAGAGTGCCAAACGAATGATATGTCGAATATCAGCGTACACGATTATCGTAATTGGTCTTACCGTTCATAAGCACATCAAACAGGAGTTCTGCCAAATGGCGTCCACCCGCAAAGTTGATGTGTGTATAGTCAAGGTTTGCTTGCTTCTTTTCTGTCATTCTGGCGAGGCTGCCATCACCACCCATCGCTTCGTAAAGGTTCCAGAAAGCAACATGGTGGTCGCTTGCCATTTTGCGCTCGTAGGACACCATCTCCTTTACACCGCCCATAGTATGCATCTGTCCGTCAGAACCGCGTTTGTCGCGGTCACCCATGCTGACCACCAGAATGCTAGCATGAGGGTATGCTTGTTTCATTAGGTCAATGACTTTGCCGAGTTGCCCCGTATAGCCTCCATAGTCTTTCTGCTTCTCATTTGCCACATTGAGTCCATAGTGAATGACAATGAGATCGTAAGGACGGACAGAGGCAAAGCTACGAAGCGTCTCCACAGGAATGCCTCCAAGATGCTGACCACCACTGCCTCGCATACTGAAATTATCAACAGCGATGCCATTGTGACCATCGAGTGCCACTCCATAGAAACGAGAGCCATGTCCGCCTGTTACTGTCATGTTGAAACGGTTGATTTTACCATTTATGCTCTTTGCTACAACATTGCCAGCTCCTTGCTGAGCCGTCTCAACAGTGCGAGTGATGGTTTTGTAACTGATGGTGGAGTCGGAATCCACCACCTCCACCACTTCATCATAAGTCTGAGGCGCACTAGCCTCTCCGTTGGAAAAGAGTGATTGCCTTTCTCCGCCATTGAGCGCATATTGAATGTTGAGCCCACTACCAGGAGTGAAGAACACGGTAGCCTCATCTGCTTCACCTAAGAGATTACCGTACACATTGGTTTGGCAACGCAATTCATAGGTAGCTGTACCAGATGGAATGAAGTAACTGCCTGCCATACTTTGTAGATTGGCTTTGAAACCACGACCACGTTCGTTGGCATGATAGCGATTCCAGTTGTTGCGACGAGAAGTGACGGAACGACGGAAATCGGAAGATACACAGGCAATCTCTACAAAACCGACACCTTTGCCACCAAACTTCTGTTGCAATAAAGCACGCAAGTCCATCGTCAGAATATCACCTTCAATGTAGGAATCTCCGAAATAAGCCACACGGACAGGACGATTGTGAGATTGTCCTAACGCTGCATAAAATTTGTCCATCTCACGATTCAGGCCATCTGTGGCAAAATCCTCTATTGCCACCATACCTTTCGGCACTGTATCAACATAAGCAAGCTGTTTTACACGAATAGCCGCTGAGTCAATCCCCTGCTCTACATAACCATCCAAAGAATCAGCCATCCGTTCTGCCACGATGTTGCCGTCCTTGTCCCGACGCTGTACATCGCTCAAGATGTTCACACGACGCAAATCTTGGTCAAATAGGTGGATACGCGGCAAATAAAACAAACCTATCAACACCGTCACCACAAGCAGCACAAGCAAAAAGGTTTGCCAAATCTTATTTTTCTTCTCTGTTTTCATAATCTTCTCCCATTTCTGGATAAGAAATACGGGTGTGATATATTGTCTTCAACTTGTCTTTCAAAACATTCTTGGCTATAGCGATGTCCTTAAAAGTAATGGAACATACACTGAAGAAACCCTCTGCCACTTGATTGTCAATGATTTTATCTACTAACTGATTGATGCTTTCTTCTGTATATTCAGGTAAAGAGCGGGAAGCTGCCTCAACAGCATCGCACATCATCAGAATTGCCTCTTCCTTCGTGCTCGGATTAGGACCAGGATAAGCGAATGCAGACTCATCTATATCTTCATCGGGATGCTCGTTCTTGTAGGTGATATAGAAATACTTTGCTTTTCCCAAACCATGATGCGTGGTGATGAACCTTTTGATGGAATCAGGAATGTGGTTCTTGTCTGCAAGGGCTAATCCATTCTTCACATGCGCAATGATGACCTCAGCACTCTTCAATGGTGTCAAATGCTTGTGAGGTGAAAGCCCGTTCTGGTTCTCCGTGAAAAAGGCAGGACGTTCCATCTTTCCAATGTCATGATACAATGCACCTGTACGCACCAATTGTGCTTTAGCACCAATCTTGTTTGCCACCTCCGCACTCAGGTTTGCCACCTGCATAGAGTGTTGGAAGGTACCTGGAGCCACTTCCGTCATTCGCTGAAAAAGTGGGTTATGCACGTTACTGAGTTCCACGAGTGTCACATCACTGGTGAAGCCAAACACCTTCTCCAACATCCACAAGAGCGGATATGTGAAGAGCAACAACACACAATTGACCGTAAAACAGATATACATCCAGGTATCCATCTTGATATCATTCTCATGATGCAGAGAATAGCCTGTGTAGAAGATGACATACACCAAGAAAATGATGAAAGCTGTGCGGACAATCTGAGAACGTTGTGATAACTCTCGCAAAGTCTGTATCGCCACCATACCAGCTACCAACTGTACAATGATGAACTCATAATTGTTGGTCAGCATCATAGAGATGATCAGCACCATCCCACAATGGAACATAAAAGCTGTTCGAGAATCCATGAAGACACGTATCACAATGGGCACTAGGCAGCACGGAAGCATGAAAACATTCAATACTTTATGCGACACCATCAGTGAGGCAATCACACAAAAGAACACGGGCAAGGCAAAAAGCAACGTGACACTTCTCGTATTTTCAAAATAATCGATACGAAACAAGGACAAATATGTAATCAGCGAGACAAAGATTACCAATACAAAGATAGATTGTCCAATAGATCTGTAAGGTATTTTCGTGTCAATAGTATTGCGCCGTTCGTAATCCCGCTCATAAGAACGCAGGATGTCATATACTTCATCCGTCACTGTTTCACCACGGTCAACGATTTTCTGACCCGCTTGTACAAAACCATTGTAACTGGAGATATTTTGCAAGTTCTCATCAAGTTCCGTTTCAGATTTCATTTGGTCATACGCCAAATTCTGCTGGATAAGCTCATTGATGTTGTATTGCCGTAGCACCAGCCTTGAATATTTAGCAGTATCCTCTGCAATAATATAGTCATAAGCAGAACGCAAGGAGAACACACGACTCAATGGCACTGATACCGCCTCATTATTCCTCACGACACGAATATTCTTGTGATGTTCTTTATCTTTCAAACGGGCATAATCTTCACCTGAAAGAACACCCCTTTGATAGATGGTGTCCAATAACACGGCAATGTGATGCACATACAAGGTTGAGTTCTGTCCTTGCCATTCTTTTGCAGCATAGTTGTACAGACGATTCATCATCGTGTCTCTTACAGCCTTGTTATAATTGTAATAAGGCTGGAAACTACGCATCATAGTTTCTTTCTCCTGATGAATCAGCGAATCATTCTTCAATATAGGGAACTTAGTGTTGGCAATTAACAACCCATAGTTCCAAGGTCTATCCAACTCGTACTTATAGCCAAATTCATCGCCACGAGGCATGAAATAAACAATCAGTGCCGTAGAAATCACCACCAGAACCACCTTCATCATGAAACGGGTCATGAAAGTGCGTTTTTGTTGTATACTGGATTTCATTTTCTTTTAGGGATTATATGAATAATGCTATAAATACAAATACACAATGGCTTTATTCTGCCATCAGATATTGCTTGAAACTTACAAAATCCTTGCTCATGGGGACACTTTGCTTGGCGCCCTTCATAAATGCCTGTAACTTGGCTGGTATCTCGATGTTGTCACCAAGAATACGATCAACGGTGTCCTTAAACTTGGCAGGATGCGCTGTCTCAAGGAACACGCCTGTTTCGCCTTCTTTCAGTCCTTCCTTCAAAGCACGATAGCCACAAGCACCATGAGGGTCGCACACATAACCAGTCTCAGCCTTTACCTCCTTAATGGTTTCGGCAATCTGTTCATCTGTATAAGTAGCCCCACTGATATTGGCGCAGATAGCTGCATGACTCTTTCCGTACAGTTCATATACACGAGCAAAATTGCTTGGGTCACCCACATCCATTGCATTGGCAATTGTCTGTACGGATGCTTTGGGCTCATATTTACCAGTTTGTAGATACTTGAAGAAAACGTCATTGGCATTGTTGGCAGCAATGAAACGCTTGATGGGCAGTCCCATTCTCTTGCCGAAGAGTGCCGAACAGATGTTGCCGAAGTTGCCCGAAGGTACACATACCACAAGTTGATCAGCCAATCTCTTTTTCTTCATTTGAGCGTATGCATAGAAGTAATAAAATGCCTGTGGAAGGAAACGCGCTACATTGATGGAGTTGGCGGAGGTCAACTGCATATGAGCATTCAAATCAGCATCTATAAAGGCGTTTTTCACCAAAGCCTGACAATCGTCAAACACACCATCCACTTCGACTGCGGTGATGTTCTGTCCAAGCGTTGTGAACTGACATTCTTGAATAGGACTCACTTTTCCCTTTGGATAGAGCACATATACATGGATGCCTTCCACACCAAGGAATCCGTTTGCCACAGCACTGCCTGTGTCGCCAGAAGTGGCAACCAACACATTCACTTCCCCTGCACCCTCCTTCTTAAGGAAGAACTGCAAAAGGCGCGCCATGAAACGGGCGCCCACATCCTTGAACGCCAAGGTGGGACCATGAAAGAGTTCCAGCGAATAAATGCTATCTGTCACTTTTATACAAGGGCAATCGAATGCCAGTGTGTCATAGACAATTCGCCTCAAATCCTCAGCTGGCACATCCTCACCGAAGAAAGCATCTGCCACCGTGTAAGCAATCTCCTGAAAAGAGAGATTCTCTATATTGTCATAAAACTCTTTGGAAAGGTTCTTGATGCGCTCTGGCATATAAAGTCCCTTATCTTCAGCGAGTCCTTTCACCACCGCTTTTTCCAATGAAGCGATAGGTGCTTGTCCATTTGTACTATAAAAATTCATATTGTAAACTTCTTCTATATCTTCATGAATGCCTTGATAAACTCGTCTTTCTCCAACAGCCCGTAATAACCCTTCTTGCACGCCTCCTCATCAAATGTTTCCACATCATCAGCCTCTGTGCCTGGAGCATAAATGAGGAAAGGTATGGGTTCATTTGTGTGAGTGCGATGGGCTACGGGAGTTGGATGGTCGGGCAACACTGCAATAGCTACCTGCTGATCCTTCACGGCTTCATAGATAGGTTTCACAATGCGATTGTCCAGATATTCTATGGTTTTCAGTTTCAGTTCTAAGTCACCATCATGTCCAGCTTCATCTGAAGCCTCCACATGAACATAGACGAAATCGTCCGTCTCCAGTGCCTTGATGGCTGCCTCGGCCTTCCCCTCATAGTTGGTGTCTGCTAAACCTGTAGCTCCTGGCACATCAATCACTCGGAGCCCAGCCAATGTGCCAATGCCACGAATCAAATCTACCGCTGTAATCACCGCTCCTCGCTTAATCTGTGGGAAGGTTTTCGTAAGTGGCACCATGTGAGGACGATACCCCCCCGCCCAGGGCCAAATGCTATTCGCTTGACGTTCACCTCGCTCTGCCTTCTCCACATTGTATGGGTGACGAGCAAGCAAATCCTGGGAACGAAGAATTAGGTCATTGAGCAAGTCTGCTGTTTCCTGTGCTGTGAGTTCATTGTCTTTAGGCGCGTCAGTTGCTGCTGTCACGAGTAGTGGACGCCACGCCTCACCAGGATGATCGTGTGGTGGTTGACACACTACATGCTTGTTGCCGCCCTTAATAACGAGCAGATGACGGTATTGCACGCCACAGTAAAACTTCACCCGATCTGTTGCCAAATGTTCGTTGAGGTAGTCAATCAGCACTGCTGCATCATCTGTCTGTAGATTCCCTCCATTGTGGGTGATGATTTTCCCGTCCTCAAGCGTAATGATATTGCAGCGGATTGCCATATCATCAGGAGCCAAGTCCACACCGATGCTGGCAGCCTCCAAAGGACCACGTCCTTCATACACCTCGTTTTGGTCATAGCCGAGAATGCTGCTGTTTGCCACCTCACTGCCTGGATGGAACCCATCCTGCACCGTCTTCAGCATACCACAACAACCTCTCTTTGCCAACATATCCATGTAGGGTGTATTGGCATATTGCATCAATGTTTTGTTTCCGAGTGACTCCACAGGCCAATCAGCCATACCGTCACCCAAGATAATAATATGTTTCATTTAGATGTTTGCTATTGACATAATGTCAGCGAATACACCAGCAGCTGTTACTGAAGCACCAGCTCCATAGCCCTGAATAAGCATGGGGTACTGGTTGTATCGCTCGGTTGTGATCAATATGATATTATTTGAACCCTCAAGGTCGTAGAATGGATGACGTTCACCCACTCGCTGCAAGGCAACGGAACCCTGGCCGTTCTCCAGCTTGGCGACAAAACGCCAGTGCTGATGAGATGCTTCCACCTCCTTGCGTTCTGCCTCGAACTGAGCATCCAACGATGGAAGGTTTTTCCAGAAGTCTTCCAAAGAGCCATCGAAGAACGACTGAGGGATGAAGAGATGTTTCTCCACATCTTCCTGATTCATCTTGTAACCAGCCTCACGAGAGAGGATGACCAACTTGCGAATCACATCCTTTCCGCTCAAATCGATACGTGGGTCAGGTTCTGCATAACCCTCCTCCTTTGCCAAACGAACTGTCTCGCTGAATGGAATCTCGGCAGAAATGGTGTTGAAGATGAAGTTGAGCGTACCAGAAAGCACTGCTTCCAGTTTCAGAATCTTGTCACCCGAATTGATGAGGTCGTTAATTGTGTTGATGATTGGCAACCCTGCACCCACATTCGTTTCGAAGAGATATTTCACACCTCGCTTACGAGCAGTAGCCTTCAGTTTGGCATAATTGTCGTAGTCACTAGATGCAGCCACCTTATTGGCTGCCACTACGGAAATATTGTTGCTGAGCAAGTCTTCATACAATCCCGCCACATCAGCACTTGCCGTACAATCTACAAACACGCTGTTGAAGATGTTCATGCCAATCACCTCGTCTTTCAGACGTGACAAGTCACTTGCCTCGGCAGCCTTCAAGCCAACACGCAGTTTCGCAATCGAGAATTTGCCGTCCTCTTCCCATTGCGAGAGGCTGATGCCGTTTCTGTCAAATATCGCATTGTGTCCACTGGCAATGCCCACCACATTGATTTGCAGGTTACGCTCTTTCATTAGCTTCTGACGCTGACCGGCAATCTGCTCCATCAGGCTGCCGCCCACTGTACCGACGCCGCACAAGAACACATTCAGCACCTGATATTCTGACAGGAAGAATGAGTCGTGAATCACGTTTAGCGACTTCCTCAGTGACTTTCTTTCCACCACAAATGAAATATTCGTCTCACTTGCACCCTGTGCACAAGCAATGACGCTGATACCATTTCGTCCCAAAGTGCCGAATAGTTTACCTGCAATACCTGGCGTGTGCTTCATGTTCTCACCCACAATGGCTACAGTTGCCAAATCCCGCTCTAACTTCATCTTGTACATGGCACCCATCTCTATCTCCTTGGCAAACTCCTTGTTCAGAACCTCGCATGCATGGTCAGCGTCATCATCCGTCACACCAATGGAAGTACTGTTTTCAGATGAAGCCTGACTCACCATGAAGACACTCACCCCATTCTCTGCCAATGCCGTGAAGATGCGGCGGTTTACACCAATCACACCCACCATTGAGAGACCGCTCACGGTGATGAGGCTCGTGTTATTGATACTGCTAATACCCTTGATGGCACGACCATTATCGTCATCCTCCTCCAGATTTGTAATGATGGTTCCCTTTTCTTCTGGACGGAACGTGTTCTTAATCAAAATGGGGATGTTCTTGATGCACACAGGATAAATCGTTGGTGGATACACCACCTTTGCACCAAAGTTACACAGCTCTGTTGCTTCCACGTATGAAAGTTTCTCAATCGGGTATGCCGTGTTGATAACACGAGGGTCTGCCGTCATAAAGCCCGACACATCCGTCCAAATTTCCAACACTTTTGCCTCCAACGCTGCTGCCAAGATAGCTGCCGTGTAGTCAGAACCGCCACGTCCGAGGTTCGTCACCTCGCCTGTAACACTATCCGTTGAGATGAAACCACCTGCTACACACACTTTGTGATTAGCAGTGCCATTCTTGAAGTCCTTAAATGCATCAAGAATCAACGGATTGCTTACAGAATTACTAAATAGATTTCGTCCTTGCTTGTGTTTGGTCTTGATAAACTCCAGCGAGTTATACCATTGGGCATCCGCAATCAGTGTAGCCACAATGTTACTGCTGATGCGCTCCCCATACGAAACAATCGCATTGCTCGTCTTCTCACTGAGGTCACCAATCAGGTAAACACCCTGATAGATACTTTTTAACTGACCGAGCAAATCATCCACAGTACTCAGCAATGCTTCCTTCTTATTTGTGTCTGTGATAATGGCATCAATCATCTGATGATGACGCTCTACCATCTCCTCGTATGATGTCAGATATGTCGAATCACCTGCAACAGCAAGTTTTGAAGTGTTAATCAACTTATCTGTGATGCCACCCAATGCTGACACCACAACTACGACAGGTTCATCCTGTCCCTCCACAATCTTTTTTAAATTGAGAATACTCTCCACGGAACCTACGGATGTTCCGCCAAACTTTAATACTTTCATATATTCAGAATTCAAAATCGGGGACAAAGATACGACTTTTTTACGGGGTGGCAAAAGAAAAAGCCCCAAAGTCGTTAGACTTCAAGGCTTTTCGCTTATTTAGGGTTGTTATTTGCTCTTTTCTTTGGGTAAAACCAAATTTAGTATCACCGCAAGGAGGAAAACCACTGCTACGCAGTTCTCAGCAAAGACCGTCTTTACAAGGTTAGGGAAGATATTGAACATCTCCGATGCCTGGGTGAATCCGATACCAACAGCCAAAGACAGCGAAGCAATCACCATGTTACGCTGTGTGAAGCCACTTCGTGCCATCATGCCGAATCCAGCAAAGAGAATTGAACCGAACATTAGGAGCGTGCATCCGCCCAAAACAGCCTGAGGAATAGTCGTCAGGGCATGGCCAACAGCTGGGAAGATGCCTCCGAGTATCATGACACATGCGCCTATGGCGATGGTGAATCTGTTTATCACACCTGAGATTGCCGCCAAACCGACATTCTGAGAGAAGGAAGTGATAGGGGTGCATCCGAACAGACCTGCAATCGATGAGACGAAACCATCGCATGATATTGACGCCCCCATCTCCACCTTATGCGGATTACGCTTCAACGCACCGTTGCACAAAGCACTGGTGTCCCCAATAGTTTCTGTGGCAGAAACGAGATACACGCATATGATGGAAAGAATGGCTCCCAGATTGAACTCCAATTTGAAAGGCAGAAAAGTGGGCAAAGAAACGAAGCTGACACCCTGTAAACCCGAGAAATCAACCATTCCCATACAAACGGCGAGGATATAGCCGACAATCAGCCCCACAAGGACTGACAGGGAACGAAGGGAACCCTTTGCAAACACCTGACAGACAAGACAGGAGAGAAGCGTCACAGAGCCTACAATCCAATTGTTCATAGAGCCAAAATCTGCGGCTCCCTGACCTCCGGCAAAGCTATTGGCACCAATGGGCAGCAAAGAGAATCCAATAGCGGTCACCACCGTGGCAGCCACACAATGAGGAACAAGCTTCACCCAATAGGTTGCACAAAGACCCAATAGACCTTCCACCACACCGCCAATAACCACAGCACCCATTAGCACACCCATGCCCTGCGATGTCGCTATTCCAATAGAAAGGGAAAGGAAGGTGAAGGATATACCCATCACGATGGGCAGACGAGAGCCAATGCGCCAAATAGGGTAAAGCTGGATGAGCGTACCTATACCCGCAATCACCATGCAATTTTGAATCAACGCGGCACTGATAGTTGGGTCGATGCCCACCACATTGGCAAGAATGATGATTGGAGTGATGTTAGACACGAACATGGCGAGCACATGTTGTAGTCCAAACGGAACAGCTTGTGCCAGAGGCACACGACCATCCAACTCATAAAGATTGCGTTTGTCTGCCATTCCTATTGTCATTTAATAAAATGGAGTTTTGAGGTTGCAATCACCCAATGCGAAGGCAGGTTGCTCACGGAAGCGGATTGTTTGGTTCTCCCAATCCATCGACTCCACAATAGCGATAGACTCCAAGTGGTAGCCCTCTTCACGTAGGATTTTTCCACCTTGCTGTTGTCCTTTCTCCACAGCGATGCCAATGCCAGACACCTTGCCACCAGCCTGATGCACCAAGTCAATCAAGGCATGCACCGCCTGACCATCGGCAAGGAAATCGTCCACAATGAGCACCTTGTCTGTGGCATGCAGGTAAGGACGCGAAACAAAAACATTGTTTTGTTTCTTGTGCGTGAACGAATAGGCTTTCGACATATATTTGTCATCGGTACTGTTGGCAGTCTCATTCTTCTTGGCAAACACCACAGGCACATCGTAGAGGTTGCCTAGCATCGTGGCGATGGCAATACCGCTGGCCTCAATCGTCAGCACCTTGTTCACCTCCACGCCCCTGAATCGACGCTTCAGTTCGTATGCTATCTGGCGTATGATATCGATGTCAATCTGATGATTGAGGAAACTGTCAATTTTCAAAATATTGCCAGGCTTGATGAAACCGTCTTGCAAGATTTTTTCTTCCAAAAAATTCATATCAATCCGCCCAATTAAATGTTTGTCCGTTCCACTTCAGCACCCACATTTCCTCGGCGCTTGCCTCTTCCTCTACGCTCTCGACAGCGACCACCTCAATGTCCTTGTCCTCTTCTGGCAGCGAGACATAATAGCACAGATAGTCGCCCCCTTTCACGCGCTCCTCAATCATCTTGGTCAACGCAGGCTCAGGCTTCATGATGCCCGTCGCAGGGTCAAAGTCGTAGAACACCACCAGACACTGGTCCATATTCACCTGTTCCCAGCATTCGTCCATGACGGCGGCAAACAACTTGTGCCCGTTCTTGCGGTTCCAGTAGCACACATAGGTGAAGCGGTTGGTCTCTGTGTACAACATGCAGCGGATATAGCCGTTGCTCGGTTGGTTGTAGATTTGATAGTCAAATTCACCCGTTTTCTGATAGTCCTTTTCCTCCGAATACTCTTCCTTGTCGGCATTGGGAGAACTCAGGAAATCTCTCATGTCCTTGTTCGTCTCACACTGAGGATACGCCTTGCAGAAAGCCAGCGCCAACGCCTTGATGCCCACGGCATCCTTCGCCTCCACATTCAGGCTTTTTCCTGCCCATTCCCTGCGGATGCTTTCGATGCCACGTTCAGGCGCCTCGAACTCATCATCGTCTGCCTCAGCAGCCGTTGCCTCACTCTTCGCGCTGTCACCATCGACGCCAGCGCCTTCATTTTTCTGACTATTGCCGCATGCCGACATTGTCAGCCCTGTTGCCATCAACATGATGGCAAAAAATTGACATTTCATATCTTGATAGGTTTTAAGGATAATCCGTTTTCGTGGCAAAGATACAACATCTTTCCTTTTTTTCCCAATTATTTTGAATTTATTTTCTTTTGTTGGTTCGTTTGGTGATGCCAATACCTCCCGTGGAAAAGACCAGACGGCAAAAGTGGCAGTTTCTCCTTGAGAGGCTTATGAAAGGTTTAAGAGAAACTTTAATGCAGTTTTTTTGCAAAGTTAATTTAATTTCACAACATCACCACACTAACTCCCGACTTTTTGCTAATATTATATAAAGATATAAAGGGCTATATGAAAAGAGGCTCCGAAATGGGGAGCCTCTCTTTGGTTAATGTCTTTGCCTTCTGACTGAGACGCGTGGAGCGCCATTGCCACCGCCAGATGAACTGCCGCCTGACTTCTCCTTGCCTGAAGAGGCAGAGGAACGACGGGCTGAACGAGAAGCAGAGGAGGATGCCTTGTCTGTGGCAGCCTTGCCTTTCTTGCCTTTGACAGATGCAGCAGCGATGGAATCACGGCGTGCCAGCTCAACGGAGTCAACAGGAGTGCTCCAGATGTGCTCCTCAAAGTCGGATATTTGCTTCTCAATGCGATTCTGCTCTTTCTTCAGGAGGGAATCGGTGGCACAGTACTGCTGCAGGGACTTGTTCTGCATGTTGGTGGTCATGTAGATGTCACCCTTGTAGTGGTTGGTGGAGAAGAAATCGTCCATTGACATCTTGGCAGCGTTGTTGAGGTTGCTGGTCATCACATCCTGTCCGCTGAGGTAAGTCTTGACGTCGTCGTACTTCACCCAGAAGAGAGGGAACTTCTGCACGTTCTGGTTCTGCATATTCTCTTCTTCCCCATCTTCACTCACGTAACTTCTAATAGCAAATTCGTCGGCAGCACGATGCAACACAGGGCAAAGTGCCACGATGCGGCTATGATAGGTTGCTGTATTCTGGTCGTAGTAGGAACTTTCCTTCACGTAATAGCTGAGCACCTCTGCAGAAGGGATATCGGCTTGATTCACCTTGATGCTGTTACCTTCCACCTCGTAGAAGATGCCCTGACGTTCCAGCATGTCCTTGAAGTGCATACGATTGCTCTGCTCGAAGTTCTCTACACCATCCAACTGATAATCGTAGGCAGGAATCTTGCCTGTGTTGAGCAACTTGAAGAGCAAGGTAAAGAGGTTCATGCTGCTGCCCTGCGGCTCCACGGGATAGTAGAGGGCTGCGTTCTCGTCCTTGGTGAGGTCGATGGAACGGTAGATGTCGCGACGCCAACTGGGGTCTTCGGGCACATCCACAGCGGTGGGAAACATAAGGCTTGCACGACCAGTTCCTACTGCTGCATTCTTCTGAGCAGCCGTAGTCCTATTGTTATTCTGCTGCACACGGCTCCTCTGTGGCTGGGCATTGAGCGTGCCCATCATGCAGAGTGTTGCTAATATGAATAATAACTTTTTCATAATCTTTTTAGTTTATGATAACCTCCACTGGAGTTTTCAAAGTTCGTTCGATGCCATCAGGACCCACAACACGGATTTCACTGATGTTGAATAGTTTGCCTCTTGTGAGGGAACGGATACGGGCGAGCTGATTAGCAGTGAAGGAAGCAGAGTTGCTGACTTCTGGCACCACATTACCCATGTTGTCCACGAAGCGTGTCTGGAATCCGAGCACACGGAAGGAGATGTTCAACAATCCGTCGTCGATAGCGGCTCCGATGCCTCCTGCCGCCACAATCGACTGCTTGGAGATGCGTCCACCCTTGAAGCGGTTGGTGCCGCCCTTGCCATCAGGAACATCGAGGAAACCCGTTGGATCAGGGAGCTTGCGCACGTTGAACGTGAACTTGCCCATCTCCTGCTGGCGACCTTCGTTCTGTGCCGTGACGGTGAAGGTGACGGCATTTTCGCCAATCTGAGAAGGTACAGCCACATAGTTGCCGCCGTCCTTATGCGTGAGCGTTCCATTGTTCATGGAGAGGCTGATCTTGTTGTTCGGTATGCCTGGCACACTGACGCTGATGGGGTTCTGATAGCCGGCATAGAGCACATTCATCATCGTGGCACTCACCGTTGCCGATGGCTCCACCACCGTGTAAGGCTGTGAGAACTCCCGACGGATGGTCTCGCCATTACCGTTTCGCATCACGAGGTAACCCTTGAGGGTGAAGTCGCCCGTGGAACCACAGATGGTCTCGTAACGTCCATTTTCCGACTTGAGGAGGGTGTTGCCCACATAAATCTCAGGACGCTGGGTGGTATCGACTGCCGCCATGATGATCTGGGCAGAGAACTTTCCTCCTCGCACCACGGTTTGTGCACTTGGAATCACCAATGCCTGAATCTCGTTCACACGCACGTCCTTCACGTCGATGTTTGCCACCAGCTGGTGGAGCATCTCACCTTCAGCATGACGCACATCGGTCTGGAGTTTCGTGAGCAAAGTGACTGCGGCAGCCACAGGGGTGTTCTCAAACATATACTCTTGCCAGTTCTTGCCTTGCAACTTGGCTTTCTTGGGCACATCGGTGGAGAGGTTGTTCTTGATGATTTGCTTTTGGCTCTCATCGTTAATCATCTTGGTGATACCCTCACGATAGGACTCGATAGCCTTTTTCAGCTGTCCGCCTTTGCCCACACCCGAAGCAACCATCACATGAGTGGCAGCTTCCAGGTTGTCACGTCCCTTTATGTCATTCAGGTCGGCATCGTCACCGTCAGCCTCACGCACGATTTCCCACTTCAGATTCTCTGCAAGGGTGTAGAGCGAGTCGGACATCTTGCGCACTTGCTGTGCTTTCTCATACCACTGACGAGTCTTCTCTGGATTCTGCTTCATGGCAGCCTCCAGCTCTTTATAAATCGCCTCGTTCTGAGTGGCCGAGTTGGCTTTGGTACGATTCAGACCTTCATCCACGAGTTTGAAACCTTCGAGCACATCGGATGAGACGTTGAGCGCCAGCATTGCCATGAGCACAACGTACATCAGATTGATCATCTTCTGTCGTGGAGTTAATTTCTTACGTATCATGCGATCTTCATTTTCAATGCTTCAACCATCTTGGCATATACCTCGTTGAGTTCCTGAAGCTGACCCGCGAGCTTGCGTGTCTGCTCGTTCACTTCGTCGATAGTGGCTGATTGAGTGCCCACACTCTTCAACTGCATCTCGTAGAAACGGTTGATGCCTGTGAGCGTGCGGTTCATGTTCTCCATTTCCTCTGAGTCGCGAGTGAGACGTGCACTTTGCTCTGCCACCTCCTTGAGGGTGTCGGTGAGTTCCGTGAGCTGTTCCACATAAGCTTTGGTTGCTTCCTGCATCTCAGGTGCCATACCTTGGAACTGAGCAGAATTGAATACTGGCGCAGAGGAAATGTTGGCTGCAAGTTTTGCTGCATCGACTGGCTCGCCAGAGACAGGACCTGCCGAACTCGTTTGACCAGCATTTTCAGTCCCTCCGCCCTTGATGACGATGGTGCCACCACCAATCGGCATGCGCGATGCAGATGTGGCTGCATTTGCCAAAGCTGCCACCGTCTCTTCAGAAAGGGAAGCATTGGTTTGTGCCACGATAGCTGCATTCTCTGCCACCTCTTCTGCCAACTCCTGTGCATCCATACTCTCCTGCGGTTCGAAACCTGCCAAGAAGAACACGATGACTTCAGTACCCATACCCAGCCACAGCATGAGGTCTGCTCCCTCTGTGTGGGTGAGTTTGAACAATGCACCTGCAATCACGACGGATGCACCCCAACTGTATGCATAGTTCAAGAATGTTTGACCGCGTTTCGTGCGGAGCCATTTCTGTATGCCTGTATATTTTGTTGCCATAACGATTATTTACTATTTGACAATTTACAATTATTTCTTTGCTTTCGATGCAGTTCCTAATTGTGACCTCACACAACGGAAGCCGACGAAGGAACGTCCTACGTTTTGATACTCATACGAGCGCCAAGCACTCTTGATGAAACTCTCTGGGTCTTTCCACGAACCACCACGTACACTCTTCTTTTTCAACGCGTAAGGGTCTTCCTTGGCAGCATTGTAGGTGAGGGTAGGGTTCATATCGCTCATGGAGAGCACACCTGCCTCGGTGTAGACAGTGCTTGTCCACTCTGCCACATTACCAGCCATATCGTAGAGACCATTGGAATTGGCACTATAGATACCTGTCTTGGAAGTGATGAGGTTGCCGTCCTTTGTGTAGTTGCCTCGGTCAGGCTTGAAGTTGGCATAGTAGCAACCTTTGTCGCTCGACACACCATCCTGTTGCCAAGGTAGTTCGTTGCCGTCCTTGCCACGAGCGGCAAACTCCCATTCTGCCTCAGTGGGCAGACGATAACGTTGTATGAATTTGGCTTGTGGACCTAAGCCTTTCAAGAGGAAGTCTGTGCGCCAGTTGCAAAACGCATTCGCCTGTTCCCAATTCACACCCACCACAGGATAGTCGTTGTAGTTGGAATGGGTGAAGTAGAGACGCATATACACTTCGTTCTCCGCGTTCTGGAAGTCGTTGATCCAACAAGTGGTGTCAGGATAGACATTAACGATGTATGTGTTCACAAAGTCCCACATGCTACTGAGTGGACGGGTGATAGTCTCACGATGGATGATGCCGTCATCGTCCACGTATGCCGTATCCTTCGAAATCATCACCACTTCATTGGGGTCAGTCTCGAAGTCCGTGTTGAGATTACGCTCCTCTGGATCTAGACGATACTTGCGCTTAGCTGCCATCACATAGTCAAACACCTCATAACGGTAATTCAACTGCTTCACATCCAGCATCTTTTCGCCTGTCACGGGGTGGAAGGTGTAGACACTCTCCATTGCACGTTCCTGGTCTTCATCAGGATTTCGTGGCAAAGCCTTGTTCCAGTTCAAATGAGGGGTGACAGGTTCACCATATTTGTCCTCCTCAATCTTGTAACTCTCGTCACCACCATAGGCGGGATCAGCCAGACGTTCGCGGATGATAGAGTCGCGTACCCAATAGACAAACTGACGATACATCGAGTTCGTCACTTCCTTCTCGTCCATCCAGAATGCATCCACGCTGATGTCCCTGGTTGGTACATCCTTGCCCCAGAGGCTGTCGGTATTCTCCGTACCCATTTTGAGGCTACCACGTTTCACCAATACCATGCCATAAGGTGCTGGTTCCGACATTGACGTTCCACCAATACCTGTTACTTCGCCACCTGATGCATTCGAACCTCCTTTGCTCGAAAAGCAGGAGGCTACAATCAGGGCGAAGACCACTGTACCTATAGCAAACAATAATTTTTTCATCTTATCATCTATTTATATAATCTCAATTCTTAACTCTAAACATTCAACAATCAACGGTCAACTTTCTCACAGCCATCGCACACTTTGATGCTTGTTTCGGCCTTTCTTGAACAGGTCAAGGTCTGTCTGATAACTCAAAACCAACTCATGACTGCCGTGAATCACCCCAATCCCTGATGTGTACATCTGATAGCTGTAACCGAGATTGACGCCGTGGAACATGCCTCCGACAAGGAATGTCACAGAGGTGTTGGGGCTATAACCTACTCCACCATAGAATTTCTTTTCTTCACGCTCGTAAGCCACTTTGCACTGCACATCCTCTCTCCATCTGTTCATATCCGACTGCACCAAGAAGGATGGTTGCAAGGATAATAACGAATTTTTCATTTTAATATTGCATCCTCCCATCAAATAATACACTCTTGGAACTTCCACCTCATACCTTAGTTCTAACAAAAGCTGAGGAGCCAACAAGTGTTGTGTTGATGCACCCAACCACATTTTTGGATGGTAGTAGTAAAGACCCACACCCATGTCCACTTTCGTACCCTTTACAGCCGAAGAAGGAACAGCAGGATCACTATTGTCTTCCATCTTCATGCTCTTCATTTCAATTTTCTCGCTCATCAGCACTCCCTGCACACCCAGCGCCAATTTCCCTTTCTTGCTCACTTTGATGTTGTATGCATATTGCAAACCGATTCTTGTCGTGCTAAGCATTCCAATGTTATCATTGAGGAAACTCAAACCGGCTCCATGGTGAGGATTCAGGAAATAAATAGGCAGATCCGCCCCCACATACAACACAGAAGGCGCATCATCATACCCCATCATCTGCATGGAATACGCTGCCGCTACATTCAACTTTCCATCCGTACCCGACACAGCAGGGTTATAAAACGACTTTAGGGCTGTGTAGTCGGAAAACTGCACATCCCATTGTGCCCTCACCTCCAGCATCACCACCGTCAGGAGAGCCAACAATACGAAGATTCGTCTGTTCATCATTAATAATAACTCCGTTTCCCCTAAATTATTGTGCAAAACATAAAAAAAAGGAAGCCCTGGATTCACATCCCAGACTCCCAACTAAAAAACAGAGTTAGTTAATATATAATAATAGGTACTTATGTAGATTGCAAAGGTAAAAAATAAGATTCACATATCACTACGTCTCTTGGAGAATTTTCAACAAAAAAGGGAAAAAAGTACTCAAAAACATGTCATTTTTAATTTCTTTTTGTCTTTTTGGTTGATTTTGTTCTCCTTTTTTTATCTAAGCAGTCAATACCTATCATATATTGACACTCACTGATTTACACTAATCTTTTCCATTATGATCTATATTATGCTCTTTTCTAAAAAACATGTAAAAACTCCCGAATGCGTAAGTCCCAAGGTGTCAACACCCCAGAACTCACGCATTGAAGGATTGATAGCGTTTCGTTTTAGAAGCCACCGAAGCCGCCGCCGCCGAAGCCACCGCCGCCGAAGCCGCCACCGCCGCCGAAGCCACCGCCGCCCATACGGCCGCCGCCCATGCCGCGCATCATGTTACCCATGTTTCCACCCATCATAGTGCCCATGCTCAGACGAGTGACGAACACTTGTGCTGCTTCTACTGGGGTGAGAATCTCAAGGAACTTAGGCAGGAACTCCTTGTCAACAGCCAATTGCTTTGCCTGGCTTTCGAACTGCTCTGCGATGAGCTGGTTTGCCTCTTCGTCTGTCATTTTCTTCACATCTGGCAACTCTGCAGTGAAATCACCTGCGGCACCCTGTGCTGCGCGACGAGCATTCTGATAATCTACATAGAGAAGCTTGAAAGTTTCAGCTTTCTCTTTCTTCAATTTCAGCTGCTTTGCGAGATTTTCAGCCATAGTGGTGTACATCTCAGCAGGATTTGAACGCTGACGATTACGGTTGTTCTGCGCTGTTGCAGCTACCGTTACAAGCACTAATGCAAGCGCTGTGATGAGAAACTTCTTCATAACGATTATTGTTTTAGGTTTTGTTTTTATTTATTATGTTATCGTTTAGTATTCAAGTGATCAACATGTGATTCACGCTTTATATGACTCCCCTGTATGATGATAGTTTAATCCATGAATGTTAAAAAAGTTAAAAGAGGAGCAGGGCGGATTGCCTACTCCTCTTCTATTATATCTATATGTATATACTAATTACTTGCTCTGTTCAATAAACACTGCAACACGGTTCCAGTCGTTCTCGTCGAAGAGTTCGTCAGTCACACCAAGACCCTTCCAAGTAAGACGGCTTGGAGAAATCTTATAAGTGTTGACAAGCATATCGTAAACAGCCTTGGCACGAGCATCTGAAAGTTTCTGGTTGAGTTCTGCGTTACCTTCTGGTGATGCATAACCATTGATGAGCACCTTGCTGGTTGGGTGATTCTGCATGTACTTGGCAATCATAGCTACAGATGGCTTCTGAGAAGCATCAATGACACTCTTGCCAAGCTGGAAGATTACCACTGGAGCCAACTGAGTTTCCTTCACAATGGTCTTCTCTACGATCTTCTCAACAGGTTTCTCAATAATCTTCTCAACAGGCACTTCCTTCACGATCTCCTTTGGCTTCTTGGCGAGTTCTGCATTCAGACGGTCAATCTCAGACATCATTGCACCCACGTCGTAAACTTTGAAGTGATTTGTTCCATTGGAAGTCTTGAAGTTGAAAATGTATTTCATGCTGAGACCCAGCTGTGCACCTTCAGCATGGAAAGCCAGATTTCCGTATCTGTTACCTGGTTTTGTCAAGTTCCACAGCACATATGGCTCCAAACGGATGGTGCTTGCCTTTGAAGCGCCCAAGTTGAAATTTACAGCAAAACCTGTCTTGGCACCCAAGGAATTAGATTGTCTGTCAGACGCGTGAGGCGTGAATCCGTGAATCCAGCTCGCACCACCCACCAACGACAATTCAACGGCACGGGGAGTACCCTTGTAGCCTCCAAAGAGGTTGGAGAGGTTTGCTACACCATTCACGCCGACTGAGATGGCGCGGAATGCATTGTAATGACCATTGGCACTCATGCCTACGTGTCTACCATTAGCCATGTGAGAGCCAAACAAAGCGATTCCATCAGCTTCCACAGCAAAGATAGGGGAAAACTTCTTGCCTACGGTGATGTTACCAGTTCCATTCAGTGGGAACATGGGGTCACAAGTCAATGGAGCTGTCACACCGCCACCAATGCCGAAATACCAGTTGTCGAAAAACTTACTTGTCTCAATGGCTGTCTGAGCCTGTGCCGCAACGCTTGATGCGGCAACTGCGATCACAAAAAGAAACTTTTTCATAATCATAATGTTTTTTAAGTTAATAAAAAGACTCACTTATCAATTAGTAAGAATTGATTCTTTATTTCACTTTCAAATGTACTTCCATCGTCGCCCTGTACTGCTGTCCGTCCGTATGGGTATAGATGACAGCTTGACGAATGGTGTAGGTCTTACCCCTTGTCAAACGACCAGGATACTGTCCCACCTTACATGTATAAGTATCTGGATATAACTCCGCATAGATGGCTGGCGTATTATTGTAGGTATACACATAACCTGTCGTGGTGAACCAATGTCCGTAGCAGGTGTTGGATGACGTGGTAGTGTTCGTGTTGTATTGCAAAGAGCCATTAGGACTCACACCCGCAAAGACCAATGTTCCTTTCGTGCCAGGCTGAGTGTTGCGTTTAAGCGCTTTTATTTGAGCATCGTTGAGGCCCAGTGCCTCACTGATGGCATCCTTATCATAAGGAACGTACACGCAGCTGTAGCTGTAAGCATCGTAGGCTAAAGAAGCCTCTATCACCACTGTGGTATCCTTGCGCACATAGTTTTCAGGGAAAGACTCAGGGAGCACTCCCTTTATCATGCAGTTGTCAAATGTCACTTGATAGGGCCATTGCTCGTCATTACTGGCATCCTCATCCCACGGATGACGCCAATGCTTAGTGGGTGCGCCAACCACAACAAACCATGCTCTTTTAGTGTTTTCCGGCAAAGAAAACTCAGCCACACCATCTTGCTCGCTGTACATATCGCCATACACGCGCTCTCCATCTGCTGTTTGTGCCACAAAACCATAATGCCAACCCGCCTTGTCCACATTGATGCTACGGTAGCCCGCTGCACCAGCAATTCCTTTGAAATGCACTTTAACAGTAGTGCCCGCTTTGATACCTTTCAATGGGATGATGTTAAAACCATAGTTTTGGGGGCAGTTGTCGGCATTGACGGCATAGGTGTTCTCTGTTCCCTCTACAAGAGTGAACTGAGTGGAGAAGGCATTCTGATAATCCTCCCCCCGATCACGAATCCCATCGATGTCCCATGTGGCCGCACGACAGGCATAATCGAACATCATCTTGTTGAAATCATCCTGTGTCGCACCATTCATGCGCTTGTAGGTCTCTACAGGATCTTCTGGACGTCTGGTCTTTCGCCACATCTTTCCGATGAAATCTTTACCAAAAAGCTGACACCAATAGTACTGAATGAAGTAATTGGCATAGCGATAATCTTCATGCAAGAGATTCTTATAGGCGGAGGAAACGTAGGTGCCATAATCGCCGCAGGTGAAAAGGGTTTCAGGGAACACGTTGAAAGCCTGCCACTGCGCACAACTTTCCCACCAGCCATTACCTCCATCACCATTATTGGCATAACCCCATCGCCAACCATAATTCCATTCTGAATAGTTTTTCACGATAGCATAGTCGGCACTCACCAGATACTGGAACACATGACCAATCTCATGCGCAGCCGTATGTCCTCCATCTGCACTTGCCGCCCAAGGATTACAATGGAACAGTCCCACCTTATATTCTTTACTTTTGCGACTGCTGCCATCATAATACCAAACTGTACCATTATCTCCAGAGCCATCAGCACGCCATTCGGTCTGATTCACAATGAACATGCAGATTTTGTGACCATCAGTCAGGGAAGCTCCCGGCTCCAAGAAGCCCAGTTCCTCCACATAGCACTTCCATATCTTCTCGCCATTATTGAGAAGGGTCTTCACATTGACGGAGTAATTTCCCAAAGAAATGGTGTTGCTTTTGGAGAGTGTCAATCCCTTTTCCCAGAAGCAGATGAAGTGCTCCGATTCCATCGAACGCTGAAAACACCACCGCGAGGTCTCCTTCGTGAAATCCACTCCGGAATATTCCGAAGGTTTGACTATCGAACGCTCCACTTCATCGAAACGATAAACACCATTCTTCCGATAATATTGCGAGGCTGTCCTTACGCGATTACGCACAGTCTTGTAGAGCTTATAATCATATTTTGTGAATCCGATGGAATCCACATCCGTCATATCAATGATTTCGTTATCCGTAAAGCGGTCATCAAACTGCACCCAAAGCGTGCTTGGTTTTTCCTGGGCATGAAGCATCAAACTGAAAACCCAAGCATTGAATGCTACCAGAATCAAGCGTATTGTCTTCATCGTCTTCCTCCTTTCTTATTTCTTCAACACTTTCAGGGAGGATTTACCTGTGCTGATCAGGTAAGTCCCTTTTTCCAGCCCATTCAAATGAACGGATATGACATCATCTGTCTTCTCCACGGGTGCTTGCACTTCCACACCATTCAGCGTATAAACCTTTACTGTCTTCACCGCATCAGAACGGATGATGACCATATTCTCTTTGAAGGTCATGTTTTGCTTGGAAAGCACAAGTTCAATAGCATTGGGATCATCTTGATCCGAGATGTAGAAGTTCTTGATGTCGCTGAACTCATACTGGTCTTCATCAACCACCATCTTACCCTCTTTGAAACGCAACATGGGACTCTCCTCTGCCGATAGCAGGTAATAGACTTTCGTGCCGTCCATCAGGGTGAACACAACACTCTTTGCCGATGCTCCAATCGAAGCACTCAGCAACAAGAAGATGAAGGTGAGTTTTTTCATATTATCAAGTATGAAAGATGCTACAAATAATCAATCCCCGTCTTTCTTCCAGAGACTCTTCACGTTGAATCCGTACCACACCATCGCTATGAGGAACACAGCCATCATGACGATGGAGGTGGTGTCAGGCAGCACGGTGTAGAGCCACACGCTGGCACCAAATCCCACGATGATGAAGACGAGGGACAATATCATGAAAGTCTTCTTCAGCTTTTCCATTGCGCCAGAGTATTTGAATGCTTACTTATTCAGTTTCCAGCTGAAGCCATCTTTGGTGTCCTTCACCTCGAAGCCCAGCGCAGCCAGGTTGTCACGAATCATGTCACTGGTCGCCCAATCCTTGTTGGCTTTGGCTTTCGCACGTTGTTCGAGCAGCATGTCCACGACCTTGCCGAAGGCTTCCTCTCGTGCATCGTTCGTACCACTGGCAGCAGAGGCAGATGTGCTCTGTTTGATGCCCAGCAGGTCGAAAGCAAAGAGCTTGAAGGTGTCTTTGAGTGTTTCCAATGCTTCAGCCGTGATGGTTTCCTTCTTGTCCACGATGGAGTTGATGGTTTTGGCTGCTTCGAAAAGGTGAGAGATCACGATAGGGGTGTTGAAATCATCGTACATGGCATCGTAGCAGTTCTGCTTGAGGGCTTTCACAAAGTCAATGCTTATGGAACCCTTGTCGCTTGGCTGAATCGCATCAAGTGCTTTCCAAGCATCAAGCAGGCGTTCCAGACCCTTTTCTGCTGCCTGGAGGGCTTCGTTGCTGAAATCAACCGTGGAACGGTAGTGTGCCTGTAAAATGAAGAACCTGATGGTCATTGGTGAGTAGGCACGGTCGAGTTTTGGGTGGTCACCACTAAAGAACTGCGGCAGCGTGATAAAGTTGCCGAGCGACTTGCCCATCTTCTGTCCATCAATGGTAATCATGTTGTTGTGGAGCCAATAGGTCACCATCTGGTCACCTTGACTTGCCACCGCCTGGGCAATCTCGCATTCGTGGTGTGGGAAAACCAAGTCCATACCACCTCCGTGAATATCGAAATGACTGCCAAGATATTTCTTTCCCATCGCCGTACATTCGCAGTGCCAACCAGGGAAGCCGTCACTCCAGGGAGAAGGCCAGCGCATGATGTGCTCTGGCTGGGCAGCCTTCCACAAGGCAAAGTCGGCTTGATTCTTCTTCTCACCCACTCCTGCAAGGTCACGACTGGCATCTTTTACATTTTCGAGACTACGTCCTGAAAGGATGCCATATTTGTGTGCCTTATTGTATTTCTCCACATCAAAATAGATGGAGCCGTTACTCTCGTAAGCAAAGCCGTTATCAAGAATCTGCTGTACCAGCTGCTGCTGTTCGATGATGTGTCCTGTGGCATGAGGTTCAATGCTGGGAGGCAAACAACCGAGAGCATTCATCGCCTCATGGAATCGGTTGGTATAGTACTGAGCGACTTCCATAGGCTCCAATTGCTCCAGACGTGCCTTCTTGGCAATCTTGTCCTCTCCCTCGTCAGCATCATGCTCCAGATGTCCCACATCGGTGATATTGCGCACATAGCGCACTTTGTAACCAATATGTTTAAGGAAACGGAAAACGATGTCGAATGTGATCGCTGGACGTGCGTGTCCAAGATGTGCGTCACCATATACTGTAGGTCCGCAGACGTACATGCCCACGTGTGGCGCATGCAGTGGGCGGAACACCTCTTTTTTTCTGGTCAGGGTGTTGTAAACATAAAGTGCCTGTTCCATTCTTTCTTCTGCTTTTTACTGAAAAACAGCACAAAGGTACGAAAAAAATGAAAAAAAGACATTGCTTTTGATTGTTTTTAGAGAAAAAGTCACTAATTTTGTGGCAAAATCTTTCACAAAATATGATACAGCCCCTATTTCTGGGTCTCGGTATGCCCGAACTCATCGTCATTCTCATCGTTGTTCTTCTTCTCTTCGGAGCCAAGAAAATTCCTGAACTCATGCGAGGTGCTGGCAAAGGTGTGCGCGCCTTCAAGGACGGCATGAAGGAAACCACCACGGATGAAACAACAGAAGAGGAAAAGAAAGAGTCATAACACCTGATGGCAGGTTGTCAATTGTAAATCGTCAAATCGTAAATTCTCTTGACTTTCTGGGATCATCTCGAAGAACTGCGTCGAGTGCTGCTGCGATGCACCGTCGTGGTGGCAGTTTTCGCCATCCTCGCCTTTATCTTCAAAGACGAGGTGTTTTTTGTTGTCTTTGCCCCCAAAAGTTCCGATTTCTTACCCGCCCTCTTTGGCACTTCCCCCACGATTCAACTCATCAATACTGAACTGACGCGTCAGTTTATCGTCCACATGATGACCAGTTTGTATGTCGGTGTCATTGTGGCGGCACCCTATATCATCTACGAACTGTATCGATTCATTTCCCCAGGTTTATACGAAAACGAACGGCACTATTCCATGCCGGTCGTCATTGCTTCTTATGTGATGTTTATGCTGGGGTTGCTCTTCAGCTACTTCATCCTTTTTCCCATCACTTTCCGTTTCCTGGCAGGTTATCAAGTGGACGCTCAGGTGGAGAACCTCATCAGTTTGGAAAGCTACATCGACACCCTCGTCTTCCTCTCCCTTGCGATGGGCATTATTTTTGAGATTCCCATCCTCTCATGGCTACTTGGACGATTGGGCATCCTCCATCGGGAAGATATGCAGCAATATCGTCGTCATGCCATCGTGGCGATTTTGGTCATTGCCGCCATCATCACCCCCACCTCCGATGTCATCACCCTCTCCATCGTCAGCCTCCCCATGTATCTGCTCTATGAACTGAGCATCTTACTGGTGCCCTCGAACCATCGGTCGTTGTGAAGTAAAACTTTTGAAACACTAAGTGATTTTTCAGCCTTTGTAGCAATAGCGTAGCGTTAATGTAGCGTTATCGTAGCGTTAATGTTAATTCTCTTTTTCTGCTGCAAGATTCATATCATCTCCATTGGGATATTGATACATCTTGACGACCTTCGACTGTTCCTGATAGTTTATGAGAATTACTTCACATAGACCTTCTTGCTGGTTCCGTCTGAATAACGGATGATGTTCACACCTTTCTGTAAAGTATCAACAAACTTTCCATCTGGTGTGTAAATCTGGTACGAACCTTCATTGACATTGATGTCTTGGATGTCATCAATGAGAGTGACTGGCCTTGTGAACAACCTCTTAATTTCTGGACAAGGTACAGAAGTCTTCCCGTCTACCGTTTGTATTTCGAGTGTGTTCACACCATCTTCTCCATACATAGGGTCTCCTCCGTAATGATATCCCAGCCATAAGTCATCCGTGATGGTGAAGGTCAGTTCTGTACCATCGATCTTCTCAACAACCATTTCAAATCCTTCTGTCTGTGCCCATCCTTTTATTGGTGTCCAGACAAGCAAGATGAGCAAAATCACCCAATGCTTGCAATTTCCATATATTGTTTTCATATTGTAATCCTTTTATTAGTTCAACATGATAGTTTATTACTTATTTCTTGAGATAATCACGCCACGTACCTTCCAAGAAAACTGGTGGAGCTGTGCGTTGGTATGTCGTTTGTTCTTCCTGATTAGACACTTTACGGACTTTGGCTGATGAAGACAGAGCATTCACGAACTCAGCGCGACCTGTAGCATCAAAAGCCACGAATGTTTCATAGTCATACGTCCAACTGTCACCTTCCGACTCTTTCATCACACGCTTGTATATTTCTTCGCGCGATGGAGCATTAAAGCCTACGTCATTGTGTCGCATCATGCTATTTTCAGTCGGGCGATATGCACCATATGAATACAGGTAACTACCCTCATATACACCAATTTTTTCGTCGGCATAACGTGGGTCATTAATGAACTTCGCCCACTTCACCTCTGTAGGATTGCTTCTCCAATCGACATTGGCACCCCAACCCAGAGTCATCCACGCGTTCTCCATCTCTTGTTTCTGATCATCTGGCAGACTAGTCCAATCTCCCTCTTTCTCATTCTCAACATACTCATCCATCAATTTACCAAGTCCGTGTCCACCAGCCTCATGGTTCAAAATAGTTGTTATTCCACCCATTGCATAGCAGATATACGAGTTATCCTCGAACATCATACAATAACTGCGTTTACCACTCATCTTATTATAAATCACATTTACATGCATTGGACGGTTGGGTATTAGGCTGGGAACTTTGGAAGCATATTCCAATGCTTTGGCAGAAACCTCATCAATTGCATGTGTACACCCTTCCACAAACTCCGCATTGGGAGATACTGTCTTTACGGCATAGACATTGAATCGATTACGCAGAGACTTATATGGCTCATAGGCGAAGAATTGTTCTGCTGCATCATTCATGCTTTTGTCAAATTTTCCCTCTGCGATGTCTTTATCTGTGAACCCTTCACCCACAAACACCAAATCAACGCCTTGGCCGATGGTTGCTGTTTGTAACGTGGAAACCTCACCATCATGCGAATAGTCCGTCGAGGTGTAATAGTCGTAATCCACTTTTCCGAGGCGGTCCTCTAAATATGTAAACAGTTCATTACGGTAAAGAGTTCCTTCTTGGTCATTTCCCTCCTCATCCATATAACTATTGAATACGATGTTGCCATTCTGGTCCACCAAAAAAACCTGAGGTGTACCGAGAGAAAACGTAAAGAGACTGGTGTCAAAAGCAGTTCCAGCTCCCTTGTCCTCATAAGCCCAATCGAAGAAGAAAGAATTCTTCCATGTTATTGAATGACTGGCAAGATAATCTTTCAGTTTGGCATCCTCCTCTTCATCAGCCGCACGATGCAGACCTATTATTTCCAATCCCTTGTCTTTGTATTTCTGATAAGCGGGAATCAACTGTTGATTATACAATTCGGACCATGAGCACCACCATCCCCATACATATAACAATGTGTACTTGTTCTTTTCGTATGTTTCGGCCAAATCAATTGTATTACCGTCAACATCTTTGAAAGTGAAAACTGGAGCAGGAATGGTCAAGTCTGATAAATCCATGCCACCTCCCTTTTGAATAATGAGGTGAGGCCATGTAATACAAAATTTCGGATGGTTTTTGATGGCATCAGGAACTTTTCCTGAGAAATGATTGTTTCGAAGTTCAAGAATGTAATTATTATTCTTTATTTCTCTATCCATGAATCCAACTATCATTTCTTCAGGAAGTGGCCCCTCAAAGTTATTGTCACCTAAGTAAACTTCCCATATGCCAGGATTTTGAGCAAGATTATTAAAGGATTTCGGAAAGGGGCCTGTGAGACCGCAGCTACCCAATTCCAGTATGCGCAAACTGCGATTATTCCCGATAAAATCAGGAATACCTCCAGTAAAATTATTATAATTCAGCCTCAATTCCTGAATGGGACCCATTCGGGAAATACATTCAGGAATCTGGCATGCTTTTTTCGATTTATTATTAGCATCATACCAAGATCCGTTCAGTTCATTGACCCAAGGTTTGCGATTATAAGACATCTCATTCACTCCACGCCACTCCCATATAGGTTTGTCTGAACACCAATTTTCCTTGGCACTTTCAGGCCAGTTATCGCCATCCATTGCTTGGTAGAACTCAATCAGAGCCTTGCGGGATTCGGTTTCATCATACTCAAAACTTCGGAAGTCGATACTTTCCACATCTTTAACAGCAAAAGCTTCTGTTGTACCTTCCTCCCAAGACCATCGTTGAAAAGACCATTCCACTTTCCCGTTTCTAATTACAGGCTTAAAACCACCATAAGAAGTAGAAATGTCATACTGAATGCTATCACCATTCGTTTGCTTGATGCTGATGTGTTGGGCGTCATAATTACGTTGTTGTGCCCATCCGATAAAAGGGAGTAGTGCCCAAAGTAGCACAAAAAATAGTTTTCTTTTTCTCATAGTAATATGGTTTATAGTTATTGGTGTATTGTATCGTATAGGTTTATTTTATATATCTTTTGTTTTGCTGTTACATAGGCGTGTTGAATAGGTTACATTTGCAAATTAACAACATTTTTTATTATCCTCCAAACTTTTTTCCCATATTTTTTTCAAACATATCCCGATTATTTATCAGCAGAGGCAGATTGTTGAAAAAAATATTGGAGAATAAGGCTGCTTTATGTTGTGATTTGCTTTCAAATTAGTATCTTTGCAGAGTCATATACACCATGTAAATAGAGCTTGTCCTTTGAAAGGTGTTGTGATTTGCTTTCAAATTAGTATCTTTGCAGAGTCATATACACCGACAATCTCAGAAGAAACGACCTTGCCTTCGTTGTGATTTGCTTTCAAATTAGTATCTTTGCAGAGTCATATACACCCACAAGCCCAACATTATCTCCATACTTGAGTTGTGATTTGCTTTCAAATTAGTATCTTTGCAGAGTCATATACACCTTAAGGTGGCGCCGATTAATTACGGCGCAGGTTGTGATTTGCTTTCAAATTAGTATCTTT
>JAGCDQ010000019.1 GCA_017651245.1 Bacteroidaceae bacterium | reverse complement strand
TAGTTGTTGGTGCCACCGAATACATCATTAAAGGTTCTGTAATTGACGCCTGCATGGGTAAAACCGGTATAGGTACCGTTCTCCAAACAGTTCTCCACCGTGGATTTCTGAGCCGACCAGCCGATGAAAGCACCGACATAGTTGCCCGATGAGGCTGTGATGCTGCCATCGAATAGACAGTTGCGCACCGTTGTTTGGGTTTCATGTGCGTGTCCTACGAAGCCGCCTGCGTACTTATCGGTCGTAGTGATGCTTGCTGAAACGTGACTGCTCTCTATCACGAGGGTCGCACTCTTGTCAACGTTACCCACGACGCCAGCACTATGGATGCGGCCCTTGATGGTGCCAGTGACGTTCAGGTTGCGGATGGTAGTGTTGCCAATGACATTTTGGAAGGGTGCCACGTAATCCCAATTCTTGTCAAGATTGACAGTCAGCGTATGTCCGCAGCCGTCGAATGTGCCGCGGAAGTAGCCTGTGCTGACGCCTGCTGGCTCAGTAATGCTAATGTCTGCCATCAGCTGTGCATTGACATCCTTCTCGCCCTTGGCATCAGCCACTATCTGACGGAAAACGTCCCAGTCGGCAGCAGAGTGAATCATGAAGGGATGCTTGGCAGAGTAAGGTATCTCCTCCTGTTTGTTGTCAGCCATCTTGGGAACAGGGGTGCTGCTGGCAGTCGTCCAGCCGCTGCCCAACAGGGCAACAATCTGGTCGGCAGTCTTGCCAGACACATTGCCATTGACCAAAACATCTTTGGTAGCCATAATAGGCACGGCTTTGTCATCCACTAAGTGCCAATCGCTGCTGCCCAACTTTGAAACGGCTTGCGACTGGTCATTCAGTTTTTTATCCCATCCATCCCAATCATGAGCAGAGTAGTTAGTTGAACTGACAGTGTAACGGCTACTAATACCATAAATAATCATGCCACCCCACCATGAAAATTGGTTATAATTGATATAGCCATTCTCATAGTTATGTTCAAAAGTTCTAATACCTTGTCCCCATCCGATAAAGGTTCCAAAGCAAGTCTTGCCGCTGCTTGACATATTGATACTTCCGTCGAAGAGACTATTTGTGATGGTAATGGTATTACCTCCTCCGTCTCCTGTATGACCGACCACACCTCCTGCATAAAGATCTGATGTCGTAACACCAGTCGATATACGAACGTGATGGATATTCACCTTATAGTATTCATCTTCTATAAAACTGACAAGTCCTGCACTATGCCTTCCTCCTTTAACATTACCCGTTACATGCAAATTCTGGAAAGTAGAACTTCTGACTTTATAGAATGGCGCTGCGGCATTACTATTTGAAATATTGACATTCAGCGTATGGCCATTACCTTCAAAGGTTCCTCGATATGGACTGCTATCTGAACCTACCATTTTGCTGACGCTGATGTCAGCATTCAATATGGCATTGACATCACTGTTGCCCTTAGCCGCTTCAACCTTACTAACAAAGGCGTCCCAGTCAGCGGCACTATAGATAATAAAATTACCATTCACCCCATCTGTTGCCTTATACTCCTTGGTGGCATAGCTATTGGTGACGGTATAAACAGCACTTGAGTTTCCGTCCTTGCGCAACCATGTATCGCACGTATTAAACTTGGTGTTAATTTTAATGGGGGCGAAGAGACAGTTGTCAATGATGACGTTGCTGTTGGGGGCTTCCCAGCTCACAAAGCCTGCATGCCCGTAGCTGTCGGCGCCCTCGAAACTGCCGTCGAACCGACAGTTGCTGATGGTGAGACTGGCATTTTCCATTCGTCCCACGAAGCCGCTCATCGTCTTGTCGCCACTTGTGGTACAGGTCAGATTGACAGATGACTGGCAATTCTCAATGGTGACATTTGCCCCACTTACCAGCTCGGCCACGAGACCAGTGGCATACATCTGGCTCGACTGGACGGAGCCTGCTGTATGCAGGTTGCGGAAAGTGGCATTGCCAACATAGCGGAAGATAGCGGTAAATTTCTGAGCACCAGTTATGTTGACTGTCAGCGTATGACCGTTGCCATCGAAGGTGCCTCGGAAAGGCTTACCGCTATCTATACCTGCCATCTCGCCCACGCTGATGTCTGCCAGCAGCGAGGCATTCACATTCTTGCCACCGGCATCCTTGATCTTCTGGCAGAACGTCGTCCAGTCCTCTGCCGTGCGAATCTCGAAGAACGGAGCCTCCACGGGGATTGTCGATTCGCCACGCTCCACATCGAACACAATCTTATAATCCACGCACGAGCGGTCTAATTGTATCTCCTTCTGGCAAACTGCCATCTCGTCGGCGGTGAGCGCGTAGGTGTTGACATCGACAGCAGCACCTGCGCGGTTGGTCGATGACACCACGATGTTCATCTTGGCGCGAGAATCCCACACGGCACCAGCCTCGTCGGCATACGACCAAGTCACCTTGACGGTGCGCGCCGTTTGGTCAGCCCAAGCCGCCTGATAATCCTTCACGCGCAGCAGATGAAGTATCGACAGCGGGCAAACCGTCTGGGCAGAGGCGGTGGTGTTGCTGAAGCCCCAGAGTTGCTGGGTTGCGGCACGCACCACGCGGTACTGCACCTGTTACATCGCTGTGTTCGCGTCAATCTGTTCGGCAGTGAGGGCGCTCATCAGCGTCTCGTCACGGAAGGTGTAAGAAGCCGTGCCTTCCTCGAACGGTATAGAACCAATGGATTCCATATCCTCTTCCTTGCCCGTGAGCGAACGCATCACGCTGAACACGTCGCTGCTGATGACATCGTTGTATTTGGGGGCATCCACCGTCCATTTCAACTCCACCACACCGGCATCTTCCAGCTTCTTGGTGGTGCTGTAATCCAGCAGTTGGGCAGTGAGGTTGAGCGGTTTGTGCATCAAGGCATCGTTCTTGTCGTCAACGCTCTTGGTCACCGTGCCCACCAGCAACTTTGCCTTGATGGTCAGGCTCTTGTGCTGCTCGGTGGCAGGCAACAAGATGAAGCCTGCATAGGTATCCTTGCCGCAATCCATGTGGATGGTTTTCGTCTCGCCGTTCTCGTTGGTGTAAGTAATATCCAGAGACTTCACGGCCTTATCGCACGAGAATGGCATCTTCACCATGCCTTCCTCACCGCTCTCCGTACCCGGCACGATGTCGTAGGTCGCGAAGTTCACGTCATCAGCTGAGGGCCAAGTCTGCATGATGGGCACCGCCCTGCCGTCCACCACCTGCCAAGTGCCAGCCTTCTCGCCGTTCATCTTATTAGCCACGGTACTCTGGTTGGTAACGCTCTTGCAGCCGCTGGCCATCTCGCCCCAGTTGTGGGAGGCGACGATAAGGGTACTGCTACTATTGTATCCCCAGTATTTGGCTCCACCATCATAATAATAACAAACGGATTGATGGGCAACACCAGTAAACGTGACGCTCTCATAAACACGATGCATAATCCATTCGCCTCCAGAGCTTGCCCATCCGACAAAGGTTCCGCTATAGGCATCGGAACCTTGGGCTGTGAGCGAACCATCCGCCAGACAGTCCGTCATGGTGACATTCGCACTGCCAGCATCTCCGATGAATCCACCAACATAACTGCCTGTAACCGTCACATTAGTACTCACCCTTACCTTCTCTATGGTGAAGGAGGGCGATGAGCCATACGAATGTCCTATCAATCCGGCACAGTGTACGCTACCTTTGACGCTACCCGTGACCGTCAGGTTCTTGAAAGTGGCTTGATTGACCGATGGGAAAGGTGCTGCGAAATAGTTCGATCCCCAATCGATGTTCACGTTCAGCGTATGACCGTTGCCATTGAACGTACCACGATAAGGAGCAACATCCAAACCAACGGGGTTAGAAACGCTGAAGTCGGCATCCATAATGGCATTCACTTCCGATTTACCCCCGGCATCAGCCACTAATTGTCGGAACTTGTTCCAGTCATCAGCGGAACGCAACACATAGTAACTCTTGTCGCCCACAAACGCGGTTTCCAGTTCGTTGTCGGCAGCCCATGTCACGATAGGCATCAACGCCCATAGCAACACCAATAATAGACTGTTTTTTCTCATAGTAGATATGTTTTTTCGTTTTTAGCAAGATTGTTCAAGGGGCAAATATACTACATTTCCCTCAAAAAAACAACAATTTATGTAAAAAAAAATGAAAAATTCGACTTAATCTCCGTTTCTTCCGTTCGATTCGTGTTCGACTTACTATCTGTGTTCGAAAGGCTTCTCCAAGCAGTGCCCTGAATCGGGGCAGTCTGTAAAAAAAGAGGATGTGCCTATTTGACACATCCTCTTTTTTATCATAACTTTACATTCACTTTCTTTCCTTGATAGGTCACCTCTTGCTTCTTTCCATCCTTGATAACGACAAAGGTTCTGGTGAGAGGCATACCCTCGAAGGCACCTTTGCGTTTGTCGATGGTCAGACTTTGGGCAGCATCGTTCCAAGTGAAGGTGATGCGGCTGCACTTGCCTTGTTCGTAGTCGTTGGTTTGACCATCATCCTCGTAAAGGGTGAAGGTGGCGTCAGCACCTGGATAGATATGCAGTTCAATGGGCGCATCAGCTTTGTCAGCAGCATATTGCTTGTCTGGACCGATTGGCAGGATGCTTCCACCCTTCACGTACACAGGAATATGGGTACGATTGACTGCCGTTTCCACCATCTGACCACCTGCATAGTGCTTGCCCGTGCGGAAGTCATACCATCCAGCTTTATTCTGGGGCAGATAGGTCTTCCAAGCCTGCACGTTTGGCTCTGTGATTGGGTTCACAAGCAGAGACTTTCCAAACATATACTCACGCGCTTGTGCCAAAGCCTCAGGGTCATTGGCAAAGTCAAAGATGAGAGGACGCATCAACGTGGAACCTTCAAAGGCGATAGCGGCAGCATTGCTATAGATATAAGGCAAGAGGCGATAACGCTCTTTCAGACACTCGGCAATGATGCCCTGAGCTTCACTACCATAGTTCCAAGGCTCCGTATTGCTCATATAACCATGAACTCGCATCAGTGGCAGATAGACAGAAGTCTCTATCCAGCGCAACATCCGTTCGATGTATGCTTGATCCTGATATTGGTTGCCCGGACGGAAGAAACCGCCTGCATCGTAGGTCCACCAAGGAATGCCAGCCGCTTGCATGCCCAAACCGGCAGTAATCTGCCGACGGAATGTCTCCCAGTCATTGCCCACATCGCCCGACCACATTGCCGAGCCATAACGCTGGATACCCGGGAAACCGCAACGCGTGAGAATCATTGGGCGCTTCTCAGATGCATCCTGACGCAAACCCTCATACACAGTCTTATTCACCAACAGGGGATAGACATTGCGGAAGAGTTCACCTGGATATTTTCCATCCACCACGCGACGACCCACCAAGTCATCGTTCTCTGGCTCTGTGGCGTCTTGCCACCACGCATCAATACCCAGTGGAACGAGTCGTTTGCTGAAGTTCTTCCAATAGGCATTGGCTGCGGCTGGATTGAAGAAGTCAATCCAATCGGTGCCAGGGATGTAATATCCCTCTCGCAACATCTGCTTGCCCACCTCAGAATTCTTATCAATCTTCGACCACACAGACACCATCAGGCGCATATTCATATCATGCAGCTCATCCGTCAATTGCTTGGGATTAGGATAGTTCGCCTCATCAAAACGCATAGCGTTCCAGCCATATTTGCCCCAATACTGCCAATCCTGCACAATCACATCGGCAGGCAGGCTTTCACTACGGAAGCGTTTGGCGGTAGTCAAGATTTCTTCCTGAGAATGGAAACGTTCACGACAATGGATATAGCCCAATGCCCATTGAGGCATCAGAGGGGAGTCGCCCGTCAATTGGCGATAAGAAGCAATCACCTCATCGGCACTGCCCACAAAAACTGTGTAATCGACAGCTTGAGCCACAGGGGAATGGAAGATCGTTTCATTCTTCACCTTACCATAATACACAACCGGCTTGTCTCCGTTGGAAAGTTCGGCTGTGAGCTTGTGAGTGCCCTTTGTAAGGTGTATAATGGCTGATGCCGTAGGAGGAAGCCACATATTCTGCAACTCTATGACAGGCTTGCCATCAATCACGAGATTGTGACGACGTGCCATCTGTTGACCCACATCGAGCAGGAGGGAATAGTCACCTTCTTCTGCCACATCAATGGAAGCCTCGAACAGATTCCGTTGTCTCACCTCCTGCTTACCACCTTCGGTCGAAGTCACATTCACCACTTCCGTGCCACCTACGCCGCCGCCCTTAGTCAATGTCACTTGCGAGTCCATCGGATTATAGTCGGTCAATCCATAGTTGTTCCAAAGAATACCATAGCCACGACTCGACAGCATCATCGGAATGGAAATCTGCGTGTTCACTTGTGTCAGTCGGCGGGAAAGCCCACGAATATTGGTGTAGCCATCCTGAAACTGACCCAATCCATAGAGATATTCTCCCTTTGGTGAGGCGAAAGTCAGACGTGCCTCATAAGTCTGGATGCCTGCCACAGAAGCAGCTTTCAGTTGATGTTCCGTCGCTGTGAAGACCACCTTGCCGCTTTTGTCCAACACCTCCACCAACTGCTTGGCGGCATCCACCTTCACAGAGATGTCGTTGCTCTTCACTTCGTCGTTCTTTACATAGAGCCACTCTGGCAACTCTTCCGCTGCCTTGTTCTCCACATACTGGATGCGCACAGCATTGCGTGCCACTGTCTTGACAACCAGCGTACCTTTTCCAAACGGATAGTCAGCTGCCAACATTGACTGGCAGCACCATACCGTACACAACAAAATCAATAATTTCTTCATACTATTTCTTTCCTTTGATGACAAACAAGAAACCACCACGAGGCTGGCAAGCCACACTGGTAGGCAGATTACTAATTGTGCTGATGTTCCAAGGAGCAGACGTGTTGCCACTATCCAGGAACGACAGGATGCTGCACTTTGCCGTCTTGATGAAACTGGTGTTGATGGCAATGGTGCGAGGGTCATCAGAACCATTGATACCAGCCACATACCAAGTATTGCCGCTACGACGTGCAATCACAGCATATTCACCAGGATAACCTGCCACCAGACGGGTTTCGTCCCAAGCGGCTGGCAATTGGCTCAAGAAATCCTGCACTTCTTTGGGCTGTGCGAGGAAACTTTCTGGACGGTCAGCCAGATGCTGCAAACCCGACTCGAAGAGCACCGTCAATGCCAATTCGTGGGCATGAGAGGTGATGTGTGGATGTTGTGAGTCGGAGAAAGCACAAGGCGTGTAATCCATCGGACCCACTACATTGCGTGTGAAAGGCAATGTGGCATTATGAGACGCTGCTTTCTTGGTGAAAGTCGGCACATTGTTATACCATTCTGCACCATAAACGCCCTCTGTGGAGAGCAAGTTGGGATAAGTGCGCTGCCAACCGCGTGGGATTGGCGCACCGTGGAAATTAATCAGCAAGTGATGACGAGCCGCGCTTTCGAGCAAGTCCATGCAGTAATCCATATTCATCTGGTTGTCGCCTGAGAAGAAATCTATCTTCACACCAGCCACACCAATCTCTTCACACCAAGTAAACTCTTTCTCGCGATCTTCTGGCTTATTGAGGCGATATTTCGGACCTGGGGCACCATTCACCCAACCCACAGAAGAGTTGTACCAAATCAGTGGCTTCACACCCTTCAACTTCGCATAATTGACAGCATCCACCACGCTCTTGCCGTCTTTCATCTCGTCCCATTCTGCATCAATCAACACGTAGGGAAGATGCAACGTAGCCGCGAAATCCACATATTTCTTGATGATGTTGTAGTCGTTGGAACCATGATTGTAAGCCCAATACACCCAAGAAACCACACCAGGATGAATCCAGCTGGTGTCTTTGTATTGAGTAGGCTCCGACACATCCGTGACCAACGTGGATTGCACCACATCAGCCAACGAGCCAATCATGGCGATGCGCCAAGGAGTGTGCCAGTCGCCATCGAGCTTCACCTCATTCTGGTCAGGACACACACGATAGTCCTCTGGCTTGCCATCATTGAAAAGGGATGCAGCACTCTGGCGACGTTCGATGTTCGCCTCTGTGAGCAACACAAACACATTCTCTGCAGGCTGAACCAACACAGGGAAGCCCCAACGAGTGTTGTAGTTCTCCATGACTTGGGAACCACCAAAGCCGCCCACCGTCTTCACCTTACCAGTCGTCGTCAGCGGGAAGAAACCCTCATAGCCATCGCTCCACTGCTGAATCCAACGTTTCACACCCTCAGGAATCGTGTAAACCGTCTGTTCACCTTTCAGTTGTTCCCCCTTCAAGCCCGACAACTCATAGCGGAACGCCACACCATCGTTATAGAGACGGAACACCAACTGCACAGGCTTCCCATTCTTGTCGGCATACTCACACACATACTCATTCGCCACATTCTGCGGGTGCAGTCGTTTGCCTTCCTTCATCTGATAGTCAGCCTTCACCTTGCCACGCTTCACCATCCGCTGAAATGTCAATCCCTCACCCACCGTAGAAGTGGTGATGCCTACTTTCGAGATATCCAACGCCGTCGTCTGACCATAACGGATGACAAATCCACCATCCTTCTGCTCCAAAGACAGCTTACCATTGGGCGACACAGCACGCACGGGCTTGGCAACTGCCAACACCGTACACATCATCAGCCCTGCCGCCAATATCAATTTCTTCATATTACACATATTATACTATAGGTTTTGAGAAAATTATGGTTGCAAAGGTAATACTATTATTTTAGATGGCATCGGACAATTCAAAAAAAAGATAGGACAAAATTGCCATGAAAGAAAGACTATCGTAAAAAAATAGACAAGACCATAGTGAAAAAGTTTTTAGTCTTAATATAATTTGTTCTTACACTTAAAGAAAATTTATATTTCAAACTTTGGAACGTACATTCCAAAGTTTGAAATATACGTTCCAAGGTTTGGAATGTACGTTCCAAGCCTTGGAATATAAAATACTCCTAAGTAAAAAAACATTTTTTGCTAAGGTAAAAGAAAAATATATTTAAGTGGAAATTATTTTATATCTTTACTTGTTTTTTCATATTTTTCCTTCGGCGCCGACGGCGCAATCTTTCCTATTAAAAAAGAAAGGGCGTGTCTTCACGACACGCCCCCTCCTTACAGAATATTATATTTAACCAAAAACTTATATTACTATTTCGTCTTGATTACTTGTTGATGAAGACTTTACGAACAACACCGTTAGCATACTTCACAATGTTGAGACCCGCCTGAGGAGCGTTGAGCTTCACACCGTTGATGCTGTAGTACTCAACTGCGCCTTCACCTTCAGTAGTTGCTTCAACAACCTCATTGATAGCAGTTGGAGCCACCTTACCCAGGTAGAAGAGTTCGAACTGCTCCATAATAACCCAGTCTTGCGTGACACCCTCATTCTTGGAGATACCAACTTCAAGGCTGCCCGTCTCTGGCAGATAGAACAATACAGAACTGTTATATGCGTCTGGATTCTTCTTGCAGGCAGAATAGAAGCCCTGAGTAGAAGTTGGGAAATAATAAGTTACATCATCAAAGTCCTCATTGACCGCATCAATCTTAGCATCGAACCACCATGAATTTGCTGCATCTTCTGTGTATGAGATAGCTTCTGATTTATCTGCGTCAGCAATAGTACCAGCCATATATCTGATTGCAGTGGGGTAATTCTTATCGTCATTTGAATCGTATTCCCATTTAGTAACATACTGTGTCCATGAGTATTCAGTAGCTCTAAGCGAATAGATAGACTTAACGTATGACGTAGTTTTTGTGTTACCTGACTTCATAAAGAGTTCTGCATTGTGACCATCCCATTTCTCTTCGTCGCCAGCTGCCACGTATGCATCAAAATCAGTTTTGTTGACTCCACTGCCATTGCGATAGAGCGCACGTGTACGGAGTTCGTAAGTACCTGCTGGCAAGCCAGAAACCACCTGAGAGAATGTGAATGCACCACGATCCCAAAGCTCAGCAAGAGTTTGATGACCGTTTTCATCCAAAGCAAATTCACCATCCTGTGCCACGCCTGTTCCATTTGCTATCCAACCCTTTTCTGGACCTTCAGAGAAGTATGGATTGATCATCAAGAAAGTAACATCCTTAGGATCTGACAAAGTCGCCTTGTCGATACCTTTTTTTGCAAAGACAGCCTGATTGTAAGGAATGCCAAGTGCATTCTTGAACTCATCCAGCTTCTCTACAGTAGCGAAGTTTTCTGCCAGATAAGCATTCTGCTCAGAGATAAGAGTTGCTACAGCTTGTTCCTTGAGGTAATCGCCAAAAGATTCACGATAGAGAACATAAAAGTCGTATGCCTTATATCGGTTGTCATAGTCGATAGCTTCTGTGTAAACAGCGTCATCAGATTCTGAAAATTCCAATACTGCTTCATAGGCAGTCAGCAAGAATGTTCCCACTTCGATATCATCATCTGCCTTTGCTTGAGCCAACTCAAGGAACTGATCTGGAGTCTTCCAGCCTACAGTAGCTGCCTTAGCCTTGTTGATGTAGTCATTAGCCTCAACAAGAGTCTTAGAAGCTGCCTCATAAGCATTACCGTCAGGAATAGTCTCAGGAATTGTAGCGAGGATTGCATTAACGGCCTTCTGGTCACCCTTGAAAGGCAATGCTGCAACTGCTTCCTTCGCTGCGTCAAGACCCTGCTTCAACATCGCTGTGAAGTTAGGGGTCTCACCATAATAGTAGAGACGGAAACCTGTCCACGCAATGAAACCATTATCGTGACCAGCAATTTTCAGAGTACCATCTTTCACCTGAATCATGTCTGTTTCCAGCTCTTTCCATTGGTCAACATTAGCAGGACCCCACCAGTCACCAATCTCGAGGTATGGAGATTCCGAAATCTGGTCACCAGATTGAATGTAAATACGACACAAACAAGGGTTCCCTTCCCAGTTGTTAGGCCAAGTCTGACCAAAAGCCTTCAGTTTATAGAAACCATTAGGAACACCAACAACATTCTGAGCAATTTCACGAACGCCATCTTCGTTGTGAGGTCCATCCCATTTCTTCACACAAGTGAATTTATCATTCCAATAAAGAACAAGACCATTGTTCACCTGATACCACTGACCCACAGAATTCTTGTCGCCGTTAAATGGTACTTTGTCGGCAAGAGTGGTCTCTGAGATTTGTACATCAACTCGTTGACCATCTACTTCTCGCACCGTCCAACCTGTAGCAGTTCCATCAGTATCATCTTCCGATCCCCATTCGGTAGCAAGAGCTGCCTCGTTTGGAACCCAAACCTTATTTTCAGCATCCCATGTTGGCTCAAATTCAGGATTACAGAACCATGGGAAGCTGACGAAAGCAGTAAAGTCCCATGAGCCATCTTCACCCATTGGAGAAGACTTCAAGTAGTTCAAACGTGCAGCATTAAGATTTTCAGTCAATTTCTCAAAAATGTCCCAATCATCTTTACCTTCTACATATGCATAAGTCGGAGAGATGCTTGTCTTTGCTGCTTCAAGAGCTGCTTCAAGGGCTGCTTTGCCGTCAAAATCGGTGTTTTCCACCAAAGCACTGGCAGACACAATAGCACTCTTCAGAGACACAACATCATTCAGCGCTTTTGTAGCACCAGCCTTCATTGCATCCAATTCTTCTTTTGCGGCTTTGGCCTCTTCAAGATTGAAACTATATGGGTCATTTCCGTTATACATTTCAAAGCTCATCAATTCATCTTCAAGCCTCTTGCTCACATAGCCCTTGTTATTCTCATCGTCTCTTATTTCCGCCAGTTCTGTCATAAGATCATCGCAGTCACCTTGCAGAACCATCAATTCATCATCTTCACTTACGGCACCCATATAGTACATCTTAAAGTCTGTCACGAAGAAAGTGTCACCATCAACGTTACCCACTCTCTTCACACCAACTTTCACTTTACCTGCCTTGGTGACAAAGAATTCAACAGAGTTGTAACCATCCTTTGGAAGATATTTGCCCGACTCAAACCAAGCTAGGGAACCAGGGAAAGAAGTAGGACCATAGCAACCTAATTCATCATAATAGTAGTCGGATCTGTTCCAATTACTATTGTCATCTGGACGATTTCCACTGACCGGTACAGGTTCGTTAAATATACGCTCTTGCTGTGCCTCATAAAGACGTGGCATCAAAGGAGCCTTGAACCAATGCCCATCAGTGTAGGTTTTAGTTTTCTCGTTGTAGTTCTGATTAATCACTGAAAGATATGCATTGTCATTCCAATAACCATCATCCTTCAGGAGGTAATTGTATGCACATTGATTAGCACCTGACGTGGTAACTATTGGATTATTCGTCTCACTACTACTTGTGCTAGTGCCATCATCAGGACCACCGGAGGAACCACCACGATAATAACCCTGACACTCCAATTTGTATTTACCCTTCAATGGAAGATTCACCGTCTGGAAAAGCTCTGTTGTAGAACCATTATAGTTCTCAAACGCTCCTCCTGTTGTGGTTACACTTCCATTTGCATTATTTGTTTCCCAATAATCCATTGGATTATTAGTGAAACTCAGGTTCCCCCATTCAAGGTCGGCGGTAATATCTTGACCCACCTCCCAATTTTGGGCAAACGTTGCAACAAAACCCATGACGAGCATTGCTGCTGTAAGTAAGAATTTCTTCATAATGGAAAAAATTGAATTAATAAAAGATTTAACTATAAAAAATGGTTGTTTTCTTCGAAAAGATGCCGCAAAGGTATAGAATTTTCAATTACGAAACAAGGGGTGTTACCAAAAATGGAAAAACTGGTTACATATTTAATAATAATAATGTGGCGATGTTTCATAACTGAAAAGATATGTTTCACCATGTAACGTAAAAAAAATGAAGGGAATTTGCGCTCATGTTACAAAAATGTCGTATCTTTGCCCCCGTAATTCAGAATTAAGACACTAACTATAAGAACATAAAAGCAATGAAGTATCGTTTCATTGGATGCCTATTATTAGCCTATTTATGCATTACACCATTAAGGCTGACGGCACAAGTCATTCGACTCTACACAACGCAACACGGACTGAAAACAAACAACTGCCACCATGTGGATCTTGACTCAAGAGGATTCGTATGGGTGTCGGGGTCGAACAGCTTAGGGCTATTCGACGGTACCAAGTTCCAATATCTGCCCACCACCAAGGATGGTAGGCAGCTCTTCCAAATGTCGAACGGCGTAAGCGAGGTAGGAGACAGCAAATTCTGGGTCTATACCACGAATGGACTGTTCCTACTGGATGCGCGTACCATGCACTTTGAGCACATCTTCTTGTCGGAGCAGGAGGACAGCATCTATGGTTATAACACCAATAGCATCCTCAACTACCCGAAAGAGAACCACAAACTCGTCACGACTGACGGATTTGGCAGTTATGTGCTCAACACGAAGACAATGAAAGTGGACCACACCTTGTCGGACAAACTAAACAAGGCGCTTCGTGAGGGATTTATCACGCATCCCGTCATTGACAAGCAGCAACGCCTATGGGCTATCGGACGCGTCATCAAGTTAGTGTGTTTCAACCTGAAGAACTTCCAACCGCACACTCTCAATTACACGCCCAAAGCGGCTGCCATCATGGAGAACAGCACCGTCACACGTCTGTTGGAGACGAATGATGGTATGCTGATTGGCACCAATCATGGACTCCTTATTTATAATCAGAAGGAGAATCTCGTGCATGAACCTGATGGTGCCAACACAAGCGACTTGTTCATCAGCGCCATCTTGCGCACCCACGACAACCGCATTCTGGTCGGCACAGACGGACGCGGCATCTGGGAATACAAGAAAACGGGTGAGGTGCATTCCATTGATGCCCTCTACGACATGACCGCCGACCTCAACATCTCTTACGGCAAGGTGATGGATCTGAAGGAAGACCAAAAGGGTAACATCATCGCCGCTTTCCTACAAAAGGGTCTGGTGGTCATCCCCCCTCAAAACGACTGTTTCCACTACCACGCTATTTCCCCACTCGGCAATCGCAACAATGCTACGTGCATCACATCCATGACCATAGATAGTCAGGAAAATTATTGGGTGGGTACTGACGGATGCGGTGTGTTCACGACAGACGGCATGCATCTGGCAACGGCACGCCCCATCAACAACGGGTTGAACTCCCTGCTGATTCAGGACGTGAAGATTGACCTGCATGGCACTATATGGGCAGGCACTTATGGTGGCGGCGTGCAGTGGTTGGAAAACGGAAAATGGAACAATAGAGGTCTGGAAGAAATCGGTCAGGAACTGGTGATGACGATGTGTTACAACAAAGAAGAGGACAAACTTCTCATTGGCACGAATGGACATGGCATCGTCTGCGTCAACGTGAAGGACAAGACTTTCAACCGGTTGACTTTCCCCTTCACCTACAACCAATGGGTGAGCAGTTTGCTGCAAGACTCAATAGGGACTTTGTGGGTAGGTTCCAGTACAGGAGTCTTTTCCTACAATGCATCGAGCGGCAAGCACGAGGAGATTAACCTGAATGGTAATCGCATCAGCAACTCAACTTCCATCCAACAAGATGGTGATGACATTCTGATTGCCACCGAGGAGGGACTCTTGATCTATCATCTCAAGAATGGAAAGCAAGATTTCTTCGGAAAGGAACAAGGCTTATCATGCCCCGACATCTGCACCATCACAACGACAGACACACATATCTGGCTTGCCACACGCATCAACATCGCCTCTGTGGACAAGAAAACACACGAGGTGCGCAACTACTCTTCTTTTAGCGGTTATGAAGTGGGCGAGTTCCATCGAAACTCGTTTGTGAAGCCAGGGCACGGTTACATTCTCTTTGGAGGCGACAATGGTATCATCTGCTTCACTCCGGAACTCATCACCAATCGTCCGACGAAGGTGGAACCTGTCTATTTCACCAGCTTCACCACACCACTCAACACGGAAAAGATGGATGCGAGCATCTTCTATGCCAAAGAAATCTGGCTGGAACATGACAATGCCACTTTCAACATTGAGTTCTCATCTGTGGAACTGGGAGATCCAGAACGCATCCACTACGAATACATTCTGGAAGGACTCGAAAAGCAATGGCACACGGATGTGACTGTGCCGAATGCCCGTTTCTCTGCGCTGCCTCCTGGCACTTACACCTTCCGTGTGCGTGCCTATTTGGAAGATAATCCAACGGAATGTGCTGAAAATGCCATCACCATTCATGTGGCAGCTCCTTGGTACGCCACCATCTGGGCATTCCTCATCTATATGCTCATCATCCTTGCCATCGCATACTTTATCTATCACCAAATCAAATTGCGTAAGCAGCAAAAGGAACAACTTCGCCATACGGCTGAGCAGAACCGCATGAAGGAGGAAAAGCTCAACCTCTTCACGTCTATTGCACACGAATTGCGTTCCCCACTGACCATGATTGAGTCGCCTCTGAAGCAACTGATGACAGAGGATGCAGACCCCGATCATCTATCACTCTACGAGGTGATGCAACACAACTGTGACCGCCTGTTGGATATTGTGAAACAGATTACAGATATCCGCAAGATTGACTCAGGACAGATGGTGCTGCATCCAGAAGAGCATGATTATGTGGAGTATGCTGACCGCGTGTTTGAACAGTTCGAGGGAATCGCCAAAGTGAAGGACATCACTTTCGAAATCGAGCACGAAGAGGAGGAACTCCCAATGATGATGGATACGACGCACTTTGAGAAAATCATCACAAATCTGCTGAGCAATGCTTTCAAATTCACGCCACAAGGCGGGAAGGTGATTGCCAGGAGTGGCATAGAAGAAAATCATGTGGTGCTACATTTCTACAATAGTGGACCACAACTCTCAGAGGAGGATCTGCAACACCTGTGGGAACGCTTCTATCAGGGGAGTGCTGGTGCCGATTCCAACGGTTCAGGCATTGGACTGAATCTTGTCCATGAATTGGTAAAACTCCACCACGGAAGCATTGAGGCAAGGAATGCAGATCCTGTAGGCGTGGAATTTGTGCTGCATTTCCCCTATTTCAATGGCATGCAGGCACACACCGACAAGACTCGTGCCACCCTCCTATTGGTGGATGATGATATGGAACTCTCCGACTTCATGAGCAAACAGTTGGGCAAAGACTATAATATCATCACAGCCTATTCAGGTAACAGTGCCTGGAAGAAGGTGTTGGCACACCGTCCAGACGTGGTGATCACCGATTACAACATGCCTGACGGCAACGGTATTGGACTCTGTCAATTGATCAAGTCAAACCCTGAGACCAACAATCTCCCTGTCATCTTGCTGACAGGTGAAGGTGATGAAGTCTTGCGCTTACAAAGCCTCAACATGCAGGTGGATCATTATCTGGAGAAACCGATCAACATCGTGGTGCTGCGTTCTGCCATTAGTCAAGTGCTGCATGTGCGCGAAACACTACGCAACAAAGCTAATCGTGCCGAAACCGCGAACGAAATGCCTACACCAAAGCTGGAGAATGCACAAGAGAAGTTCTTCTCCCGTGTGAATGACATCATCAAGAAGCATTTGGATGAATCGGACTTCACGGTACAACAGCTGTGCGAAGAAGTCGCCATCAGCCGTGTTCACCTGAACCGTAAGATGAAGAAGCGTTATGGGGTGTCACCTAATATCTTTATCCGCTCATTCCGTCTGAAACAAGCAGCATACTTGTTGGCTTACAACAAGGCAAACATCAGCGAGGTGGCGTATGCTGTAGGATTCTCCAGCCATTCCTACTTCACCACCTCATTCCGTGAGCACTTTGGTATGTCCCCCAAGGAGTTCGCCACGTTCTACTCTGAGGAAGAGAATAAAGAAGCCCTACAGAAATTACTGGAATTAGACTAATCCTTCTATCTTTTTAGCCCCCTAAATCGATTGGTTTAGGGGGCTTTAAGTGAATAGATGATAACCGTATTTATTGGATCAAAATCTTCTTGTGGTCAGTACTACGAATATAGATTCCATTCGTAGGATTCTTGACGGGTCTACCAGTCAAATCGTAATAAATAACCTTGATATCTTCTTGAGGAATCAACACGGATTCTATACCTGTAGGATTCACACCATCATCACTCAAGAAAACGTTCATGGGGTATAATCCCTTGTTAGCATCAACCTCAAAACCTATCATGTAGAGATGTGAAGGATCAATCGTCTTGCCCTCTTCTGTCTTCATCTGATTCAATGGAATCACTGTCACCTTTTCGTCAGATGAGAGGGGATAACTATAGCAGGGGTTGAGGTAATCATCTGTGTCGTAAAACTTCATCACAGCATTACCTGTTGGTTTCAGTTTCGTCTCAACCACCAAATAGTTGAAAGCAGAGAGGTCAATGCCCTTCGTATAACGCCAACCACCGAAGCCTCTTGTTTCATTATACTCTGTCGTCTTGAACGTGTTGATGACGGCGGATGGGGTGAATGAACCTTCCAGATAAAGAGAAGGATTGAACGCCTCTTTCGTCAAGGGGAAATAGGTCTCAGAGGTATCGAAGTCAATTTCTTTCTTTGTCCCAGAAAAGTCTGGGCCCAGCAGTTCCAGCATCTGCTGAGCATAGCGCCTACCCAACTCACGATAACCCTCAGCCTTGAAATGGAGATGGTCTTCGCCAGACCCAGTGTTTCCTACACAACCCTCAGAAGAAATCACGTAGGAATTAGGGATTGCAAAATGAGTTTTGGCAATAACGCTATTATGACCTTCACAATAACCACCTCTAAGCGTTTCACCAATCAGCAGTGGCACCTCCTCTTCATTTAGTCCAAGATCCTTGAGCAGACGGATATAGACGCGCTTCACCTTCACAGGCCAGTCAGCCTGACCATTATTAGAACAGCCCTGATGAAGCAAGATACCCTTGATCACACCCTTCTGCTGTGCCTTCTTTGCCATTGTGACCAACACTTTATAAGGATTATTGTTGTAAGCTGCACAATAGCTCTTGAACCACGACTCAGCATTCTTAATCTGGTCAGCACACTTTTCTTCGTCAAAGAGTTCGATGGCGCAGCCACCTACAGCCACATTGATGACACCCACCTTGATACTTTCAGGCAGGTTTGCCACCATCTCACGACCAAAGTAGTCGGCTGGAGTAAGGTTGACGCCAAAAGACATCTCACGACAGAGTGGAGGATAAGCTGTGTACCACTCGCCCTTCTTTCTGTTGGAATTAGGCATATCCACACATGCCATCATCATGAAACGTGGGTCAACATTCCTCTTGTCCTGAGACTCTGCTACAGCATTTCCTTCCATATTGGACTGTCCAAAACAGAGGTAGATGTGGAAGTTGGGGTCAAAACCTTCTGGTTGTTCCATCTCACCACCATTCACAATCATTTTCTTGTTTTTTGCCACCAACTCAAAGACTTTGATACGTTGATTTATCTTTTCAATCGCTTCAGTCTTTTGTTCATCCGTCTCTGTCTTCTCTGGGGCATAAGTTTCAAGTGTTGCCTGTAGATTTGTGTAGTAAGTGAGCTTAGTCATATCAGGAGTATCTTTCCAATCGATAATAAGATCTTGACCTTTCTGATAGACCTCCTGATACTGCTCTTCCAATGTCTGAAGACTATACTGCTTACAGAATTTCCAGATTTCCTGTGCATTGCCATCCATTGGCCAGTGACCACCACCGTTGTATGAGAATAACTCCACACAGCCACCATTCGGTCCACCACTCCATACTTCCTTGTCACCAGAATACCAGCTGCTTGTAGAAGTCTTGTAGTTGGTGGTTTTCGTATACTCCGTGTTGCCATTCAAGACTGTCGCCATTTTCTCCACATATCCATGGATATCATAGGGCTTATATTTAAATGTACTGTCAGCATAAGCATGACAGTGAATCAGGTTGACGGGCTTCTTGCACTCGTTCCAAGGCTGTCCACCCTGTTGGATACCACTGGTGGGCGCGAAGGCGGCAATCTTGTCCTGCACGTTGGCCATACAGTGGTACATGAGCATGGAACCCATGGAGAAACCAGACCAATAGACACGGTTTGTGTCAATGCCATATCGGGTGTTCATCTCATCAATGGTCTGAAGCACAAAGTCCTGGTCATTCGTGCCCCATATATCCCAAGTGGTTCCATCGCTACGCAGATACACTAAGACAAACTTTTCTGAATCGACAAGCGTACGGAATCCGTCACCATTGTTATTTATCTCTTCACCATTTTGATACTCTGGGCTTTGATTCATACCATGCGTCACAATCATCAACGGCATGTTCTGTGCAGTTGTGTTGGGGGTATAAACCAGCATATTACGTTGCTTCCCATTCACGGTGATGTAGATGCTTTCCTTCTTGTAGGCATAGATGGACAGCACACACACCAAAGCGCATACAAGGATAGTAAATAGACGTTTCATATCTTGCAAAGTTTATCGTTCTTTCTTTAACCTTTAACCCTTATTTGATATACACTTTCTTCTTGTCACTACGACGAATAAAAATGCCTCGTGTGGGATTCGACACTGGTCTTCCCATCAAGTCAAGGTAACCCTCTTCGCCAGTTCCATCAGCTTCAATGGCATTGATTGCCGTACTTTCTTTCTTAAGACTAACTTCCTTGATAAAAAGGTTCGCTTTGGCATCCTGAGGAGTGAAACCTACATAGCGGATATGAGAGGGATCAAGCAATTCGCCTGATGCTTTTTTCACCTCATGAAGAGGAATTTCTATTTCAGTCTTTCCGCCCAAGTCTAACTGATAATAATCACCCCAAAGACTTCCTCCATCGTAGATACGAAGATAGGTGTTCTTGGCTGGCGCCCTATGCATTGTCACCACTAATGTCTGGTAGTCTGATAAGTCAACACGATCCTCATAGGACCAACCCGCCATACCATTTTGCTCGACAATCAACAAAGAATAAGCTGAAAGGTGCGTGGCTGAACCTTGTTTGATCAATGATGGTTTAAACCAGTTTTTACTGAATTCAAAAGGATTTTCTGGCACCTCCTGCAGAGGCTGATAACGCTCTTCTGATGCATAATTCACTTTCGCATAATCAGCATACCACTGGAAACAAGCCACACCACAACCCTCATAAGGATCTTTATTATCCTTTTCCATCGCTGTCTTGAAGGCTGGCGTGACACGCCCTGTCTGTTCATATACCCATTGTGAAGGATCTGTTGGTGATGTAGTTTTATTCTTAATGTTTATACAATCATCGATATCAATATAATCGCTGATACCTGTCAATGTCATCGAAATATTGCCATAATAGTCAAGAATGGCCTTGTACGCTTTACCCCACTTAGAGGTGGAAGCGGTTGCCCATGTGCCATAGTTGTCATAGACTGGCTGTCCCATTTCATTGTAGTTCTTAATTCTGGAACTGCTCTTCGGACTCCAATCCACCTCTGTAATCACAATGGGATGGGTCAGAACAACAGGTACAGCCTCGCCAAACTTTGTGATGGCATTGTTAATGTCACAATGATCATCCCGATTATCATACCATCCAGCATAGTTGTGTACAGCATAACCAATATTGTCGCCAGTGATTGGATAAGTGGCATAATCACGGTAATTGCTCTGATAACCTGTACCAGGAACTAAGATAATACCTTTGAAACCGTTTTCACGAATCTGATCCACAATGGGCTGAAAGAAGTCGTGCAAGGCTTGTGGGCCAGAAGTTCCATCAGCATTATATACATTAATTGGCTCATTTGCCAACTCAAGACTAATCTGCCCACTATATTTTCTGATTGAGTCATTTTCGCTCACTCGCTTCCATACATTCAACAAAAACTTCTGGTAAGTGCCACCCACGTAGATGTTAGGAGGACATACACCTGGTGGACGCATAATGACATACATGCCATGCTTAAGCGCACTTTTAGCAATAGGGAAATACAATGTTTTCAAATAATTAGTAAGACGGGTACCACTATAATGTCTAAAATCTGCCTCACCACTGATTTCCTTGGTTTGACCATTATCTTGATAATACCTCTCTCTATCATCCACCTTGCCAGTGAGGTTAGAGTTGTTCGTCCAAGCAGGATCAAGGTGTAAACGGAAAAGATTGCAGTATGCACCTTTTTCTTTGTCAGTGACAGCAACAAACAATTGTTCAAAATATCTCCTACAATTATTTGTTCCTTTAGTGTCGTAATTTGTACCATCAGGATTGTAATCATCATACACATAATTGATATGACCATCTGAACCCGTCCATTGTCCGGTATGTTTCCCATGCCATCGATTATTATTGAAATAGGTACTCGGGGTGTCCATCACACCATGCAGCACGACTTTGTTGCCTTGCTCGTCTTTGAAGTATTTGCCATCCACGTGCAAAGGTGGCAATCCGAGCAATGTCTCTTGTGCCCAAGATGGCAATGTTATGCTGCATACAACAGCAAAAACACACGTTTGAATCAGTTTTTGTAATTTCATATACGGAAAAGATTTGATTTAGATACTTTAGTTTTTGGTTTCTGCTGCAAAGATACGACTAATTTCACACCTATGTTTGCAAATATGGAACATCTTTTTTAGGTTGTGTAACCCTATTCATGAGTATGTACCGTTTTAACAATCATATCGTTATTGTACAAGGACCTTCTTGCCGTCATCCCCTTTGATGAAAATTCCATGAGTAGGTGCGGCTACAGGTCTTCCCATCAGATCATAATAGGGGGCATCACCAACAGTTTTTTTCGGCTGAAGCGGTTGGATGGCGTCGGCTGGGCCTTCAATGCCAAACAATTCTTCACTGAATTTTCTTTCGGTGGAGAACCAGTCGAAATCGACATAACCACCTCTTTGTTGGGTGGCATAGTTGAAGAGGTAGAAACGCTGACCCACAAAATAGTCGAGCGTGTAGCGCATCGTCATGGTCACACCCCACTTCTTCCAGGTTTCGTTGTCATAACTGTAATAGTATTGACAAGCATTGTTGCCAAAGTTCACTACTGCACGAAGATAAATGACATCCGAAGTAATCTCATCCCCTTTCTTCGTCTCCTCTTTCTTCAATTTTTGGCTATCAAAAGTGCAACGTTCACCATACAAGTACTTTTTGCCATCCTCCATCTTCACGCCAATGAAAGAATAAGGATTCTGGAAGACCGCAAGACCTGCCACATCACCCTCCTGCATGCCTGAAATGTCCATCTTCACCGTACCAGTCGAAGCCTTGAAACTGCTGGCTCCATTCGAATTGTAACTCATAATGCGCTGGGTCAACGAATTACGTGCTGTGTTCAACTCGCTGGTCACATTGGCAGTGTAGAGTCGCAACCAACCTGGACGCTTCGTCAATGACCAAGCCGTTAAAAGAGGATAGTGGTTCCATTGCCACTGCATGCCCAACTTCGTATCAACAAATGCATCATTGGTAGGCAAATAGGTCTTCTCATAGGTCTGTCCCACATCAGGCTTTTTGTAAGCGGCACCATTTTTCGACACATCTACGCCATTATTGCCGATGATGGGCCATCCGTCCACCCACTTCACAGGTTCCAAACAGGGAACACGTCCAATGTTTCCACCTTTCTCATAGATATCCCTGAAGAGGACGGTCCACCATTCACCTGTCTGCGTCTGAACCAACGCACCTTGGTGAATGTTCTGATGCTCAAACACACGTCCGTTGTGCTCTTCGTAAGGTCCCATCGGTTTCTTGGAGCGGAAGATGGTTTGGCTGCGCTCAGTACCGCCATAAGTGGCGTAAATATAGTAATAGTCACCAATGTGGTACATGTGGCTACCCTCGCAGCCATTACCAACGCTAATGACTTTTGTGCTACTGAGTTTCTGGAATGTTGTCTTATTCAACTTATTCACATAAATATCGCCAATGCCACATGCCACATAAAGGTTTCCATCACCATTCTCTCCATCATCGAAGAGCCATCCCGGATCATGATAACACTCTGACAAGGTGGTCTTGTTCCATGTTCCTTCAGGATCTGTTGCCGTCAGGAGGATGCTTCGCGAATCTGGCGACCATGTAGAGCAAGGAAAGTAATAATAGAACTTACCATCGTGGTATTGGAGTGTCGAAGCCCACATGCCCTGCGAATAGTGATGTTCTCCATTGCGTAGTTGATAGGCGTCGTTGATTACAATCGACTGCAATGGATTTGCACAATACTCCCAATTCACCAAGTCCTTCGATTTCAGAATCGTGGCTCCAGGGAAATGATACATCGTCGTGGAAGCCATATAGTAAGTGTCACCCACACGAATCACATCAGGGTCGGGGAAGTCTGCGTTGACAATCGGATTGATAAAAGTGCCATCGCCCTGATCTGCCGACCACACATATTCATAGGACTTCGTCTGTGCCATCATCCCCAAAGACGGAAGCATCATGCATGCTACTAAAATAGATATCAATCTCTTCATATCGCTCAAAATATATTATTTGATGTTCAACGTCAGTTTCTTCAAATCCTTATCTTGTGAACTTCTACCATAAAGCACCTCGAAATCACCTGCCTTTTGATGCACGGTGTTGGTTTCAGGGTCGAAGAACTCGAAGGACTTTGGCGTCAGTTCCAACTTCACATCCACCGTCTGTCCTGCCTTGATATCCACACGCTGGAAAGCACGCAGCGACTTCAATGGACCTTCTACATCAGAGAGGTCACGGAGATACACCTGCACAATCTCTGTGCCGTCACTCTTACCTGCATTGCTCACAGGAACGGTCAAAGTGTAGTTATCACCCTTCTTCGAAAGCTTTCCTTCACCATAGTTGAATTGGGTGTAGCTCAATCCATAACCAAAGGCAAAGAGTGGGTCGTTGAAGTAGCGATAAGTGCGTCCCTTCATCGAATAGTCTTCGAAATCTGGCAATTGTTCGGAAGTCTTGTAGAAAGTGACAGGAAGCTTTCCGGAAGGATTGTAGTCGCCAAAGAGCACATCAGCAATCGCTGTTCCACCTTCCTGACCAGGATACCAAACCTGTACAATCGCATCACAGGTTTCTGTTTCAGGTAGCAAAGCAATAGCAGAACCTGAACAGTTGACGAAGATGACCGTCTTACCTGCCTCCTTCAAAGCTTTGAGGAAGTCGCGTTGCACTTTGGGCAACTCGATATGAGTACGGTCTCCACCTTTGAATCCGTCAATTTCCACAGGCATTTCCTCACCTTCGAGAGCGGCTGCAATACCACCCACAAAGACCACCTTGTCAATGCCCTTCAGCTGATTGATGACTGCTGCATAGTCGATTGGCAGTTCCTTGGCGATATTGATTTTCATGTTGGCACCCCAAGTCTTCACATACTTGAAGCGAACTTCAATTTTATAAGACTTGCCTGCTTCAGCATTGATGACAGTACGGGTTGGCGTGGTGCGCCAAGTATGCTGTCTCACTTTCTGAACGCCGTCAATGAAAAGCTGGAAGTCACCACAACTTTCCATATTCACCACATATTCCCCTGCCTCTTTGGGTGTGAAGACCGTTTCATACTTGGCAGAGAAGTCCTCCACATTCACGCCTGGAGCGAAATTATGCATACCTGCTGTGGTCACAGCCAACGGAGTGGTATAGAACTGTGTGGTCACTGGCTTTCCACTCATTTCTGTGTTGTTCCAGAAAGAACCTTTCAATCCCTTCTTCCCATCTATCGAACAATATGTATTCATCAAGCAATCCATCACCTTGTCGTAGGTGCGGTCGCATCCTGGCAAATAAAGCAATGACTTCTGTTTGCTCTTGATGCCATCGAGAATCGTGATGGTGTGATTAGGCGTACCGTTGTAGTTTCCCCACATCAATGGTTCATCATCTGCATTGGGGCCAATAACGGCAATCCTCTCACCATTCTTCTTCAGCGGCAACACATTGCCCTTGTTCTGAAGAAGCACGATAGATTGGCGTGCCATATCGAGGGCTATCTGACGATGCTCCTTGCAATCCATCTTGGAATAGGGTATCTTTGACCACTCCACCAGCGAAGGATCATCCATTTCGCCCAAGTCGAAACGACCTTCCAACAGACGCATCACATGCTTGTTCACTTCTGCCTCGCTGATAAGACCACGTCTCACCGCTTCGGGAATGCTGCGATAAGCATAACCGTAGCCGCATTCTACATCCGTACCAGCAATCGTTGCCTTGGCAGAAGCATGCGTGGCATCTGATGATGATTTGTGAGAGTCGTAGAAGTCGCTCACAGCACCACAATCGCTCACCACCAAATACTGGAAACCCCATTCATCACGAAGTATCTGCTGCAATAGACGTGCATTGCCACAGCAAGGCTCATCGTCCAATCGCTGATAAGCACACATCACCTCTCTCACCTTCGCATCCTGCACCAAGGTTTTGAAGGCTGGCATATAGGTTTCCCACATGTCACGAGGCGTGATGTCGATGAGATTGGCTGTATGGCGGGTATATTCAGGACCGCTGTGAACTGCATAGTGCTTGGCACAAGCCCACAGTTTTCTGTATTTCGCTGTTTCAGGACCTTGCAAACCCTTCACCACCTGCACACCCATCACAGAAGTGAGATAGGGATCTTCTCCATAGGTCTCCTGACCTCTTCCCCAACGAGGATCGCGGAAGATGTTCACATTGGGTGTCCAAACACTCAAACTATGGAACTTCTCATCCTCGCCACCATCTTGAATCATGCGCTTGTTGTATTGCGCACGAAACTCCGTGCTGGCAGCATCGAACACTTTGTAGAGCAGGTCTGGGTTAAAAGATGAAGCCATTGCAATGGGCTCTGGGAACACAGTCACGTTGCCCATGTTGGCAGCGCCATGCAGAGCCTCGCTCCACCAGAAGAACTTCTTGATGCCCAATCGGGGAATGGCAGGACTTTCGTCCAACATCAATTTTGCTTTCTCTTCTAAGGTCAATCGACCACAAAGATCCTTAGCACGTTCTTTCGCGCTCAAACTTGGATTCTGATAAGGAAGTGTCTGCGCACTTGCTCCCAATGCCAGTATACAGCACAGCAGGAGGCTTGATAAAGGTTTTCTCATATCGTTAGTAAATTTTTAGTTCCTATGAATGGAAAAGATGAAATATCTGGGTGCAAAGATACGAACTTTTCGCCACAAAACGTTGCAACGTAGAAACACAAATTTGCGTTTATGTTACCTAATTCAGAGATACGCCGTACCGAGCAGCACGAAACACCGTATCAAAGACAACGAAACGCCGTATCGATGCCCTCGATACGGCGTTTCATTTTTAGGGGTGAAAAACCTACTTTTTGCCCAGTTCGCCAATCTTCTCCAAAACGAAGTCGGTGGCAGAGAAGAAGCCTATTCCAGTTTGTTTGTTCGTGTTGTTCACCTTCACACCATAGATGAGTTTAGCAGGCTCTTCCACCTTGATGCTGTCGATATAGACATAACTCCAACCATAACCATGACTACCATTGGCTTCGACAATCTTATCCTTGTCAATCTTGGAGATTCTACCAACCAATTCTTTCAGCACGGGGTCATTCAAATACGAGGGATCATCGCTCTGATAAAAACCTTGCTCCAGACCAATCGTTTCCCAAATGTTTCCTATTTGAGTACCATAGTTAGGTATCTGCACAGATTCATTAAACAAGCTAACTTGTCCTGTCGTATCCTTCTCTTCCACAAAGATAAAACTTTCGTCGTTATCTGCCCTCACAGCAGCACTGAGGCGATAAATGCCAGGTCCCACCATTTCTTCCTTTTCTGCTTGGTAGGTGTAAGGATTATGACCTGCACAAGCATCGAGATAACGGGTGAAGTCACCTGTCATATACTCGCCATTGTAGGTGTAACGATCTATTCCTTCAGCCTTTACGAGTTCCCAATCCCCATTCTTGAAGAAATTCCAGTCATCGTCGTTAAAGACAAAGCCAAAGTGAGTGTGTTCTTTCTTCCACGCTGCCTGTTCTGTGTTCCAACGGGTTGTCTGCGTCTTGGCCAACTGAGCTACAGCATAGATCGTGTTTCCAATAAAGCCAACCACAGATACCACCCATAGGATGAACCACATCAAACGTTGTTTGCCCTTCATCGCAGGGGTCTTGCCAAACGAACTTGCTGCTGCATGGATGGAACAATAGAGCAGGATGCCAATGGACACCAACAGCAAGATACCACTAATAACTGCTGGAATAAAAATGGCATTCAGATCCTCTGTTACATGAACATTCCACCAAGAATCTGCCATCGTTTCTGAAGCTGCCACAAATGCCACAAAAAAGCAAAGTGCCACAATCAAACCGATGGTTAAAGACATACTTAAACCCACACAAATCACGCCTAAAAGAATGTCCCAAAATGAGATACCATTCTTCTTCTCTTTCGAAAGATCTACACCCTGCACAACCTCAGATAAGTTCTGGGGATTCACCTCCTTACCTCTCATCATCAGCACATCCTCAGCCGTTTTCGTCTCAGGATTGAAAATGGCAACCAGCAGATAAATGAGTAACGGAAGGAATGCGAAAGGTATTGAGACTAAGATGATTGGCAAAACCATAACGCCCAAAATAGTGCCAAATATGCCGTCAAATACAATCCAAAGCACACTCAAAAGCACAAAGCCCCAACGCCATCCGTTCGCACTTCCGCCAAAATAGTTGGCGCATCCTGACAGCACACCTGCCAGCACCTTGTTCTGCGAGTCGCGAAAGAACTTCTTGGTGGGCAATGGTTTCTTGTTCCCAGTGTTTGCCGAAAAGCCTGCCTTTCCTGCATATTCAGCATTCTCATCTGCAATTTCTTCCACTTTTCCAATCTGTTCTATCACACCCTGCACGTGCTCGATGGTGATGGCCTCGATGCCATTTGATTTCAGGTCATCAAACAGTTCTGCGATACGCGCCTCGATGTCGTCGGCAGTTTCTTCGCCACCCTCTTGCTTCTTGAAATAGTCACGCAGGGTGTCTGTGTAGTGGCTCAGCAATTCGTATGCGTCTTCATCGATTTGATAAAGTCTGCCACAAAGATTGATGGTAATATTCTTTTTCATTGTTGTTATGTTTTTTTGTGATGATTACAAGTTTCCTTTCAATTGATAATAAGCAGCCGTCAAGGCAAACAATTTGATAGCCGCAGCAAAGTACACTCCGACGCAACAGCAACAGAGACCCAAAATGAGGATGCCCATCATGATGATGCCCAAACCCAACAAGGAGAGGGTGTTGCCCGATGACATGTTCCACGCGGCACTGATAGACTCAAAGATGCCTGCCTCTGGATGCTCCACTTGATAGACAGGAGCCAAGATGACGCGGGGAGCCACGAAAAAATATGGAACGAAACAACACAACGCGGAAGCAAAGAGAATGATGTTTGTGATAATTTCCACTGCAAATACCTTCAAATACACAACAAAAGGCAATTTGAAGGCGTCAAACGTCACCTCGGAGAAACGTCCCGCCATCAATCCGAGTGCAAGATTGTAGAGACCCACGCTAACAAGGAATTTCAAGATTGAGCCCAACATGCCGCCAAACCATACAACATGATTACCCGAACTCAATGTTTGTGCAATATTTCCCGCACCTTGCCAGTCGCCCCTACTGATTGCCTCACCAAGAGCCTGAGAAGAGTCATAATTATAACTGAAGGTAGGAGTTGATATATGTCCCAAACCACCTGCCAACACACCTACCAACAGATAGATAACAGCGATGAGCAGACCGTGTTTCTTTGCATATTCCCAAGCAGTGTTGACTGCATTGCCGATTTCCAACGAATAACTTGCCATAATCTTTATATCTTTTTATTATAAATGTATGCTTACTTTATTAAATTAAGAATTCTCCAAGTGCGTAGGCTGGTCTATAGCAACCTCCTGTTTTTCAAATTATGCACCGTACTTTCCAGTTCACCCCAAGCTGCATCCAATTGCTCCAAGGTTTCTTTACCTTCATCAGTCAGTACATAATACTTGCGCGGAGGTCCTTGAGTACTCTCCTGCCATTCGTAACCCAGCAAACCGTCATTCTTCAGTCGGGTGAGCAACGGATACAACGTGCCTTCCACGACCAAAAGGTTCGCTTCTTTCAAACGTCTGATGATGTCAGAAGTATAGTATGCTTTCTCATTGAGCAGCAACATGATGCAGTACTCCAGCATACCCTTCCTCATCTGTGATTTTGCATTGTCAACATTCATATGAGTAGTGATTAAACAGTTTTGTATTCTTGATTTCCGCTGCAAAGTTAGGTAAAACATAAATACCTTGCAATACATAGTACTAGACTTTAACACGAATTAACATAAAAAGGCCTTCGAGAATATATTTTTATAGAGGAATTTGGAACTATGGAAGAGAATTTCTACCTTTGCAAGCAGAAACGAAAGGCTAACAAACAACTAACACAGACATTGATATGAAAATGCATCTATGGACGAAGATTCTTGCTTTGTGCTGCATGATTCTGTTCTCGTCCACACTCGCACAAGCACAAGAACACGTGAATGGTCAGTTATGGATGGATACCGACGGCCAGCACATCAATGCGCATGGCGGCAACATCATCCAATATGGCAACACTTATTATTGGTATGGGGAGAACCGCCCCTACAGCGGTGGCAGCACAGAAACAGGCATCTCCGTCTATTCCTCCACTGACCTGAAGAAATGGAAGAATGAGGGTGTGGCTTTGGCAACGAGCCAAGAGGCGGGACACGACATCGAACGGGGCTGCATCATGGAGCGTCCCAAGGTGCTCTACAACCCCAAGACCAAGAAGTTTGTGATGCTCTTCCATCTCGAACTGAAAGGGCGTGGATATGAGGCTGCCCGTGTGGCCTTTGCTGTGAGCGACTCGCCCACAGGTCCCTTCAAATTCCTCCGCAGTCAGCGCATCCACGCCAACCAGTGGCCGTTCGATATGGACGAGCAGGCCATCAAGGCAGCACAACAGACGGATGCTTCGCAGTGGAAAGAGTGGTGGAACGACGCATGGCGACGCGAGGTGAACAAGGGCATGTATCTGTGGCGCGACATGAAGGGAGGACAGATGAGCCGCGACATGACGGTGTATGTGGATGACGACGGCAAGGCCTATCACATCACCTCTTCGCAGGAGAACCTCACGCTGCTGGTCAGCGAACTCACTGACGATTACCTCAATTTCACGGGAAAATATAATATGGTGGCTCCAGGCGGACAGAACGAGGCACCTTGCATCTTCAAGCACAATGGCACCTACTGGCTCATCTGCTCTGGATGCACAGGCTGGTCACCCAACGAGGCCCGCATGTTCAACGCCAAGAGCATCTGGGGACCTTGGAAACAGTATCCCTCTCCCTTCGTCGGCACTGCCACAGGCTATCAAAACATGCCTGCCAACAAGACCTTCGGCGCTCAGGGCACCTACATCTATCAGATGAACGGCAAGCCCATCTTCATGGCAGACATCTGGAATCCTCGCCACCTCTCGCAGAGCCTCCACCTATGGCTCCCCATCGAGTTCGACGACCACGACGTGCCCGTCATTCGCTGGGTGGATAAGTGGTAATAGCTTTTGCGGTAACGAGGATCCTGTCCTCAATCAGACATTCAGAATCTGCTCGGCATGCTCCTTGGTCTTCACCTGCTTGCCGGCAAAGATGTTTTCAATCACGCCCTCCTCATTGATGATGAAGGTGGTGCGGATGGTGCCCATCATCTTCTTGCCGTACATGTTCTTCTCGCCCCAAGCCCCCATCGCCTCCAGGAGTGTGTGGTCCACATCGGCAATCAGCGGGAACGGCAGCGAGTGCTTCTCCTTGAACCTCACGTGCGAGGCGGCAGAATCCTTGCTCACACCCACCACCTCATAGCCTGCTCCTTGCAGCTCCCCATAGCGGTCTCTCAGGCTGCAAGCCTCGGCAGTGCATCCACTCGTGTTGTCCTTCGGATAAAAATACAGCACTAGCTTCCTGCCCTTGTAATCACTCAGACGGACCTCCCGTCCCTGTTCGTCCTTGCCCAATACCTCGGGCGCACGGTCTCCAATGTTCATATTGATAAAGATTTTGGTTGTTTGTTCGCAAAGATAGCACTTATTACTGACACCAACAAATAAGCGTCGCAGATTTCGTTCCGCGACGCTTCTTATTTATATATAATGTGTATTATTCGGCCAATTTACCTGCGGTGAACTTAGCTACGTTCGGCATAACTCAAGCAAGCTTGGTTCTGCGCTCACTAATCGCTAAGTTTTGCCTTGATGAACTCGCGGTTCAGACGAGCGATGTTGGCGATGGTTTCACACTTAGGACAAACGGCTTCGCAAGCACGAGTGTTGGTGCAGTTACCGAAACCGAGTTCGTCCATCTTGGCAACCATTGCCTTGGCACGACGGGCTGCCTCGACGCGACCTTGGGGAAGGAGAGCGAGCTGGCTGACCTTCGAGGAAACGAAAAGCATTGCAGAACCGTTCTTACAAGCAGCGACGCAAGCACCACAACCGATGCAGCTGGCGCAATCCATTGCCTCGTCAGCATCCTCCTTGGGGATGAGGATAGCGTTGGCATCCTGTGGAGCACCTGTGCGGACGGTGGTGTAGCCACCTGCCTGGATGATCTTGTCGAAGGCGGTGCGGTCAACCATGCAGTCCTTGATGACAGGGAAACCTGCCGAACGCCAAGGCTCGATGGTGATGACGTCACCCTCGTTGAACTTGCGCATATAGAGCTGGCAAGTGGTGGCTCCACGCTCGGTCTTGCCGTGAGGCGTACCGTTGATGTAGAGCGAGCACATACCGCAGATACCCTCGCGGCAGTCGTGGTCAAACACGAAAGGCTCCTTGCCTTCCTCAATCAGCTGCTCGTTGAGGATGTCGAGCATTTCGAGGAACGAAGTATCACCAGGGATGTCCTTCATTACCTTCTCTTCAAAATGGCCAGCATCTTTAGGACCATTCTGCTTCCAGTATTTTACTGTGAAGCTTTTCAATATCTTTTCTGCCATAGTGATTAATTCTTGTAGTTACGTGTTTGTACCTTGATTGCTTCATACTCGAGTGGCTCCTTGATGAGCGTTGGAGCGGCAGCGTCAGTGCCTTCGTACTTCCAGCAGCCCACGTAGAAGAAGTTCTTGTCATCGCGCTTAGCTTCGCCTTCCTCTGTCTGGTGCTCCTCGCGGAAGTGACCACCACAAGATTCCTCACGAGAGAGGGCATCGTAAGCGATGAGCTTACCCATGGTGATGAAGTCATCGAGGTGGATGGCCTTGTCAAGCTCCACATTGAGACCTTCGCGATTACCTGGGATGAAGAGGTTGGTGTCGAATTCCTTGCGGAGTTCGTCGATGAGCTTGATGCCCTTCTCGAGGCCTTCCTTCGTACGACCCATACCGATGTACTCCCAGCAGATGTGGCCGAGTTCCTTGTGGATAGAGTCAACAGAACGCTTGCCCTTGATGTTCATGAGCTTCTGGATACGCTCCTCTGTAGCCTTCTCCACTTCAGCGAACTCAGGTGCATCGGTAGAGATGCGAGGCCAGATACTCTGGTCAGCGAGGTAGTTCTGGATGGTGTAAGGCAATACGAAGTAACCATCAGCCAGACCCTGCATGAGGGCAGATGCACCGAGGCGGTTAGCTCCGTGATCAGAGAAGTTACATTCACCAATGGCGAAGAGACCTGGGATAGAGGTCTGGAGTTCGTAGTCAACCCAGATACCACCCATTGTGTAGTGGATAGCTGGGAAAATCATCATTGGGTTATAGTAATCCATGCCGTTCACAGTCGCACGCTTTTCGCCTGGATTCACGTCGGTAATCTCCTCGTACATGTCGAAGAGGTTGCCATAACGCTGACGAATCACGTCGATGCCGAGACGCTGGATAGACTCAGAGAAGTCGAGGTAAACGGCAAGGCCTGTGTTGTTCACACCGAAGCCCTTGTCGCAACGCTCCTTCGCAGCACGAGAAGCCACGTCACGAGGAACGAGGTTACCGAATGCTGGATAGCGGCGCTCCAGATAGTAGTCGCGGTCTTCCTCTGGAATCTCCCAACCTTCCTTCGTGCCTGCCTGCAATGCCTTGGCATCCTCAAGCTTCTTTGGCACCCAGATACGACCGTCGTTACGCAGAGACTCTGACATCAGGGTCAGCTTCGACTGCTTGTCGCCGTGTACTGGAATACAAGTTGGGTGAATCTGCACGTAGCAAGGATTTGCAAAGTAAGCACCCTTACGATAGCAAGCCATCGCTGCAGATACGTTGCAACCCATTGCATTGGTAGAGAGGAAATATGTGTTGCCATAACCACCTGTTGCGATTACGACTGCATTAGCAGAGAAACGCTCCAACTTACCAGTCACGAGGTTCTTGGCGATGATACCACGAGCCTTGCCGTCGATGATCACCACGTCGAGCATCTCATAACGAGTGTAGAGCTTCACCTTGCCGGCATTCACCTGGGCAGAAAGTGCAGAGTAAGCACCGAGGAGGAGCTGCTGACCTGTCTGACCCTTAGCATAGAAAGTACGAGACACCTGAGCACCACCGAAAGAACGGTTAGCCAGCGTGCCACCATACTCACGAGCGAAAGGAACGCCCTGAGCCACACACTGATCGATGATAGAGTTAGACACCTCAGCCAGACGATACACGTTAGCCTCGCGAGCACGGTAGTCACCACCCTTCACAGTGTCGTAGAACAGACGATAGACAGAGTCACCATCGTTCTGGTAGTTCTTGGCAGCATTGATACCACCCTGTGCAGCGATAGAGTGAGCACGGCGTGGAGAGTCCTGAATACAGAAGTTGAGGACATTGAAGCCCATCTCACCAAGAGATGCGGCTGCTGAAGCACCTGCCAAACCCGTACCAACGACGATGACATCGAGCTTCAGCTTATTCTTTGGGTTGACCAAACGCTGGTGTGCCTTATAGTTCGACCATTTCTCAGCAACTGGTCCCTCAGGAATTTTAGAATCGATATTGATTGCCATAATGTTTTTCAATTTTTAAAGATTTTACATCCAGAAAGGAACAACCTTGCCTTCGCAACCACCGAGGCAGTCGGGGCACACGGCAAAAGCGATGGCAACGATGGCAAACATTGCCATCACCACAGTTGACCAAACATAGCCGATGAACTTCCAGCGGCAGAACCAAGTGTGACCACTCCAGCCGAGTGTCTGCAAAGCTGACCAGAAACCATGAGTGAGGTGGAACCAGATAGCCACGATCCACACGAGATAGATCACTGCATAGACGGGGTTAGAGAAAGTGAACTTGATCCACTCGAAACCATCAGTAGGGCTGTAGGCACCTTCTGCACCAACGATTTCAGCCCACATCATGTTGTACCAGAAATTGTACAAGTGCAGCACGATACCAAGCACGACGATGATGCCGAGCACCAGCATGTTCTGGCTTGCCCATTCCACAGCCTTAGGCTTGTCGGTGATTTCGTACTTGTTGTTGCCACGAGCCTTCCTATTCTGGAAGGTGAGGATGAAGGCATAGATGATGTGAATCACCACCAGGGCACCCAGAGCACAGGTAGCCGCAATGGCATACCAGTTGCTACCCAGCAATGCACAGATCTGGTTGTACGCCTCCTTGCTGAAAAGAGCAACTACGTTCATGCATCCATGAAACGTCAGGAAGAGAATCAGTGCCAAGCCTGTCACAGACATAATCACTTTCCTTCCGATTGAAGAGTTACATAACCACATAAAATGTTGTAAAATTTAAGTTATTAATTTGAGTTTATTTGTTTTTCGTTGAAAGAGTAACTGCAAAAATACCTTAATTTCCCCAAACACCCAAACCTTTTCAAAAAAAAGTGCGTTTTTAAGCCTCATTTTCTTCCACACTCCCCTATTTTCACCCTACGAGGCATACATTATTATATAATTAGGGCGTGAAAGAGGAAGTAAAAAAGGGAGGATAAATGAGTGTCAAAAAAGGAGTATAATAGGAAGTGATAAGGGGGAGTATATTTGGGATTCCAAAAGAGGCTTCCAGACAGCCCTCCCAAAAACTGTGTGCGCACACAGAAAAATGGCGTTTTCGATGTGTGTGCGTACACAATTATTGATTTATATCAACAATATGACGTTTTTCCTGCAAAAATCCGTTATTTTGTTGGTCACACTTCAAAAAGCCCGTAACTTTGCATCGTCAAAAGGAAAAAAGACAGTCACAAGCGAGTGAAAAACGGTTCCTGAGACAACCGAATAACAGACACAAAAAGAAAAAAACATAAACAGGTTAGTTTTCTATCATATAGGTTTTGGTAAAGGTATTAGATTTAGGTTAGTAAAAGATTGTTATTTAGGAGTTAGGTCTTTGTGAAAAGCCCTCCTCCAATTTTTAGAACTTTCAGCCTTCGGGCTACAACATATAAAGGTAAAAAGATTAAATTGGTTTAGTTAAACATTAAACAGTAGTATTAATTGATTAAAGGAAAGGAGATTGTTTTATGGAAACTATGACTATTATCGCAGTAGCTATCGTAGCTGTAGCAGCTATCGCAAGCAATGTTGCAATCTTCAAATAATAGTAGGAGATTGTAGTTCTGCAAAAAAATCATTCCGTAAAAAAACTCAGTGCAATCGGGCACTTGAGTTTCAACCGGAGGGAGAGAGAAAACAAAAGTAATTAACAAATATAAGAGCGGTGAATCCAATTCGGACTCACCGCTTTCTTTTTGTTTCAAGTTCAGTACGAGCGAGAGAAATTTTGCGCCCTAACCAGGAAAATATTTTTTTCTAATTAGGCAGCAAAAATTGCTTCCCCCTAAGGGAAAATTTTGCAACCCTTAAGGGTAACAAAAAATGACCCTCAAAACGATGACACCGATAAGGCAGAGGGTGGCAAGTAATCAGAGCCTTTAAATTATTTGTATTTGTGACAAATGACAACCCTTTTTCGTGCACTATTATACAAAATAACTTTAAAAAATGCACTTTTTAGGGGGCGGGGGCAGAAAATCAGGGAAATAAACACTATCTTTGCATGATTTTGTGCGCGCCTGCATGTGTTTGTGGGTCAATATGGTTATGGGCATGTGTAGCGAGTGCAGAAAGAAATAATGAATAATTCACTAAATCTAAAAAATAACAAGACAATGAAAAAAATTCTCATGATGGCAGCTGCTGTTGCAATGACTGCCATGACTATGGTTTCTTGCGATGGTAACAACTCTGCTGACCTCAAGGACAGCGCAGACACGTTGGCTTACGACTTTGGTGTGGCTCAATCTGCAGGTTTGAAGCAGGTGATGACCATGCAGCTGGGCATTGATTCTACTTACATGGACGAATTCATCAAGGGTATGCGCGAAGGAGCAGTCAACAAGGTGGATCCTAAGAAGGATGCCTACCTGAAGGGCTTGGAAATCGGCCAGCAGGTTCAGCAGATGGCTAAGGCTATCGGTCAGCAAGTGTATGGCGAAGACACTACCAAGACTATCAATACCAAGAACATCATTGCCGGTCTTGTAGCTGGCTTGAAGAATCAGGATGCGCGTTCAGCTGATCAGGCTTACAGCGACTTCCAAGAAAGAATGGCTCCCCTCCAGGAAGAACAACTTCTGAAGGAGTTTGGCGACAACAAGAAGGCTGGTGAGAAGTATCTGGCTGACAACAAGAAAAAGGAAGGTGTGAAGGTCACCAAGAGCGGTTTGCAGTACAAGGTGCTCGTAGAGGGTGACGGTGCCCTGCCAACTGACACTTCCACGCTGAAAGTGAACTATGAGGGCAAACTCATCGACGGCACTGTGTTTGACAGCAGCTACGAGCGCAACATGCCTTTCACCATCGACATGCGCATGCCTGGTGTGATTAAGGGTTGGGTTGAAGCTCTGCAGATGATGCCTGCTGGTTCTAAGTGGGAAGTGACCATTCCTCAGGATTTGGCATACGGTGCTCAGAATCAGGGTCCTATCAAGCCTTTCTCTACACTTATCTTCACCATCGAAGTTTTGAAATAATTGACAGATTAGAGTTAGAAGAAAATGAAGAAGATTCTCACATGCACTATAGCAGCGTTTGCAATGGCAAGCGCTGTTTTCGCTCAAACAGAGAAAGAGGTGGCTGCATTGGAAACAAAGGCTAATGCAGCAGTTGACAAGGTAGCTGCCAAAGTGAAGAAGGCAGAAGATGCCGCTGCTCTGAAGGCATTCAAGGAGAAGCAGAAAGCAGATTTGGCAGCTTTCATCGAGGCTCAGAAGACGGGCAAGACGGCTACTGCGACAAGCGAGTTTGAGATTGAGACGCCTGCAATCGCCAATGTTGACGAGGAAACGGCTTACTTTTTCGGCATCGCTCAGTCGAACGGTTTGAAAGAGTATGCGACTGGTCAGCTGGGTGTGGACGAAAAGTATCTCAGCAAGTTTGCAGAAGGTATCCTGAACCGTGCCAATGTCGACCCCAACGACAAGGAAACTGCAGCATTTAACGCTGGTTCGGAGATTGGTGACAGGATTGTCAACATGACCAAGCAGTTCTCTAACGACTACTACACGCCAGATGAAGGAAAGAACGTCAGTCCTTCCCTCGTGGCAAGCGGCATCGTGGCTGGCTTGATGGGTAAGAACGACGTGCCTGTGGATAGTGCAGCTCAAGTGTTCCAGACACGCATGACGGAGCGTCAAACTGCCAACAAGGAAAAGCTTTATGGTGCTAACCGCGAGGCAGGCAAGAAGTTCTTGGAAGAGAACAAGACCAAGCCAGGTGTGGTTTGCACCGCCAGCGGATTGCAGTATAAGATTCTCACTCAGGGAACTGGCGACAAGCCAACAGCTAATCAGAAGGTGACAGTTGATTACGAGGGTAAACTCATCGACGGCACCGTGTTCGACAGCAGCTATGAGCGTGGCAAACCTGCCACCTTTGGCGTAAAGCAGGTGATTGCCGGTTGGACAGAAGCTTTGCAGTTGATGCCTATGGGTTCTAAGTGGGAGCTTTACATCCCTTACGAGTTGGGATACGGCGAACAAGATACAGGTAACATCAAGCCATGGTCAACTCTCATCTTCACTGTGGAACTGAAAGGAATAGAATAGTTGAGAGATTAGAGTATAGAGCTAAAGCAAATGAAAAAATACAATATCATCAATAACGTGGTCGGTTGGGTCGTGTTCGCTATTGCGGCATTCACCTACTGCTCCACCATCGAACCCACGGCAAGCTTCTGGGATTGCCCTGAGTTCATCACCACTGCCTACAAGCTGGAAGTGGGTCACCCCCCTGGTGCACCTTTTTTCATGCTGTTTGGTAATTTCTTCTCTCTCTTTGCCAGCGATGCAACACAAGTGGCAAAGATGATCAACATGATGAGCGCCTTGCTCAGTGCAGGATGTATCTTGTTCCTCTTCTGGAGCGTGACACATCTCGCTAAGAAGTTGATCGTGAAGGACGAAGAAGAACTCTCTGTGGGTCAGTTGCTCGCCGTGATGGGCAGCGGTATCGCTGGTGCCCTCATCTACACTTGGAGCGACACCTTCTGGTTCTCTGCTGTGGAGGGTGAAGTGTATGCCTTCTCCAGCTTCTTCACAGCCCTCGTGTTCTGGCTCATCCTGAAATGGGAAGACAATGCAGACAAGCCTCATTCTGACCGTTGGCTCGTGTTCATCGCCTATCTGGTGGGTCTTTCCATCGGTGTGCACCTCTTGAACTTGCTTTGTATTCCTGCCATCGTGCTTGTTTATTACTACAAGATGAGCAAGGAGCCGACAGGCAAAGGCTCACTTCTCGTGTTGGGCGTGTCGGTCATCATCGTGGCTGCTGTGCTCTATGGTATCGTGCCAGGCATCGTGAAGATTGGCGGCTGGTTTGAGTTGCTGTTTGTCAACACGTTAGGCATGCCTTACAATATCGGTCTTTACATCTACCTCACCCTGCTGGCGATTGCGCTGGTGTGGGCTTTATGGGAAACGACCAACGCGAAGAGCGAGAACCGCATGTACACTTCGTTCATCGTCTGCACGGGCTTGCTGGGTATTCCATTCTATGGTCACGGCGTAGCATCTGTAGTGATTGGTATTATCGTGCTGGGCATTATTGCTGGTGTGCTCTTCTTCACCAAGAAAGCCACCCCACGCATCCTCAATACAGCCATCCTTTGCATGACTTTGATGACAGTGGGTTACAGCTCTTACGCTGTCATCGTCATCCGTTCGACAGCCAATCCTCCAATGGATCAGAACTCCCCTGAGGATGTGTTCACACTGGGTGAGTACCTGGGTCGTGAGCAGTATGGTGAGCGCCCTCTCTTCTTTGGTCAGACCTACAAGTCACAGCCAGAAATCAAGGACAATGGTGACGGCTACCTCACTTACGCCACTGTGCAGGGAGCACCTGTCTATCAGCGTAAAGACAAGGAGAACGAGAGCGAGAAGGACGAATACGTAAAGATTCGCGATAAATTCTCCCTGAAATACCCCGCCAACCAATGCATGCTCTTCCCTCGCATCTACAGCGACGAACCGCTGCATGTGCAGGCATACGAGTCGTGGTTGGGCAGCGTTTCTTATCATTCTGTGGAATATAAGATACCAGGACGTGAGACACAAACCCTTGATATTCCTGGTCAGATAGATAACATCCGCTTCTTCCTCTCCTATCAGATGAACTGGATGTATTGGCGCTACTTCATGTGGAACTTTGCTGGTCGTCAGAACGACATTCAGGGTAATGGCGAACTGGAGCACGGAAACTGGCTCTCAGGCTTTGACTGGCTCGATAACATGCGTTTGGGCAATCAGGATTTGCTGCCATCAGACCTGAAGAACAACAAGGGACACAACGTATTCTTCTGCCTTCCACTCATCCTCGGTTTGCTCGGCTTCTTCTGGCAGGCATTCCGCGACAAGAAGGGAATCCAGCAGTTCTGGGTGGTGTTCTTCCTGTTCTTCATGACAGGTATCGCCATCGTGATTTACCTGAACCAGACACCCCTTCAGCCTCGTGAACGTGACTACGCTTATGCTGGTTCGTTCTATGCTTTCTCCATCTGGTGCGGTCTTGGTATCGCAGCCATCTATGAACTGCTCGGCAATTGGATGGGCAAGAAAATGGAGAAACGGATGGCTGGCATCATCGCAGGTGTTGTGGGTTTGGTACCCGCAATTGCCGTTCCTGCACAGATGGTGAGCCAGACTTGGGACGATCACGACCGCAGCGGTCGCTATGTGTGCCGCGACTTCGGATTGAACTATCTGGAAACCATTCCTCACGATGGTGTAATCTATACGAATGGTGACAATGACACCTTCCCACTCTGGTACAATGAGGACACAGAGGGCAACCGCACCGATGTGCGTGTCTGCAACCTCTCCTACCTCCAAACCGACTGGTACATCGACCAGATGAAGCGTCCTGCATTCTCTGGCGAAGGTCAGTCAAGTCCGCTCCCCATCTCTTGGAAGCGCTACCAATACACCAGTGGCAAGCATGAGATGACGGACATCAACCCAGAGGTGAACATCGGTGGTGGTTTGTTGACGATGAAAGACCTCATCCGGGAGGTGACCGCACAAGACCCAGCACTTGCTAAGCGTCTGTGGGGTGACAACCCATTTGAACTCAAGACCGCCATCCGCAAGTTCCTCCTGCATGACTACGAAGGTTTGTCGGAATCGGACAAAGAACTGGTGGAGGCACTTCCTGCCTGCTTGCCAAGCGATACACTCTACGTCACTGTTGACAAGGAAGCCGTGAAGCGTTCAGGCATGAATATTCCTGATGACAACACAGATTCTATCCGTGGCAAGAAAATGGAGATTCCTGACCAAATGGTCATCAGTTTGGCAGGACAAGGTCGCGTGTCAAAGAGTTTCATCATGATGCTCGAGATGATTGCCCAGAGCAACTTCTCTCGTCCACTCTATATGTCAACAACAGTAGGTTCCAGTAACTACGGCAACTTGTGGCGCCACTTCATCCTCGAAGGTATGGCTTGGCGCATCACTCCATTCTCTATCCCTGAGAATGAGATTGTACGTGGTGTGGTGCACTCTGTGGCTGATACAGAAAAGATGTACGACAACATGATGAACAAGTACCGCTATGGCAACCTGAAGCAGCCAGATCTCTACATCGATGAAACGACAATGCGTATGTGCTACACCCACCGCCGTTGGTTCGCTACCCTCATCACCAACCTTGTGAAGGAAGGTAAGAAGGACAAGGCGCTGAAGGCATTGGAGAAGTGTGAAACAGAGATTCCTGCATACAATGTGCCACATGACCTCAATAGTTCTTCGCTCGACATTGCTGATGCGTATATTGCTTGTGGCAAACCAGAGAAGGCAAACACCATCCTCGAAGCGATGGAACAGCACTCTGTGGAATACATCAAGTGGTATCTGTCATTGAGCAACGTCTATTTCGCCAACAGTTCACGCGATTGCCATCAGGAAATCTATGCTTTGGCTACCATCCAAGATATCTACAACCATCTTGCCACTTCTGACGCAGCCAAGAAAGCCGACTACGAAAAGAAGGCGCAACAAATTGAAGACAACTTACAGAGACTCTATAGTGCCTTCCTCACTAAATGTGATGGTGCAGGCATTCAGTTGCAATGATTATTGAACAACCCAGCAAATGGTTGAGATGGCTCTATCCTAGCGCCATCTGGAGAATGGACCCGACGGAGAAGGCAGTTTATCTGACCTTCGATGACGGGCCCATCCCCGAATCAACCCCCTGGCTGATTGAGACGCTTGACCGTTACAACGTGAAGGCAACCTTCTTCATGGTGGGTGACAACGTGAGGAAATATCCAGAACTGTTGGAACTCATCCGTTCTCATGGTCATCGTCTGGGTAACCACACCTTCAACCATATTGGAGGCTTCACCGTGGCAAGCCGTCGCTATCTGCGCAATGCCAATGAGGCGGACAAGCTGATTGGTTCCAATTTGTTCCGCCCCCCAAGAGGATGGATGAGGAATGCCCAATACATCCGACTTCGTCGTCACTACACCATCGTGATGTGGGACTTAGTCACACGTGACTACTCCAAACGCCTTACGGCTGAAGAGGTGTTCGAAAATGTGAAGAATTACACACGTAATGGTTCCATCATTACCTTCCACGATTCTCTCCGAAGCATTGACAAACTCAAGAAAATTCTTCCCAAATGCATCGAATGGCTCCGTAATGAAGGCTACGAATTCAAAGTGTTCGACGAAAACCAACATCATTCACGTCATCTAAAGTAAGGAAATAAAAGAGAGGCTAAAGAGTTTCATTACTCCTTAGCCTCTTTGTTCTTTATGTATAGGTAATTATTCGTCATCGTCAAGAATTATCTTAGCCTTACCACCTTTCTGCACTTTCTCCTCTGGTTTGTCTGTCACGCAGATAGGCACTTCCTTCTTGATGCTTTGATCAAGCGAGATAAGAGTCTCTGTGGAATCAACACCTGTAATGCCCTGAATCTTGCGGTTGAGCAAATCCATCAATTGTTCGTTGTCGCGAGCATAGAGTTTTACGAGCATGGTGTAAGGACCTGTCGTATAGTGACATTCAACAATCTCAGGAATCTTGTTGAGTTCACTCACCACTCTTTCATACATCGAACCCTTTTCCAGACGGATACCCACATAGGTACAGGTCTTGTAGCCGAGGCTTTTGGGATTGATGACGTAGCCAGAACCCACGATGACGTTGGTGTCAATCAGACGCTGGACACGTTGGTGAATGGCTGCACGCGAAACGCCACATACGGCTGCCACATCTTTAAAAGGAATACGTGCGTTGGAGGAGATAATCTCCATTATTTGCTTGTCAAGCTTATCAATCTTTTCCATTTGTCAGGAAGTTTATCGTTTGGTTTTATCTTTCTTTTAACAGTAGTTGAAGAACAAACTGTAAACAAAAGTAGGTCATTTTTTTCTATTTGTCAAACATTTTTCAAAAAAAATCACCTTTTTGAAGAAAAAAGTAGAAAAGTGCTATCAGAAACGGAATAAAAGTGCTAATTTTACCAACTGAAAAGAACATAAGGTGTGTTCTAAAAAGAAAGGATAAGAACAATGAAAAAATTGGTGTTTGCCAGCAACAACGCACATAAGCTGGAAGAGATACGTGCCATTCTTGGCACACAATATGAGGTGAAAAGTTTGAAGGACATTGGTTGTGAGGTGGATATTCCTGAAACTGGTTCAACATTTCGTGAGAATGCTTTGCAGAAAGCCACTTACGTGAAGGAGCATTTTGGCTTCGACTGCTTTGCCGATGATTCTGGACTTCAGGTGGAGGCGCTTGGTGGAGAACCCGGGGTGTATTCTGCTCGCTATGCTGTGAAGAACGGGGTACAAGTTGAGGGAAATAAAGATGACGCCAACATGAATGTGTTGCTAGAAAAACTGACGAATGAAGAGAATCGGAAAGCCTGTTTCCGTACCAGCATTGCCCTCATTTTTGAGGGGGAAACCCACTTCTTCGATGGAACGGTGGAAGGACGCATCATTCGTGAAAAACGAGGCAACGGTGGTTTTGGCTACGATCCCATTTTCATCCCCGATGGTTATGACAAGACTTTCGCTGAATTAGGCAACGAGGTGAAGAATGGCATCAGTCATCGGGCTCGTGCTGTAGCAAAGTTGGCAGATTTCTTAAGGTAACTTAGATTTTTCACTCTTCACTTTTCACTTTTCACTTAAAATCCGTAACTTTGCACCCGTAATTTATCGGAAATGAAGAAAATACTATATCTTTTTCTCTTTTCATTACTACTGATTGGTTGTAAGGAAAAGAAAACGGAAGTGACGGATTATGTGTCACCAGCACCCGTCTTTTGCGAAGACTCTGCCTATGCCTATGTGGCTGAACAATGTGCATTTGGTCCTCGTGTGATGAACTCAGCTGCCCACGATTCGTGTGGAGAGTATATTGCTCAGAAGTTCAAGAGTTTTGGAGCTGTGGTATATGACCAATATGCTGATTCCAAACTTTATGACGGCACTCCTATCAAAATGCGCAATATCATTGCCTCCTACAATCCAGAAGCACCTGTACGCATTCTGATTGCAGGTCATTGGGACAGTCGCCAATGGGCAGACAACGACCCAGATGAAGCAAACCACAACACCCCTATTGATGGTGCCAACGATGGTGGCAGCTCCATTGGTGTGATGCTGGAGATTGCTCGTCAGTTGCAGTTAGCCAGCGATTCCAACAAGGTGAAAATTGGTGTGGATTTGATTTGTTGGGATGCAGAAGATAGTGGTGAAGCCGCCAGCAATAATGCCAGCAGTTGGTGCTTAGGCAGTCAGTATTGGTCAGGTATCCGCCACATTGAAGGTTACACGGCACGTTATGGCATCAACCTCGATATGGTAGGAGGAAACAACACTGTCTTCTATCGTGAACAATATTCCATGAGTTATGCTCCAACAATTGTAGATAAAGTTTGGGGAGCAGCAAATCGTATCGGATACGGAAAGTTCTTCAGTTATGATGAGGAAGGTGGTTACATCACGGATGACCACTTGCAGGTGAACCAGGGCGGCATTCCTTGCATCGACGTGATTGGCGCTGACACGAAAAACGGCGGTTTTCCAAGCACTTGGCACACTTTAGATGATAACATCAAGAATATCAACAAAGAGACACTGAAAGCGGTGGGACAAACCATGCTGGAGGTGATTTGGACGGAGGAATAGTTTAGGGTTTAGAGTTTAGAGATTAGAAAATAATATGACAATAGAAGAAATACAGCAAGAAGTCATCGAAGAGTTTGAGGGCTTCGATGATTGGATGGACAAATATCAGATGCTCATTGACTTAGGTAGCGAACAGGAACCCCTGCCTGAGCAATACAAGGTGGAGAGCAACCTGATTGATGGTTGCCAAAGCCGTGTGTGGTTGCAAGCAGATCTCACCCCTGAGGGGAAGATTCACTTTCAAGCAGAGAGTGATGCACTCATCGTGAAAGGCATCGTGACTTTGCTCATCCGTGTATTGGACAACCAAACCCCAGATGACATCCTAAATGCCGACCTCCATTTCATTGAGGACATCGGCTTGAAGGAGCATCTTTCGCCTACCCGTAGTAATGGATTGTTGGCAATGATGAAGCAGATGAAACTCTATGCGATGGCATTCAAGGCTAAGCAGGGATAATTCCCAAATAACAGGCAATAGATGAAAGAATTTTTCAGTCAGATGGGCAAGTATTTTGCCCGCTATAAAGGTTACATTGCAGGTACGTTTGCCATGAATATTCTGGCGGCGGTGTTCAATGTGTTTTCCTTCTCCATCCTCTTACCTATCTTGCAGATTCTCTTCAAGGTGAACACTGAACGATATGAGTTCATCGAATGGGGAACAGTCGGAATGGGCAATCTGGTGGAGGTGCTGAAGAATAATGGCTATTATTACTCACAGCAGATGGTGGACAGTTATGGACCTTCCACCACACTCTTGTTCTTGGGTATCATTCTCGCCTCACTCACCTTGCTGAAGACTGCCACTTATTTTGGCGGTTCTGCTTGTCTGATGCCACTTCGTACAGGCATTGTCAGGGACATCCGTTCCGACATCTACAAGAAAATTCTTTCCTTGCCCCTCTCATTCTTCTCTGAAGAGCGCAAGGGCGACATCTTGGCACGTGTGAGTACTGATGTGAATGAGATTGATGGCAGTATCACCTCCTCCCTCGATATGCTGATCAAGAACCCTATCTTCATCTTGGTGTATGTAGGTACGATGTTCGCCATGAGCTGGCAACTCACCTTGTTCACCCTTTTGGTGGTGCCTCTGCTGGCTGGAGGTATTGGACAAATTGGCAAGAAACTCAAGCAACGTTCCCTCTACGCCCAATCGAAATGGAGTGATGGCATCAGTCAGATAGAAGAAACTTTAGGCGGTCTTCGTATCATCAAGGCATTCATTGCTGAACGGAAGATGGATGAACGCTTCACGAAGGTGAACAATGAATTTCGTGATGCCTCTATGCGAGTAGCCATCCGTCAGTCGGCAGCTCATCCTGTCAGCGAGTTCTTAGGCACCTGTATGATTGTGATTGTCTTGTGGTTTGGCGGCTATCTCATCTTTTCAGGCAACAGCCCTATCGATGCCAGCGGATTCATTTATTACTTGGTGATTCTCTACACGACCCTGCAACCTATCAAAGACCTCTCCAAAGCTGGTTACAGCATCCAGAAGGGTTTGGCTTCGATGGAGCGCATCAACAAGATACTTCGTGCCGAGAACAACATCAAGGAAGTAGCTGACCCCAAAAAGATAGAGGCACTGAACGATTCGATAGAGTTGGAGAATGTTCATTTCTCCTACAATGAAGGGCACGAGATTCTTCACGATATCAATCTCTCCATCAAGAAAGGGCAGACGATCGCCTTGGTGGGTCAGTCAGGCTCTGGCAAGAGCACCTTGGTTGACCTCATTCCTCGTTATCATGATGTGTCCTCTGGTTCCATCAAGATTGACGGGGAGGATGTGCGCAACCTCTCTCTTCACTCATTGCGTGGCTTGATTGGTAACGTCAACCAAGAGGCAATTCTCTTCAACGATACCATCTTCAACAACATCGCCTTTGGGGTGGAAAATGCCACTCAGGAAGAGGTGGAGGCAGCAGCAAAGATTGCCAATGCCCACGACTTCATCATGGAGATGGAGAAGGGGTATCAGACGAATGTGGGCGACCGAGGTGGAAGGCTTTCAGGAGGTCAGCGTCAGCGCATTTCGATTGCACGAGCCATCTTGAAGAATCCGCCTATTCTTATTCTCGACGAAGCCACTTCAGCACTTGATACAGAGAGTGAACGACTTGTGCAGGATGCGTTGGAGAAACTGATGAAATCACGCACAACAATCGCTATCGCACATCGTCTTTCCACCATCAAGAATGCGAATGAGATTTATGTGCTCCACGAAGGTAAGATTGTGGAGCGTGGCACGCATGAAGAACTGATTGAGCTGAACGGATATTACAAGAAACTGAACGACATGCAAGCCTTATAATGGTCAATGGTACATGATTTTGTATCTGGCTCCTCCAAGTGCCTTGACTACTCCTTTCATTTCCAAATCGAACAGAATCATACTGGCGCGTGAATAGGGAATATTGGCGTCTATGGCAATCTGATTGATGTGCTTGTCATCGACATTTTTCAGCGTATTCACCAAAGCACGTTCTTCGTCTGTGAGGTCAGGGAACAACTCTTGCTGAACTGCTTTGGGTTTCGATGCCTCTGCCAAAGGATTCTCCCACCCCATCGCATCCAGTAAATCAGCAGCACAAGTGAGCAAGGTTGCTCGTTGGTGGCGAATCAAGTTGTTGCATCCACGACTGTATTCGTCATATACTCGTCCAGGAAAAGCAAACACATCGCGATTGTAATCCAATGCCAACTCGGCGGTGATGAGGGAACCTCCTCGTTCAGAGCTTTCCACCACGATGCAAGCATCGCACAAGCCTGCCACAATTCGGTTTCTACGCACAAAGTTTCCCTTTTCGGGTGTGGTTTGGGTAGTATATTCTGTTAGCAAGCCTCCTTGCTGATGCACCATTTCTGCTGCTACCTGACGATGCATCGAAGGATAGATGGTATCTAATCCATGCGCCAGCACACCCACCGTTGACATCCCGTTGTCGAGAGCGGCACGATGGGCACAAACATCGATACCATACGCCAATCCGCTCACAATCAAGGCGTCAGGATAATAGCGTTTCAGGTCGGCAATGAAATTGTTGCACACTTCTTTTCCATATTCCGAACACTTGCGGGTACCCACCACACTGATGATACGTTGGGTATTCAGGTTGAGATTACCACAGCCATAAAGCACCAAGGGGGCATCCTCGCATTCTCTCAATCGTTGGGGATAATCCTCGTCTAGTAAGGCAAACACCTTCAATCGCTTATTCTCTATGAACTCCATCTCTGCCTCCGCAAGCCTCATCGCCTCATCCACATCAGCAAAAGCAGACACAAGGCGTTGGCTGGCTTCGGGAATGAGACTCACGATGTCCTTCCGATGGGCAAACACCTCACTCGCCGACCCCAATGCTTCCAGCATGGTTCGGGCATTCAACAGACTCAAACCCTTCAGTTTGGTCAATGCAATGGAAGAAATGATTTCCTGAGTGTCCATTATTGAAGGAACGGTGCAAATTTCTCGTTCAATTCAGGGCTTTCAGCCAATGTGCCATTCACCAGACACACAGAATCCACCTGAGCACGGATGCACAGCTTCATGTCTGGCAAACGGAAGATGTCCTGCATAAAGATGTAGCGCACCCCCTCCTTCTTGATCCAGAGCTTTGTCACATACTCATCCTTGCTCTTCAGAGGCACCTTGAACTGCATCGTCAATCTTGCCACCACAGCATCCGTTCCCTTCTCGTGCAGTTCCGCGAAACTGATGTTATGCGCTAATAAAAATTCATGTCGGCAATGCTCCAGATAATGCTGATAATTCGCATTGTTCACGATACCCTGCAAGTCGCACTCATAATCGCGCACCTTGTCCTTCAACTCAAAAATATAATTCGCCATATTCCCTATTTTTTTTGCAAAGGTAGTGAAAGCCGAACACAATACAAAATAAAAGAGTTTTTATTTTTATTGTTGAGGCGCATCCTACGTTCGAGCGTAGCTCAACGGTAGTGAAAGCCGAACACAATACAAAATAAAAGAGTTTTTATTTTTATTGTTGAGGCGCATCCTACGTTCGAGCGTAGCTCAACGGT
>JAGCDQ010000018.1 GCA_017651245.1 Bacteroidaceae bacterium | reverse complement strand
TGAGGTAATGCCGTTGGAGTATGCCCAGGGGTTTCGGGTGAAGACTTTGGAGAATGGGGTGAAGTTGGTGGATGTGGCAGATCCGCAGACGGATGAGGACAGGATGCCTGTGAGTTATCATTTTGCGTTGGTGCAGAAGGGCACGGAGGCGGAGGTGCCTGAGGGATATACAAAGGTGGAGGTGCCTGTGGAGCGGACACTGGTGATGACGATGTTGCAGTTGTCGAACTTCATGGCTCTTGATGCGCTGGATATGGTGAAAGGTATTACGGGCACGAAGAATCTTTTCGATAAGGACATTCGACAGCGGGTGGATGATGGGAGAATCGTGAAGATTGGTATGGAGGGTAATTTCGACACGGAGCTGATTCTGGCAGCCAATCCCGAGGTCATTTTCATTTCGCCGTTCAAACGTGGTGGTTACGATGCCATCAAGGAGACGGGTGTGACGCTCGTCCCGCACTTGGGCTACAAGGAGCCGCATCCTCTGGGTCAGGCGGAATGGGTGAAGTATGTGGGGCTGTTCATTGGCAAGGAGAAGGAGGCTGATGCTTTGTTTGAGGGGATACGGACACGCTACAATGAGTTGAAGACGAAGGTTGAAGGTTTGGATTTGAAAGAGCGTCCTACCGTGTTCAGCGGTGAGATGCATGGTGGCAACTGGTTTGCTGTGGGAGGCAAGAATCATTTGGCACAACTGTTCCGCGATGCTGGGGCTGAGTATATCTTGAAGGATGATAATACGGGTGGAGTGCCCATCGAATATGAACAGATGTATGCCCTTGCGGCGAATGCTGACTACTGGCGCATTTTGAACAGTTATCCTGGCGATTTCTCCTACGAAGCATTACGTTCGTCGGAGCCTCGTAACGAACACTTCAAGGCCTTCAAGGAGAAGCACGTGATTTACTGCAACATGAAAAAAACGCCTTACTACGAGTCTTCGCCAGTGATGCCTGACGTGCTCTTGGCTGACTTGATTGCCATCTTCCATCCTGAGGTGATGGACAAAGGGTATCAACCACGATACTATCAATTGTTGAAGTGATGAAGCTGGTCTCGAAGTTCATATTATTGTTGGTGGGTCTGCTCCTCTTCTTCGTGCTCAACCTGTTGTTGGGCACGGTGAAGATTCCTGTCGATGCCATCCTGTGCATCTTGCTGGGCGATGAGAGCCAGCAGGAAATTTGGCGCAACATCATCCTGAGTTCACGCGTGCCACAAGCCTTGACCGCTACGGTGGCTGGTGCAGGATTGGCGGTGAGCGGTTTGCAGATGCAGACCGTGTTCCGCAATCCGTTGGCAGGACCGTCGGTGTTGGGCATTTCGAATGGCGCATCTTTGGGTGTGGCATTCGTGGTGCTGATGTCAGGCTCGTTGGGCGGTGTGGCATTGAGCCGATTGGGATATCTGGGCGATGCCGCCATGTCGGTGGCAGCCATTGTAGGCGCTTTGGCGGTGATGGCGCTGATTCTCTATGTGTCGCAGAAGGTGAAGGGGAGTGTGACCCTGCTCATCATCGGCGTGATGATAGGTTATCTCGCCACAGCCATCATTGGCGTGTTGAAATTCTTCTCCGCCGAGGAAGACGTGAAAGCATACGTGGTGTGGGGCTTGGGTTCGTTTGCTCGTGTGTCGGGCGATCAGATGATGCTGTTTGTCCTGCTGATGACGGGCCTGTTGCCACTGAGTATGCTTCTGTCCAAGACCATGAATCTGCTCCTACTGGGTGATTATTATGCCAGCAACCTCGGTCTGAATCTGCGTCGTGCTCGTTTGCTCGTCATCAGCAGTTCGGGTATCCTCGTGGCGATTGTCACCGCCTATTGTGGTCCCATCATGTTCATTGGTTTGGCAGTGCCGCATCTGTGCCGCGCCCTTTTCCAGACGAGCGACCATCGCATCCTGATGCCTGCCTGTATGCTGACAGGAGCCTGCCTCGCCCTGGTCTGCAACCTTGTGGCACGAATGCCTGGATTTGAGGGAGCGCTGCCGGTCAACAGTGTCACGGCGCTGATTGGTGCCCCCGTCATCGCCAGCGTCATCTTCCGTCGCCATCAGTCCATCGAGTGACACCCTCCGCTTCGTGACGATGAGTCCCCGTATGTGTCGGAATCGAATCAGAAATAGCGCTAACCCCATCCGTGGATGAAGCTAACGGAAAAGAAAGGCGGGAAATGTTTGGGAGGGGTCGTGGATTTTTCCTATCTTTGCAGCCGCAACTAAAACTTAATTTACAACCAAAACTTAATTTACAACCTAATTAAATGTACAACATGAAGAAACTTTTTTTACTTACGCTGATGGTGGTCGTGACTGTGGCAGCGTCGGCTCAGAAGAAGGTGTCCGTATTGGGCGATTCCTATTCTACGTTTCAGGGCATCATTCCTGCCAATTACTCAACATTCTACCCCAATAACCAAAACGACGTGAAGGAGGTGGAGCAGACGTGGTGGAGCCTCTACCTCAAGGCAAAGGGCTACACGTTGGAGAAGAACGACTCGTGGGGCGGCACGACCATCTGCGGCACGGGCTACGGACGCATGGACTCGTCGCACAGCAATTTCATCTCCCGCGTGGACAGTTTGGGGAATCCGGACATCATCTTTGTGTTTGGCGGCACGAACGACGCATGGGCCAATTCGCCCATCGGCGAGTATCAGTATGCAGACTGGACGAAAGAGGACTGCAAGAATTTCCGTCCTGCGCTGGCTTGTCTGCTCGACATGTTGCAGAAGCGCTATCCGAAAGCAAAACTCTGTTCCATTCTGAACTCGGAACTGAGGGAGCCTATCAACGAGTCGATGCGTGAGGTGTGCAAACACTACAATGTGCAACTCATCGAACTGCATGACATCGAGAAACAGAACGGCCATCCCTCCATCAACGGCATGAAGAGCATCTGTGAGCAACTGCTGGCTGCGGGGCTGTGATGATGTGTATTGTTCCGACGTCATCAATCAATAGAATAGTCAGTTCGCTGTGGGGAACTAAGGATTGGCAATGTGTCAAGCAATGGCGGATGACCGTGCGGCAAAAGGTTTTTATCTGCTCGGAGGGGATGATGCCCCACAATTCTCTTGCCAAGGTGATGCCGTCCACTTTGACGATATCCTCTTTGCATCCAGCTTCTTTCAACATCTCGGCGATGAACGCTTTGTTCATCGTCTGTTTTTTGCTGTGGGTGTCGAGGTGTCCCTCTGCCAGTTTCACCGCCTTGCCGAGCATGATGCCGAGGGTGATGCGGGGGATGTCGAGTTCGTTGGCGATTTGCAAGGTGGCTCCGAT
>JAGCDQ010000017.1 GCA_017651245.1 Bacteroidaceae bacterium | reverse complement strand
TTTCCAAATCAAGGGCATCAAGCCTGTGGAGGAGCGATGGAAACAGTTCTTTCCTTCCTATTGGAGAAATGAGAGAACAGGAGATTGGGACATTGCTTTCTTGGAGGATTTTGTGATTTATGATGGTCAGTTCTGGAACTACATGGAAAAACCAGATGTGAACAAGCCTGTAGATAATGCCAAATTCACGATATGGAATGAGTCAGGATGGCTGAATGTAAAGATTGGCAAAGATGAATTCCGTTACGACAAACCTGTTATCAGATGTCTGGATGTGAAGGTAGGCAAAGACAAGCAGGGCAAGCGCATCATACAGATTGACACGAAGCAAGGAAAGAAAGAAGTGTATTCGATGATTACAGATAGATTTCTGCCCGATTACCCCACCAAGGACATGAGTACCGAGTTTCACGACAATGCTTTCCGACAGGGGGATTCGGTCACCATTGTGGGAGCCGTCCTCCATTCGAAGGAGAAGATGGACAACGTTCATATAGTCAGTTATTTCACCGATTTGTATGAGGGATCATTTCTGAGTGTCTATGATGAAAAGATACCCCTTGATTCGTTGGGACGCTTCCAAGTCACCATCCCTGTGGTGAATCTGCAAACGATTGCCCTTGATGATTGGGACCAATGGGATGTTATAGTGGAGCCAGGAGAGACTTATTTCATGCTTTGGGACAAAGAGACAGGACAGCAACTGGTGATGGGAAAGAATGCACGTTTGCAGAACGAACTCTTTGCCCATCATGCGCCGTGGAGATCGGAACCTCCAGAGGAAAAGGATTCCATCACTGCCACCGATATCGTGAACTACATGGATGTTTGCAAGGCATGCATCCGCACAGATCTCGCGGCAGTTGACAGTGTCTGCCAAGCGAATCCCACTTTGTCGGAACGCTTTCGGATTCAAGCGGAGAACATAGCACGTTCTGGTGCTGTAAGTTGGTTCATCTATCGCAGTATGGATTGCATGGAAAATGACACCCTCCCCTCCGCTGCGGTCGATTTCATCAATGATGAGTTGCCGAGACACTTAAACACCTCGCTTTTGGCGACAGAGCGCATCAACTATCCGCTGTCTTATTATACAAGTTTGCTTGAGTTCTTCACCCCAACCAAACGAATCACCAATTCAGCTTCGTCTGAAGAAGAGGCTCGCGAGATGTTCATGATGGCACAGATTACATCTTTCTATGAATATATAAAAGGAATGAAGGTGGACTCATTCATCAAGTCGCTGATGTTTGCACGGCATATGAACAACTGGATGGATGAGCGCATCCGTCCGTTACCCAATGCGGCTCTGGCATATGTGGACGAACTGGTGACAGTTCCGACGTTGCATGAGTGTGTGATGCAAGTGTACCAGAAGTTTGTTGAACTTCGGAACCAGCAATTCACTGCCACCCGAAGCCTTCGCTCCGCAGACGAAGTGGAGGGTATCGATGATGGAGAGGCTTTGTTGGCAAAACTGATAGAGCCGTATCGGGGAAAGTTCGTTTATTTGGACATCTGGGGGTCTTGGTGTGGACCATGCAAGGCTGCCTTAAAGGAGTCGCACGAACTGAAGGATGCGCTGAAAGACCACGATATCGTCTATCTCTATCTGGCGAACAGTACTTCTGATGAAGAATGGAAGAACGTTATCAAGGCATACAACCTGACGGGCGACAACATTGTTCACTACAATCTGCCCGCAGAACAGCAACGTGCCATCGAAGAGTTCCTGCAAGTGGATGGCTTCCCCTACTATAAGATCTTCGACAAAGAGGGAAAACTCTACGACATCAATGCTGATGCTCGCAATGTGGGCGCGATGAAAATATTCTTCAATAAAGTGGATAAGAAAGAGAAATAAATATGAAGAAAACCATCATCACCGCACTGCTCGCTAATTGATTCTCTCCGTGCCACGAAGTTGCACCAATTTCCGTAAAGTGGAGGTCTCAGTGCCACGAAGTTGCAACGATTTCCGTAAAGTGGAGGTCTCAGTGCCACGAAGTAGCAACGATTTCCGCAAAGTGAAGGCTTCAGTGCCACGAAGTAGCACGGATTTCCGCAAAGTGAAGGCTTCAGTGCCACGAAGTAGCACCAATTTCCGCAAAGTGGAGGTCTCGGTGCCACGAAGTAACACGAATTTCCGCAAAGTACACGCCAGTTTCTATGATGCGTGCCTCCCCGTTCGCTAAGTAGCTACGGGCGGCGGGGAGGTTTTCTGGCAATTTGTGGAAATGGCAAAGAACATACCCCGCATGGTTTTTACGCGCTGGAGCCATGATGTGGGGAACCTATAAGTCAGCGCACGAATTATTAACGCCAAAATCATAGAAACATTATGGCAACAAAAAATTTAACAACCAATTACCTGACCAAACTGACAAACGCTAATCATGATGGTGTGACTCAGCAAATCAACGACCGACTCGTCGCATTCACCACCGACAACCAGTTGCTTGTCACTGCCATTCAAGGAGTGACGGCTGCCCGTCAGGCAGAGGACATCGCCTACAAGCGTCTCAGCGGAAAAGACTTCGCCAGCGAAGACTTGAAGAAAGAGGATGGACTGGAAGACAACTACATGTCCACCATCCGAGGCATCCTGAACGGACTGCTTTACCTGCCTGAAACGGAACCGATGTACAGGAAGGCTCAGTTGGCAGCGCAAGTGTTCAAGGACTTCGACTTTTCCATCAACGACGGATTTGAGGCTGAAGCCCGCAAGATTCTCAACATGAATCAGCAATGGCAAGCGGCTACCGACTACACATTGGCAGAACTGGGCATCGCTGAGTGGGTGAGCAAGGCAGTGACTCAGGCAAACAAGGTGTTGCAACTGGTGAGCATCCGCGTGGACAACGAGAGTGCCAAGGTGAAGGGTGAACTGGCGAATGCCCGCAAGGTGACCGATGCCGCCATCCGTCAGGCATACGACGTGGTGAACGCCCTCAGTGTGCTCCAACCCAGCGAATCGCTCAACGCTCTCATCACCGTGCTGCTCAGCATCGAGGAACGTGCCAAGCTCTACTACATCAGCGGCGCATCAGGTGCAGGCATCGACAAGCCCAACAACGGCGGTGGTGACAACGGCGGTGGCGACACGCCAACCCCAACACCTGACCCGACGCCTGACCCTAACAATGGTGGCGGCGGAAACAATGGCGGAAGTGGCGGATTCGACACAGGAGAAGGAACTTTTTAAAGGTCAAAGGTCGAAGGTCTGAAGTCAAAGGTCGAAGGTCAAAGGTTAAAGGCTGAGAACTCAACCAGTACTTGAGCGAATAAAAGAAACGAATGAGTCATGATTGGCTCATTCGTTTTTTTATCTGTGAAATCTGTGCTATCTGTGTGACCGATTATTCCACCGAGCTTTCGGAGAGATAATGGGTGCGGAGAGGCTGGGTGACGGTCTTGCCAGTGAGGGTCACGGTCTCTTGCAGGTGGATGTCGGCGGAGGAACTGCCGACCTTGACGGTGAAGGTGCCGGGGTGGATGTTCCACTGGCGGTCAGCGTCGTGGGAGTAGAAGCCGAACTGTTCGAGCCAGAGCTTGGTGCGGACGGTCTTGCGCTCGCCGGGCTGGAGGGAGACGCGGGCGAATCCTTGCAACTGGATGGGTCGCAGGGGCTGGTCGGCTGCGGTGGGCGAGAGATAGATCTGTGCCACTTCGTCGGCGGCGACGTTGCCCGTGTTGGTGATGTCGAAGGTGAGTTCGAGGCTCTCATCGGTGGTGGCGTGGTCGCGGCTCAACTGGAGGTTGGCGTAGGAGAAGGTGCTATAGGAAAGTCCGTATCCGAAGGGCCACTGGATGCGTGGATCGGGAGTGGCGGACTGGTTGTAGCAGATGGGCGAGGTGATTTCGATGTTGGGATAGCTGACGGAGAGTTTGGCAGAGGGAGAGACCTTGCCGTAGAGGATGTCAGCCACGGCATTGCCGCCTTCTTCGCCGGGATACCATGCCTGAATGACGGCGGCACAACGTTCGGCAAGTCCGGAAACGATCTGTGCCCTGCCACCGAAGATGACGAGCACGACGGGTTTGCCGGTCTGGATGAGCTGCTCCACGAACTGCTCTTGCTTGCCAGGGAGACGGAGGCTCTGACGGTCACGGTTCTCGCCACAGAGCATCACGTTCTCGCCGACGGCTGCCACGATGACATCGCTCTGGCGGGCTTTGTCGAGGGCATCCTGCCAGTTGGCTTCCTCGCCGGAATCGACTTTGCGGTGGAGGATTTCGTATTCCCAGGCACGCTCGTCGCCGAGTTCCTGATACTTGGTCTCTATCTCTTCGGTCCAGTCGCATCCACGGGAATAGACGATGTTGACGCCCTCAGGCTTGCGTGACTTCATGCCTTCGAGGAGACGGACGATGTGGGGACTGTCGAAGTCCATCACGTTCTCCAGCCGCTTCCAGAAGTAGGACATGGCGGGATAGGTGTAGTCGCCACACATCGCCCAAGGAGAGTTGGCGTTGGGTCCTGTGACGAGGATGTTGAGCTTGGACGAGTCGCTGGTCTTGAGGGGCAAGGTGCCGTCGTTCTCGAGCAGCACCACCGACTGAGAAGCGATGGCATAGGCAGTCTGACGGTCCAGGTGGGTGTCAAGCTGGATGGGGTCGGTGGAGTATAGATAAGGATTCTTGTCGAACAGACCGGCACGGGCTTTCTGGCGCAGCACGTTCTTGACGGCACGCTCGAGGGTCTCGGGAGAGACAAGCCCCTTGTCGATGGCTTCCTGCAGATGCTGGTAGTTGCCGCCGTCGGGGAAATCGACATCGTTGCCGGCATTGAGGGCTGCCGCTGCCTTCTCGGCACGACTGTTCATGCCAGGCACTTGGTCGATGGCAGTGTAGTCGCTCACCACCATGCCGTCGAAGCCCACATAGTCGCGCAGGATGTCCTTGAGGATTTCTTCATTGGCGACGCAGTTGACGCCGTGCACGGCATGGTAGCCGGGCATGACCACCTTGCTGCCAGCGAGCCGTATCATCGCCTCGTGGGGCATCAGGATTTCCTCCATCAGCTCTTTCTCCTCGGCATCGCCACCGCCGCCATAGCCCAGATAGTGCTTGGAGCAGGCCATGACGCCCTTCTCAAGACCGCCATGCTGGAGACCACGGACAAAGGCGACGCCCATCGCGGCAGAGAGGTAGCCGTCCTCACCGTAGGACTCTTCCAGACGGTTGAAGCTGGGCGTGCGACACACATCGACCATCGGCGAGAGTGCCAACACTCCACCCATCTGGCGCAGTTCCTCGCTGGTCTGAATGGTCTTGAGCTGTGCCAACTCAGGATTGAACGAACCCGCCTGCCCTATCTGCTGGGGATAGATGGTGGCACCGAGGGTGTTCACACCCGTCAGCACCTCCTCGTGGAAGAGGGCTGGAATGCCGTTGGGCGTGTTGTGGATGAGCCAGTCTTGCAACGCTGCCACACGGTCGCGAATCTCGTTGGGGTCGCGAGGTTTCTGCAGACAGAACTGGCAGAAGTGTCCGAGTCCGTTGGGAATCAACTGGCGACACTTGGCGGTGTCGAGCTGTCCCTGCTCGTCGAACAGGCTTTCCATATACATACTGCGCAGCTGGGCTATGCGCTCCTCCTGCGACATCTTGCTGTAGAGCTCGTCAATCTGCTGCTCCACGTCTTTCTCTCCGCGGCACCCTGCCATGAGGAATGCCACGCACAAGAGCCATACGACTCTGTGTAGGAATTGATTCTTCATCGTGTTTGTGGTTATTGATTCTTGAATTCGCCATTCAGTTTCTGGAGCAACTCGGGGTTGAGGTCGAGTGCCTTGCGCATATCGCTGAGGGCACCAATCTTGTCGCCCTGCTCCATGCGGAGGGAGCCGCGAAGTTGATAGACCTCGGCATCGTCGGTGTGGAGGGTGTCGATGAGGGTGTCAAGGTCTTTCTGTGCCTCGGCGTATTGCTGCATCTGGCAGAGGGTGAGGGCACGAGTCTTGTAGGCTGCCGCATCGGAAGGATTGGCAGCAATGGCCTGAGTGGTCTGGATGATGATTTCGATGGATGACATATTATTTACGATTTGACGATTTACGATTTACGATTTACGATTTGAGGGTGTTATGGGCGAATCAGTTTGACTTGTTTCGCTTTCACCTGAAGCTGCTCCTCTGCCACCATGAGCTGGACAGCCTCATCGAGCACCGCCGTGGGAATGGAGAGGGTTTTCAGCGACGAGGATGGATGTGCCTCGCAATCTTGCAAGAAGTCCTTGATGAGCTTCACCGCCGTCTTCACATCCACAGCATGCGGCTCGCCAGCCTTCTTGCGCCCGATGCAGACATCGCATTGTCCGCAATCGTGATCGGCTTCCTCGCCGAAATAACGGAGCAACATGCGGCTGCGGCAAGTGTCGTTGCTGGTGACATAATTCACCATTTGGTCGATGCGCTGCTGGAAGTCTGCCTTGCGGTCTTCATAGACCATCGGTGACAGGCTGATGAACTCGGTGTCAACCCGAGGAATGGGATAGCCCACCGTCGGCGTGTTGCGATGGGGAATGAAGTCGATGATGCGATGATGGTGCAGGTCTTTCAGGATTTGATAGACGCGCTCGGGAGAGAGTCCCGTGAGATGCGCGAGATGGGTCTCCTCGATATAGACGAAGTTGGCGAAGACGCCCGAATAAGTGCGCAGGATGGTCTGGATGAGCAGGTCGGACTGCTCGTCGGTCTCATAGATGCGGTAAAGTTCCTCCTTGCGAAGAATGAAATGGAGGGCGGACTTGAATTCCTGCTCCTCGGCATACCAGATGTAGCCGGCATTGTTGAGCAGATGCAGGGCGGCATTGGTCTGCACGGGAAACTGATGGAAGCGTCGGCAGAAGGTCTCCATGGGGAAGTAGAAGGTGCGTCCCTGTGCCTCGCCGACTCCCACTTGCAGGAAGTAAGCGACATTCTCGTAGGTCTGCTTCACGTAATCGATTTCGGGGTAAGTCTCGGGAATGCGTCGGTTGAGCATCGTGAGGTCCTGATGGTTGTAAAGCATCACGGCATAGGAAGGTTTCCCGTCGCGACCCGCACGACCTGCCTCCTGAAAGTAGGCTTCGAGGGAATCGGGCATGTTGTAGTGGATGACCAGTCGCACGTCGGGCTTGTCGATGCCCATGCCAAACGCATTGGTGGCGACCATCACGCGGACCCGGTTCTTCGTCCAGTTCACCTGACGGTAATCCTTCTCGGCATTGGTCAATCCAGCGTGGTAGTTGCTGGCGGTGATGCCATGCTCCTCCAGATAACGGGCAATGTCCACCGTCTGCTGACGAGTGCGGGTATAGACAATGGCACTCCCGTTGGGCACGCCCTGCAAGATGTGCAACAACTCCCCTGCCCTGTCCTCCGTCTCGCGCACCACATAGATGAGGTTCTTGCGCTCGAAACTCATGGAGAAGACATTCTTTTGGCGGAAACCGAGCCGCTCCTGAATGTCGTCCACCACCTTCGGCGTGGCGGTGGCGGTGAGTGCCAAGACGGGCACATCATTCGCAGGCAGCAGGGGGCGTATCTTGGCAATCTGCAAGTAAGACGGACGGAAATCGTAGCCCCATTGCGAGATGCAATGCGACTCGTCCACCACAATCATGCTCACCTGACGCATGCGGGAGAGCTTCGCCAGAAAAAGTTCGGAAGAAAGTCGTTCGGGAGAGATATATAATAGTTTATAGGCACCCAGCACGGCATTGTCGAGCACCCGCACGATGTCCTCGTGCATCATGCCGGAATAGACTGCCTCCGCCTTGATGCCCCGGTTCTTCAACTGCTGCACCTGATCCTTCATCAACGAAATGAGGGGCGTGACCACAAGGCACACCCCTTCCCGTATCAGCGCCGGCACCTGGAAGCAAATGCTCTTGCCTCCACCCGTGGGCATCAGACCCAGCGTGTCGCGACCATCGAGAACGCTCTCGATGATGTCCTGCTGGATGCCACGAAAGGAGTCGTAGCCCCAATATTCCTTCAGTATGTCAAGAGGTTTCATGTGTCCGGATGTCCTCAATCTGGAGCTGCACCTCGCCATGCTTGCGGGTGTTCTCCTCGACGGTATAGACGATGTCGAACGCCTGCTTGGTCTTGATGTAACGTGCCTCCGAACTCTGCCCGAACGCAATGCCGTTCATCACGTTGTTCGACTTGCTGTCCACCAACTCCAGCTTGATGTGCTCCTGCTGACGACCCACCACCTTGCTGGTGCCGTAGTCGAACACATTCATCGTGCAGAAGATGGGCTTGGGATTCTCAGGACCATAAGGACGCATTCGCTTGAGGTCGTTGAAGAACTTGGGCGTGATGTCCTTGAAGTTGATGACGGCATGGATGTCCAGATTCGGACGCGTCTGCTCGGGGTCTATGTTCTCATGCACATAAGCCTCGAACCGCTGCGTGAACTCCGACACGTTCTCCACCTTCATCGACAAGCCTGCCGCATAAGTGTGACCACCGAAGTTCTCGAGCAAATCCTCGCAACTCTGGATGGCCCTGTACACATCGAATCCGCTCACGCTCCGCGCACTACCCGTCACGATGTCGCCATCGAGCGTCAGCACCACCGCCGGACGGAAGAACTCCTCGGTCAATCGCGATGCCACGATGCCAATGACACCCTTGTGCCAGTCGGCATTGTAAATCACAATGGCACTCTTGTCCTCCATGCGAGGCAACTGCGCCACCACCTGGCTCGCCTCCTCCGTCATGCGCTTGTCCAGTTCCTTGCGCTCCTCATTATAATGGTTGATGGTCTTCGCCATCTGCAACGCCCTGTCGTAATCACGCTCCACGAGCAAATCCACTGATTCCTTGCCGTTCTGGACACGTCCACTCGCATTGATGCGTGGACCAATCTTGAAGATGATGTCGCTCATCGTCAAGTCCTTGCCCGTGAGTCCGCACACTTCCAGCACCGCCTTCACTCCCACGCTGGCATTGTTGTTCAATTGCTTCAGACCATGATATGCCAAGATGCGGTTCTCTCCCATGATGGGCACGATGTCGCTGGCAATGCTGATGGCACACAAATCCAGCAACGGAATCAACCGACTGAACGGAATGCCGTTGCTGATGGCAAATGCCTGCATGAACTTGAAGCCCACGCCGCAACCAGAAAGATCAAGATAAGGATATGTATTGTCCACCCGCTTGGCATTCAATATCGCCACAGCTGGAGGCAACACCTCGTCGGGCACATGGTGGTCGCAAATGATGAAGTCGATGCCCTTGTCCTTGGCATACTGAATCTCATCAATCGCCTTGATGCCACAATCCAACACAATCACCAGTTTCACACCCTGGCTCTCAGCATAATCCACTCCCTTCATCGAAACACCATACCCTTCCTCGCTGCGGTCGGGAATGTAACATTCCACATTGGAGTAGAACTGAGTGATACACCTATAAACCAAAGCCACTGCCGTACATCCATCCACATCGTAGTCACCATAAATCATGATGCGCTCACGTTGCCCCATCGCCTCGTTCAACCGCTCCACCGCCTTGTCCATATCCTTCATCAGATATGGGTCATGCAGTTCCAGCAACTGTGGATGAAAAAACTTACGTGCCTGATCAGCCGTGCGAATGCCGCGCGCCACAAGCATCTGCGCAATGGCAGGGTTGACTCTGATTTCTTCAGCCAGCCCCTCGGCACATGCCTCGTTCTCGGTTGTAGGTGGTTCGTAATTCCATCTGTAATTCATTTTATGTTGTCATTTCTTATATACTTGTCTCGCATCAACACCACTTTTCATCCTCATCGTCCCACATTTCATCCATCAACCCACTCATCTCATCTATCATTCCACTTTTCTCATCATCCAATTCCCTTCATTTCACCCCACTTTTTCTCTCTCAAAATCCCCTCTTTTCACCCTAAAAAGATCTCAACAGCACCTTCTCCCGCAATTTACGATGTAAAATTAAGAATAATAAATGACATACACACTATTTTCCCGAAAAGTTTTGAAAAATTCGTGTCTTTTTCACGTATTTTGTTGACACAAATCAAGAAAATGCAAATTTCTTCATGTTTTTTTGATTTTTTCTTGACAGATACGAAAAAACCCTCTATCTTTGCAACGTGTTTTTCATAGTATTAGATTTAAGGTTAACAAAGGTTCGGGTTGCAGCGGCAACCCATTTTTTATTTTAAAGCCTTTGTGCTTCAATTTTCAAGGCTAAATCCAATACTTTCCACCGCTTCTTTGATTGCATTGTCATCAATCTCATCGCCCGTGACTGTAGCGATGCCACTTTGCAAGTCAACCGACACAGATTCCACTCCATTCACCGTACGAATCACTTTCTCCACATTGTTTTTGCAATGATTGCAAGTCATGCCGTGTACTGTATAAGTATGATCAGCGCATGACTCATGGGAATCATGAGCGCAATGGGAATAATGGTGATGATGGGCATCGTGGGAACAATGGTCATGTCCACAAGAACATGCAGATTTGTGCATCAACTTCATCCGCAAGACATTGAGGAGCAGAAGCGTGAGCACTCCCGTGCAGAGCCATTCGAACCATCCTGTCACATCATGACAACAAGCATGAGTGCTGCTCAAATGATCGGTGAACCACTCACGAGGCAAGAGATAATCGATGCCAAAACCAAAAAGTATGGAACCGCCGATGATGGCAGCAAGATAGAGCATCAAGGTCTTGCGTCCCAACACTCGGTTCACGACCAAGATAGACGCCACGTTGCAAGCTGGACCTGCCATCAACATGACAAGCGCCGCACCAGGGGTGAGACCTTTCATCATCAGAGCCACAGCAATGGGGATGCTGCCCGTGGCACAAATATACATGGGGACGCTGACACAAAGCACCAAGAGCATGCTCAAGGCGGTGTTGTCCTTGAAGATTTCAAAGAAGGAATCTGGCACCAAAACAGTAATCAGACCTGCCACAATGAGACCCACAACAAGCCACTTGCCAATGTCTTCCATCATCTCGACAAAACCAAATTGGAGGGCTTCGAGACAACGGTCCCAGAATGAGAGATGCGGTTGCTCTGAATAGGTACGAGCGGCATCAGCTTTCTCGCCTTCCTCTTCATTCTTATCCCCCAAAGTGACAAACGTTCCTCCAATCATCGCCGTGAACAATGCCGCAATGGGACGCACCACCGCAAAGGGAAGTCCCATGAGTGAATAGGTGGCGAAGATGCTATCGACACCCGTCTGAGGCGTGGCAATCAGGAACGAAACGACGGCTCCCTTGCTCGCCCCTTCACGACGAAGCGACATAGCAGTAGGAATGACGCCGCATGAACAGAGGGGCAGAGGCACTCCGAAGATTGCGGCATTGAGCACAGAACGGAAAGTGTTACCACTCAAATATTTCGAATACCATCCATCAGGAATAAAGGCATGCATGATGCCAGCCAACAGAAAGCCTAACAACAGATAAGGTGACATCTCATTGACGATGTCCAATACTGCCATCAATATATTCAGAACATAGTCCATTTCTTTCTTCCTTTTTTGTTTTCGGCCACAAAGGTAAAGAAAAAGTTTGGAAATAAAGTGAGAAAGTTTGGGCATCACATAGAAAATACCTAACTTTGTGTATCAAAAGACTCATGAAACGATTCATTCTCCTATTCTTTATATATATGTGTGTCATCTGCCCTGCTTTTTGCCAGACGGAGCGGATGGCATGGGAGGACTTTGTGGCATTGATGGTGGAGGAGAATGATGAGGAAGAGATTGACGAGGAGACGATGGAAAGACTGTTTGAGTTATATGGGAATCCGATAGACATTAACAAGGCCAGGAAAGAGGACTTGGAGATGTTGCCGTTTCTGAGTGAGGAGCAGGTGAACGAGGTGCTGCAATATGTGGAGAAAAACGGACCGATGATGAGTCTGGGAGAGTTGATGATGGTGAAGAATCTGGGAATGAAAGAGCGGGAGATGCTGCGATTGTTCGTGAAAGTGGACGAGGAGTCGCGACTCAATCACAACAAACAGGACCATGTGACGCTAAAGGAATTGATGAAATGGAGCAAGCATGAGGCGGTGTGGCGAACGGATGTGCCGTTCTATAAGAAAGAGGGATACAAGGAGATGCCGGCAGAGGTATTGAGGAAATCACCCAACAAGGTCTATCAGGGTGACAAGTATCATCACACGTTTCGATATGCCTTTTCGGGAATGAATCATTTGTTGGCAGGCTTGCAAATGGAGAAGGATGCCGGAGAGAGAGGTGTGGATTATGTGTCGGGCTATGTGATGCTGAAAGAGATAGGATGCGTGAAAAGTGCGGTGTTGGGCAATTACAGGGTGAGTTTCGGCAAGGGGTTGGCTGTGAATGGCGGAATGAGGTTTGGCAAGACGATGATGCTGAGCACCATGGACAGAATGGATGCAGGGTTTAGCAGGCACTCTTCAACCAGCGAGTCAGGCTATTTCACAGGAGCAGCAACCACCATCCAACTGAAAGACTGGCAACTGTCTGCATTCGCTTCCTACAGAAAGGGAGATGGAACGTACAACAGCGATTCGACGGGAATGACATCGCTGAAGACGGACGGACTGCATCGCACACAACTGGAACGCAGCAAAAAGGGAAATCTGGGCATCTCCAACTTCGGTGGAAACATTCATTGGGAGCACAAGGAATTGCGACTATCGGCAACTGGGGTGTTCACGCATTTCAATGTGTCTTTGATGCCACAACATAACACTCCTGCCAGCCTTTACCGCTTTTACAATGCTTGTGGACAGGACTTTTTTGTGGGGAGTTTGGCATATGCATATCGTTTCAAATCCCTTACATTCAGCGGAGAGACCGCATTCAGCCATACGGAGAAACAGAACGGAGTAGCAAGCCTCAATGCCTTGCGATGGCGAGTGAACAAAGCCAATGTCCTCACCTTGATCGGCAGGTATTATGGGGCAAAATTCGTCAGCATCAACGGCAAGGCTTTCGGGGAAAACTCATTAGTACAGAACGAAGAGGGCATCCTGTTGGGGTGGACGTCGAAGTCCCTCCGAAACATAGAGATTCAGAGCTATATGGATGTGATGTATTTCCCATGGTTGAAACAAAACGTGTCGGCAAGTTCCAACGGGTATGAGGGAATGGTGCAAGCGCTCTATTCTGCCAACAGGAAATGGAGTCTCCTGGCTCGTTACCGCATCAAGTCGAAGCAGAAGGATTTCTTAATTGACACTAATGACAAGACAATCAACATCCTCAAATACAATACGAATCAGAGTGTGAAACTGCAACTGAACAACAACTTATCGCCGTTCGTCACGCTTCGCACTTCCGCCACAGGGTCTCTCATTTCGTTTGGTAACAATCCCAATGAAAAAGGCTTTGCCATCGGCGAGAACATCCGTTGGCAAAACCCTCGAAACAAATCTCGCATCGACTTCGGCATCACCTATTTCAACACCGACAGCTACAACGCCCGGGTGTACAACTATGATCCTTCCCTCCTCTACACATCTGGCTCCACATCTTATTATTATCAGGGAATCCGCACCACCCTTTTAGCCTCCATTCCCATCGTCAAACAATCACTTTTCATCAATGCCAAGCTCGGCATGACCCGTTATTTCAACCGCGACACCATCGGCAGCGGATTGGAAATGATTGATGGGAACCATCGGGAGGACTTGCAGGTACAAGTACGGTGGAAATTCTAACGATACAAGCCGTTCTTCTTGATGTATCGCGCCACTTTTTCATCCAACCAACGTCGCATCATCCGTCCTTTCTTCACCGATTCTCGAATCTGCGTAGAACTGACATCATACAACGGCGTGTCCACCACCTTCACCGATGCTGGCAAAGACGTTTCGTCGAATTCGCATCCGGGTCTTCTGTAAATGAGAATCTGAAATTTCTCGATGATTTCATCTGCATGATACCATCGTGGAAAACTTTCCCAATTGTCGGCACCAATCACCAAGACGAACTCATGCTGCGGATAGGTTTTCTTGAGTTCCCCTAATGTCGTGATGGTGTAAGAAGGCAAAGGAAGGCTCCGCTCGAAGTCCGACACTTTCACGCCCTCGATGCGCTGCGTCGCTAATTCTGCCATCCTCAACCGATGTTCATACTCGGCAATGTCGCTCACCTCACCACTCTTCAGCGGATTCAATGGCGAGACCATCAGCCACAGTTCATCCACCAGTCCCTGCGCCACGATAGATGCTGCCAACTGCGTGTGTCCCTTGTGAATGGGGTTGAAACTTCCTCCGTAAATGCCTATTCTCATAAAAAAGCGTTATTTCGGTTGCAAAGATAAGCGTTTTTTCACTTAAAATCACTACCTTTGCACAAAATTTCAAGCACATAAACATGAAAGAAATCGTACTTAGCGGCATTCGCCCTACGGGAAACCTCCATCTCGGCAATTATTACGGAGCAGTTCAGAACTTCGTGAAGATGCAGGAAGACTACAACTGCTACTACTTCATCGCCGACTGGCATTCCCTCACCACGCATCCCAAGCCCGAAGACATCCAGCAGTCGGCTCGCACCATCTTGGCTGAATATCTGGCTTGCGGCATCGACCCCGAGAAATCAACCATCTACATACAGAGCGACGTGCCCGAGACCATCGAGCTGTACCTCTATTTCAACATGAACTGCTACTTAGGCGAGCTGGAACGTGTGACCACCTTCAAGGAGAAGGCTCGCAAACAGCCCGACAATGTCAACGCAGGTCTGCTGACCTACCCCACCCTCATGGCTGCCGACATCCTTCAGCACCGTGCTGCCAAAGTGCCTGTGGGAAAGGATCAGGAGCAGAACATGGAGATGGCCCGCAAGTGTGCCCGCCGATTCAACAACATCTACGGTGTGGAGTTCTTCCCCGAGCCTCAAAACTTCTATTTCGGCGACCACGCCATCAAGATTCCAGGACTTGACGGCTCTGGCAAGATGGGCAAGTCGGAAGGCAACTGCATCTATCTCTACGAAGATGCCAAGGCTATCGAAAAGAAGGTGAAGAAGGCGGTGACCGATTCAGGTCCAACAGAGCCCAATCAGGAGAAGTCAGAGGTGATTCAGAACCTTTTCACGCTGATGGAGATTGCCTCTTCAAAGGAGACTTACGACTACTTCAACGAGAAGTGGAACGACATGAGCATCCGCTATGGCGACATGAAGAAGCAACTGGCTGAGGACATCGTCAAGACCATCGCCCCCATCCGCGAACGCATCCTCGAATACAAGAGCAATCAGGAACTCCTCGACAAGGTGGCCAAGATGGGTGCCGAGAAAGCCCGCGAGAGTGCTGCAGCAACATTGAAGGAAGTAAGAAAGATCATCGGCTTTAAAGTATATTAACGTAAGTACGACATAAGAAATTGCGGCAGGCCGCCGAAAGAAAAATAGATAAAAACAATGAAAAATAAATAAAAATAAAGATATGTTTTTATATCTTTATCTATTTTTCATTATTTTTCCTTCGGCGGCTTGCCGCAATAAAACGATCAAATCTTATTATATCAATATGTATGACAAGAGCGGACAGACCCACACGAGTTTGTCCGCTCTTTCTTTATTGATCAACCGTTCTTCTTTCATTCAAAAGCCAAATAAGGCTTCAACCTCTCCACTTCCTCCTTCGTGAAGAGTCCTGTCTCCAGCAATGCCTGCTCATCCTTCACCTTCCCATAGAGACGAATGTATTGCAGCAACGCTTTGGTTTGTTCATAAGAAATATAGGGGTGGCTGTTGAGTGCTTGGAAGGATGCCTTGTTGATGTTGAGCCGTTGGATGTCGGGAGAAGAAGAAACCTCAAACCATTCTAGCAACTCAGGCGACACAATCTTGAGTTCCCTCAACTGCTCCACCGAATAGAAGCCTCCCAACTTTTTCCGATACGCCACAATCGCTTCACTAATCTTTCCGCCAATTCCTGGAACACGCCGCAACAGCGCCGTATCTGCCATATTCACATCCACCTTCGTCAGCGTACGAAACTTATTGGATGTATAAGTCTGCCTTTCCTCCCTCTCTTCCATCTTCTCTCTCGTCTTCCACTTTTTCACATCTTTCTTTTCATATTCCTTCCCTACCCTCACATATCCTCTCACTCTCTCCACATCTTCTTCCGTCCATCCATATGTCTTCCCCATCTCCTCAGCCGACCGAAACACCTTCCCCGCTGCTCGATAATGCAGAAAGTTCTTCACTTTCCAAGCCTTCAATCCAAAGCCAATCAGCGTCATCGAATCCACCGTATTAGGATCAAACTCCCTCATCACCACCTCCACACGTTCTTCATCCTTTTCTTCCTCCACACTCACCTTTTCCTTCGCAATCGTTCCATTATCCTCGTCCTTCCATGCATCCACCACCACCAACACACCGATGGCAAACACCGCAACACATCCCAAAGCCACAATCGCACGTCTGTCGCTCTTGATGAAATAGAAGAAATCTTTGAACGGATTGGATTTCATCGAGGTCTATTCACTAAAAACTTGTTGCATATAACATATATTCCTTCTTCCGCATCCTCACGATGTCCTGAATGTTGGCAATGATGCTGATGAGTCCGAAGCTCATCAACAGGGAGAGGACGATGGCGACAATGATACGGGAGTTCTCGCTGAGCCACTGGAGGATGACCGAATGCATCTGGAACGTGAAGAGGGGAACATTGGCTGGCGTGGCAAGGAGAAAGGCGATGCCGACTGCTCCGCTGATGATGCCGATGACAAACGTCGCCACCATCGCCATCTTGTAACGGCGAATCGTAGCCTCCTGATACTGCTTGAGATACTCGACGGCATCCAAACGCTTGGTGAGCGATGCCATGAACGCGTCGCTGTCGTCGAACTGCGGTTTCTGAGCGAGGAAAAGATCCTCCAGTGCTTTATCTTTCTTCATAGTTTCAATCTTTCTTTTAGTTTGTCACGTCCGCGTGAGAGTTGTTTCTTAATGGCATCTTCCGAAGTGTCGGTGATGGCGGCGATCTCCTTGATGCTGTATCCGTTGAGATAGAACAGCGTGATGGCAGAGCGTTCCTTGGGGGGAAGGGTGCGCAGGGCGAGGTAGAGATCCTGGTGGGCGAAACTGACATCAGCAGGCGTGCCGCCAATGAGTGTCCGTGCCTCGTCGATGCTGTTCATCGTCCTGCAACTCGCCTTGTGATTGAGGAACGTGTTGTGGGCAATCTTGAAGAGCCACGACCGAAACTTCCCCTTGTCCTGATAACCCGCTGAGGAGACATAAGCCTTGACCAACGCATCCTGCGCAAGGTCGTCGGCATCGTCCTTCTTGCCACAACAGAGGGCAAGCAAGAAGCCTCTCAATGCCTCCTGCTCACGCTCCACGTGGGTGATGAATTCTTCGCGAGTCACGGTTTACGCCTGTTTGGTCAGTTCACGTTCTTCAGCCTCTAACTCTTTGGCAAGCATCTTCTTGGTGACAAAATAGTTGATGAAGAAGGCAATGCCGACGGCAAGGAAAATAAAGCCCCACACACTGGCGAATACAGGGTCATCTGCATCATAACCACCTACATAACCCAAGTAGGTTCCAAGCCCGACGAAGACAAGTCCAAGCATCGATAAAAGAATCCCCCACTGCAGTTTGTTAACTTGCTTCTTCCTCAGCGATTTCGGAGCCATCTTCTTCAGAAGCTCTTCAGCATCAATGTTAGGGTTCTTCTCGATGGCAGCCAACACCACCTCCGCGCGCTTGTCGGTCTCATTCCGCTTATTGCGAATAATCAACCAAACGATTAAAATAAAAAGAGTGAATCCCAATACAATCGGCACAAAAACGATGATTCCCGCCAAAATTGCTGCTAAGTCTGCAAAATCAGTAAACATATTCTTATGAGTTTTTATTGTTAAACATTTATTTGTCTTGAACCAGTTCACCAATATAACAAGTCAAAACAACAAAAGGTGACATCAGTCATCATTTTTTTTGAAAGAATTTTTCAGATCACGAAGAAGCTTTCCTCCTGTCGTGCATTTCCGCCGTAGCAGTGAAGAGCACGTCGCTGCTAGAGTTGAGGGCTGTTTCGACGGAATCTTGCACCACGCCAATGATGAAACCTACGGCAACAGCCTGCATGGACACATCAGGCGAGATGCCGAAAAGGGAACAAGCCATGGGAACGAGTAGCAGAGAACCACCTGCCACACCAGAGGCTCCACAAGCTCCGAGGGTGGCAACCAAACTCAAGAAAAGAGCTGAAAGAAAAGAAACCTCGATGCCGACGGTGTGGGCGACGGCAAGGGACAGCACGGTAATGGTGACAGCCGCACCACTCATGTTGATGGTGGAACCAAGCGGAATGCTGACCGAATAGAAGTTCTTGTCAAGATTGAGTCGACGGCACAAGTCCATGTTGACAGGAATGTTGGCAGCAGAAGAGCGTGTGAAGAAAGCATTCAGTCCACTCTCCTTGAGGCATTGCCACACCAACGGATAGGGATTGCGTCGAAGATAGAAGAACACAATCAACGGATTGAGAATAAGCGATGTGAAAAGCATGCAGCTAACCAAGAGCAGAAGCAGTTTGCCATAATCCGTGAATATCTCCAACCCACTCTCAGACACAGACATGAACACCAGTCCCATGATACCGAAAGGGGCAAACTGAATGACCCAGCTGACAACCTGTGAAATCACATCCGAGAAATCGCTGACGACTTGGATGGTATGTTCGCTGGCACGAATCTTCAATGCCAAACCCACGACGACAGCCCAAAAGAGGATGCCGATGTAGTTTGCATTTGTGATGGAATGCAGAGGATTCGTCACCATGTTGGTCAGCATGTGGGTGAAGATGTCACCCAAGCCTCCCGGGGCTTCACCGCTAGCAACCTCCTTGAGCGTCATGGTCACAGGAAAGAGGAAACTGCCGACCACAGCCACCAGCGCTGCCATGAATGTAGCAAAAAGATAGAGCGTGATGACAGTACCAAAACGTGCTCCCAGTCCACCCTTTGCCTTGGCAATGGAAGCAGACACCAACACCGCCACCAGCACTGGTGCAATAGCCTTCAACGCACTGACAAACACTTTGCCCAAAACACCCACAACCTTGAGCTGCGGACAGCATAAACCCAACACGACACCCACCACCAAACCGAGGAGGATACGCAAGACGAGGCTCATGCTCGTCCATTTTCTCAAATAATAGGTAATTTTCATGTTGCAAAGATACACCTTTCCAGCGAATTTTCCTATCTTTGCAAACAGAAAATCATGAAACCATGAGTTATCTAAACAAAGAGAACATCACACGAAGCACAAACGAGGTGGAATACCACCCCCTCATCCCCTTCCTGCCCGAGAATGCCAAGGTGCTCTTCCTCGGCAGTTTCCCGCCACAACGCAAACGGTGGTGCATCGACTTCTTTTACCCCAATTACATCAACGATCACTGGCGTCTGGAGGGAGAAATCTTCTTTGGAGACAAGAATCACTTTGTCGATTTGGAGACCAAACGCTTCCGTCTTGATGACATCATCGCCCATTGCCAAGAAAAAGGCATCGCCTTCTTCGATACCGCCACTGCCATCCGGAGACAAAAGGACAACGCTTCGGACAAATTCCTCGAAGTAGTGGAGCAGACCAACATTCGTACTCTCCTCGCTCAACTGCCCCATTGTCAAGCCATTGTCACCACCGGTGAGAAAGCCACCGACACCATCTGCGACTTCCTCAACATCCCCGAACCGCCCAAAGTCAACACCTTCGTCCCCATCCCCGACACCTACAACAAAGACGGAAAGCAGCTCATTCTCTACCGCCTTCCGTCATCCTCACGCGCCTACCCTCTCGCCTTCGACAAGAAAGTGGAGGCATACAAAAGAATGTTTGAACAGATGCTCCCATCAAGGAAGAACCCGCTCTCACAATATACATCACAACACACATCACGACATACATCACGACGTGGCTAAACCCTGAGAATTATTCACGCTCCGTATCCAGCAACCGTTTCTTTTTCTCCAGATTCTCACCACTCCGTTGCCCACCAAAGCCACAAAGAGAACCATCTTTCGCAATGACTCGATGGCAAGGCACATCCGGAGCAAAAGGATTCCTCCGCAATGCCTGCCCAACAGCCTGAGCACTACGACAACCTATACGACGAGCCAATTCACCATAAGAAATGGTTTCACCACGAGGCACATTGAGCAGTTCCAAATACACCTTTCTTTGAAAATCCGTAATATCTGTCGACGAAAGCACCCGTTGTCGAATATCAATATTTGCAACTTCCATATCACATAAAACTAAGTGGAGGCAAAATCCATATTATTGCCAAAACAAAATCAAAGACACAAAAACAAAAAAGAGAGACACTCTCAGGATTTCTCCTGGAAGCGTCTCTCCTCTCAAGAAGGCGGCGACCTACTCTCCCGCATTGCGGTGCAGTACCATCGGCGCGCCCGGGCTTAACTTCTCTGTTCGGGATGGGAAGAGGTGGAACACCGGGGCCAAAGCCACCTGAATATGCCTTTCCGGTTGA
>JAGCDQ010000016.1 GCA_017651245.1 Bacteroidaceae bacterium | reverse complement strand
TCGAAGAAAATGTGCTATATTTGCACGCTTTTTTACGCGTAAAGTATGAGACAATTAAAAATTACCAAGTCAATCACGAACCGTGAGAGTGCTTCGTTAGATAAGTACTTGCAAGAAATCGGACGTGAGGAGTTAATCACTGTTGAGGAAGAGGTGGAATTGGCTGCGAAGATTCGCAAAGGCGGTATCGAAGGTCGAAGGGCCTTGGAAAAACTGACAAGAGCGAACCTTCGTTTCGTCGTTTCTGTGGCAAAGCAGTATCAAAATCAAGGATTGAGTTTGCCTGATTTGATTAATGAGGGCAATCTGGGTTTGATTAAGGCTGCAGAGAAATTTGATGAAACCCGTGGATTCAAGTTCATTAGTTATGCTGTTTGGTGGATTCGCCAGTCCATCTTGCAAGCATTGGCAGAGCAAAGTCGTATTGTGCGTTTGCCTCTGAATCAAGTTGGTTCTCTCAACAAGATTGGCAAGGCTTTTTCGAAGTTTGAGCAGGAGAACGAACGTCGTCCTTCGCCAGAGGAACTGGCAGCCCAATTGGATTTGCCTGTTGACAAAGTGGCCGATACGATGAAAGTCAGTGGACGCCACATCAGTGTGGATGCTCCATTTGTGGAAGGAGAAGACAATAGTCTGCTGGATATTCTTTCTAATCCTGATTCTCCATCGGCAGATCGTACATTAGTGACAGAGTCTTTGCAGAAAGAAATTGAACGTGCGTTGGATACGTTGACGACACGTGAAAAGGAAATAATCAAGATGTTCTTTGGCTTGGGTGAACCAGAAAAGACTTTAGAAGAGATAGGCGATCGTTTTAATTTGACGCGTGAACGTGTGCGCCAAATCAAGGAAAAGGCTATTCGTCGTTTGCGTTCGCAGTCTAAGAGCCGTTTGTTAAAGACTTATTTGGGATGATGGTGATGATGAAGAAGGTGATGATAGCGATTACATTGTTGCTTGTCGCACTGACGGTTGTGGCAAAGCCGAAGTCGTCATCATATGGTCGCGGTAGAGGGACAGTGTATCTTTTTGGTGTGAGCCAACAATTGACGGACTCTGTGGTGTACATCACATTTATTAATGAGGTGGATAGTCTTGATTTGGAGAAACGTACGAAGTTTCTACCATTCCGTTCTGAGTTCAGCTTGCAATTGAAAGAATATATGGAGGGCACGCTGAAGAAAGACCACCAGACCACATGCGTGTTTTATTCTCCCAGTCGTAAGAAATTGTCGAAGAAATACTATAAGATAAAGAAACGTTTTCTTGACAATCCCTATACGAAAATCATGCCGTTAGACGGGTTCGCGTTTAGGCATCCATTGGATTCATTTGTCAATGAAAAAGTTGAATAGTTTTCTCCGAATCATTCTGTACAAAACGTGTGGCACAGTTGCAACTATGTTTCTCATGGTTGCAACTTGTTCGTTTTTTGCGTGTTCAAAAGATGATGATGCACCCATCATTGTTTCACCTTATGCGGAAAGCCGTACAGTGATGGTGTATATGGTAGCAGAGAACTCGTTGAGCGGGAATGCGACGGCGGATATGATAGAGATGTTGGCTGGAATAAACAACGACACGTTGAAAGCTGGTGATAGGTTGGTTGTCTATTTGGATGACGTGAGTCTGCCACGTATTTATGTGCTGGATAAAATGACTAAGAAAACAAAATTGTCAGAGTTAGAGCCAGTTTTGAAATATGAAACAGATGTGAATTCTTCGTCCGCCCAAGAATTGGAGATATTCATCGATTACGCCATGACCCATTACCCTGCTGACAGTTATGGGCTGGTGATGTGGTCGCATTCATCGGGGTGGCTTCCTTCTGATTACGAGGGAGACGTTTCTTCTGTGCGAAGGTCATTTGGAATGGATAATGGTCGGAACTCTAGCGACAGGAGATTGCCAGGACACCAGATGAATATCGCAGACATGGCCAATGCCGTTGAACGTTCTCTTAAGGCTTTGCAGGTGGAGACTTTGGATTTTATTTTTTTTGATGCCTGTATGATGCAGAATATAGAAGTGGTATATGAGTTGCGCCATGTGGCCAAGCACATCATTGCATCTCCTGCAGAGATTCCTGAACCAGGAGCTAATTATAAAACGATGGTGAGAGCGATGATGAGGGAGAATGATTATGTGGAAGAGATTCTTTCTGCCTATTACCAAGCATACGCTAAAACCAGCTATGGTGTGGTGATCTCGGCTATAAAGACGGAAGGTCTGGATGAATTGGCTGCAAAAACAAATGCGATTATAGATGCACACAGGGCGGAGCTGCTGGGTATGAATATTTCGCAGATGTTGAACTATTTCTTGTATAACACTTGGTCATCGTCATTTCCAGACTTTCTTGATATGCAGGGTGTCATGAAAAGCGTTCTTGACGAAACGGAATATGCGCAATGGAAGTCATTGGCATCCACGATGATTACCTGTCGGCATGCAGGCAAATGGTATAGTGCTTATCCCAAGAAAGCGATTTCAATTGATGATACTCAATGTTGTGGTGTGACGATGTTCATCCCGTTTGAGAAATATGGTTCAAGATATTTTAATGAGGATTATTTAAATACATCATGGGCGAAAGCCGTGTGGAAGGAGGAATGATGGAACAGGATAAAAGGGTATATTATAGAGTGGGTCGTCACGTTTATTGTGTGAATTTCTGTGATGAAAGGAATACGGAGATCTTGTTGCCGTCGAGTGAACCTTTCCGGTTGGATGAAATGCCCCAAGATGAACCGTTGTTGTTTGAGTTGAAGGTGGATGATGCATGGCGTCCTGTACAGAAGGGAAAGGAAATCGGGCAGTTTGACTGTGGAGGTAACAATCACGGTGTGTATCTACAGGAAGACGGTGGGTATCAGATTGTGGTGAGTGACGTGAGTGGACGTCAATGCTGTCTGATCCAGTCAATAGCTGATTTCTCCTCAGCAACGGTATGTTTAAATGGGAACAATGTGATGCGCAATTTCGGTTTGAATAATGCGTTGATGATGATGTATGCCTTTGCAGGTGCTGATAAGATGACGGTTCTGATGCATGCGTCGGTGGTGAGGAAGGATGGTGAGGGGTATCTGTGTCTGGGGGTGAGTGGTACGGGAAAGAGTACCCATACGCAGAATTGGCTCAAATACATTCCTGGCACGGATTTGATGAATGATGACAATCCCGTGGTGAGAGTGTGCGATGATGGAGTGGCTCGTGTGTTTGGTTCGCCTTGGAGTGGCAAAACTCCTTGCTATCGGAATGTGGAAGCTCGCATTGGTGGTTTTCTTCAGTTGAAACAGGCTCCTTATAATCAGATTCGTCGAATGAGTGTGGTGGAGGGTTATGCATCGTTGCTGCCTTCTTGCTCAGTGATGAAGTGGGACAGGCGTGACTATGTCGGTGCCAGCGACACTGTATCTAAATTGTTAGAGCAGGTACCCGTGTATTTCTTGGAGAATCTGCCTAATGAGGAAGCGGTGAGGATGAGTTATGAGGCGATGACAGGAAAAGAGTAGGGAGATATGCAGAAAATTTCGGTGGAGAACAACATCTTCTTGCCTCAGGTGGTGCAGTTGATAGAAGAGGGGCACAAGGCAACCATTATTGCACGTGGAAACAGCATGCGTCCTTTCATTGAAGATGGCAGGGACAAATTGGTGTTTGGTAAAGTGGATCATCTTGCTGTGGGCGATGTGATACTGGCGGAAGTGACAGAGGGACATTTTGTTTGCCACCGTATAGAGAAATTGGAAAATGGGATAGTGACGATGCGGGGTGATGGTAATGTGACTGGTACGGAAGTTTTTTCAGAGGGGAATGTGCGGGCGAAGTTGGTGCAGGTGGTACGCAAAGGCAAGACCTACACGTTAGCAACATCGAGGCTGTGGAAATGCTATTCTTCGGTATGGCCCCAATTGCTTCCTGTCCGTCGTTATCTTTTAGCATTGTATCGACTCTTATGGTTGCATCAACTACCCGAGAGATGGAAAAGAAGACAATAAATTATTCATGATATGAAGATAAAGAAAGGTTTTGAACTGCGCAAGATTTGTGGAGAGAATATCATCATTGCGCACGGAGTGGAAAACATTGATTTCACGAAAGTTATTTCACTGAATGAATCTGCTGCATTCATTTGGCAGCAGGTGGAGGGAAAGGATTTCACAGAGGCGGATATGGTTAAGATTCTCCTGGATGAATACGAAGTGGAGGAGCCCCAGGCACAAGCTGATGTGAAGGCGTTGGCTGAATCGTGGCAACAAGCAGGTCTGGTAGAATAAATTGTTCATCCTCAATCGGAATTTTATACAGTGGCAAAGGTGCAAATAGAAGCATCGTGGCTGGCGAAACTGCAGTCGGAGTTCGACAAGCCCTATTTTGAGCAGCTGATTCAGTTCGTCAAGGCTGAATACGCGCAGGGGACTTGCTATCCCCCTGGTGCACTTATCTTCAATGCGTTCAATCTGTGTCCGTTGCCAAAGGTGAAGGTTGTGCTCATCGGACAAGACCCCTATCATGAACCACAACAGGCACATGGCTTGTGTTTCTCGGTGAATGATGGTGTGCCGTTTCCTCCGTCGCTCCGCAATATTTTCCAAGAGATTCAGACCGACCTTGGCAAGCCTGTGCCGCAATCTGGTAATCTGACCCGCTGGGCAGAGCAGGGCGTGCTGTTGCTCAATGCCACATTGACGGTTCGTGCCCACATGGCAGCTAGTCACCAGAAACGTGGTTGGGAAGAGTTCACCGATGCAGTCATTCGTCTGGTGAGTGCTGAACGGGAACATGTGGTTTTCATCCTGTGGGGCAGTTATGCACAGAGTAAGGCCCCTTTGATTGATGCTTCGAAGCATTGCATCCTGCGTTCTGCCCACCCATCGCCACTTTCAGCCTATCGTGGTTTCTTTGGCAACCATCATTTCAGTCTCTGCAATCAATATTTACAACAACATAACTTGACTCCCATAAATTGGTAGAATGATGAAAAGGCTTTTGCTTTTATTGATAGGGTTGACACATTTCTTTTTCGTGGTGGATGCCCAGACTTCTGACTCCCTCATGGCGGCACACTTGCGTGCCAGAGGGGTGAAGATCTATGATGGCAACTCGGTACACCTGCTCAAGACGGGACATGACAAGTTTGAAGACATGTTCGAGGCGGTCCGTAATGCCAAGTCATTCATTCATCTCGAATACTTCAATTTCCGTAACGACTCCATTGCTGGACTTCTCTTCCACCTGTTGGCACAGAAAGCTGCAGAAGGAGTGGAGGTTCGTGCGCTGTATGATGCTTTTGGCAATTCTTCCAACAATCAGCCTATCAAGGCACACATGCACGACTCCATCAACGCGTTGGGTATCAAGTTGGTGAAGTTCGACCCCATCCGTTTTCCGTGGGTCAACCACATCATTCCCCGCGACCACCGCAAGATTGTGGTCATCGACGGACAGATTGCCTATACGGGTGGTATGAACGTGGCTGATTACTACATCGAGGGAATTCCAGAGATAGGTGACTGGCATGACATGCACATGCACATCGAGGGACCTGTGGTGAACGAGTTGCACTCCATTTTCTGCCGCATGTGGTATAAGGCGACCAAGGAGAACATTGCAGGGGAGAAGTATTTCCCGGCTAAGATTTCCAGCAATGACAACCAGCGCATCGCCATCATTGATCGCCACCCTTTGCGTAGTGCTGATGCCATCCGCGACCTCTTTGCTGAGATGCTCAACACTGCCCAACATAAGGTGCTCCTGATCAATCCTTACTTTGTACCGACCCATCGGGTGAGAAAGGCTTTGAAGCGGGCTATTGACCGTGGTGTGGATGTGCAAATTCTCCTGTCCGCCAAGAGTGACATCCCGCTCACTCCCGAAGCATCCCATTATGTGGGTAACAATCTTGCCAAACGGGGTGCCAAGGTGTATCTCTTTCATGGAGGCTTTCACCACACCAAGATCATGATGGTAGACGACCTCTATTGCACCGTGGGTTCCAGCAATATGGATGCTCGTTCGCTCCGATGTGACTACGAGGTGAACACCGTGATATTTAGTAAGAAAACAACCCAAGAGCTGACCGACCTGTTCAACGAGCAACTCAAGTCCTCTACACCGATGCAGAAGGGCTATTGGGGCACTCGTTCCGCAGGCAAGAAGTTCCAAGGCTGGTTTGGCAACCTCTTAACCCCCTTCTTATAAATATGAAAAAGTTCCTTTTATTCCTATTATGTAGTGTTGCACTACTCACCGCCTCCGCCATCACTAATCCCAAGCGTGAGTTTCGTGGTGCATGGATTCAGTGTGTCAACGGGCAATACCTTGGCAAGACTCCAGCCCAGCTTCGCCAGATGCTGTCCGACCAGCTCGACACCCTTCAGCAATGTGGCATCAACGCCATCCTCTTTCAGGTGCGTGCCGAAGGCGATGCCCTCTACAAATCCAAATACGAACCATGGTCTCGTTATCTGACGGGTACGCAAGGTGTTGCTCCTGCCGACGGATGGGACCCACTTGCATGGATGGTTGCGGAATGTCACAAGCGTGAGATGGAGTGCCATGCATGGATTAACCCGTATCGTGCCAAGACGAAGGGCACGACTGCCTTGGCGCAGAACCATGCTGCCGTCCGTCATCCCGAGCGTATGTTTGAATACGATGGGCTCTACATCTTCAATCCTGCTATCGCCGAGAACCGTCTCCACACTTGCATGGTGGTGGAGGACATCCTCCTGAATTACGATGTCGATGGCATCCACATGGACGATTACTTCTATCCTTATCCCGTAAAGGGGCTTCCGATGCCAGACCAGTCATACTACGATGCTGACCCGCGTGGTTTTGCTTCCATCGACGACTGGCGACGCGACAATGTGAATCAACTCATTCACGACCTCCATCAGTTGGTGCGCGAGGTCAAGCCTTGGGTCAAGTTCGGCATCTCTCCATTCGGCATCTACCGCAACAGCCCCACAGGAATAAACTGCAAAGAGGGTAGTGCCACCTCGGGCACACAGAACTACGACGACCTCTATGCCGACATCGTCTATTGGGTGAAGCAGGGATGGGTTGATTACAATATACCCCAGATATATTGGAACTTGGGCACTAAGGCTGCCGACTACGAAGTGCTGGTTAACTGGTGGAATGACTATTGTGGGGGGCGTCCGCTCTTCATCGGTCAGGACATTGAGCGCACGGTGCAGGGTGTCGACCCCAACAATATCAATTCCCATCAGATGCTCGTCAAGTACAACCTGCAACGTTCCCTTCCCAACATTCAGGGCTCCTGCCAGTGGTATGCCGCTGCCTGCGTGAACAATCCCGGCAACTACCGCACCGTGCTGGAACAGATGTACCATTCCACGCCAGCCCTCCAGCCCCTCATGCCGTTCATCGACAAGAAGGCTCCGAGCAAGCCCAAGAATGTGAATGTGCACAACTACGCGATGACCGGCACCGTCGTCAGTTGGGAAGCCCCCAATGCCAAGAAGGAGGTGGACCGTGCGCGCCAGTTCGTCATCTACCGCTTTGAGCCGGGTGAGAAGGTTCGTCTCGACAATCCCGAGAACATCTTCGCCATCACCAGTGCCACCACCTACACCCTTCCATCCGTCAAGAAGGGCTCGACCATCGTTGTCACTGCGCTCGACCGCCTGCACAACGAATCCAAACCCGTGAAAGTGAAACTATAATTCATTATATATAATATATGCAGAAGATTATCATTTTAGACTTTGGTTCGCAAACCACCCAGTTGATCGGTCGCCGTGTGCGCGAGCTCAACATGTTTTGTGAAATCATGCCTTACAACAAGTTTCCGCAGAATGACCCCGACGTGATTGGTGTCATCCTGTCGGGCTCCCCATTCAGCGTCTATGAGGAGCGTGCCTTCAAGTTCGACTTCGACCAAATTCGTGGCAGGTATCCCATCCTCGGCATCTGCTATGGTGCCCAGCTGATGGCTCACACCTTCGGCGGCAAGGTGGAGCCCGAGGGCACCCGCGAGTACGGACGTGCCAACCTCGAGTTCATGGAGCAGGGCAATCCCCTCCTGAAGGGATTCGCCGAGAACAGCCAGGTGTGGATGTCGCATGGCGACACCATCACTCGTCTGCCTGAGGGCTTCCGTTGCATCGCCTCCACCTCCACTGTCAAGTACGCTGCCTATGCTGCCAACGACGAGAAGATTTGGGGTGTGCAGTATCACCCTGAGGTGTTCCACTCCATCGACGGTACCCAGTTGCTGAAGAACTTCGTGGTGGACATCTGCGGAGGCAAGCAAGACTGGTCTCCAGCCTCCTTCGTCGACCAGACAGTGGCGGAACTCCGTGTGCAGGTGGGCGACGACAAAGTCATCCTCGGACTCTCCGGAGGCGTCGATTCCTCCGTGGCAGCCGTGCTGCTCAACCATGCCATCGGCAAGAACCTCACCTGCATCTTCGTGAACAACGGACTCCTCCGCAAGAACGAGTTCACCGACGTGCTCCGCGACTACGAGTGCCTCGGTCTCAACGTGGTGGGCGTGGATGCCTCCCAGAAGTTCTACACCGAGTTGGCAGGCGTGTGCGAGCCTGAGAGGAAGCGCAAGATTATCGGTGCAGGCTTCATCGACGTGTTCGAGGCAGAGGCGAAGAAGATTGAGGGCGCCAAGTGGCTGGCTCAGGGCACCATCTACCCCGACCGCATCGAGTCGCTCAACATCACGGGCAAGGTCATCAAGTCCCACCACAACGTGGGCGGTCTGCCTGAGAAGATGGGTCTCAAGCTCTGCGAACCCCTCAAGTGGCTCTTCAAGGACGAGGTGCGCCGCGTGGGTCGTCAGCTCCAGATGCCCGAGCACCTGATTACCCGCCATCCATTCCCCGGACCGGGACTGGCTGTGCGCATCCTGGGCGACATCACGCCGGAGAAAGTGCGTGTGTTGCAGGATGCCGACGACATCTTCATCCGCGGTCTGCGCAACTGGAAGGTGAAGCTTTCTGGCGAGGAAGCGCGCAAGGTGCTTGCCGCAGGCGTGCCAGCCGACATGAAGGACGGCGAGATTGAGGTTTCCCTCTACGACCAGATTTGGCAGGCGGGTGCCATCCTCCTTTCCGACGTGAAGAGCGTGGGCGTGATGGGCGATGAGCGCACTTACGAGAATCCCGTGGCGCTCCGTGCCGTCACCTCTGCCGATGCCATGACTGCCGACTGGGCGAAGCTTCCCTATGAGTTCCTTGCCGAGGTCAGCAACCAGATTATCCGCAATGTGAAGGGAGTGAACCGCGTATGCTACGACGTCTCCTCAAAACCACCAGCAACCATCGAGTGGGAGTGACAAGACATCAACATGAACATCAAACCAATTTGAACCATGGACAAGAAAAAGAACTATTTGTAGCCGGCGATGAAGATGACCGAGCTGCAGCACAAATGCAAGATGCTCTACGGCAGCGGTGGTGTTAGAGGCTCCCGCACAGACTACGGCAAAGCCAACAAGAGTATCGACGAGGGTGAATTGGATACACAGGGTCGTTGGAAATGGGAATAAGCAGGAGGATTACTAATTACTATTTATTATATATTATGGCAAAAGTTTTTACAAAAATTATGACAAGGGCAGTGATGACGCTGCTCTTGATGGCGTCCACTGCCACGATGGTGTGGGCGCAATCTTCACTCGATGAGGATGTTGTCGTGTTTGATGCGACTAGTGAGGATAATCTAGAGCTTATTGCTGCTTTCAATGAACAGACCAAGACAGTTGTCATCAAGGGGCTCACGCTGAAGGCTGTTGGAACTCAATCCGCCTACCATTCCTGGTGAATGAATCTAGGATAATAGAAACTTTCGGTGCAGGTGCAGTGATTGTGACGCTCGATAGTTACAGCGTTGATTGCACGAAGTAGGACCGCTTTGCGCTTAGCGGAGCTCTCCTTGCCACGAAGTAGGACCGCTTTGCGCTCAGCGGAAGTCTCCTTGCCACGAAGTATAAAACATTACTAACCATTAAAACCCAAGGAGTGTGATTTTTCGTAACTTTGCACTTGAATAAGACAAACTGGAAACTTTCATGAGACTGAAATCTTTGGGGATGCTCGCCGCCATCCTGTTCTTTTGCGGCATCGTGAGTCTGGACGCCCAGACGAAGGAGGAGAAGAAGGACTCTCCGTATCTGAACCTGTTCCAACTGCCCAACCCATGTGTGTATCTGCCCGCGCCACCCGACACCGCCAGCGTGCTGTTTGTTGACGACTTCCAGCAGTTCATGTGGGGAAAGTCGGTGAGGAACACGCCGCGCGGTGAGCAGGCAAGCTGGGAGTCGCTCTATGGGGCGAAGCGCCTGGCGACGGTGCTCACCGAGGCGATGGGCGTGACCATCAGCAAGGAAAAGACGCCCGAAATCTACCGCTTCATCAAGCGGGTGGGCGAGACCTGCAACCAAGCCACGGGCATGGCGAAGCGGAGGTACATGCGTGTGCGTCCCTTTGCCCGCATGAACGAACACGTGTCGAGCGAGTTCGACGACGAGACGGACTTGCGTCGCAATGGTTCCTATCCCTCTGGACACACCGCCTTTGGCTGGGGCACTGCCTTGGCAATGGTGGAGGTGGCGCCCGAACTGCAGGACACGCTCCTGCGACGTGGCTATGAGTATGGCGAGAGCCGCGTGATTGTGGGTGCGCACTGGCAGAGTGACGTGGATGCAGGTCGCCTCGCAGCATCGGCTGCCGTGGCGAGGATGCATGGATTGCCCGAATATCAGGAGGACCTGGAACTGGCTCGTGAGGAATACCGACGCCTCAAGGGAATCAAGTCGAAGAAACAGGAATTGGACCTTCCGAAGGGTGAGCGAATTCTCAATGCGCCAGCCGACACGGCATCCGTCCGGTTCTATGGCGACATCATCACCTATTGGCTGGTGAAGGGAGAACGTGGCACGAGCCGTGGCGAGCAGGCTTTGGCGGATGCGCCTTGTGAGGTGGTGGATTTCCTCAAATGCTACACGCCTTGTGCGGGTATGACCCTGGGCGAGAAGGAAACTCCAGCCATTGCTGCGTTGGTGCGGAAAACATACGATGGGCTTTATAATTCTTCTAAAAAGCTCAAGGCGGTAGGTTTCCGTAAACGTCCTTATGTGCAAATGAATGAGAGCACCGCGCTCCCTGAAGAAGATGGACCTCATGAGGACACATCCAGTTATCCATCGACCCACGCCGTCTTGGGATGGGGTATCGCTCTCGCGTTGGTGGAGGTGATGCCGAATTGTCAGAACGCCCTGCTGGAACGAGGTTATGAGTATGGACGAAGCCGCACCATCTTAGGCTTCCATTATGCCAGCGATGTGCAGGACGCACGTTTGGTGGCTGCCTACACGTTGGCTCATCTGCACAATGATGCCGAGTTCCAGAAACTGATGACGAATGCGAAGAAGGAGTATCAGAAGGAGGCGGAGAAACTGAAGGCGAAGGAGACCGGGAAATAATCCCATCACGGAACCATATAAAATGAGCCCAACACGAATGATCGTGCTGGGCTCATCTTATGATGATAAAACGTCTTACATTCTTGCCTTTCCATATCGCAGTTCCACAACATCCCAGTCAATGATGGACCAAAGTGCAGAGAGGTGGTCGGGACGACGATTCTGGAAATCGAGGTAGTAGGCATGTTCCCATACATCGAAAGTGAGTAGGGGAGTCAGGCCCTTCTGAACGGGGTTGGCGGCATTTGGCTCTTGTGTGATGCAGAGCGTTCCTGCCCTGTCGGCTGACAACCAAACCCATCCGCTTCCGAAAAGGGTGGCACCCTTCTTCTGAAACTCCTCCTTGAATGCCTCGAACGAACCAAAGTCCCTTGTGATGGCTTCAGCCAATGGACCCGTTGGTGCTGTCTTTGCAGGCTTTCCGCAGAACTGTCCGAAGTACAATTCGTGGTTCAGAATCTGTCCTGCATTGTTCAAGACACCTCCTGCTGATTGGCAGACAATCTCCTCAAGGGTCGACTCTTCAAAGCCGCTCCCTTCCAACAGACCATTCAGATTATTCACATAGGCAGCCAGATGCTTGCCGTGGTGAAATTCCAACGTCTGTTTGCTGATTACTGGCTCCAATGCATCCATTGCATAGGGCAGAGCCATCAAAGTGAACTTTTCCATAACTTGTTTGTTTTATTCTTCGTTCAAGATGTTCATGATCTCACAACATGCCTTCGCCACATTGGTACCAGGACCGAAGATGGCTGCCACACCTGCCTTGTAAAGGAAGTCGTAGTCCTGTGCAGGGATGACACCGCCGGCAATGACGAGGATGTCTTCACGTCCCAGCTTCTTCAACTCTTCGATAACCTGGGGCACAAGGGTCTTGTGACCTGCGGCGAGAGAAGAAACGCCCAATACATCGACGTCGTTCTCCACTGCCTGACGGGCTGACTCGGCTGGTGTCTGGAAGAGAGGCCCCATGTCCACGTCCATACCGCAGTCGGCATAACCTGTTGCCACTACTTTGGCACCACGGTCGTGACCGTCCTGTCCCATCTTCGCAATCATGATGCGAGGACGACGACCATTTGCCTGTGCGAATTTCTCGGTGGCAGCACAAGCATCCTTGAATGCCTGGTCGCCTTTGGATTCTGAACTATACACGTTGCTGATGGTTCTAATGATTGCTTTATAACGACCTACGACTGCCTCGCAAGCGTCGGAAATCTCACCGAGCGTACAACGCAAACCTGCTGCCTTGACGGCGAGGTCGAGGAGGTTGTTCTCGCTCTTCTTGCCATCCTTGAACTCTTGCACACACTTGGTGATTTCCTCCAGAGCTGCCTTGCAAACTGCTTCGTCGCGGTTGGCTTTGAGTTCCTTGAGGGCTTCCTCCTGCTGCAAGCGAACAGCGGTGTTGTCCACTTCGAGGATATCGAGTGGATCTTCGTGATCAAGACGATACTTGTTAGTGCCGACGATGGTCTGAGTGCCTGAGTCGATACGTGCCTGAGTACGTGCTGCTGCTTCCTCAATACGCATCTTGGGCAGACCAGTCTCGATAGCCTTTGCCATACCGCCCAACTTCTCAATCTCCTGAATGTGCTCCCAAGCCTTGTGAACCAACTCGTTGGTCAGGGTCTCCACATAGTAAGAACCTGCCCATGGGTCAATTTGCTTGCAGACCTTGGTTTCATTCTGGATGTAAATCTGGGTGTTACGAGCAATACGAGCAGAGAAGTCGGTAGGCAGGGCGATTGCCTCATCGAGGGCGTTGGTGTGGAGTGACTGAGTGTGACCCAGCACGGCAGCCATAGCCTCGATACAAGTACGACCCACGTTGTTGAATGGGTCTTGCTCTGTGAGTGACCAACCAGAAGTCTGAGAGTGCGTACGAAGTGCGAGTGACTTTGGATTCTTGGCACCGAAGCTCTTCACAATCTTTGCCCACAACAGACGGCCTGCACGCATCTTGGCAATCTCCATGAAGTGGTTCATGCCGATGGCCCAGAAGAAGGAGAGACGAGGTGCAAATGCATCCACGTCGATACCTGCGTTCACACCTGTGCGGAGGTAGTCCATACCGTCGGCGAGGGTGTAAGCCAACTCAATGTCAGCAGTGGCACCAGCCTCCTGCATGTGGTAGCCAGAGATGGAAATAGAGTTGAACTTAGGCATCTTCTGAGAAGTGTATTCGAAGATGTCGGCGATAATCTTCATGGAGAATGCGGGTGGGTAAATATAGGTGTTACGCACCATGAACTCCTTCAAGATATCGTTCTGGATGGTACCAGCCATCTCTTCGAGCTTCGCACCCTGCTCCAAACCTGCATTGATGTAAAAGGCGAGTACGGGGAGCACACCGCCATTCATGGTCATGGAGACAGACATCTTGTTCAATGGGATGCCTGCGAAGAGTACCTTCATGTTCTCCAAAGAACAGATAGATACACCTGCCTTACCTACGTCGCCCACCACACGAGCGTTGTCGGGGTCGTAACCACGGTGAGTAGGGAGGTCGAAGGCAACGGAAAGACCCTTCTGACCTGATGCGAGGTTACGACGATAGAAGGCGTTAGATTCTTCTGCTGTAGAGAAACCTGCGTACTGACGGATGGTCCAAGGACGGAAGGGGTACATCATGGAATAAGGACCACGGAGATAGGGTGGAATACCTGCTGTGAAGTCGAGGTGCTCCATGCCTTCGAGGTCTTCCTTCGTATATACGGGCTGAATGTCAATCTGCTCTGGAGTACGCCAGTTCGCACTGATGCCATTCTCTTTCTGCCACTGCTGACCATTCTTCTCCTGAATGCCAGCATAGATATCTATATCATTAAAATTCTTGCGTGCCATAATTAGATTCCGAGTTTAGCATTGTACTCTTTGAGCGTTTCGAGTTGATTAACACGTACGTGGATGAAGTTCTCGATGCCTGCAGCCTTGAGGTCTTCGGAGCAAGCGGGTGCACCTGCCACGACATACATGGCACGACCGTTGAGGTACTTGAATGCTGGGATAGCATACTCTGCATATTCATCATCAGAAGAACAAATCACCACGATGTCAGCATTTGCTTTCAATGCGGCATCAACGCCTTCCTCCACCGTCTTGAAGCCGAGATTGTCGATGACCTTGTAACCTGCTGCGGCAAGGAAGTTGCAGGAGAACTGCGCACGAGCCTGACGCATAGCGAGGTTTCCGATGGTGAGCATGAATGCGATAGGCTGCTTGGCTGCTTTCTCTGTGGAAAGGCGAAGGGCTTCAAACTCAGAAGCCAGGCGGCTCTTGTTGAGGGCAGGAAGTTCGCCCTGTTCTTGACCACACTTGCAGCAGCACTCCATTGGAGTCTTGCCGTCAGAAGTTTCTGTAAAGTTCGGGAACTGGTTGGTTCCGAGGATGAATTCCTTACGCTTGGCAGCATCAGCATGACGCTTGTCGTTGGATGCGTTCACTGCGTTCTGGATGTTGCCGTTGAGTGTTTCTGCCAAGAATCCACCTGCGTTCTCCACTTCGAGGAAGAGTTTCCAACCTTCCTTGGCAATGGCATCTGTCAGGTGCTCAATGGTGTAGGAACCACCTGCCACATCGACGAGCTTGTCGAAGTGTGCCTCTTCCTTCAACAACAACTGCTGGTTTCGGGCGATACGCTCAGCAAAGTCTGTTGGAGTCTCGTAAGGCTTGTCGAATGGAATCACGACGATAGAATCGACGTTGGCGATTGCGGCAGACATAGCTTCTGTCTGAGAACGGAGCAAGTTCACGTAAGAGTCAAACAAGGTCTGGTTGTACTCAGAAGTGAAAGCGCATACATGCATCTGGCAAGCGCAGTCGCACTGAGGCTCATACTGCTTCACAATCTGTGCCCAAAGCATGCGGGCAGCACGGAACTTTGCAATCTCCATGAAGTAGTTGTCGCTTACGCCCATGTTGAATTTGATGCGCTTTGCAGCTTGTGTGGCTTCTACACCAGCTTCAGTGAGAACGTTCAAATACTCAGCACCCCAAGCCAAAGCGTAACCCAACTCCTGATAGATGTAAGCACCTGCATTGTTCAGGGCTACAGAGTTGACATTGATGCACTTGTAACCTGGAAGTTCAGCCAATGCTTCAATGAGTGGCTTGGCACATTCAAGGACAGAAGAAACATCCTTGCCTTTGCAGAGCACCTTGCTGATAGGGTCGAAATTGATGTTACCCTTCAGGTCTGCGAGTGGATAATTCTTTTCTTTGAAGTACTCCACCAGAATCTGTGCCAATTCCACACAATGACGCTGACAGGTCTTGAAGTTCAGTTCCACATACTGAGGCAGAATGCCATCGAGCAGGGTGGCAATGAGCTCCTTACTGATGCTCTTGCCTGAAATCTTGAAACCGAGCGAGTCAACACCCTTGTTCAGAATGTCGAGCGCCTTGGCATTGGCAGCCTTGGCATCTTCCACGTCGATGTCCTGGCGCACAAACCAGAGATTGTTGTCTTTCTTGTTGCCACGGATGAATGGGAACTCACCTGGCAGAGAATCGACTGCCTTGAGATCTTTCAAATCCTCGCGGCGATAGAAAGGCTGTACGTTGAAGCCTTCGTTGGTTCTCCAAACCAACTTCTTCTGGAAGTCCGCACCCTTGAGGTCCACCTCAATCTTGTCCAACCACTCCTGTGTGGTAGGTGCCTGAAACTCCGAGAAGAGTTTTTCTTTCATGTTAGCCATAAAATATCAATTAAAGTGTTGTAAGTGTTTTCACGTCATAAATTCTCATGCACACAGACGCGCACGTGAAAAAGTCCACAAAGGTACGCATTTTTTCTGTATGCCACAAAGGAAAATGGGAATTTTTGTTGTTTTGTCCATAGAAACGAAACAGACACCCATGTGGGTCTTATTATTTAACGAAAATTTTCTTCACGGATCCGTTAGAATAGCGAATAATGTTCATACCCTTCTGTAAAGAATTAACAGTCTTTCCATCAAGTGTGTAGATATGAAATTGGGTGTCTTTTGCGAACACGTTGTCAATTTGGTCGGGAACAGAAGTGCCGAATTGCTGGCAAAGATATGTATAATTTCTGACGTACCACTCTTGCACATATTCTAACTCATCACTCAACGACTTTTTAAGCGGTACAGGGTTCTTGTCCCATTTCTTCACCTCTCGTTCCCATGCTCCTGATGTCTCAAACTTGTTTGCATAGTCATTCAATTTATCACAAATGCTCTTGATGGAAAAAACGGTTGTATAATATTCTTTCCATTTGTCCAAAACCAAGTTGTTAAAACCATCTACATTATTAACCAAAAGTCTATTGAACGGTGCAACGTCATTATAGCGGTTCATATTGTTAAGCATATCATTATATTCCCCATTCCAATATCCTCCCAAAGACATGTCCATATCCCAAGGTGACACTAAATAACGATGTCCTTTGGTGATATTTGTGGTAGAAAGAAAAGTGTTCTTGTATGCATTATCACCCACATTTAAGGCCATCGTAAAGATGACATATTCGGCGAGATTGTCAGGATAAAAGTATTCTTTGTACTTTTGATTGAACACTTCATCTGATGTCGATCCGGAACAGAAATCAATTAAATCCATCAGAGGCTGCCATGTTTTCTTGGATGGATAATCATCCGGATATTGGAGTTCCCATGCATTCCATGTATCATTATTTGTATTTGCCTTTTCATAGGAAAGAAGTTTACAGCCGCTTCCCCAACTAATGCCTTTATACAGTAATCCTCGAACCGTTATATCTTCATCTTCTACCTTTATTTTCTTCAGGTCGAGTAATTTCCTGTCTATTTTGTCTGTCATACAATACAGACCATGATAATCGCCATTGATGAAAACTTCTACAAATTCCCCTTTTGTTCCATTTCTGTTTTCAAAATCGGTTTGGTAGGGTGTCTTACTCACTTCATTCCACACATCAAAACAAACACGATTTCTCATTCGAATTCTATCAATAGCCATCGCGTCAAGAATCCAACTGTTTTCTTCTCTGATGCCTAAAATGTTTTCATCTAGGTTTTCTCCTGATTCATCAAGTAGTTTGACAGCATACGATTTCTTTTGATATCTCGTGGAGGAAGCGCCGTGTATTTTATATTTGCAATGGAACTTTACAGATTCGAGGGATGAATCCGTTCTCCGTAAATAATCTGCTATTTCAATCTCTCCTATAACATATTCATTTTTGTTAATACAATCTTTGTCCACAACAAGATTAACTAAAGGAAGCGAATTTTCATTCAATTCTCTTTTCATTGCCTCGTATTGACTTTCTTGCGCTGAAAGATCTATTATACAAGAGAATGCCATTAAAAAAAAAGTGAATTTGTTCATTTGTGTTTGATGAATGCTCGTGTATGCCATCTTCATCATGATTCTTCTTGGTGTTTTGTGATTGCAAAGATAAACATAAAAACTAAAACTTCCAAATATTGGAGTAGTGAATGCATAAAAAAGCACATCTGAGAAATGCCAGGTGTGCTTTTTTTCTTTTGTGTCGGTCTTTCCCTTATTTACAAGGAATGTCCTCAATACGTTGTTGATGACGACCTCCAGCAAATTCTGTGTTGAAGAACTCGTCAAGGCATTGGCGGCATACCTCTTCGCTAATAAAACGACCGGGAAAGACAATCACGTTGGCATTGTTATGCTCACGGATAAGATGGGCAATCTCTGACTGCCACACAAGACCGGCACGAATGCTCTGGTGCTTGTTGAGTGTCATAGAGATACCTTCGCCTGAACCGCACATGGCGATGCCACGTTCCACCTCGCCAGTTTCGATGCCTTCTGCCAACTTGTGACCATATGTGGCATAGTTGCAACTGTCTTCAGTGTAGGTGCCGTAGTCCTTATATTCAATGCCCTTCTCCTCCAAGTAGCTCTTGACGAACTGCTTGAGAGGAAAAGCGGCATGATCGGATGCTATACCAATGGGAATCATTAGAAAAGCTTATTGACTTGTGCGTAAACGTTTTCTGCTGTGTAACCGAGCTTCTCGTCGAGTACCTTGTAAGGAGCAGAGAATCCGAATGACTCTAGACCCCAGATACTGCCTTCTGCCTCTGGCACGAGACCGAGGAGGTTCACTGGCAGACCAGCGGTGAGACCGAACTTCTTCACACCCTGTGGGAGCACGCTCTGCTGGTATTCCTTAGACTGCTGTCGGAAGAGACCCTCAGATGGAACGCTGACGATGCGCACTTTCTTGCCATCCTTGCGGAGAAGCTCAGCACCTGCCACGAGAGTAGACACCTCAGAACCTGTAGCCACGAGGATAACGTCTGGGTTCTCATCAGAGCCAGCCACGATGTAGCCACCCTTAGCAGCCTGGCAGTAGTCGTTGCCTGCTGGGAGGTTGTTGATGTTCTGACGAGAGAGGATGAGTGCAGATGGGGTAGCCATGTTCTCCATAGCGAGAGCCCATGCTGCAGTAGTCTCCTGAGCGTCAGCAGGACGGAGTACAAGCACAGATGGCTTGCCAGAGTGGTTCTTCAACTTTTCCATGAGACGAATCTGTGCCTCTTGCTCAACTGGCTCGTGAGTAGGACCATCTTCACCTACACGGAAAGCATCGTGAGTCCAAATGAACTTCACTGGCAACTCCATGAGGGCAGCCATACGAACAGCAGGCTTCATGTAGTCACTGAATACGAAGAATGTACCACATGCAGGGATGACACCACCATGAAGAGCCATACCGATACAGCAGCATGCCATTGTCAACTCAGCCACACCTGCCTGGAAGAAAGCACCAGAGAAGTCGCCAGCCTTGAATGCTTGAGTCTTCTTCAGGAAACCGTCTGTCTTGTCAGAGTTAGAGAGGTCGGCAGATGCACAAATCATGTTTGGAACCTGCTCTGCGAGTACAGAAAGACATGCAGCTGATGCAGAACGAGTAGCATCGTTGTCCTTCTGAACGCACTTGCTCCAATCAATCTTTGGAGCCTTGCCACTAAACCAGTCAGCCTGTGCAGCAGCCTTCTCTGGGTTGGCAGCAGCCCAAGCCTTCTCCTCTGCATAACGCTCAGCGCAGATTGCTTCGAGTTCCTTAGCGCGGTTTGCATAGAGTTCCTTTACGTCGTCGAAGATCTGGAATGGATTCTCTGGATCACCACCAAGGTTCTTGATGGTGTTGATGTATGCGTCGCCACCAAGTGGAGCACCATGAGTCTTGCAATTAGCTTCGTATGAAGTACCGTCTGCCTTGAGTGCACCCTTACCCATGATACATTTACCAATGATGAGGGTTGGCTTACCTTCTACCTTCTGAGCCTTGTCGAGCGCAGCACGAATCTGTGCAGCATCGTTACCAACGATTTCAATTACTTCCCAACCGAGGGCACGATACTTAGCTGCAGTGTCCTCTGTCATAACCTCCTTGGTTTCAGTGGAAAGCTGAATGTCGTTAGAGTCATAGAACATGATGAGGTTGTCGAGACCGAGTGTAGCTGCAATACGAGCACCGCCCTGTGAAATCTCTTCCTGAACACCACCATCAGAAATGTATGCGTAGATAGTCTCCTTTGCAAAAGTTGGGTTGCCTGTGTGAGCAGCCAAGAACTTAGCAGCGATGGCAGCACCAATAGCAAACACGTGACCCTGACCAAGAGGACCAGAAGTGTTCTCGATGCCACGAGCAATTTCAAACTCTGGGTGACCAGTTGTAGGAGAACCCCACTGGCGGAGCTGTGCCAACTCTTCGAGTGAGAACTTACCAATCAGGCAAAGCTGAGAGTAGAGCATGGGTGCCATGTGACCTGGATCAAGGAAGAAACGGTCGCGACCAACCCACTCAGGGTTCTTGGGGTCATATTTCAGATACTCAGAATACAATACATTGATAAAGTCGGCACCGCCCATTGCACCACCAGGGTGACCAGACTTCGCCTTTTCTACTGCAGATGCAGCAAGGATACGGATATTATCCGCTGCATGATTCAAAACACTAATAGAATTTGCCATAATTATTATATATTAATTAAATAAAGTTATTGCTTGTTGTCAACAGCTGCTTGTTCGATTGCAAGACCCTTCTTATAGTTTTCAATGTAAGCGTTGAAACCAGCCACGTCTTCAGGTGCAGGTTTGATCTCCACACCTGCATTGCCTGAGAAGACCACTTGGTCTAGATAGTCAGCCAAAGAGAGTTTCTTTTCATTGTTCACGGCATAAGCTGCCAAAAGTGCCATACCCCAAGGACCACCTTCTCCTGCTGTCTCCATCACAGAGATTGGAGAGTTAAGAGCTGCTGCCAGCATCTTCTGACCCACACCCTTGGTGGTGAAGTATCCGCCGTGTCCCATGATGCGGTCCACTTGCACGTGCTCTTCGTTGAACAGTACATCGTTACCAATCTTCAATACGCCGATAGCACCATAGAGGTGAGCACGCATGAAGTTGGCAAGATTGAACTTGTCATTAGCCGAGCGTACAAAGAGTGGGCGGCCATCTGCCAATCCTGTCACAGGCTCGCCTGATACATAGTTGTATGAAAGAATGCCACCACAATCAGCGTCACCCTTCACTGCCGCATTGAAAAGATTCGTGTAAAGTTGGTTCATGCCAACAGGCATACCCATCAACTCTTGGAATTCCTTGAAAATCTTCACCCATGCATTGATGTCAGATGTACAGTTGTTGCAGTGAACCATTGCCACGAGTGATCCGTCAGGTGTGGTCACCATATCAATCATTTCATAGGGCTTAGAGAGTTCTTTCTCCAAAACAATCATGGAGAAAGAAGAAGTACCTGCAGATACATTACCAGTACGCTGTTTCACGGCATTGGTTGCCACCATACCTGTACCTGCGTCACCCTCTGGAGGACATACAGGAATACCAGGCTTCAAGTGACCCGAAACATCAAGACGGTTGGCACCCTCTGGTGTCAGGAAACCAGCGTTTTCGCCAGCATTGAGTGACTTCGGAAGAATGTCAAGTAACTTCCATCCAAAGCCTTTAGGCTCGATGAGCTTGTCAAACTTCTCCACCATGGTGGTATCGTAAGTCTTTGTCTTGGGGTCAACAGGAATCATGCCAGATGCATCGCCAACGCCCAACACCTTCTGGCCTGTAATTTGCCAATGGATGTAACCAGCAAGGGTAGTGAGGAATTCAATGTCCTTCACATGCTCCTCGTTGTCAAGAATTGCCTCGTAGAGGTGGGAAATACTCCAACGGAGTGGAATGTTGTAGTTAAAAAGCTTGGAGAGTTCTGCAGCTGCCTTACCGGTGTTGGTATTGCGCCATGTGCGGAAAGGAACAAGGATGTCATTTCCTTTGAATGGCATATAGCCGTGCATCATAGCACTAATGCCAATAGCAGCAAGTGTCTCAATCTCAATTTCGTATTGTTCTAATACGTTCTTGCGTAACTGTGCATAGCAATCCTGCAAACCATACCAGATGGCCTCCGTGCTGTAAGTCCATAGACCATCCACTAATTGGTTCTCCCAAGTGTGGCTGCCTTGAGCTATAGGCTTGTTCTCTTCATCGATGAGAACAGCCTTAATACGGGTAGAGCCAAACTCGATACCGAGAATGGCTTTACCTAATTCAATAGTTTGTTTAGCAGTCATATTACTTCAGTGCTTTGTTCAACATATAGTACACTTCGTTCATTTGGAGGTCATGCTTGAACTCGCTGATAGTAGTATTCTTGTTAATCTTCACATACTCGATGCCAACCATTTCAGCGAAGTCCTCCCAATACTCTTCCGTGATGTCGTAAGAGAAGGCACTGTGGTGTGTGCCACCTGCGAGAATCCAAGCTCCTGCACCGATCTCAAAGGTCGGCTGTGGAACCCAAAGAGCCGATGCAACAGGAAGCTTTGGCATTGGCTTTGGTTCAATGCATTCAACCTCCTGAGATATAAGACGGAAACGATTACCGAGGTCAACAACAGTTGCCTTGATACCACGACCCACTTTCGAAGTGAAGACGAGTCGAGCAGTCTGCTGCTTGCGGATACCGATGCCGAGGAAGTGTACTTCAAGCTTGGGTTTGTCAACAGCGATGAGTGGACAAATCTCGAGCATGTGGCTTTGGAGGCAAGAGGAACGGTCGCCTGCGAAATTGAGTGTGTAGTCCTCAAGGAAGGAGCATCCTGTAGGCATGCCCTGCTGGATAACCCAAAGAGTGCGATAAAGGCATGCTGTTTTCCAGTCACCTTCTGCACCAAAGCCGTAACCTTCTTCCATCAGACGCTGTGAAGCCAAACCTGGAATCTGGTCGAAACCTACGAAGTTAGGATCGTTGATGTCAGCATCACCGAGGTCGTCAAAGTTTGTTGTGAAAGCAGTGGCACCTTCATCCTTCAGTACACGACGAAGTGCGATTTCTGCCTTGGCTGCATTTTTAACTTTCTCCCAGTAAACTTTTTCACCACTCTCATCAATCTTGATGGTGTACAGCTTCTTGTATTCTTCTACAAGTGCGTCTGCTTCTGCCTCAGTTACTTGCTTGAAGTATTCCATGAGAGAAGAAACGGGGTAGTAGTCTACGTGGTAGCCGAGACGCTGCTCGAACTCCACACGATCGCCATCTGTTACAGCTACGTTATTCATGTTCATACCGAACATCAGGCAACGTACATTCTTAGCATCGGCAACACCTGCTGCTACGCGAGCCCAAACTGCAATCTGCTTCTGTGCAGCTTCTTCCTTCCAGTAGCCACATACCACTTTACGAGGAACACGCATGCGAGTGCAGATGTGACCGAATTCAATATCGCCATGAGCAGACTGATTGAGGTTCATGAAGTCCATGTCGATCTCTCCCCATGGAATCTCAGCATTGTACTGAGTGTGAAAATGGAGGAGAGGCTTCTGCAAATCCTGTAAACCCTTGATCCACATCTTGGCTGGAGAGAAAGTGTGCATCCAAGTGATGACACCCACGCACTTCTCATCGTTATTGGCAGCCTTCATCACATCTTCTACTTCCTTTGAAGAGTTGGCCGTACCTTTATAAACTACCTTGATGGGAATGAGACCACCCTCATTCAGACCTGCTACCATTTCTTTTGAGTGAGCGTCAACTGCAACGACAGCGTCACCACCATAGAGCAACTGTGCACCAGTCACCCACCATAATTCTAAATTTTCAAATGCCATAGTACTTTGTTATTTTTTTTAGTTAATATTATTGTTAGTTAATAGAATCAATGCTTCTGACCTTTTTGACCGTAGTAGGCGTTAGGCCCATGCTTACGGTTATAGTGCTTCTCGATGAGGAGTGAGTTCATGGTCAAATTCGGATTCACAGAGAAAGCGACAAATGCCATTTTGGCGCATTGCTCCATCACCTTTGCGTTATAAACCGCATTGTCTGGTGAAGTACCCCATGAGAAAGGACCATGATTCTTCACCAGGACTGCGGGTGTGTGGTCTGGGTTGATTTTGCGAATGTTGAGGATTTCATCCACAATGACATTTCCTGTTTCCAACTCGTATTGTCCTTCTACTTCTTCCTTGGTCATATCACGGGTACATGGAATGGCTTTGTAGAAATAGTCTGCATGTGTTGTGCCGATATTGGGAATGTCCTTTCCTGCCTGGGCAAAAGCGGTTGCATATGTGGAATGAGTGTGCACAACACCCTGAATGTTTGGAAATGCCTTATAGAGTACAAGATGGGTAGGTGTGTCAGAAGAAGGATTGAGGTTACCTTCTACAACTTTTCCACTCTCTAGATCAACAACGACCATATCGCTTGCTTTCATTTCATCGTAACTTACGCCTGATGGTTTGATAACCACAAGACCCTTCTCACGGTCAATGCCAGAGACATTACCCCATGTGAAGATGACCAACCCCTGCTTAACTAAGTCAAGGTTAGCCTTGAATACTTTTTCTTTTAGTTCTTCCAGCATAGTATTTCTGTTTTTTATAGTGTTATATGTGTTTTCTTTCAACTATTGATGAGTTGTATGATTGAATCCGTTCGGATTATTTCTTGAATCTATATAATGTGGCTCCTCGGCGTGAAGACTCCTTGTCTATCATACCTGTAGCCTGAATGTAATCTTTTTCGGAGATAGCACGGCGAAAGTTACGCTTGTCTATCGAGGTGCCGAGGATGCTCTCATAAAGTGTCTGAAGCAGACTCAGCGTGAAGTATCGGGGCAAAAGATTGCAGCCGATGGGCTCATTTTTAATGATTTCGCCAATCATGTGGCGAGCTTTCTGAACCATGTCATTATGGTCAAAACAGAGAGTAGGGAGATCATCCACGTCAACCCACTTAGCATTATGGATGTCTGCAAGTTGTGTATCGTAGTTATCTACGTTAATGAGTGCATAATAGACAACGCTGATGACTCGCTCACCTGGGTCACGTTCCACTTCTCCATAAGCGGCCAACTGTTGCATATACACATTGTCAAGTCCTGTGAATTCCCTCAAAATACGTTTGGCTGAGGAATCCACGCTTTCATTCTTTTGAACAAAACCTCCAATCAATGACTGTTCGCCCATCCCCGGTTCGTATGGACGTTGGTGTATCAAAACCTTAAGACATCCATCTTTGAATCCGAAGATGATACAATCAACGGACACGAAGAATTTCGGGTATGATTTATAAGCAGTCATTAATTGGAGGCTTCTATATTATAAATAATGTGTCAGATTGTTTTTTCGATTACCACAGAACAACATAAAGGATGGTGAGGATGACGATTACGCCTACAGCACCAATGTTGAATATACGGTCGGTGTGGAAAATGTTCAGGTCTATTGGAACCAACTTTGAATCCTGTACCTTGTCTTTTGCGTTAGAACGCAGATAAATACCAATAGTGCCTGTGATGGCAGCAAAGAAGATCATTGCACCTTCAAAGCCGTAAATGTGCATGGTTTCGTTAAAGAAACCGCCAATAGAGAGCACAAGTGAAACAGCTGCAACACAGAACATAATGGTGCTCCATCGCATCTGGGTCTTCACGGAGTCTGCATCAAGTGTATCGGCAGGAACCGCCTTCTTGCTTGACAGAGAGATCCATACGAAAAGAATAACCAGTGAGATGAACACAACGCCTGAACGTACAAGGAATGGCATTTCTGGGAAGGCGAACTTGTAGATAATCGAGAACGCGAAGGTTCCGATAGCGCAGACAACAGCAGCTGTGCCACTTGCGCGCTTCCACAGCAGACCAAGACCGAAGATGACCACAACACCTGGATAAACGAAAGCCGAATATTCTTGGATGAACTGGAATGCCTGGTCAATACCACCCATCAACGGGTAAACTGCAATCAGGGCGATAATCAGTGCACAAACAGAAGTGAGACGACCAACGTTCACGAGTTTCTTCTCGGAAGCAGTCTTGTTGATGAACTGCTTGTAGATATCCATCGTGAAGAGGGTAGAAGTTGAGTTGAACATGGATGCCAATGAGGAAATAACAGCAGCAGCCAATGCAGCAAAGCTCAGACCCTTGACAACGGTTGGAGTGAAGTTACGAATCAGGAATGGATATGCATCGTCAGAACGAGTGATGGCACCAGCCAGTTGATGACGCAAATCTTCGCATTCAGGAGCGTTCATGATATAGAATGCACATACACCAGGAATACATACGATGAATGGAATCAAAATCTTCAAGAAGGCAGCGAATACCATACCCTTCTTTGCCTCGTCGAGAGACTTGGCAGCCAAACCCTTCTGGATGATGTACTGGTTGAAGCCCCAGTAGCCGAGGTTAGTCAGCCACAGAGCACCAAAGATAAGCACAATACCAGGATTGGTGAAGAATGGGTCTTCCTTCTGTACAGTGTTGCCCGCACCATCAACTACACCATTGATGACTGGATAAAGCTCTTCATTTCTAGTGACGACCAGATTGAAGTGTTTGTCACCATCAATAGATGCCAAATAATCTTTAATGTGTATCAGGGCATCCCATGCATTTCCAATGTGCATTTCGTTACCAATGACGGAGAGGGCTGCATAAGCAGTAATCAGACCACCACCTACGAGGAAAGTCACCTGCATTACGTCAGTCCATGCCACAGAAGCCAAACCTCCGTAAATAGAGTAGATACCTGCGATGAGGAAGAGGCAGAGGATAATTACCATGCGAACCTGGTCAATTTCCATACCAGCTACAATGATGGTCATGTCGGTAGGCAGACCCAGAATCTGTTGGATAGCCAAAGCGCCCAGCCATGCCACTGACGTCAGATTGACGAAGACATAGAGGAACAACCAAAGAAGTGAGAATGCGAATCCTACTCCCCAGTTGTAACGCTCGCGGAGGAACTGAGGAATTGTAAAGATTTTTTTCTCAATCATCAGTGGCAGCAAGAATTTACCCACAACAAGCAGTGTGGCAGCAGCCATTAACTCGTAAGCGGCTTGTGCGATACCTGATGCGTAAGCCGAACCTGACATACCAATGAATTGTTCGGCAGAAATGTTAGCAGCAATGAGTGATGCACCCACAGCCCACCATGTCAGTGTGTTACCTGCCAAGAAGTAATCGGTTGATGATTTTTCCTCACCTTTCTTGCTGCGAGACAGGAATAAACCCATGCTGACAAGAATGATGATGTACACTACAAAGACTAGGTAGTCGGCAATCTCAAAGCCATTGTTGCTTAGAGCTTCAATAATTTTGTCCATGTTAAATTTAATGTGATTGTTATTTTTAGAATTACTTGATCAAACTTTATTTTTCTACAGAGAAGGCATACTTACAATATGAAGTATATGGTTTTTCTGGAGAAACGAATGGGTTGCTGTCTTCCCAACCTGGCATCATGCATTTGTTTGGAGAGTCAGGATACTTCTGGCTTTCGAGGCAGACAGCACAATGCTTCTGGTACATGATACCGCCCTTGCCTGGACGAGTGCCATCTTGGAAGTTAGCTGTGTAAACCTGAACACCTGGTTCATTGGTGTACATATCCATCTTGATACCAGAACGTGGGTCAGACATCGTGATGCAAATAGCCTTCTTGTCGCCCTTTGTGTTCAGACACCAGTTGTGGTCATAACCGCCACCCACTGACTCCATTTCTGGATCGTTCTTGCCAAAGTCAGTACCGATTGCCTTAGGAGTACGGAAGTCAAACACCGTACCTTCCACTGGACGGATCTCACCAGTAGGGATGAGATTGTCGTCGCCGGGTGTATAGTTGTCTGCGTTCACATAGAGGATGGACTCATCGATTGTGTTATTCAGGTCACCTGAAAGGTTGAAGTAAGTATGGTTGGTCATGTTCAGCACTGTTGCTGCATCTGCCACACCGTCATAGCTGATGATGATTTCGTTGTTGTCTGTCAATTTGAAGTCAACTGTAGCCACCACCTCGCCAGGGAACTGATTATCGCCATCAGGAGAAGTGATCTGCAGAGCTACTGACTGAGGAGTAGCCTCTACCTCTTCATATACTTGATACTGCCAGCCTGTGTAACCACCATGCAGACAAGCCACACCGTTGTTGTTCTTTGGCAATGTCACCTTCTCGCCGTTGTAAGTGTACTCACCATTGTTGATGCGGTTAGCATAGCGACCTACAGAACAACCGAAGTCGGTCTCAAAGTTCCATGGGAAATAGTTCTCAATCTTGTCGAATCCACAAGCCACATCCACAAATTCACCGTCCTTGTTAGGAACCATGATACTAACGATGCGGGCGCCGAAGTTCGTGATACAAACTTCCATGCCGTTCTTGTTGGTAAGGGTGTAGAGCTTTACTGGTTTAGCATTCGCTGCGTCTGCCTTGAACTGACCTGCCTCAGCATCGTATGCGACGGCGATGGTCGTGTCAAAATCAGCAGGGTTGATACCAGACTTGGTTAGTTGTACTTCTGGTGCAGAATTGCACGCGCAAAGGATAGCTACGGCCGTAGCACTCCCCATCAAAATCGTTTTAAGATTTTTCATAATTTTGGTTAGAAATTGATTAGTTTATAAACTGTCCGGCAAAAGTACGGTTTTTTCTTCTGTTAAAACCGCTAAAAAACATGTTATATAACATAAAGTGTGGTTTCGACACTTTTTTAGCACGAAACCACACATTTTTATTGTAAAAATAGAGCTTTTTTGCTATTGTTGTGACTTCTTTTTTGTCAATCGATGAATCGTTGGGTGAGTCCTTTGTATTCTTCGATACGACGGTCACGGAGGAAGGGCCACCAGCGGCGAACATTCTCACTGCGCCGCATGTCAATATCAATGACGGCTACTGCCTCTTCATCTTTAGATGCTTGGTAGATGATCTCGCCTTGGGGACCTGCCACGAAGCTGCTGCCCCAGAATTGGATGCCGTTGGTTTGATGGGACGGATCGGGTTCGAGGCCTGTTCGATTGACGGTAATGACAGGAAGTCCATTGGCAACAGCATGACCACGTTGCACCGTTATCCATGCTTCACGTTGACGTTCTTGTTCCTCGGGCGTATCAGAAGATTCGTAGCCGATGGCAGTGGGATAGATGAGAAGGTCTGCTCCTTGTAAAGCCATGAGACGTGCACCTTCTGGATACCATTGATCCCAGCATACCTGCACACCAAGAACGCCCACACTGGTTTTGATAGGATGGAAACCGAGGTCGCCAGGGGTGAAATAGAATTTCTCATAATAGGCTGGGTCGTCAGGAATGTGCATTTTGCGGTATTTTCCTGCGATGGTGCCATCTTTTTCGATGACAACGGCTGTGTTATGGTAAAGTCCCATGGCACGTCGCTCAAAGAGGGAGGCGACGATGACAATGTTCAGTTCCTTTGCCAATTTTCCGAAACGTTCAGTGGAAGGTCCGGGAATGGTCTCTGCCAAGTCAAAGTGGTTGGTGTTTTCTGTTTGGCAGAAGTAGAGTGAGTTGTGTAGTTCTTGCAATACGACGAGTTGCGCTCCCTGTCGGGCAACTTCTCTGATGCCTTTTTCTATGTGCGATAGGTTCTTCTCGACTTCCTCCACACATTTGTGTTGTATGATGCCTATTTTCATGGGAAAAATGATTTCTTTTTGCAAAGGTAAGGATTTTTCATATAAAAATGATTATCTTTGCCGCTGTTTTTGTTTCAATGAATGATAAAACCACGCTGATATGGAGAATATTGCTACGATAAAGGATGAGGAAAGGGAACTGCTGGTGGAGACGGTGAAGCGGTTGCAATCGTTGGTGATGGATGTACTGAATCCTGAAGATTTTTACAGGGTGAAGGAGATCCTGTTTCGTGCGGTTGAGACGGCTCAGTTGCATCGCGACCAGTTTGGTCTGAACCCGATTCTTTTCGACTTGCAGACTGCGGTCATCACGGCAGAGGAGATAGGACTGAATCGTGCGTCCATCATCAGTATTTTGCTGCATGATTGTGTATCGACAGGTGCGGTCAGCATGGAGGAGGTAAAGCTTGAGTTTGGTGAAGATGTGGCACACATCATTCATGGCATTCTGCGTGTGCAGAAACTATATGCCAAGAATCCTTCCATCGAGACGGAGAATTTCCGAGACCTGCTGCTTTCGTTCGCAGAGGATATGCGCGTCATTTTCATCATCATTGCTGACAGGGTGAATCTGATGCGCCAAATCAAGGATAAGGGAGAAGAGGAGGAACGGCGACGTGTTGCGATGGAGGCATCGCATTTGTATGCTCCATTGGCACATAAGTTGGGCTTGTATCTGATCAAACGTGAATTGGAGGATTTATCTCTGAAGTATTTGGAGCCAGATGTCTATTATATGATTAAGGAGAAGTTGAGTGCCACCCGAAAGGCGCGCGACCTCTACATCGCCCGATTCATTGCGCCTGTGGAAGAAAAACTGAAAGAGGCGGGATTGAAGTTCCACATCAAGGGACGTACCAAGTCCATCCATTCCATCTGGCAGAAGATGCTCAAGCAAAAGTGCCTGTTTGAGGGCATTTATGACCTCTTTGCCATCCGTGTCATCTTGGACTCTGCACCAGAGAGGGAGAAACAGGATTGCTGGCAGGTGTTCAGCATCGTGACCGACATGTACCGGCCCAATCCCAAGCGAATGAGGGACTGGTTGAGTGTGCCGAAATCGAATGGTTATGAGTCGTTGCACATCACGGTGATGGGTCCAGAGGGCAAATGGGTGGAGATTCAGATTCGTACGGAACGAATGGACGAGATTGCAGAGAGAGGTCTGGCGGCCCACTGGCGATACAAGGGCGTGAAAGATAGTGGCGGAAAGCTGGAGGATTGGTTGCAGGATATTCGTTCGGCGTTGGAGAATCATGAGGTGGAGAGCGATGAGCGGTTGATGGACCGATTCAAAGTGGATCTGTATAGCGACGAAGTGTTTGTGTTCACGCCGAAGGGCGATCTCTTCAAATTGCCGAAGGGAGCGACTGTGCTGGACTTTGCTTTCCAGATACACACCAACGTGGGTGCTCATTGCACGGGTGGTAAGGTAAATGGCAAGAACGTGCCTATCGGAACGAAGTTGCAGAGTGGCGATCAGGTGGAAATCCTCACTTCGCAGAAGCAGCAGCCAAAGCGCGACTGGTTGAATATTGCCGTCACCCCCAAGGCAAGGGCAAAGATACGTCAGTCGCTCACCGAGCAAGAAATGCAGGTGTCCACTTTCGCAAAGGAGGCATTGGAGCGGAAGTTCAAGAACAAGAAGATAGAGCCAGATGAGTCTGTCATGATGCGTCTGCTCAAACGGATGGGCTACAAGCATGTGTCGGAGTTCTACAAGGCGATTGCCGAGGAAGTGTTGGACGTGAACACGGTCATCGAGCAGTATCAGGAATTGCAGGAACGGGATGCCAATCCAAATGCCTTTTCCACAGAACAGCGTAGTGCAGGTAATTATGTGGCGAATGTGGCGGATGACCATGCGCAGGGCAATGCCGACGTGCTGGTGTTGGACAACAACCTGAAGGGTGTTGATTATAGTCTTGCCAAATGCTGCAACCCGATTTATGGCGATGACGTGTTTGGCTTTGTCACCGTGAATCGGGGCATCAAGGTGCATCGCAAGGATTGTCCCAATGCACAGCTGTTACGGGAACGGATGGGCTATCGTGTGCTGCGTGCCCGATGGGCAGGAAAGGGCTCGAAACAGTATTCTGTGACGCTCCATGTGGTGGGGCACGACGACATAGGCATCGTCAGCAACATCACTTCCATTCTGAACAAGGAGAAGAATGTGATGATGCGTGGTCTGAGCATCCAATCCTCGGAAGACGGACTCTTTTCGGGTCAGTTGACGGTGATGATTGATGACCAGAATCAGCTCACGCAACTCATCAAAAAACTGAGTACCGTGAAGGGTGTGAAATCTGTGACAAGATAAGGGTGAAATATGAAAGTGGCATTGGTATTGGTCGGAAAGACTGTGAATCGGCATTTTGTTGATTTAGTGGATGACTACGCTTCTCGATTAAAGCATTACATCAACTTCGAAATTATCACCATTTCTGAGTTGAAGAACACCAAAAGTCTTTCCTCTGAACAGCAGAAACAGCAGGAAGGAGAACTCATCCTGAAGCAGTTGCAAGGGGGAGATCATGTGGTGCTGTTGGACGAGCACGGCAAGGAATTGCGGAGCGTGGAGTTCTCGGCATACATGGAGCAGAAGATGCAGACGGTGAGCAAGCGGTTGGTCTTCATTATCGGAGGTCCTTACGGTTTTTCGCCAGATGTGTATGAGCGGGCAAAAGGGAAGCTCTCACTTTCCAAGATGACATTCTCGCATCAGATGGTGCGGCTTATCTTCGTGGAACAACTCTATCGGGCGATGACCATCATGCGAGGCGAGCCCTATCACCACGAATAGCAAGCCCATGCACTTGGCGATTTTCGTTGTGAGGATAGAACGGTTCGATAGAAAGGATAAATAAAAGATAATAGATAGAAAGAAACTTAAAACTCACTTTTTATAAAATGTATGATCTATGAATGCAAGTAAAATTCTATTGTCAGTTTTGGCATTGACAGCCCTGACAGCACAAGCACAGAAGACGCCCGTTTGGTGCGACCCTGCCGTGAACGAGATTAATCGTAAGACGGATGTGGCTCATTACTTTGCTTACGAGACAGAGACGTTGGCAAAACAGTCGCAGACTCCCTCGGCGAACACCAAGGCAAAGTCGAACCGTTACCTGAGCATTGAGGGAGCGTGGAAGTTCCATTGGGTGGAGAGCGCGAACGAGCGTCCTGAGGGATTCTATGCCCTGAAGTATGATGACTCCAAGTGGGGCTCGATGCCGGTGCCGGGTATCTGGGAACTGAACGGATATGGTGATGCCATCTACGTGAATAACGGCTACGCATGGCGCAGCGACTGGAATGGTGCGCCGCCTGCTGTGCAGGACAAGGGCAATCATGTGGGCTCTTATCGCCGCACCTTCACCATTCCTGCCGAGTGGAAGGGTGACAACGTCTATATCCACATTGGTTCTGCCACCTCCAACATCACCATTTATGTGAATGGCAAGTATGTGGGCTATTCAGAAGATTCGAAGGTGGCGTGCGAGTTCGACATCACGAAGTACATCATTCCTGGCAAGGAGAATCTCATCGCCATGCAGATCATGCGTTGGTGCGACGGCTCGTGGAACGAAGACCAGGACTTCTGGCGCCTTTGTGGTATTGCCCGCGAGGCCTACCTCTATGCGCGTCCAAAGGTGCATATCGAGGATGTGTTTATCACGCCAGACCTTGTGAACAACTACACCGACGGCAAACTGAGCATCAAGGTCACGGCTCCTGCAGCTGCGGGCAAGACCTGCAAGTTGCTGCTCAACGACCCTTCAGGCCACACTGTGGCTTCCAGCCAGGTGACTGGGATGAAGATTTCCGAGAGAGGGGTGGGGACATCCGAGATTCTGACTTACAATCCCCAAAAGTGGACAGCTGAGACGCCTAATCTTTACACGCTCTACATTTCTCTCTACGATGGCGACAAGCTCCTCGAATGTATTCCGCAGCGTGTGGGTTTCCGCAAGGTGGAAATCAAGAACCAGCAGCTGCTCGTGAATGGTCAGCCAATCCTCATCAAGGGAGTGGACCGTCACGAACTTGATCCCGACGGAGGCTATGTGGTGTCGGTGGACCGTATGATTCAAGACATTCAGGTGATGAAACAACTCAATGTGAATGCCGTGCGCACTTGCCACTATCCCGACGACCCTCGTTGGTATGAACTTTGTGACGAATACGGCATCTATGTGACGGCTGAATCCAACATCGAGAGTCACGGAATGGGCTATGGAGAGAAGTCGCTTTCCAAAGATGCCCGATTCCACGATATGCACATCGAACGTCAGCGTCATAATATATATGTGTTGAAGAATCATCCTTCCATCATCGTGTGGAGTCTTGGCAATGAGTCGGGCTATGGCAAGAACTTCGAGGACGCCTACGACTTCGTGAAGGCTTACGACCCATCCCGTCCTTGTCAGTATGAGCAGGCGGGCAGCAGGGGCAAGACCGACATCTACTGCCCGATGTATGCCGACTATGGTCATTGCGAACGCTACTGCGGTGAGGGCAATGCACGTCCACTCATCCAGTGCGAGTATGCCCATACGATGGGTAACTCTGGTGGTGGTTTCAAGGAGTATTGGGACATCATCCGTCGCCTGCCCAACTATCAGGGTGGCTACATCTGGGACTTCATCGACCAGGGTCTGCGGGGCAAGAGCAAGCTCACCGGCAAACCCATCTGGACTTATGGTGGCGACTATGGTCGTTTTCCTGCTTCTGACAATAACTTCAACTGCAACGGCGTCATCAATCCTGACCGCGAGCCTAATCCGCATGCCTACGAGATTCAGTACTACTACCAGAACATCTGGGTAACTCTGAAGGATGCCAAGAAAGGCGAAGTGGAAATCTACAATGAGAACTTCTTCCGTCCGCTGAAGGCTTCCATGAACTATGTCATTGTAGTGGACGGACAAGTGGAAGACGGAGGGGGAATCTTGCTGGACAACCTCAACATTCAGCCTCAGCAACGTGCAGTTGTAAAAGTCGATGCGATAGCTAAAGCTGTAGCGAATGAGGCATACAAGGGTAAGGAAGTCCTGGTGAACTTCGAGTTCATGTTGGCGCAAGACGAGCCGCTCCTCAAGTCGGGCACCGTCATCGCTCACCAGCAGTTCGAACTATCTCCTTACGCTTTCCCGAAAGCTGAAACTGTCACTGCGCAGCAGCAGGGCAAGCCAGCCGTCACGCTCGACGACCGTGCTATCTTCGCCGTGCTCTCTGCCAATGGCGTGAAGGTGACGTTCAACAAGCGCACGGGCTATGTGTCCTACATCGATGTGAACGGTACGCCAATGATGACCGACGAGGCTGAGTTGATTCCTGATTTCTGGCGTGCTGCCACCGACAACGACTTCGGTGCAGGCATGCAGAACCGCCTCTCCGCATGGCAGCATCCTCGTCTTGAGAGGAAAGCATTCGACATCAAGCAGGACGGCGTGAACTATGTGGTCACTGCCGAGTACAACATCCAGGCGCTGGAGGCAACCGTGAAGCTCACCTACACGATGACGCCCGAAGGCAAGCTCGTGGTGAAGCAAGACCTCAACGTGAGCGACGAGGCCAAGAACCGCAAGGACGAGAGAGGTCGTTTGACGATGCCTCAGCTCCTCCGATTCGGCATGCAGATGCAGATGCCAAAGGAGTTCACCCAGATTGAATACTACGGCAAGGGTCCTCACGAGAACTATATCGACCGTAACAACAGCCAGCACATCGGCATCTGGAAGCAGACCGTCGCCGAGCAGTTCTGGGGATATGTCCGTCCGCAGGAGACTGGCACCAAGACCTGTGTGCGCTACTGGAACATCACCAACCCTGCTGGCAAGGGACTCCGTTTCGAAGGCATCGAGCCGCTCGAGATGCAAGCCCTCAACTACACCGAGGACGACCTCCAGCCCGCCCGTAACAAGGCGCAGTGGCACAGTGGCGACCTCACCGAGCGTCCATTTACCGACCTCCACATCGCAGCCCGCAGCATGGGTCTGGGATGCGTCAACTCATGGGGTGCATGGCCTCGTCAGGAGTATCAGATGCCATATCAGAACTACTCCTACACTTATATCATCTCGCCTATTTATTAGAAAAAGTACTTCGTAATTTTAGGCAGGGGGTCAAGGCTATCAGCTTGACCCCTTGCCTTTTTTATGGGGGCATCGTCCCTTTACGGAAAAAACGGAAAATAATGGGGGAGATGTATGGTGTTGTGGAGAGAAAATCGTACCTTTGCAGGCGAAAACTAAACATTCATTACTATTTATTATTTATACATCATGACAAAGATTTTTTCAGAGATTTGGTCAAGGGCTGTAATGACACTGCTCTTGCTGGTGCTCACGACTGCGACGGCGTGGGCACAGTTTGTATGGATTGGCTCAGAAGGCGTAGAGCAAGTTAACACAGGACTCGACAACGGCAGTGGAACGTCTGGTCATTGGTTTTCGTATAGCGACAATGGCGATGGCGGAAATTCAAAAGTGGTTTGGGGTGTGGAACTTGATTACGATGATCCCTGTTTATTTGCTCCCGTTGTCAAAGCCTGTGGAGGTATCAGCGCAACAGCTGCGCTTGGCGATGGAACACTTAAATTAGAATACAACCCCTATACTCCATTCGTAGGTGTTGGCTTCAATGTGGCAGGAGAGGGTCAAGATGGTGACCCTGAGCCAGCCGACGCCTCAGCTTGGGAAGGCATTGCCATTGCCTACACCTGCGATGTGGACGCTACTCTCGAGTTGGGTTTAGGTGATGTGGACGCTACGATTGCATATGCAAATCCCTTTGTGACTCTTCCTTCGTCTACCACAGGCAATGTGGTGCGTGTCCGTTGGTCAGACATCAAGCAGCCCGATTGGTACAAGGGCACAACGAAGGTCAGCGGTGAGGAGGCTGCCAGTCAACTCGTTTGCATCAAGTTCAAAGTGCAGTCCGAACCAGGTGATTACCACTTCAACATCTATGGCATCGGCTCCTACGACGCTGAACTGCCAACCACTCCTCCTGTGACTGTGACCGAACAAATTTTGATGGATGGTGATGTGCTCACCGGTGAGATTGACGCTCCAACTTGCATCAAGATTGCAGACGGAGCCACCGTCACGCTCAAGGACTTCTCCTTCGACCACAAAAACTTCGACAATGCTGTTATACTCTTCTCCTGCCCGGGCATCACCTGTCTGGGCAACGCTACCATCATCCTTGAAGGCGAGAATTATGTGACCTCAATCATGGGCATGTATCCCGCCATTCAGGCGGGTCCTCAGGGCACGACACTCACCATCAAGGGCAGCGGCTCTCTTACAGCCAAAACTATAGGCAATAGTACCAGCATTGGCGGTGCCAATCAGCAGGACTGTGGCGACATCGTCATCGAGGACGGCGACATCTTTGCTGTAGGAGACATGGTTGGTGCCGGCATTGGCAGTGGCTATCAAGGCTCCTGTGGCAACATTACCATCAGCGGCGGCACAGTTGAGGCACGTGGAGGCATGGGTGGTGCCAGCATCGGCAGTGGCTATCAAGGCTCCTGCGGCAACATCACCATCACCGACGGCATCACCAAGGTCGTAGCTCACTATTCAGGCATGGCTGGAGTCTACATTGGCGAAGGTTCTGAAGGCACTTGCGGCACCGTCACCATCAGCTCCAATTTGGAGGATGTGGTGACTTCCGGTTGGGACATGGACAACCAACAAGAAATTAAATACTGCACCCTTCAACCTAAAAACACTGCCATTGAGGGCATCACAGCCTCCGACACCGACGGTGCATGGTACACCCTCACTGGCATGCAGCTGGAGGGCAAGCCCACTGCACCCGGCGTGTACGTGAAAGACGGCAAGCGATATATCATTCGTTAGGAAGTAGGATTGTAAAAGATAATGAAAGAGCCCGTGCAGCCATTGCGTTGCACGGGCTCTTGTGGTATAAGACAATCTTTTTCCTTGAAAACATTCGGTTTCCGATTAAATTCCAATTGAGTTCTAATCAAGTTCCAATCGAGTTCTAATTGAGTTCCAATCGAGTTCTAATTGAGTTCCAATCGAGTTCCAATTGAGTCCTGTTCCCAAGGGTAGTATTGAAGTATAATTCTTTTGGTTCTTTTTTGTGTCAGAGTCTGAACTTCAAACGGTAGGGAAGGGAGGCCTGGATGCCCGTCTTCTGATGCAAGTTCTTGAGGTCTGCCCAGAGGGGATAGTACTCACCGAGGGTCTGCTTGAGCTGTTTGTCTGCGTAGCTTGAGCCCTGCATCTCCTCCAGGAGTTGGTCGAGGATGGTGCCCTTGGCGGGGTAGTTCATGACGGATGCCTCGTCGAGCTTGGCAAGCTGCTTGGCCTTGGCGATGGCTTTGTCGAGACCGCCCAGCTCGTCCACAAGTCCGATCTGCTTGGCGTGGATGCCTGTCCACACGCGTCCTTCGCCTATCTTCTTAATGTCGTCTTGCTTCATCTTGCGACCATCGGCACAACGGCGGGTGAAGAGCTCGTAGCCGTTGTTGATGTAGCGCTGGGCAATGGCACGCTCCTGCTCGGTGAAGGGTCGGGAGATGTCGCCGAAGTCGGCATGCTCGTTGGTCTTCACGGTGTTGAAGTGCACGCCGAGCTTGTCGTTCAGTAGTTCGCCTGCATTGGGGAACATGCCGAAGATGCCGATGGAGCCTGTGATGGTGGTGGGCTCGGCATAGATGTAGTCGGCTGCGCAGCTGATGTAGTAGCCACCCGAAGCCGCCATATCGCCCATGCTCACGACGATGGGCTTCTTTGCCTTGATGTCCATGACCTCATGCCATATCTGTTCGCTGGCAAAGGCTGAACCGCCGCCGGAGTTGACTCGCAGGACGACTGCCTTCACGTCGTCGTCGTTGGCAAGTTTCTCCAGGTCCTTACACACCTTCTTGCTCACGATTTCGGGCGAGTAGTTCCAGTCGCTGGTTGATATCTCCACGATGTCGCCCACGGCATAATAGACCGCCACGACGTTGCCGCTGAAGCCCTTGGGCTGGTTGGCAGAGATGCCGGCGAGGTCCTTGACGGAGATGGTGTTGTAGTCGTCGGGACTGTCCACCTTCATCATGTTGGCGATGGTCTGCTTCACGGCGTCGCTGTAGGCGAGCTTGTCCGCGAGCTTCTCCTTCTTGTAGAGCGAGGCTTCGCTTAGGAGAATCATGGAGTCGGCGAGTTCGTTGAGCTTTGCCTCGCTGATGCCTCGGCTCTTGCTCACTGCCTTGGTGATTTCGTTCCAGATTTCACGGTCGTAGGTCTCAATCTGCTCACGGTTGGCATCGCTCATCTCGGAGAGGAGGTAGGGCTCGACGGCACTCTTGTAGGTGCCCACCTTCACCACCTGCATGTCCACGCCCACTTTCTCAAGCAGGTCCTTGTAGTAGGTGACGGTGCTGCTCAGACCGCTCCACTCGATGACTCCCTGCGGATTGACAATCAGTGAGTCGGCTGTGGAGCAGAGGTAATATGCACCCTGCGTGTACTCGTCGCCATAGGCAACGATGAACTTGCCTTCCTTCTTGAAGTCCTCCAGTGCCTTGCGGATGCTCTGCAAGGTGGCAGGCATGGCTCCCGCGAATGCACCTGCCTCGATGTAAATGCCCTTCACTTTCGGTTCAGTCTTGGCACGCTCGATGGCATTGAGAATGTCGTCAAGACCTTGCTCGGTGAGCACGGAATTGCCCAGCAAATCACCGAAGGGATTCTCCTCGCTGCGTTCGTTGATGCTGCCCTCCAACTGGATGACCAGCACGCTGTTGTCTTTCACGTTGGCAGTGGCACTGCCCATGGATGCCATGCCCACAAGGCCCATGATGGACAGGATGGTGACGATGGCGACCACCAGAATGATGCCCACGACAGTGGCGCATACATACTTAAAGAACTGTTTCATTGTTGATAGGTATTTGATTTGTTTGTTCTGTTGATTCGATGATTCCTGTTGGTTCGATGGCTTCTGTTGGTTCAATCAGATCGACGACTGCTGTCGGTGTGTCGACAAAACGCTCGCTCTGATATTTCTGCCAGAAGGCTTTGAGCCAAAGGACGCCGATGATAATGATGGGCGCGCAGATACCCATGGCATAGACAGGTCCGCCAATCCATTCCGTGACACTTGCATCCTGAGCTTCCTCACCCATCACCAGCATCAACACCACAGCCGTGCTGTTGTTCAGAATGTGCAATATACTTGGAATAACGATATTTCCTGTCTTATAGTATATGACACCGAAAACAAAACCCATAATGGTGGCAAAAGGAATCTGTGCAGGGTTCCAATGGATGATGCCAAACACCAATGCGCTTGCCGTGATTGCCACCCATTTATTCATGCCTCCTCTCAGCATCGAGCCGAGCAATGCCTCACGGAAGACGAACTCCTCCACGATGGGACCGATGACACCAATGGACAAAGCGCCTACCACGGTGAGGGACATGCTTTCGAAGATTTTCGACATCTCGTCAGGGAGGTCTAACATTTCGGAAAGGATGTCTGAGTAGAAAATCAGACAAATGGCTCCGACGATGGCGAAGAGACCGACCTTCCAGTCAATCATCTTGAAGTTCACCACATATTTCCAATCCACCAGTCGGCACAAGGCGAGAATGCCGATGGTGAGGATGTCGCTGATGATGAGTCCCCAAGCCAATGCGTCGCCCATCATGATGTAGGTCATCATTGCCTCTTGGTTTCCCGACCTCGCAAGCGTCAGGAACACATCCGGATTCTTGCTGAAGGAGATGACCGCCATGACCAGCGCACCCACCACTTGCATCACCAGAAACACGATAATCGCCAATATAGGATACAATACTTTCTTCATAACTTTAATCTCTAAACTCTAAACTCTAAACTTTATTCTTTATACTCTAAAATGTCTCCGGGTTGGCATTCCAACACCTTGCAGATAGCTTCCAAGGTGGAGAAGCGTACAGCCTTTGCCTTTCCCGTTTTCAGCACCGACAGGTTGGCTTGCGTGATGCCGATGCGTTCAGCCAATTCACCTGATGACATCTTCCTGCGTGCCATCATCACGTCTAAGTTTACGATGATCATGATTCCGATGTTTTTTTAGAATGAGTTAATGCAAAATATGTGTTCACAAGGGCGCAAGCAGCGAGGGTGATGGAGAACCAGTTGTTGAAAGAGACATCGCCTCCAGTCAGTTGCTTGTAGATAATCACGCCCAGCACGCCGACCGCCAACAGGGTAATCAGCAAGAACGCCACCCACAATACGCGCTGTTTCGATGTTAATTTATTCCATTCCATAATCTTCAAACTCATAACTTTAATCTCTAAACTCTAAACCATTAAATCGTCAACTCCTGTTCTTCCTTCATCTGGCGACCAATCTTGAAGATCTGTCCCATCAGCAGCATGCCGAAAGCAGAGTAGAGCAGGGCAGTGTCAGGAAACTGCGTGATCATGTGGTTGTAGTCGGCAAACTCAAATGTCTGCACATTCAGGAAGTGGTTCGTCAGCTGCGTGACCCATCCCAGCACATACATGCCAAACACCGACCATCCGCCCCAGGCCAGTTGCGTCTCCATGCTCTTCTCGAAAATCTTTCCCTTGTTCACCGCAATGATAAGTTTGATGAACGCAATCCAGAAGATGATCATGAACACCCAGTTGAAATAACCGATGGCCTGGATAATCCGCATTCTGTTGCCAACGTCCTTCGACCATACAACGCCCACCACCGGCATGAACGCCATCTTCTCGCCCGTCTTCTCATTCACGATGCTGTCGGTGATCTCCAGCGGATTCTTTCGCATCATCTCCACAGGCGCCATCTCATTCATCATCTTCATCCCCCAAAGTGGGTCGCGCTTCACGCCATTCTCATGGTCACTCTTTGCCAATTCCCATCCAGCCTTACCGCCAGTGTACATCTGATATCCGGTTTGAACCATTGTCAGACCGATTCCAAATACGATAGCTGCTATCAGCAGACCGCAATACAAGTTAAATTTCTTTTTCATTTTGTTTTAGGTTTTAATTGTGAATACTATTATATGATCACGTGACTTTTTTACCGTTTGCTTCGAAGTATTTATCGATACTCGAGAAATATTTTCGGTGCAAAGGTAAAACATCTTTTGATAACTTCCAAATAAAAACGGAAAAATTTTATCGAAAAACAATATTTTTTTATTCAGAAGGGGAAAATTAGGGGAAAATGACCATATAATGAAGGGAGGAACGCAATGATGCTTTTCAGCTGTGACTTCCTATGAACAGGAAGAACATGGAGAGTAACACCAGTAGGAGGTCGAGGAGCTTGGACTTGAGGTTCTTCTCATGAAAGACCATGGCTCCAAAGAGGAAACTGACAATGACACTGCCTCTGCGCACCATGGAGACAATGGAAATCATGGCTCCATCCAGTCCCAGGGCATAGAAGTAGGCAAAGTCGGCTGCTGAGAGGAAGATGCTGATGAGGATGATGCACCAGTCCCAACGGAAAGGGGTGGTCTTCTTGTGAGTGGGCCACCAGAGGAGGAAGAGCATGGTGAGCATCATGAAGAACTGGTAGATGTTGTACCATGACTGCACCGCCAACTTGTCAAGTCCCACACCTCCATTGGCGGGAGATGCCATGAGGAACTTGTCGTAGAGTCCTGAGATGGCTCCCAACACATTGGCAAGCACCACGAAGATGATCCATTTGTTGTGCTTGAAGTCTATGCCCTCTTTCTTGCTGGAACGGGAGAGCATGTAGAGTCCTATCATGGCGATGATGACACCTATCCACTGCCAGAGGTTGAGCCTCTCTGAGAAGAAGGTGAGGGCGCCAATGAGCACCATCACTGGACGGGTGGCATTGATGGGACCCACAATGGTGATGGGCAGGTGTTTCAGTCCAAAGTAGGCAAAGAGCCAGCTGCTGAGCACAATGACGGACTTGAGGAGGATGTATTTGTGTTCTGCCCACCCATACTGGTGTGTGTAGAAGAGGCTGTCCTCACTGATGTGTCCTTGTGCTGAGAGGATGATGAAGGGCAGGAAGATGAGGGAGGAGAAGAGGGTGTTGAGCAGCAACACAGGAATGACTGCATTTGCCTTCAGCGACTTCTTCTTGAAGACGTCGTAGAAGCCAAGGAGGAAGGCTGAGAGAAATGCTAATACTAACCAGAGCATTATTTATTTGAGGTTTGAGATTTGAGATTTGAGGTTTAAGCTATGAAGTTTAAGCTATGAGGTTGGAGGTTTAGTTCTTCTTCTTCTTGGGTTTGGGCATGGGGAGTTCCTTGCAGGTGACACGGACCAGTTCTGAGAGATATTCATGGTCATCAATTTCTGCAATGTAGAAGTGGTCCTTGGCACTGGGATAGGGAGGACGGAGGTCAAGGGTGTGAAGGATGGCACGACCTGCCTCTGTGGGCTTGATGAAAAGCATGTCGTCACAGATGAGACCAAATATCTTGCCATCACAATAGATGCCATATTCCCCAAACATCTTCTTGAGGGTGATTTCGCCTGCACCAGCACATTGGTCAGCGATGTATTGTGCTAAATCTTGTGTACTTGCCATAACTGGATTTTTGTATTCATGAATAATTCATGGTCATTCATGTTCCAGAAAAATGGATTCTGGATAGGTGATGTCTGCCAGGAACAAGGCATTGCCAGGAACAGATGTGCCAGCAGAACAACGGTCTTTCTTCTCAATGATCTCACGGAACTGGTCAATGGTCAACACCCCACGGCCCACATCCAAAAGGGTGCCCACAATGGCTCTCACCATATTGCGGAGGAACCTGTCTGCTGTGATGGTGAACTCCCACTTGATGGGGGAAACCTGTTCCCAACGGGCATGCATGATGCGGCAGTTGTTGGTCTTCACATCTGTGTGGAGCTTGGAGAAGGAAGTGAAGTCAATGTAGTCAAAGAGGGTCTGAGCTGCCTCATTCATCTTGTCAAAATCAAGGGACTGAGGAAACCTGTAGGCATAAGGCTCAAAGGGTGACTTCTCCGTGATGATATAGTAATGATAGGTGCGTGAAGTGGCAGAGAAACGGGCATGGGCATCCTCAGTCACAGGTACAATCTTGTGGATGGCAATGTCTGAAGGAAGGAACCTGTTGAGACGGTTAGAGAGTTGACAGTTGACAGTTGACAGTTGACAGTTTGTGTCAAAATGGGCAACCATCAAGGAGGCATTCACACCAGCATCTGTCCGTCCTGCCCCAGTCACTTCGATGGGTTCACGCAGCAGGGTGGAAAGTGCCTTGTTGAGCACCTCCTGCACACTGATGCCGTTGGGCTGTATCTGCCAACCATGATAACGGGCACCATCATAGGATAAATATATAAAGTATCTCATTCTTAAATCTCAAACCTCCAATCTCAAACCTCAAATCTCAAGGTGTCACTCTATTGTGGAAGAACACACGTTTCAAAGTACTGCCCATACGAGTACGTGGAGCATGGATGTTTGCCCTGTTGTGATAGAAGTGCCAAAGGAGGAAACCTGCTGTGAGGGAAGCCACTCCATCGGCTGCTGTGATGCTGATCCACACACCATCTGTACCCCAAAGTTCTGGGAAAATCAACAGGAAAGGCACAAGGAACACCAACTGACGGCTCACAGACATGAAGATGCTGCGCTTTGCCATACCAATGCTCTGGAAGAAGTTGCCTGTCACAATCTGGAAACCCACAATGGGAGAGAGCAGACAGACAATCCGCATACCCCTGCTTGCCAGTTCGGAGAGTTCTGGGTCGCTCGTGAAGAGAATCACGATGTATTGAGGGAAGAACACGCAGATGATGAAGTCCACAATCATGATGATGGTGGCAAGGATGATGGCTTTCCTCAACACCTCATCCACACGGTCAGGCTGTTGGGCACCAAAGTTGAAACCTGCAATAGGCTGCATGCCCTGACAGATGCCCAGCACCACCATGACAGCCAGGAAGGTGGCACTGTTCACAATACCATAGGCTGCAATGGCCAAATCCCCTCCATGCTTTGCCAAACCCTTGTTGATGAGAATGACCACCAGGCAGGCACACAACTGCATGGCAAAGGGTGACATGCCAATGGCAAGAATGTTCTTCACAATCCGTTTCCTGAGTCCATAGATGCCTGCATGCAAGTGAATCAAGTCCTTTTTGTTGGACAGCACCACTGTGATATAGATGAGAGCTGCCAACTGGGAAAGGACGGTGGCAAATGCGGCTCCTTGGATGCCCATGTTGAACGTGAAGATGAAGAGGGGGTCGAGGATGGCATTGATGACCACAGTGGCAATGGTGGCAGACATGGCCACATGGGGATGTCCTGTACTACGCAGGGCACTGTTCAATCCAAAATAGAGATGCGTCACCACATTGCCATACAGGATGATCTCCATATAGACATGGGCATATTGGATGGTGTTCTCAGAAGCACCAAAGAAGAGCAGCAGAGGGTCGATGAAGATGAGTCCCAAAGCCCCCACAATGATACCAATGATGATGTTGAGCGACACCAGGTTGCCCAGCACCCGTTCTGCTGTCTGATAGTCTTTCTGTCCCAGCTTGATGGAAATCAACGTGGAACTACCCACACCCACCATCGCACCAAAGGCAGCACTCAGGTTCATGATGGGGAAGGTGACAGCCAAACCACCCAGAGAGAGGGTTCCCACCTCAGGAATGTGTCCAATGAAGATGCGGTCCACCATATTGTAGAGGGATGATGCAGTCATTGCCACCACAGCAGGCACGGCATACTTCACCAACAACTCCCCAATCGGCCTCGTTCCCAATTCTTTTGTTCTATCGTCTTGTTGCATATATCCTATATCCTATAACCTTTAACCTATAACCCTTACTTCAATTCTTCCCAACTGGGTGGTTCCACACCCAACAAATTCTTCACAAAGAAGTCATCACGTTTGTGTTCTCCAAAATTCTCACCCATCGTGTGACGGGCACCTGGGACGAGGATAAACTCGAAATCCTTATTGGCCTTGATGAGGGCATCCACCACTTGGTAAGTGGAGGAAGGATCAACGTTGTCATCCATCTCACCCACGAGGAGCATAAGCTTTCCCTTCAGGTTTTTGGCATTCTCCACGTTGGAACACTCGATGTAAGAACTGTCAACTGGGTAACCCATCCATTGCTCATTCCACCATATCTTGTCCATGCGGTTGTCGTGACAACCACAAGCAGCATAGGCAGCCTTGTAGAAATCACCGTGGAAAAGTAGGGCACCCAAAGCTTCCTGTCCTCCTGCTGAACATCCATAGATACCCATGCGGTCGATGTCCATGTAGGGGTACTTCTTGGCAGCCGCCTTGATCCATTCAATACGGTCAGGGAAACCTGCATCTTTGAGGTTCTTGTAGCACACCTGCTCGAAGTCAAGATTGCGGAATGAAGTAGTCATGGCATCCAATTGCACCACGATGAAACCCAGTTCTGCCACATCTTGCAGGTAGTAGAGCCAAGGAGTGAACTTCTTGGGCACGTACTGGTCGCCAGGACCTGAATAGATATACTCAATGACGGGATATTTCTTCTTGGGATCAAAGTTGGAAGGACGCTGAATGAGTCCCCACATATCGGTCTTTCCATCACGGCCAGGAGCCACAAACACCTCTGGAGCCTTCCAACCTGTTGCCTCCAACTTGCTGATGTTGGCAGTTTCAAGGGTGGTGATGACATGACCATCCAAAGAGGAACGCAACACAGTCACAGGAGCCTGGTCGATGGAAGAGTAAGTGTCAATGAATGATTCCTTGCAGGAACGACTGAAAGTGGCTTCATGAGTACCCCGTTCAGGAGTGAGTTCCACAAAGTTCTTGCCATTGAGGTCAATACGGTAATAGTGGATGTTGTAAGGGTCTTCCTCAGGAATCTTCCCATCAAAACTGGACTTCACCTTGCCCATGTTCTTGTAGTGCAAGCCATTGGCAGAGAAGATGATGAAGCCTTCACCTTTCTCATTAATCTGGACATCCTGCACCTCACGCACCCAGAAGTCACCCTTGGTCACCTGAGACAGTTTCCCTTTCTTACGGTCATAAAGATAGAGGTGGGCATGTCCATCACGGTCACTCTTCCAAAGGATGTGGTTGGCATCCAAGTCACGACGTAAATTGCGAGAATAAGCCACATACTTGTCATTCTTCTCCTCAATCAAGGTCTTCACATTGCCCTTCAAGTCCATTTCCAACACACGGTAGGTCTTGTGACCACGTTCATTGAACTCAAAAGTGAGGGTCTTTTCATTTTCATCCCAAGCAGGGGCACTCACCTCATACTGACTCTTGAAGAGGTCTGTGCTCTTGGGATAGATGGTCTTCTTGTGCTCCACATCCACAATGACAGGAATGCGGTAGTTGAGTGAATCACCTGGCTTGGCATACTCCCTTGTGATGTAGAGGGGCTGCACCTGATTGGCAGGGGAGGACTGTGTGTAGGTCACAAAGTGCTTGGGAGCAGGTTTGATGAGCACAGTGGCATAGTACTTGCCATCCTTTGACCAACGTCCCCAAGAGGAATAGTAGCAGGTGTCCACACCATCAGCAGTCACTTGCTTGGCATTGGTGTTGTCCTCTCCCTTGACAAGATAGAGGTTGTTGTCCTTGTGAATCATGAAGGTACCCTTGTCCACAGGACTTTCAGCACGTCCATCTTTCTCATCACGCACCTCTGCCCAATGGTGGTAGCCATCACCACGTCCACCTCCCCAATTACCACGAGGACGACGCTGTTCTGGATTGGCAATCTGTTCCTTCTTGCCTGTCTTGGCATCCACCTTGTACCACACTGTGCTGTCACCATTCCAAGTGGAATAGATGAACTCATCCTGAGGTCCATCAAAAGAACGACGGACACTGACACTTCCATGGGTCATCTTGTTGGAATGTCTGGTGCCTGTGGAGAAGGCTCTCTTATAATCTTGTATGGTGCCCTGCGCGTGAATGCTCAATGTGGCAGATGCCAGCAGGGCAAAAGCTATCAGTTTCTTCATGTGTGAATCTAAAAATGTAGTGTAGCTGTTAATTAGTAAATGTTGAAGTCGTTGTAGAAATAGTAATACCACCAATAGGTGTTGCCATAGAGGGGCTTCAGACGTTTGCCTATTTCTTTCTCATCCAATTCCTGCTGTTGCAGTTGGTGGTAGTCTTGCACGAAACTATTATATTTGTTTGCAACGAAATCATCAAATTTGAACTGGTTGAGTGTGATGGGGGATTCCTCTGCATTGCCCAGCAAAATGGCTCCCTCCTGATAAAGGGCAGGAATGGGGTTGTTGGGATGATGGTTCACATAGTCGTAGAAGTGGACACAATAAGCATAATAATCCTTTGCCCACAACGACATACACAGAGTGACTGTCTCCAAGAGGGGAGTGTTGGCACGATCCAAGTCAGAGAAATATTCCAACAGGAACTGCTCACACAATCCATCATCACCATCCAGCACGTTTGCCTCCTCATTCAGCAGGGGAGCGAGTGTCTGGTACTCCTGACTCTGAATGAAGTGGGTGCTGTTCATCATCCATGCCTCATGTTCCAATGCCCATTTCCGATGGAAAGTGCTGCTCTTGAGCATGGCAATGTATTTGGCTGCCACCTCAAACTCCTGATTGAAGAGTGCTGTGCGTGTCATCATCTTGAGACTCCTGAAACTCAATCCATATTGCACGGAGTTCTCCATGGCCCAACGGTAGGAGTAGTTCATCTGTCCAAACATGTAATAGATGAGAGGAGCCCCCAAGAGGGAGGTGCGTATCTTCAGGGAATCACTTGGGTTGTTAGGATTGATGCCACAGTTGTTTGTCTCAAACATCTTGTCCATCTGTCCTGTATGCATCAAGGCAATGTTCTTGTAGAGCACCATCAAATTGGTGGGGGTAGCCTCCTGGTCAGTTGGCATCTCCTTGAGCACATCCTCAAAACGGAACTCATCCAATGCACGGTACATCTTAAGTTCATGCTTGAAGTTCTTGTCTGTGAGGGTGGTCTTGATGGAATTCCTGAAATTGTAGTTGAAATGCCAAGGAGTGGATGGACAGAGCCAATTGTAGATGACGATGATGATGGCAAGCATGCCAATGATAAACAATCCTTTCAAGCTCCAACTGACAATCCATGTTCTGGTTATAGACATTCCTCCCCAAACGAACAGCAGGCAGAAAATGACCATGATGGTGGGCACAAAAGGAAAGGCTGGAGCCTTGGCATAGTAAATCCAGTAGCCATAGTCAAGCAGATGGTACAGCAAAAGCACAGGAATGATGAGTGCCAGGAAACTCCACTTGTTGCTGATTTCAAACATCCCAATGGTAATCCAGTAGATAGCCACCCAAATGAGAATGAGGATGGTGCTGCCCAACCAAGGATAGTAGAAGAACTGGGTGAGGTAGCATGCAATCCATGTTCCCCAACCACCTTCATGTTGAACCGTGTCCATCATGAAGGTGTGTCCATTGATGAAGACGTTGTTATCTTGGATGGTGTACAGATAATCAGCATTCATCACCGGCAACAGGATGTATGCTACGGTGATGAAGGCAAAGAGGTATATGTATTTCAGATACTTTTTCATTGATCTGCGTACTTGGCAGGAACAGCGTCTTCTTTAGCTTTCTTGGCAAACTCCTGTGGTGTGATCTTCACAGGTTCAATCATAAACTCTGGTCGGTTGAACGAACGCAGGTAGAAGGTGTAGTAGTTAGGATCTTTCTGAGGCAGCATGAAGGCTTTATGTGCCTTTCCTTGCTTGTCGAAGTAAGCAATGTAAGGACGTGTGTAGTTTCCATCATCACGTCGGGAATCCACCATGATCCATCTGCCGTTACTTGACCATGAAGGATAGCTTTCTGAACGGTCACTATTCACAGGATCCAACTTCTGCACCTCCTTGGTCATCATATCCATCATGTAGATGTCGGCATCAGCATGCCACACATGGAAACATCCAAACTCTGCCTGAGCAAAGAGCAAATAGCGACCATCAGGACTCACACGGGGTAGGGTGACACTCTGGTTGATGGAGTCAGAAGCAGCGTCGTACACCATCTCCACATTGTTGAACTCCTTGGTGTCAGGATTGAAGTCAACGGAATAAAGGCTGTACTTCACCTCTTTGAATCGCTGAATCATCTCAGCAGACTTTTCAATGCTGTCGTTGTTGTACTCAAAATGAGCAGAGCAAAAATAAAGTTTCTTGCCGTCTGGGCTCCAAGTGGGGAACACCTCCAACTCGTCATCCAACTCGGAAATGATGCTCACCTCGTTCTTGTCCACATCATAGAGAATCAAGTCACTCTCCGTGTCCTGTACCTCAATCTTGTTCAGGTCTTTCGTGTGGAAAGACTGACCAGTCTTGTTCGTGGAGAAAGCGATGTAGTTGTGGGTAGGATGCCATGAAGGATATACACCAGCACTCAGCGTCTCATCTGTCTTGAGGTCAATTTTCTTCAGTTCTCCGTTCGTTACAATCATCGTGCCACCGAAACCTTGACGCATGTGGAATAGCATATTATCTGTCTTGAAGTTCTTATAAGAGTGACAATTGATGCATTGTCCCACTCCCTCCGTGCTGACCGACATGTTGTTATATATTTCCTTCTCTTCGAAGTTGGTGATGTTGCGCTGGTTAATGCTCAACTTTTCATATGCCACATAGGAAGGTTGAATAGCACGGTAGGAAATGTATTCGTCAATAGAATCTTCCGCTACATAGATGTTGAAGGGTTGGTAGCCTTTCCATGCGCCATTGATTTTGGCAAACACCTCCACTTTTATTTCCTTGCCTTGAGTTGCTTCCAATATTTCCTTCCATTGTTCTTCATCTATCAGCACTTTCTGTCCTTCTCCATAGACGTATTCACCTCCAGGGAAAGTGAATCTTGCCACCGTCTCTGTCTCACCTTCCTGCACGGCAAAGTTCAAGGGACAAATGTTGACTGGAATGGTTACCTCAGTGTAGTCGGGATAAATCTTTGGCAAACGGGATTCCATTGTAGCATCTGTTGGGACAGAAGGGCGTTGTCCACACGAAACCAACAAGACGGTGATGGTTACTATTGATACAATATTTTTCAGTTTCATATAAATATACTTTTTATTTACTCAAATCTAATCTCTTAATTCTCTACTTTAATACGAGTGTACATCTCTGCAAAAGAAGTAGAACCAGTAGAAGGTGTTGCCATAGGTGCTCTTCATGGCTTCGCCTACTTCGTCAGAATTTAATCCAGCTTTGAGCAGAGATTGTGACATTTGCTGGAAACCCTCATAACTCTTTTTCACCTCATCTTGGAAAGGCATATTGCTGATGTCAGCACTTTCTGGTTCCAGATTTCCATACAAAATGGCTGCCTCTTGATAGTGAATAGGCATCGGTTCCCCTGAATGCATTTGTGCATAAAGGTAAAAACGTGGCCAGAATAATTGGATGTCCTTTTGAATCAAAGCATAATTCAATGTGAGTTCTTGTAGCATTTTGCTGTCCTTGTTCATCGTCTGACTGAAATAGGTGATTAGGTACATCTCGCACAAGCCGTTATCTCCATCAAGTACAGTTCCCATGTGGTCGCGCAATTCTCGCACACCGTCAAACTCTGGGTATTTCTTGATAAGTTCGGGCTTTTCAGTGATAGGTAAGAGGTGCTCTGCCCATTCACGATAAAAGAGGGTGTTTTGCAAAATGCTCAAATAGCGCTTTGCCATTTCCATTTCACCGTTTACCAATGCACATCGTGCCAATAGTTTCAGATAATCGTAATCATAATCAAATTCTACACTATTCTCAATGCCCCAACGCAAAGCGAAATTAGTCTTACCATGATAATAATAGATAAGTGGTGCTGCAGTTTGTACCATGTGTACATGCAGTGTGTCAAACCCATTTGTTGGCGGTTCGCCCATGTTGTTGTACCTAAACATCTTTGTACCCATCTCTCCCTTATACATCAAGGCAATATTCTTAAACAACACCATTTCACGAGAAGCATCACCAGGAATATTGCCCATCTCATCCAGCACCAGATCCCAATCTTGGTCTTCAGCAGCACGATACATTCTCATTTCTGCATGATAGTTGTAATTTTGGAAGTCACTCTTCTCAACCCACAGCCATGATAATAATAATACGACAATGGTGATAATCGTGACACTCCATGTCATGACTGTACTATTCTCTACGTTCTTCGGTAAGAAAGGAAAAAGGATTGGAACAATGGATAGAACAGCAAATGGAATGGAAGGGTAGTAACTGACCATGTCATTGTTTTCAAAGAAGGGGAATCCGACAGTCCACATGTCCTCGATTCGTATGCTGGAATAACAATTGTAGCACAACATAGGAACAATGCCAATCAGTATTACAGGGAATAGCGGAGACAAAAGTTTGTTTACAAGAGAGTCTGTGGACTTCATGCGTGTGAGTGATATCACAATCACATATAGCAATGCCAATAGCGTGTACCACCCCAAGAATGGATAAGTTAATGCTATCAGAATTGTAGTGATGATTTGTCCTGATTTATTCTTAAAACATGAATACAAAAGCATCAATAGGAGAGTGAAGAAATACCCCACCGTTCCGTAAAACCAGTAGCCCGTCTGTTTGATATAATAGAGCCAATAGCCTGTGTCAATGGTGCTGACCAGCAGGCATACAACAGGAATGGCAAGTATCGCCATCCATGCCATCTTCACACGGAATACAAATTTGCTCAGCCAGAGGTTCACCACCCAAATAGCCACCATAATGGCGCTGCCGAGTTTTGGATAGAAAAAGAATTGGGTCAGGAAGGAAGACACCCAACTGATGAATCCTCCAGGACTGTTCATACATGAAGTACGAAATGTTTGGTCGAAAACAAAGAAATCCTTGCTTTGTGCCATGTACAACATGTCACTATTGCGGACAATCAGGTAGTATGCACCCAGTGCTATAATTACTATTGTAGTAATGATGGCGATGCATGCTGATTTGCCTGCCGTGAGGCTCAGGGTTTTCTTTTCTTTCTTCTGACTTAGTTGTTTTTTTTGTTGGGTTAATGGGGCCTTTCTCGTCTCCACCGAAACATCTCGTCTATGATTACTCTTTTTACTCATGATTGGTTTGTGAATTTGATGCAAAGTTACGGCAAATAGATGAAACTAATGCATAATTGGAGCGACAAAGTTACGGCTTTTCTCCATCTTTAACAAAAAAATTAGTGGCATTTGAAAAGTTTTTCTTCATTTTCTGCGCTCTTCTTATTTTTTATTACTAATTTTGCAAACATTTTTGATGAAAACACACATTTATTAATTAATAAATTTGGTTTACAATTATGGTTTATTCTAAAGAAGTACAAGAAATGTGCTGTGTAGCCAAAGGTCCTAATCACGGCCCAGCCCCAATCCCAGAAGAGGGTAAGTGGATTCAGGCAAAGGAGATCAAGGACATCTCTGGTATGACACACGGTATCGGTTGGTGTGCACCACAGCAGGGCTGCTGCAAGCTGTCTCTCAATGTGAAGGAAGGTATCATCGAGGAGTGTCTCGTTGAGACCATCGGTTGTTCTGGTATGACTCACTCTGCTGCTATGGCATCTGAGATTCTGCCTGGTAAGACTATCCTTGAGGCATTGAACACAGACCTCGTTTGTGACGCTATCAACACGGCTATGCGTGAGTTGTTCCTCCAGATTGTTTATGGACGTACTCAGTCAGCTTTCTCTGAGGGTGGTCTCGTGATTGGTGCAGGTCTTGAAGACCTCGGCAAGGGACTCGTTTCTCAGTGTGGTACACTCTATGGCACAAAGGTCAAGGGTACCCGCTACCTCCAGCTTACAGAAGGTTACATCACAAAGATGTTCCTCGATTCTGACAACGAGGTATGTGGATACGAGTATGTTCACATGGGCAAGTTCATGGAGGCTGTCAAGAAGGGTGTGGACGCTAATGAGGCTCTCAAGAGCGTTACAGGCACTTATGGCCGCACAAAGCCAGAACAGGGAGTTGTTAAATCTATTGACCCACGTAAAGAATAATAGGAGGAAAGCATTATGATTAGAGAAGTTAAATTCGAGTCACAAGACCGTCGTATGAAGCAGATTCTTGCTGCTTTGAACGAGAACGGCATTTCCTCTATTGAAGAGGCTAATGAAATCTGCGAGAAGGCAGGTCTCGACCCATACATCACATGTGAAGAAACACAGCGTATCTGTTTCGAGAACGCAAAGTGGGCTTACGTGGTAGGTTCTGCTATCGCTCTGAAGAAGGGCTGCAAGAATGCTGCTGACACTGCTGAGGCTATCGGCATTGGTCTCCAGGCATTCTGTATCCCAGGTTCTGTGGCTGACGATCGTAAGGTTGGTATCGGTCACGGTAACCTCGCTGCTCGTCTTCTCCGTGAAGAGACAGAGTGTTTCGCATTCCTCGCAGGTCACGAGTCATTCGCTGCTGCTGAAGGTGCAATCAAGATTGCCGAAATGGCAAACAAGGTGCGCAAGAAGCCACTCCGTTGTATTCTCAACGGTCTTGGCAAGGATGCAGCCATGATCATCTCTCGTATCAACGGTTTCACTTACGTTCAGACGCAGTTCGACTATTTCACTGGTGAACTGAAGGTGGTGAAGACCAAGGCTTACTCTGATGGTCCTCGTGCCAAGGTGAACTGCTACGGCGCTGATGACGTTCGTGAGGGTGTTGCTATCCTCTGGAAGGAGAACGTGGACGTTTCCATCACAGGTAACTCTACCAACCCAACTCGTTTCCAGCACCCAGTAGCTGGTACTTACAAGAAGGAGCGTGTCCTCGCAGGCAAGCCTTACTTCTCTGTAGCATCAGGTGGTGGTACAGGCCGTACTTTGCACCCAGACAACATGGCTGCAGGTCCAGCTTCTTATGGTATGACTGACACTCTCGGTCGTATGCACTCTGACGCTCAGTTCGCAGGTTCTTCTTCTGTTCCTGCTCACGTTGAGATGATGGGCTTCCTCGGTATTGGTAACAACCCAATGGTAGGTTGCACCGTTGCATGCGCCGTGAACGTCGCTCTTGCTTTGAACAAGTAATTATACATGATTTTATAGGAGGTTTGTGTCCGTCTTTGACGGTGCAAGCCTCCATTTTGTAAACATTCACACCTCATTAAAAACTAAACCAAACCTATGAAGAAAAATCTTTTCTTGGGCGCATTGTGCGCTATTGCGCTGCTGACCAGTTGTAGCAGCAAAGAAGAAGGCACTATTAATGGTGTATTCTCTGTGAGTGAGACCAAGCAAGTGAAATTCTCGAGCGGAAACCTGCAGTACACGAAATCAACTCAAACTTTGCAGTTCGCTGAGCATCAGTGGGACATTCTGGGAGGCGAACATGCCAAATATGCCGAGATGGACACATTTGATGTATTTGGTTGGGGCACTGGTGATAACCCAACTTACGAGCGCTGTGAAGAAGATGCCAAATTTGTCGATTGGGGCATCAAACCCATTAGCAATGGTGGCGACTTTCAGTGGAGAACCCTCACTCCTGAAGAGTGGGAATATGTGGTTATGGGGCGTCCCAATGCACTCAGCCTGATTGCCTACGGAAGAGTGGAGAACATGAAGGGTCTCATCCTGCTGCCTGATGAGTGGGAAAAGCCAGACGATGTATCTTTCGTGTCGCTGGTTGATACAGCAAAAATCACTTACAACAGCATTGATGTCAAAAACAGAACAAACGAGACCGATCTTAGTGTTCTTAATGTGTATGACGCAGTAGCATGGGAGAAGATGGAAGAAGCTGGCGCAGTTTTCTTGCCCTTCACATCATGGAGTTTCTCTGAGGACGGACTGCCCACTGAAGCAGAGTATTGGTCTTCTAGCGACAGCCACTTGAGTGTTTCTGATACAAGCATTTGGCCCGACAGGGGTTGTAGGATTTCTGCTTTTTCACAGCATGTAAGATTGGTAAAGGATGTGGTGAAGGAGTGACATCCATTTCACACACAAAGAAATAAAAAGGGGACCATCCGTTTGTGGAAGGTCTCCTTTTTCTTGTATGTCTGTTTGTCAGCAGTATTGATTGTCTGTCAGAACAGATTTATTCGTAGTGTCTGATTCTTACGTCAATGCCATCCGCTTTCAGTTCCTCTGGTAGGGTGGTTACGTCTGTCTGTCCATAGTGATAGGGGAAGAGCACCTTGGGCTTGATGATGCGAGCAGCACGAACTAGTTGTTCGGGAGTCATCGTGTAAGGCTGGTTGCAAGGCAAGAATGCAATGTCAATGTCTTTGATGTTAGCCATTTCTGGGATGTCCTCCGTGTCGCCAGCAATATAGATGCGCAAACCATCCAGCGAGAGGATATAGCCATTGTCGCGTCCCTGGGGATGAAACTGTGTGCGACCTTCTGTGGTGTTGTAGGCTGGAACGGCATCCACTAATATACCATGATTCAAGTCCTCATGGTCACCATTCTTCATCACCAATCCATAACCCTGCAACGTGGCACATCTTTGGTTCGTGATGAAACGTGTGCCCACACGTGTCAGTTGCTTGATAGCTTCTTTGTCATAATGATCACCATGCTCATGGGTCACAAAGATGAAGTCCGCTTGAGGAATCTGCGAGTAGTCAATGGTGCGGTTACCGAGTTGACGCACAGGATCAATCTCTATTTCCATGTTGTCGTAGATGATGCGAATGCTAGAATGAACTAGTGGATACATTGTCACGGTCTTGCCGCTTTTTGTTTGAAATTCATTCACTTCAGGTTGGCTGTATGCCGAAGTACTCAATCCTAGTACAGCCATCAATAATGCAATACTTTTTTTCATCGTTTTTTATCTGAGTTTGTTTTCATAGATATTTTCAATCTCTAGCACATAGACCGTATGCAATCCTCCGCCTGGCTGGTCATTATACCAGCGGCTGAGAATCTCCTTGTCAATGAAATTCTCCGCTTGCATCTCCGACTTGAACAACTTGCGGCAATCCAGCGTCAGGCGTGCCTCCTTGAAGGTGATGGCTCCACTCTCCAGCACTTCGGGGTATAGTCCTGTCTCTGCCACCTTGTCAATGGTGCGACCACTCTTGCTGCCACACACGTTGAGTGCTTTGCGGCAGTCCTCTGGATAGAAAGACAAGGTCACTCGTTCGTTTGCCTCGATGAACTCATGTGTGTAACGCTCAGGACGAATGAAGATGAAGGCGACGGGTTTGTTCCATAACCAAGCGATGCCTCCCCACGAAGCAGTCATCATGTTAAACTTCTCCTGTGTGCCGGCAGTTACCAGCATCCATTGTTTGCCAATCAGGTCAAACGCATCTTCTTGACCCAGCGTCTTGATGTCGATTTTTTTCATGTTGTCTATGTGTGATAAAAATTGAAGAGAAGGGGAGTGTGCCTTGTTCGACGCATTCCCCTTCCTAACGATATGAAGTGATATTATTGTTTTATCTCGTGGTCATATCTTATCCACCGAAGCCACCGCCTTGCTGGAAGCGCTTCATCATTTCTTCCTGAGCCTTCTGGTAAGCCTTGAACTGCTCCTCAGAAAGAATCTCCTTCAGTGCCTTGTTGGTAGCTTCCTGCTGCTTCTGCATTTCTTCCATGTTGAAGCCACCCATGCCACCACCTTCACTCATCTTAGCCTGCATGTCCTTAGACTGCTTCAGGTAAAGGTCGTAAACCTTCTTGTACTGCTCGTCAGTAAGCTGACCAGCGTCCTTAACTTGTTCTTTTACTTGATCTGCACGACGAGTTGCCATTTCCTCAGGCTTTGGCATTTGGAACTGTCCGCCACCGAACTGTGCGAAAGATGAAAGCGATACTACCGCCAACATCAGAGTAAGAATGATTTTTTTCATAATGAAATGAGTTAAATAAAATAAGTTTAGTTAAAAGATTTGTTTGTAAGCCTTTTCGTTGGGTAAGACGAGCATAAAAATAAAAGGTTTAAAGAAAAATGAGAAAAAAAAGAGAGGAGCATCATTTTTTCTGATGCCCCTCCTTGTCTGTCTTGCGTTTTGGGTACGCCTCTTCTTACATGTTGGTGCCCTGAGGACCATTGCCGCCCTGACGAGGACGACCGCCACCAAAGCCACCGCCAGGACCGCCCTGACCACCAGGACGACCACCGCCAAAGCCGCCACCACGCTGACGACGCTCCTGCTGAGCCTTCTCATAAGCTGCAAACTGCTCTGCAGTCAGAATCTCCTTCAAGGCAGCGTTAGTAGCTTCCTGCTGCTTCTGCATAGCTTCGCGGTCGAACTGTGGACGCTCGCCCTTCTCCTGAGCCTCTTTCATCTGAGCCTGCTGCTGCTGAGCCTGCTTCAAGAAGAGGTCATACACCTTCTTGTACTGCTCGTCGTTGATTTTGGCAGCCTCTTTGATCTGGTCAGCACGACGGGTTGCTGTGTCTTCTGGTTTGAACTCGCGACGCTGTCCCTGACCGCCGCCAAACTGTGCAAATGATGTGAGCGAAATCATCGCAACCATCAAGGTGAGAAATAACTTTTTCATACTGTAAACTATTTGTTTTGGTTAAAAAATAAAGCTTTTGTCCATTAAGACCTGCCCATGAACTAAAGGTTTATTTCAAAACAAAAAAAAGATGCTGGCAAGCCAACATCTTTCTCCTCCATCTGAAATGAAAACAGCTCCCTCAAGCTGTGATGTAGGGACGATCGGGTTCGAACCGATGACCTCTGCAATGTGACTGCAGCGCTCTAAACCAGCTGGGCTACGCCCCTGTCATCTTCATTTCGGCTGCAAAGTTACATCTTTCTTTTGAAACTGTCACAACTTTTTCGCGTTTTTTTCATGAATCTTTCGTTCATTCATCAATTATATGTAAATTTGCCACAAAAATAAATATTATAATGAGAAAAGTACTTATTGACGCACATACGCACACGGTGGCATCGGGACATGCATACAGCAGTCTTCAGGAGATGGCGCAAGCGGCAGCTGACAAGGGATTGCAGGTGTTGGGCATCACGGAACATGGTCCCAGCATCGTCGGCACCTGCCCACTCGTGTATTTCAAGAATATGTTTGTGGTGCCCCGACAGATGTATGGCATCCGAATCCTGATGGGATGCGAGGTGAACATCCTCGACACGAAAGGACGTCTTGACCTCAATGATGAATACCTCGACCGACTTGACATCGCCATTGCAGGTATTCACGATAAATGCTGGAAGGGTGGCACGAGGGAGGAGAACACGGAAGGGGTGATGCAAGTGATTCGCAACCCCAAGATTCACATCATTAGTCACCCTGGTGACGGCTCGGCAGAATTGGATTTCGAACCGCTGATCTTGGCAGCCAAAGAGTCACACACCTTGCTGGAAATCAACAACCATTCCCTTGCTCCACAACGTCAGAAGCCGATGGCGAGAGCCAACAATCTGGAACTGCTCAGGCTCTGCAAGAAATACGAAGTGCCCACCATCCTCGGCAGTGATGCCCACGTCTCCTTCCAGATTGCTGACTACGATCGTCTGCTTCCTCTGCTTGCTGAAACCGACTTCCCCGATGACCTCATCATGAACTTCTGGCCAGATCGCTTTTTTGAGTATTTAAATATAAAATGAGTAATCAATGAAGGTTGGGGTTATCGTTAAAGTTTAAAAAATATTTGTTTGTGTATTCAAAATGTAGTACCTTTGCCGCGAAAACAATCATTTACAAACCATATAAAAACGAAAACTATGAATAAAAATAGGATATTGCTGCTTATTGCCATTGTGTGCATGGCGATAGGAATGAAGGCTCAGGAGAACACTGAAGTCACCACCTCTGTCATGCTCGATTCAGCAGTCATCAAGAAAGAAGCGACGGAAAACTACGAAAAAGGGAACAAGTACTGGAAGGCGAAAGAGTGGGATAAAGCACTGACCTACTACAATATGGCTGCCGAAGGGGGTAATGCGGAAGCGCAGTATCTTTTGGGACTCCTCTGCATTGAGGGAAAGAGAATGTTGCAGGACTACAATAAAGCGATTGAATGGCTTGAGAAGGCAGGGCTTCAGGGTCACAAAGATGCCCAGCGCAACCTTGCATCCATTTTCTATCAGGGGAAAATAGTGCCTAAAGACATAGAAATGGCTGAGTTCTGGGCAAAAAAATATAAGGACTTGCCAGAGTAATAAAAGAGGAGGGCTTCATCAGGAGCCTTCTCTTTTTCGTTAAACTTAAACCGTTTTTCCCGCTCTAGTTATGGAAAATTTGTGGCATAGTTAGGAAAGAGTTTTTTTCCAGTTAGGGCACAAATTTATAACTTTCTCGTCCCGCGTTCCATGATGGAACGTTTTTTTATGTTCCTCAATAACAATCAGCAGATAAGTTGGAGAATATGTGGGAATATTGGCAAATTTTTCGGAAAAAAGTAGAGGGGGGCTTGTATGGTGTGTGGTTTTTTACTAACTTTGCAACGGAAACAAAAATAAGAGAACAATAGTGTTAGCGTTAATAAAGGAAAGGAAGTCTGCATAATGTGTCGGCTTCCTTCAACAACTTAAATAGAATAAGATGATAAAAAGACTTTTTGTATGGTGCATGGCGGCGATGCTGGGCATGTCAACGATGATGGCTGATCGCGCAAGTGATTTTATCAATAAGTACGAACTTTTTGTGAATGGGGTGGCCGCCATCAACAGCAATGAATTACAACCTGAAACAGCTGACTCAGTGAAGCTGGTGTATAAGGCACTCACGGTGGAGTATAAGAGCGTGAAGAAGCAACTGACGCAGATTCAGCTGGAGAAGTACTATAACTTGAAAGCGAAGTATCAGAAAACGGTGGCAATGTGGAAGACCCAAAGAGGTGCCAAAGCTGTCGGTGGATGGGTGAAAGGTGTTGTGGGCAAGAAAAAGAAAGGTTAAGGGTAAAGACGAAATGAAATACATACTCTTGCCTGAGGAAAAAAAGCATCATCTGTCGTTTTATTTGGCGATGGAGGAATGGGTGGCTCGCCATTTGGACGAACCTGAGTGTTTTTTTATGTGGCAGGTGAAGCCGACGGTCATCTTTGGACGCAATCAGGTGGTGGAGAATGAGGTGAATGTGGAGTATTGCGAGGAGAAGGGCATTGAGATGTACAGAAGGAAGAGTGGGGGAGGTTGTGTGTATGCTGACGAAGGGAACGTGATGCTGTCGTATGTGTGTGATGGTGACAATGTAGGGTTCACGTTCAACAAGTTTCTCAACATGGTGGTGTTGGTGCTGCGGAAAATGGGGATTGATGCTGCCACCAGTGATCATAATGATGTGATGATAGGAGACAGGAAAGTGAGCGGGACGGCATTCTATCATCTGCCTGGACGCAATATCGTGCATAGCACTTTCCTCTATGACACGAATATGGAAAATATGTTGCATTCCATCACCCCGAGTCGTGAGAAGTTGCAACGAAAGGGCGTGGAGAGTGTGCGTCAGCGCATTACCCTGTTGAAGGACTACACGAACTTGAGTCTTGAAGAGGTGAAGGCACTCATCAGGGAAACGCTGTGTATGGGAGAAAGAGTGCTTACGGAAGAAGATGTGAAGGAGATTGAGAAGTTGGAGAAGAAGAATTATTGAGGTTTAAGAAAAATTCGACAATGAACAATAATATGGAACAGAAGGAAAAACGTACTTGTCTGTACGACAAACACGTGGCGTTGGGGGCATTGATGTCTCCCTTTGGTGGTTTTGAGATGCCTATCCAGTATGCAGGGATCGCAGTGGAACATCAAGCTGTGCGTGAGAAGGTGGGACTCTTCGATGTGTCTCACATGGGTGAAGTGACAGTTCGTGGCAAGGATGCTGAGCGTTATGTCCAGTACATCTTCACGAACGACATAGCTGGTGCGCCTGTGGGGAAGATTTACTATGGCATGATGTGCTATGAGAATGGTGGAACAGTGGATGATTTGCTCGTGTATAAAATGGGAGAGAATGACTTCTTCCTCGTGATCAATGCATCGAACATCGATAAAGATTGGTCGTGGATGCAGCAACATGCAGAGGGTTTTGACATCGATTTGCAGAACCGCTCAGATGACTACGGGCAGATTGCTGTGCAGGGTCCTGAATCGGAACAGGTCATGGAGCAAGTGTTGGGCATCCCTTGCAGCGAGTTGACGTTCTACACAGTGAAGACTATCGATGATGTCATCGTTTCCCGTACGGGTTATACAGGTGAGGACGGTTTTGAAGTATATGCCACTCCTGACTATATTCGTGCATGTTGGGACAAACTGATTGCAGCAGGTGTGCAGCCCTGTGGATTGGGTTGTCGTGACACCTTGCGTTTCGAGGCAGGACTTCCACTCTATGGCGATGAACTGACTGAGGAAATTTCGCCTATCATGGCGGGTTTGTCTATCTTTGTGAAGCTGGATAAGGCGTTCATCGGTCGTGATGCCCTCCTGAAGCAGAAAGAGGAAGGTGTGGCAAAGAAACTGGTGGGTATCGAACTGGCAGACAAGGCAATTCCTCGTCATGGCTACACAGTATTGAAAGACGGACAACCGATAGGTGAGGTGACTACAGGATACCACACTCTTTCGACTGACAAGAGTGTCTGCATGGCGTTGGTTGACAGTCAGTATGCTGTATTAGGCACTGGGTTGGATATCCAAATCCGCAAGAAAGTCTTTGCCGGAAAAGTAGTGAAGAAACTTTTCTATGAGAAGAGGTATAAGAAATAAAGGTTAAGGCTTAATGTTTAAAGACCATGCGGAAAGTACACCGTCAGCCCTCTATAAACGATAAACTATAAACGATAAACTTTATATATTATGGCTAAAGTAATTGAAGGACTCTATTATTCAGAGTCACATGAGTATGTGAAAGTGGAAGGCAATATCGGTATCATTGGTATCACCGATTATGCACAGAAAGCACTGGGTAATGTGGTATATGTGGATATGCCTGAAGTAGATGACGAAGTGGAAGCGGGAGCTGAATTTGGTGCGGTGGAAAGTGTGAAAGCTGCCAGTGACCTCTATTCTCCTGTCAGTGGTACGGTCGTGGAGGTGAACGAAGCGCTCGAAGACGCTCCAGAACTCATCAACCAAGATGCTTATGCAAACTGGATTATCAAGGTGGAAATGAGTGACGAAAGCGAACTGGAAAACCTCATGGACGCAGCTGCATACGAAGCATTCTGCGAAAAAGAGGGTCATTAAAAGGATTCTGCTCAAACAAACTCTTTAACCCCTAAACTCTCTACTTTCAATGTACAAATATTTCCCCCATACTGATGAAGACCTGAAAGCGATGCTGGAAAGGGTAGGCGTGGAGACGCTCGATGAGCTGTATCCACAGATTCCTGAGAGCATCCGCTTCAAGGGTGACTATCAGATTGACTCAACGGAGGGTGAAATGGGTGTCAGACGTGTGTTCAACAAACTGGGTGCTGAGAATAAGCAACTCACTTGTTTTGCGGGCTATGGCGTCTATGACCACTATACTCCTTCTGTGATTCCGAACCTGTTGCAGCGTTCAGAGTTTCTCACTTCCTACACCCCTTATCAGGCGGAGATTTCACAGGGTACTCTCCATTATATCTTCGAGTATCAGAGCATGATGGCTGAACTCACAGGTATGGACATCTCCAACGCTTCCATGTATGACGGCACCACGGCTTGTGCTGAAGCGATGATGATGGCAGTGGCAGCTGGCAAGAAAGTGAACAAGGTGTTGGTGTCTGAGACGCTGAATCCCAAGACGCGTCAGGTGCTCGATACCTATGCTCTGCATCATGGCATCGAATTGGTGACAATTCCTGCAAAAGATGGTGTCACAGACCTCTCAGCTCTCAACTCTCAACTCTCATCTCTCGAAGGTGTTGCTGGCATGATCGTGCAACAGCCCAATGTGTTTGGCATCGTGGAGGACTATACAGGTTTTGCTGATGCGTGTCATGCCCAGAAAGCACTCTTCATCATGGATAGTGTGGCTGCTGATTTGGCGGTGCTCAAGACACCAGGAGAGTGGGGCGCAGACATTGCTGTGGGTGATGGTCAGAGTTTAGGTATTCCGATGCAGTTTGGTGGTCCCTACGTGGGTTATATGTGCTGCACGGAGAAACTGATAAGAAAGATGCCTGGACGTATCGTAGGTATGACCAAGGATAATCGTGAACAACGTGCTTTTGTGCTCACCTTGCAGGCTCGTGAGCAGCATATACGTCGCCAGAAGGCTACGTCAAACATCTGTAGCAACCAAAGCCTGATGGCTCTTTTCGTCACGATCTATATGTCGCTGATGGGAAAGAAAGGTGTGAAGGAAGCTGCTCAGCTCTCTTACGCAGGAGCACATTATCTCTGTGATGAGTTGTTGAAGACAAGACGTTTCCATCTGGTATATGACAAACCTTTCTTCAATGAGTTTTATGTCAAGTACGATGGTGATGCCGACCAGCTTTATCAGAAATTCATTGATGCAGGTTTCTTGGGAGGCGTCCGCATGGAGGAGGGCTTCCTCTTTGCTGTCACAGAGAATCGTACGAAAGAAGAAATTGATAACCTCGTAAAAATTGCTGCCCTATGAACAACAAACTATACGGAAATTTGATTTTCGAACTTTCGAAAGAAGGTCGCATCGGTTATAGTCTGCCTGGCAACAATTTTGGCAACTACGAGATTCCAACGTCTATGTGTCGTGCAGAAGATGCAGCACTTCCTGAATGCGACGAATTGACGGTGGTGCGTCACTATACGAACCTCTCGAACAATAACTTTGGTGTTGATACAGGCTTCTATCCACTGGGTTCTTGTACGATGAAGTACAATCCCAAGATTAATGAGGAAATGGCGGCTCTGCCACAGTTCCAGAACTTGCATCCAGAACAACCTGCAGAGACGATGAAGGGTGCTGAGAAGTTGATTTCCATTTTGGAACATCATCTTTGCGAGCTCACGGGTTTGGCTCATTTCACCTTCAAACCTTATGCTGGTGCGCATGGTGAGTTGACAGGTTTGATGGTGATAGATAACTATCATCGTTCTCGTGGCGACTTGCAGCGCAAAAAGGTGATTGTGCCCGATTCAGCACATGGTACGAACCCCGCTTCTGCTGCTGTGTGTGGCTTGGAGATTATCGAGGTGAAATCACAGGCTGACGGTACAGTGGATTTGGAAGACCTCAAAAGATTAGTTGAACAGGAAAAAGACAACATTGCAGCGATGATGATGACCAATCCCAACACGCTCGGTCTCTTCGAGAAGAGCATTCCTGAGATTGCGACCCTCATTCATGACTGTGGTGGTTTGATGTATTATGATGGCGCCAACCTCAATCCTATGTTGGGTGTGTGCCGTCCTGGTGATATGGGCTTCGATGTGATGCATATTAATCTCCACAAGACGTTCTCTACACCTCATGGTGGTGGTGGACCTGGTAGCGGACCTGTGGGAGTGCGTGAGGGTTTGCAGGAGTTTTTCCCCTTTGTGAGTCCTTACAATGGAAACTTCGCCGTGATGATGCGTGCTTTTGCCTATATCCTTTCTTTAGGAAAAGAATATGTGAAGAAAGTGGGTCCTCTTGCCACACTCAATGCCAACTACATCAAGGAGTCGTTGAAGGATGTTTATGAACTGCCTATCGACACGATGTGTTGTCATGAGTTTGTGTTCGATGGACTGAAAGATAAATCGACGGGTGTCACCACGATGGATGTGGCAAAACGTTTGCTCGATTACGGCTATCATGCTCCTACCATCTACTTCCCGTTGCTTTTCCATGAGTCGCTGATGATTGAACCGACAGAGAACGAATCGAAGGAGACGTTGGATGCCTTCATCGCTGTGATGCGAAAGATTGCAGAGGAAGCAAAGACGAATCCAGACGAGGTGAAGTCAGCACCCCACAACACACCGATTGGTCGTGTGGATGATGTGTTGGCTGCCAAGCATCCTGTCACCACTTATCGCCAACTGAAGGCAGAACTCTAATTTTCAAATCTCAATCGTGATACAGACTGATCTCATTATCATCGGTGCAGGCCCTGGAGGTTATCGTGCTGCCGAATATGCTGCTAAGAACGGACTCAAAGTCATCGTGTTTGAAACGAGTCACGTGGGAGGTACCTGCCTCAATGTCGGGTGTATCCCCACCAAGTCTTTTGCCCGCGATGCAGAAATCATCCAGACGTTGAACAATGCTGAGACCTTTGGGTTGAATGGGCTGGATTATGAGTTTGACATTCAGAAGGTTATTCGGCGAAAAGATGAAGTGATTGCTTCGCTTCGTGCAGGCATTGAGACCTTGCTTTCTCATCCAAACATTACGTTGATCAAGGCGGAAGCACAGTTCAAGGATGCCCATACGGTGACGGCTGATGGTGAGGAGTATTCAGCCTCTCATATCATCGTCGCCACAGGTTCTGTTCCCAAAACTTTGAGATTGGAAAAACCTGCTGAACGTCGTGTGTTGGATTCCTCCGATTTGTTGTCCATCGGAGAACTGCCCGAGCGTCTTTGTATCATTGGTGCAGGTGTGATAGGGATGGAATTTGCCAGCATCTTCAATGCGTTTGGCACAGAAGTGACGGTGGTGGAATTCCTCAAAGAATGTCTGCCTGTGCTCGATTCTGATATTGCCAAACGTCTGCGCAAGTCGTTGGAGAAGCAGGGCGTTACCTTCCACATGCAGAGCAGTGTCACGGCCATCACAAAGGCTGGGGTGGTGTTCACCGATAAGAAGGGGAATGCCGTCACCATTGAGGCTGATGAGGTGCTGATGGCGGTAGGTCGTGCACCTCGGGTATTTGACCATTTCAGCAAGGCGGGTTTCGAATATTCTGAACGAACGGGTATTACAGTCAACGAACATCTTCAGACGACAGTTCCCCATATCTATGCGATTGGTGATGTGAATGCCCGTCAGATGCTGGCTCATGCTGCTGAGATGCAGGGAATCCACGTGGTGAATCAAATCTTGGGAAAGACTGACGAGATTCGTCTCGACATCATGCCTGCTGCTATCTTCACCCTTCCTGAGGCAGCTTGTGTCGGATTGTCCGAAGATAGTTGCAAGGAGCAGGGTAGGGAGTATGTTTGCAAGAAATCCTTCTGGCGTGCTAACGGAAAGGCGTTGGCGATGAACGAATCAGAGGGATTGCTCAAACTCATATCCTCTCCACAAGGTGACATTCTCGGATGTCATGCCTATGGTGCCCATGCAGCCGACCTTATTCAGGAAGTCAGTGCCCTGATGTGTCGTAACACGACGGTGGAACAGTTGGCACATATCATTCACATTCATCCTACACTCTCCGAAGTCTTGCATTCGGCGGCAGAGAGTTGAAGAATGGAATCTCTAAACACAAAACGCTAAACCAAATACAATACTAAACTTATATTACAATGAAAAAGAATCTATTTTTGTTGTTGGCATTGCTGACAGGCGCCTTGACATTACAGGCACAAACCGCGAGAAAGTTAACCATTGATTTGACAGAAGATGGTAAAGCTCAGATGCTTGCTTTCCTGCCCGAAAAACCATCTGGCCGTGCAATTGTAGGTATTCCTGGTGGCGGTTATTCCGTGCTCTCCAATTCTCATGAGGGTACCAATTGGTATGAGTGGCTCAACCAGCGTGGTATCGCTTATTTCGTGGTGAATTATCGTCTGCCTAATGGCGATCGCACCATTCCGATGAGCGATGTGGAGAAAGGTTTCAAGATTGTGCGTGACTCTGCTGCTGTGTGGAGCATCAATCCTCGTGATGTGGGTATCATGGGATTCTCTGCAGGTGGTCACTTGGCATCTGTCATCTCCACTCATTCTCCCTATGAGGTGCGTCCTGACTTCTCCATCCTCTTCTATCCTGTTATTTCGATGGATGAACGCGTGTCACACGTTTATTCATGCCGCAATTTCCTCGGCGAAGACAAGAAGAACCCAGCGATGGTGCGTGACTTCTCCACTCAGAATGCCGTGAAGCGTCACCTCACCCCTCCAGCCATCATCTTGATGTCAAGCGATGACAACATCGTTCCTCCTGTCACCAACGGTGTGGCATATTACACAGCGATGCGCAATGCTGGCAACGAATGCACCATGTATATCTATCCTACAGGTGGTCACGGTTGGGGATTTGGTCCTTGGTTCAAGTATCACGACCAGATGCTCACAGAACTTGGCAACTGGCTCGATGCGCACCCTGCACCTAAGCAGGATGCTGTTCGTGTGGCTTGTATTGGCAACAGCATCACTGATGGTCACGGTATTGAGATGGCACCTGTCAATGGCTATCCAGCACTTCTTCAGAGACAGTTGGGTAATGACTATTGGGTGAAGAACTTTGGTGTGAGTGGTCGTACGCTCCTCAATCATGGCGATATGCCTTACATGAATGAAACTGCATGGAAGGATGCACTTGCTTTCAATCCTGACATCGTGGTGATCAAGTTGGGCACCAACGACTCCAAGCCCCAGAACTGGAAATATGCTGCTGAGTTCAAGCAAGACCTTCAGCAGATGATCACCACGCTCTGTCCTGCATTGGCACAATCTGCCAAGAAGGGTAAGAAAGCAAAGTCTGCTCAGCCCGTCAAACCACAGATATATCTTTGCACGCCTATTCCAGCCTTCAAGTCTTCTTGGAATATCAGCGATGAAGTCATCACCAACGAGATTATTCCTATCCAGAAGGAAGTGGCGCAGCAGTATGGCTTGCAGATCATCGACCTCCACACGCTTTTTGCCAACGATGGTGACAAGATGCAGGAAGACGGCATCCATCCCGACGGCAAGGGTGTGCGCCGCATTGCCGACATCGTGGCTGAAGCTTTGAAGAAGTAAAGTTGGTTATAAATTTTTGACAGCTTCCTTCACCTGTGTCATGTTGCTTCGTGATACAGGAATGGACTCACCGCTGTGCTTGATGACTAAGTGCATGGTGCCAGTACGGGAAACCGCTTTCTCCACTTGTTTGAGATTAACGAGATAGGCACGGTGACAGCGTACAATCATAGGCTCATCACTTAGTTCATCCTCCAGATGTTTCAGGGTGGCACGGAGTGTGTCATTATGCACTTCACCTTCCTCCAGATAATAGACCTTCACGTAGTTGCCCACCGCTTCTACGTGAAGAAGGTCTGAGAGGTGTAGTGTGATTGCCTCGTTGGTGGTGCCTGTGAGTGTGACAGATGCTTCTTTCTTTGGAACATTCTCTTGTTCCTTGTCACTTGCTGCTTCTCTCATCTTGTTCAGTTGCTCATTCAACAGACGTGTTTCCTCCAGTTCAGCAGTCAAGGAACGGTTGCGGAACTTGAAACGCCAATAGAGTCCGATAGCAAACGAGCAAAAGGCGATGATGACCAATGTTTCCAAGAAATTGGTCCAAGAAAGCTGGTTGCTTCCTGTTTGGTCGTTCATGATGAAATGACGATAGAGGCAGATAGCCAATGCGATGAGTGGGGTGTTGATAATCTGAAACCACAGGTTACGACGGATGATGTAGTTGATTCCCTTGTCGTATGCTCTTGGTTTCTTGACCAAGTATTTCACGATGACATCTGTCAGCATGCAAACCAATAATCCCAGCAGCCAAATCACCAGCAGATGAAGGTATTCCAACCCATGCAAAGTATCAAGTCCGAAAGGCTTGAGAACAGCCAATGCCACCACCACAAACGTGGTGCTGACGATGCGTATCATGATTGTTTCTAATCGTCCTCTTCTCATATCGTCGGCAAAGGTACGACTTTTTTCTTGTCATTCGTCACAGATTCTTGCAGAATATCCCAAGAACTTGCAAGAAAGGGTAGGAGGGCGTACCTTTGCAGTCGATTTGGAAATATTAATTTATATGTTACAGAAAATGACAAAGATGTTTTTGGGAGCGACAACGGCATTGTTGTTGATGATGATTCCCTCGATGATGAGGGCACAAGCCACACAGGTTGTCAGAGGACAAGTTTGCGATGTGGCATCAGGAGAACCCATGATGGGTGTGACGATTACGGTGGAGAATGGCATTACGATGGGTGCAGTCACCGACATTGACGGAAACTTTGTGGTGGAGAACGTACCAGTGGGACGCCACTCCATCCGAGCTACCTTTATTGGTTATGAGCCAGTCTTGCTGAAGGAGCAATTGCTTTCTTCGGGTAAGGAAATGGTATTGAATTTACGCATGCGTGAAAATATTAAGGAATTGGGGGAAGTGGTGGTGAAGCCTCGTGTGAACAAGCAGATGCCGCTCAACGAAATGGCGCAGGTGGGAGCCCGTATGTTTAGTGTGGAGGAAGCCACTCGATATGCTGGCGGTATGGCAGATCCTGCCCGTACAGCTTCGATGTTTGCCGGAGTTGCCACAGGGGGTGCCACCAACGGCATCAGCATTCATGGCAATTCACCCCAGATGTTGCAATGGCGTGTGGAAGGTGTGGAGGTGAACAACCCCAACCACTTTGCTGAAATCACAGAAGCAGGTGGTGGTGTCTTCACTTCGCTCAATGGAACTGTGCTTGCCAACAGCGACTTCCTCACGGGTGCTTTGCCAGCAGAGTTCGGCAATGCCCTCTCTGGTGCCTTCGACATGAAGATGCGTGTGGGCAATAACTCCAAATACGAGCATGCCATTCAGGTGGGAACCTTGGGTGTTGATTTCGCATCTGAAGGACCTTTGGGGAAGAACTCCAAAGCTTCCTATCTGGTCAATTACCGCTATAGTTTCCTTGAGATTGCCAAGAAGCTGCATGCCATCAACATGGACAAGGAGACGCTTGATTACCAAGACTTGAGTTTCAAGCTCAACCTCCCCACCACCAAAGCAGGCACTTTCGCTGTCTGGTTCACGGGATTGTTCGACCGTTATATCAATGATGTGCCCGATGTGTCTGACTGGAAAACCCTTTGGGACTCCAACGACTCATGGTCACGTCAGAAGAACTGGGCATTGGGCGTGAACCACACCTATCGTTTCCGTACTGGTGGAACGCTTACTTCCAATCTCGCCTACACAGGTGCCTATACTCGTTTGGGTGTCAATGACTATGACAAGCAGCTCAAGAAGATGCCCAATATGGACGGACGCAATGTTTCATGGAACCTCATCGCCAACGTAAGGCATCAACACAAGTTCTCCTCACGCTACACGATGCAGAATGGTGTGGAGCATCAGCACATGGACTTCTGTTCTTGGTTGGATTACATTCAGGAGGTGGGCGGTCCGATGTATCGAGTTTACCAATCGAACGGCAACACAGGACTCACTCGTTTCTACACCAACCACAAGATTGGATTGAGCAATCGCCTCTCCGCTGTGGTGGGAGCGAATGTCATGTGGTTCAATCTCAACGATCAGTTGCTCTTTGAGCCTCGTGCCAGCGTGCAGTACAAGACCTCTGCATCCAGCACCGTTTCTTTGGCATATTCCATGAACAGCCGAAAGGAAACGATTGACACCTACTTCGTCAACACTCCTTCACAGCCCGCCTCTCACAATCCTAACAGAGACCTTGGTCTTACCCGTTCACATTATATCTCTGCCTCCTTTGCCCAGCGTTTGGGCGAGAATGCCATGTTGAAGGTGGAACCTTACTGGCAGTGGCTCTTCGATGTACCAGTGGAGCAGGGAACAACCTATTCGGTCATCAATCATCGCAAGTTCTTTCAGGATCGTGCCTTGGTCAACGAAGGTGCAGGTCGCAACTATGGTATCGACCTCACGCTCGAACGCTATCTCAAGGATGGTTTCTACGGCATGTTCACTGCCACACTCTTCAAGTCAGAGTATCGCGATGCCCAAGGCAAGTGGCACCACTCTCGTCACGACCGCCACTACATCACCAACATACTTGGTGGCAAGGAGTGGATGGTGGGACGCTCCAGGAAGAATGTCTTTGGACTCAATGGAAGACTCACGCTGATGGGAGGCGACCGCTACACGCCAATGGCACCAGGCACCACTTATGAAGATTTGGCGCAGCGTCCAGACAAATCCGTGCCTGAGGATGGCAACAGCCCCTACAGCCGCCAGTTGAAGATGAACGTGGGCTATGCCTTCTCTGTCAAGTACACCCTCAATGGAAAGAAAACAGCTCATCACTTCATCCTCGAGTACCTGCAGATGCGCTCCTTCCACGGACAGACCTTCGACCTGAACACTCATGAGTTGGTCAACAAGTACACCTCGCTGACCTTCCCCAACATTGCCTACCGATTAGAATTTTAGTCAATGATTTGTGGAAAAGGAAGATAAATCGTAATTTTGCAAACGAATTTGAAAATAACAAGAATATGACAAAGGAAGAACTTTTCAAGATGATGAACGAACATCCTGTGATGAACGTTGCAACGAATGACAATGGACAGCCCCACGTACGAGCTATCCTGATGTTTAAGGCTGATGCCGATGGCATCGTGTTCCATACGGGCGTGACAAAGGACCTCTATCGTCAGCTCAAGGCAGATCCTCGCTCCGAAGTGTGCTTCGCCTGTGGCAAATATCAGGTGAGAGTGGAGGGCAAGTTTGAACTCGTGGAGGAAAGGGCATTGAAGGAGGAAATCGTCAATCACCCTTCCCGCAAGTTCCTGCAACCTTGGAGAGCGCAGCAAGGCGACGAGGCTTTCTTCGGCTTCTTGCAAGTGTTCCGTATGCAGCACGGCAAGGCTCACGTGTGGTGTATGGAAGATAACTTCAAGCCCAAGGAGTACATCGAGCTGTAAAGCAGATAAAACAAAAGTCACAACGCATCTTTGAAACGTTGTGACTTTTTTATTTCTAACCCCTCTTATATATGAAAATAATGCGATTTGTGATGAATGGTTTTATATTGATGTTCCCAATTGATAGGCGTCATCTAAAAAACGTGTCCCCTTGATATCGCCTTTGTCCTTGACTCCTCTGACAAGCACCTTGCCTGCATCCTCAATACTGAAGAACTCCAGGCAGAGGTTATACTCCGTCAGAATAGCATCGAACAATTCTGGCAATGAGGCTGCACCAACGAGCAACAATGCCATCTTCTTGATATGAAACGAATCTCGAATCGGATTATGGAACCTGTCGATGACAGCCTTCAATTGAGCACTAATGCCATAGAAATAGACTGGCGAGGCTATGACGAGCATATCTGCCTGATTCATCTTTTCATAGATGGGGGACATGTCATCCTTCTGAGCACAGATGCCGTTCGTTTTGAAGCAAGCGTTACATCCCAAACACGGATTCACCTTATAATCACGTACAGAGACTATCTCCACATGATGATGTTCTGCAGCTCCTTTGGCAAAAGCTTCAGCCAACAATTCTGTATTGCCACCCTTACGAGGGCTTCCGGATATAATCAGTATGTTCATCGTTATTCAGATACCTCTATTCTAACGGCATCATCACGCCACACTGGTAATCAGGCGACTGGATGTCTGTGCCCTGATACCACTCCATGCAGCAGGAATTCGTTGCCCATGTGTATTCCGGATGTGCGGGTACCCACTCCTTATGGAACTTCGTGTACTGCTCCTGAAAGGCTTTCATGCCACCCTCGAAATGCATCTTCAGCCACTTTCCGCTATGAATAGGGAAGAGCTGCATGCCTTCTGGTACGTCGCCACCTTTATAAATACCGCCGATAACGTAGGTAAATGTGTTTTTGCTGCAAGCACCGAAATTCATTTCTGCACAGATAGCGCAATTGTGGTTGGGTATGTCGCAAGTGCAGAGTCCAAACTCACCAACGCCATTAGCAAATGCCACCTGTTGGAATGTATTAGGTGCTTGTTTCTCAAACACCACAGGCTTGATAATCTTTTCCACATACTCACCCCAGAACTTTGGGCATTCTTCTTTCGCCTCATTAAAGGCAATCTTTTTGACCATGCCAATAATCTGCACATCGTGCAGCTCAATAATCTCGTGTTTCATAAAAATTAATTTTTTTACTTTTTCTATTATCATTCTTTGATAATCTAATGTCCTTTATGTTTCTCTTTTTTCTTTGCCTGGCACAGGTCGAACTGCCGTTGTTTTTCAGTCTCACGTTCAGCCTTTGAGCGTTGTTTTCGCTCGGTTTTGTTCTGCTCTTGTTGTAGCTTCAGAGCCTGTTGCGGCTTTGTACCGATGCCTTGTGACTACATTATTTTATTCTTTTACAAACGACCCAATTTCAATGAGGTTTCCATCTGGGTCGGCAACGTAGCAAGTGCGCTGTCCCCAAGGTTCGGTAGTTGGAGGAAGTACAGACTTTGCACCATTGTTAAGGGCATTCTGGTACTCTTTATCAACATCGGCGAAAGTTGGTACATCGAAACTTAATTCCATTGTGCCGTTTAGTCCTTCTGGATACTGGAATTTCATTGAGACCATCTGCTCAAATGCACTACGTGGGAAGAGAATGATTCTGTTGTTGCCAAGGAACATCTCCACATTTGGCTGTACACCATCCCATGAAGTGGTAAAACCAAAGGTTTTCGTATAGAAATCAACGGTAGCCTTGTTGTCGGTAGTAAACAGTCCAACGGTGTTGAACGTAAAGCGGGGTTGGGAAATTGTTTCTTTCATAAATTATGTATTAAATAGACAAATACTTTTCTCCAAATATGCCCAAGTTAATCCAGGTCCTACTTCCTCGCTCTTGTAAAGCTTGAACCCTTCACGCAGATAGAATTCGTATGGAGGGCGCACCTGCTGGCATGTGCAGAGCCAAGCGTGGCGATGTGGAAGACGTGATTGAATCTCACGGAAT
>JAGCDQ010000015.1 GCA_017651245.1 Bacteroidaceae bacterium | reverse complement strand
GGGACATGTGCCGGAATGGTTGAATACGAATCATCCCAAGTTGCAGATTGTGAAACATGAGGATTTCATCCCCTCGGAGTATTTGCCCACTTATAACAGCAATGTCATTGAGTTTTATTTCCATAAAATCAAGGGACTTTCCGATCAATTCGTTTATTTCAATGATGATATGTTTCTGCTGAACCCTGTTCAACCATCCAGGTTTTTCAAAGAGGGTTTGCCCTGCGATATCGGTGGCATGACGATCAATATCCATAGTGGCATGTTCGGCGCATCGGTATTGTTGTCCAAGACGCTGATAAATGAGCATTTCAACAAGCAGGATGTTGTTCGTCAGCATCTGTCCAAGTGGTTTAATTGGCGCTACCTATCTGCCTCTCTCTTGAATGTGTTCTGTTTGCTCATCAGGAAGAAAGAATTTGTCGGATTTGTCAATCCACATTTGCCACAACCTTTCTTGAAATGGTCATTTGAAGAGGTTTGGACAAATTGTGCAAGGGATTTGGAACGAACATCTCGGCATAGATTTAGAGCTCATGGAGATATAGCCTTTTGGCTAATTCGGTACTGGCAATTGGCATCCAAAAATTTTTCTCCGATTAATCCTTATCAAGATGGCACCTATTATCTGGTCGATGATCACAATGTTTCGGAAATCGTCAGTTGCATTCGTCAACAGAAAAGAAGGATGGTCTGCTTAAATGATAGTGAACAAATCTCGAACTTTGAAGAAACCAAGAATAGAATCATGGATGCTTTTGAAATGATTCTTCCTGGAAAATGCAGTTTTGAATTGTGATATGGAAAAGGTTTTTGTAACATCTTACATCATCTATATATGTGCATTCTCATTTTTGCCTAAGTCTGTTCAGACTGCAGGTTTTTTGTTGTTGCTGTTTGTGTCAATCTATTATGTATGGCTGAACAGAAATAAAATGGCGAAAACCTATTCCATGGATGATGAAACAAGAAAACTGAAAAGGCTTTTCAAACTATTTATTTCCGTCTCAACATTTTATCTTCTCCTTTCTTTTGTGAACCTCCCTCAATTATGGGGTATCGAAGGACTTTATTATGATGTGTCATATGCTCCACGCCATTTCTTTATTGTGGCAGAGTTGTTTATTCCCATCTTGCTCGGTTACGCCATCTATCAATTCAATCTATTTGAGAAGATAAAAAAGAATGTCAAAGTGATGCTTTTGATATGGTTGTATGTGATCCTCTTTTTTGCGGTGAATGACTTGTGTGTGAAAGGTTTGTTACTGATCATGCTCACTTTTATAGCATGGAAATTGAGCAGAAAATGGATCATGTTTCTCGCCTTTTTTATTAATTATGAACAATCGGCTTACATCTTAGGTTTTGGAGCTATGATGTTCTTTTTGTTTTTTGAGAAAGTGATTATATCATTCTTGTCCAAGAATACGACGCGGAAAATCATCCTTATCATGTCTGTGGCAATCATAGGAATCTTCCTTTTATCGGGAATCCTGATGATTTATGTGGAGAATGATCCCAATAGTATATGGAGGTTAAAAGTGTGGCTGAACGAAATAGAATCCTTGACAGAAACTTATTTTACAGGAGTTGGCTTTGGATCCGCCTATGTCACAGAAGATATCTTGGAACAAGTGAATAATAGCAACATGTATTCTCATAGTGGGAAGGGGGGCACAGAAGTAGGATTGTTTATCGTCGCCAATCATTCGTCATTGTTGAATATGTTCTATCGAATGGGGGTGTTAGGAGGACTTTTGTTTGTCGGATTGAATGTGCAGATCATACGCATGGTGATTAAATTGTATAACCAGACAGATCAACAAATGAGAAATCTTTTATGGAGATTGTTCTCTGTCTGGATATATGAGACAGTGGTGATTTTCTTGAACCCAGGGTTGGAAATGATGCAGTTTGCGCTGAGCTATATTTTGAGTGTCTCGATGTTGCTTGCAGTGGTGTTGGAGATACAATCCGTGCAACGTGGTTTGACACCGATCAATCCTCAATAAAGAATGTCTCGAATATTATTCATCCTTCATATGCCTCCTCCTGTGCATGGGGCAGCCATGGTGGGTCAGTATATACATGATTCGAAGTTGATTCATTCGGAATTTGACTGCCAGTATATCAATTTGGCGACAGCGGCGGGATTGGAGGATGTTGGAAAGTTCAAAATCAAGAAGTTGTTCTCTTTCTATCGATTGCTTCGGCAGATTCGCCATTCGGTTCAAAGCATGAAGCCTCAGCTGGTCTATGTGACCCCCAATGCCCAGGGAGGACCGTTCTATAAGGATTTCGTGGTGGTGATGATGCTGAAGAGGATGGGCTGCAGGATTGTGGCGCATTATCATAATAAGGGGGTGGCGTCAAGGCAAGACAGATGGTTGGATAACCAACTTTATCGGCGGTTTTTCAAGGGAATCAAAGTCATTCTTTTAGGAGAGACTCTCTATCAGGATATTAAGAAATATGTCAGAAGAGAAGATGTGTACATCTGTCCGAATGGTATTCCTGAGTAATCTCTTGGAGAGTAAGGGCATCCTGGATTTGCTGGATGCACTGGTTCTGCTTCGACAACGAGATTGCCCATTCGTTTGTGATGTGGTTGGAGCCGAGACCGCAGAGATGGACAGGGAAAGACTTCAAGAGGAGATAGGCAAGAGAAAGCTGGAGGAAGTCGTCCTCTATAGGGGCTGTCTGTATGGTGAAGATAAGTTGCAAATACTGAAGACGGCTGACTTCTTTGTGTTCCCTACGTATTATCCCAACGAATGCTTCCCGCTTGTTCTATTAGAAGCGATGGCGCAAGGATTGCCTTGCATCTCTACAGATGAAGGAGCCATTCCGGACATCATAGATGATGGGGAAACCGGTTTTATTTGTGAGAAAAAGAATCCACAGGACTTGGCTGATCAAATGGAAACACTAATAAAAGACGAGACGTTAAGAAGAAAAATGGGAACGGCGGGACGAAAGAAGTATGAACGGGACTTCACGCTTGCGTGTTTTGAGCAGCGTTTTGTGCAATGTCTGAAAGCCGTATTATCGGAGGAATAGAAGATGTTGAGACTTAAAGACATAGCACTGATAGAAAGTAAGGAGGCCTTGAAGGCTATTCCAGAAGGGAAGGTGCTGATCAATACCATCAATGCACACTCATATAATGTAGCACAGAAGGATGATGCCTTTGCAGAAGCCTTGCAGAAGGGAGATTATCTGATTCCAGATGGAGCATCAATCGTGAAGGCTTACAAATGGTTGAGAGCCAATTCTCAACCGAAAGAACGTGTTGCAGGATGGGACCTGTTCTTTTTTGAGATGAATGCGCTCGAAAGAGAAAGTGAAAAGTTAACAGATCAAAGTAAAACGTTGAAGGTGATGTTCCTCGGTTCAAGCGAGAAGGTGTTGGCACTGATTCGTGAACGAGCGGCGATTGACTATCCTCATCTGGCGGTGGTGACCTATTCTCCACCTTACAAGCCGGAGTTCTCGGAGGGGGAAAATCGTGCGATGATACAGGCGATCAATGAGGCCAATCCTGATTTGTTGTGGATCGGTATGACGGCTCCGAAACAGGAGAAGTGGACGTATCAACACTGGAAGGATTTGGAGATCCATTGCCATGTGGGTACCATCGGTGCTGTGTTCGATTTTTATGCTGGTACGATGAAAAGGGCTCCTTTGTGGTGGCAGATGCACTCGCTGGAATGGCTGTACAGGTTGCTTTCTGAGCCTAAACGGATGTGGAGGAGGTATGTGATTGGGAATCCTTTGTTCTTGTGGAATATTCTACAGGAGAAATGGGGATGATCCACAATCTTGATTGTGATTGTTCAGGTTGTGTTTTTTAGTGATGGATTTTCATAAGCTTGTGCATCGTTATCAGCAGTTTGGAGGACTCAGACTGGTGCGGGAGTATGCCCGATTAGGGTTGCTATGGCCCATCGCAAAGGGTTTCTTCCGATGTTGGGTGAAGCGGGAGTCGTTCAAGAGGATATATCCTGAGGTGTTGAAGAAAACAGAGCCGTATTTAGCGATGCGATACAATGGCCTTTTGAAGAGCCGCAAGGAGTTTTATGCAGGGCAGACATGGGAACATCAACGCAACAAGATAGTGTGGTTCTGCTGGTTGCAGGGATTGGAAAATGCGCCTGAAATTGTGAAAGCATGCTACAACTCTATACAACGGCATCTGACGGATCGAGAAATCAAGGTCATCGACAATGACAACTGGCGGAATTACGTTGAACTGCCAGAGTATGTGGTGCGTAAATGGGAGAAGGGATGGATTCCGGCTGCGAACTTCAGCGACTTGTTACGGTTGGAACTGCTGATACGGTATGGAGGAACGTGGATGGATAGTACTGTGCTGTGCACAGGTTATCAGGATCCGAGTCTTAGGTTGCAAGATTCAAGATGCATATTTCAGGAGTATTTGGATGCGGATTTGTTCCTGTTTCAATATACGCCACCTGGAACAACAGCAAGGATAAGCATTAGTAACTGGTTCATCACGGCATGTACAAACCATGAGGTGCTGATGGTGTTGCGGGATGTGCTGTTGGAATATTGGAAGGATTTTGACTGCACGATAGACTACTACATCTTCCACTTGTTCTTTGCCATGATTGCAAGGGAATATCCTGAAGCGGTGGGGGCTATGCCGCATGGCAATAGTATGAATAGTTTGGTGTTGCTGTCTCATTGGGGTGAGGCCTTTCAACAAAAGAATTGGGACAGGCTGACGAAACAGGTTTGTTTCCATAAATTGAATTATCGGGTCAGTGATCAGATGAGGAATGACGAGCGGAATTACTATCATATGATTGTCAAAGACTATAATCATCAAGATGAAGTTACGACAATTTCTTGATTTTCTGAAGTGTTCGTTGGATCCGACAAAAGAAATAGTGTTGGATGCAGCGGAGATGGATTGGGAGGGGTTGTATCGTATCTCACGGATGCATTCTATCCTGGGGGTCGTGTTTGAGGGGGTACAACGTATGGTTGAGGCTGGGGATAAACCTCCACGTCCTATGCTGTTGAGGTGGATTGCTGCCATCAACGCGATCAAGGAGAAGAATCAGGTCGTGAACAATGCGGCAGTAGAACTCTCAGAGAAACTCCGACAAGACGGGTTTGAGTCTTGCATTCTAAAAGGGCAGGGGAACAATCTGCTGTATCCCAATGTGTATGGTCGTGTTTCAGGGGATATTGACGTGTGGATAAGACCCCTGCATAGTGAAGCGCAGAACGTGGAACGTTATCAGAATCGCATCATTCAATATGCGAAGGGTCAAAAACCGGACACCTACGTTTGTTATCATCACCTATCCTTTAACAGCATTGACGGGATTGAGGTGGAGTTGCATTATAGACCTTCTTTTATGTTTCATCCCATTCATAACCGCAGATTGCAGGAATGGTATCGTGTTCATGCAGACCGGCAATTCCAACATGAAGTGGATTTGCCTGACGGGGTGGGGAAGGTCGCTATTCCTGATGAGGAATTCAATCAGATCTTTCAATTGACACACATCTACAATCATCTACTGCACGAAGGGATTGGATTGAGACAAGTCATTGATTATTATTACCTTTTGAAGTCGGGTGCTCATCATCTGTCGGATGTGGAGCGTGTGGAACTGAGAAAGACCCTTCATCTGTTAGGATTGGAGAAGATTGCCGAGACGATGATGTGGGTGTTGAGTGAAGGGCTTGGATTGGAGGATGAGTATTTGATCGCCCCCAAGGATGAGCGTCGTGGACGAGTGCTCTTGTATGAAATCATGCGAGGGGGCAATTTTGGTCATTACGATAAAAGGAACATTCAGGCTAATAGCCCTTTGAAAAAGAATATACAAAGGCTAAAACGCGATTTCCGCATGATGCGCTATTTCCCTTCAGAATGTTTGTGGGAACCAGTGTTCCGACTCTATCATTTCTTCTGGAGGTTGAAGAATGGATAACGTTAACCATGACGAAAACGGATGATGCTCTTTGTGTGGAATATTTTTAAGATAAATGATATAAACAAGTATGGTGATTTATGCAGAATAATAATCGGTCGAATCGTTTAATTATGGCGTTGGTCATTGTGGGAGATTTTCTTCTGCTGAATATGGTGATTGGAGCGTTCTACTTATGGCAGCGAGATATGTCGGGATGGATATGGGACAAGACCCAGATTTTTTTGCTGGCATCCAATATGGCTTTGTTGATGAGCGAACACAGGTTTCATACCATCATTCATGAACGAATCATCAGTTCTAGTGATATTTTGAAGCGGGTTCTCCTGTTGGTGGTGACACAGATTGCTTTGACATACATCATCCTCAAGTGCGTGGATTATCATTTGCCCATGGGGTGGCTGCTGTTGAAGCAGGGTGTTGTGATGCTGGTTCTCTTGTTATTGGTAAGAACTGCGGAACGAATGGCTGTCAAATGGTATAGACAAAAGGGTGGTAATACTCGAACATTGATTTTTGTGGGTGCAGATCCCGAACTGCCGTTGATTTATGACTATTTGGTGAATGATTCCACGAGGGGATACAAGATGATTGGTTATTATGCAGATGAAGAGATGAACCATCCTGGAATGATTAAACTGGGCTCATTGAAAGATTTGTTGGAGCATTTGGAACAACCAGAAACATTGCAAATAGGGGACGAAATGTATGTTTGCCTTCCAAGAAAGGAACAAAATACACTCCGAGTATTGTCAAAGTTCTGCGACAAGAATATCATTCAGTTCTATTATGTGCCCACATCGCAGGAAATGGTGATGATGAATCTGAAACGTTGGTATATCAACGACATAGAAGTTTTTTCCACCCGAGAAAACCCTCAAGATGATGCATTGAACAAGGTGCTGAAGCGTTTAATGGATGTTGTGCTATCCGTGTTCTTCTTGTTGCTGACCATCATCATATATCCGTTCGTTTTCGTGATGATCAAAATACAGAGTCCAGGACCTGTCTTTTTCAAACAACGAAGGACTGGACTGAATGGAAAGAGCTTTACCATGTTCAAATTCCGTTCGATGCATGTGAATCAGGAAGCTGACCAGATACAGGCCTCAAAGGATGATCCACGAAAGTTCCCATTTGGCAATTTTATGCGTAGGACCAGTCTTGATGAATTGCCACAGTTTTGGAATGTACTGATGGGGGATATGTCCATTGTTGGCCCACGTCCGCATATGTTGGCTCATACAGAAATGTATGCGCAGTTGATAGAAAAATATATGGTTCGTCATCTGGTTAAACCCGGAATAACGGGCTGGGCGCAAGTCAATGGCAGTCGTGGAGAGACGAAGGAACTCTGGCAGATGGAGGAAAGGGTGTTGCGTGATATCTGGTATGTTGAGCATTGGAGCATTTGGCTGGATTTACGTATTATCTGGATGACGATTCGAGCGATTCTTGTTCCCAGCAAGAATGCATATTAATGGCGAAACACAAATTGTAGTGTTAAAGAAGAAAAAAAAACAGCAATAATCATTGTTATTGACAAATTGTTTGTATCTTTGCAGTGAATTGTTAACAAATTTTTCAGTCATCAGACAGATATGAATACCTGGCTACTTTATTTCATCATTGCTGCTCTTTTGGTGGGTGCTGAATTATTATATTTCCGTATAGCGGATAAGTGTCATATTGTAGATAAGCCGAAAGAGAAATCTTCCCATTTTTCCATAGCACGTAGAGGTGGTGGCGTTATTTTCTTGCTATCCATCGTATTATGGGGTGTGATGATGTTATTGTTAGGGAATGAGATTGTGGATTATCTGCCGTTTCTGTGTGGACTATTGATTGTTGCCGTGGTGAGTTTCTGGGAAGAATTCCATTCTGTACCAGATTCCGTGCGTGTGGCTATCCAGTTCGTTGCCATGGGACTCATGTTTTGGACGATGGGTGTCATGTATTGGGATTTGTGGTGGAAGGTGCTGATTGCGCTCACCTTGTTTGTCGGAGCCATGAATGTCATCAATGCCATGGATGGTATCAATGGCATCACTGCCGGCTATAGTATAGCGGTGTTATTGCCGTTGTTCTTGCTGAATAACCTATTGGAAGAGCACTTTATGCTGGATTCTCTTCTTGGTGTGTCAATGTTGGGTGTCCTGGTGTTTGGATTCTATAATTTCAGACCCAATGGAATGGCAAAAACATTTGCAGGCTCTGTAGGCTCAGTGGGAATTGCCTTCATTCTGTTGTTCGCCATGGGAAAATTGATTATCAAGACGAGTGATATCACTTGGCTGGCATTTCTCGTGGTGTATGGTGTCGATGGATGCCTGACCATTTTCCACCAGATCATCAGGCGTGAGAGTATAGGAAGGACACATCGAAAGCATGCGTACCAGTTGATGGCAAATGAATTGGGGATGAATCATGTGGTCGTGTCATGCATTTACATGGGACTTCAATTGGTGATTTCCCTCATCATGATTTATCTCATTCCCGATACTGCAGAGGCGCATTGGATTTATCTGATTGTTGTGGGGCTGGTGCTGAGTGTGGCATACATCCTCTTCATGAAGAAATATTACCATCTGTATGAGGCGTACATGCAGCGATTAAGAGTGGAATCTTGTGAAAAAATCACACCCGCTTTCCTCGATAGCCTTACTGAACAGGCAAAAGTTTCGCCAGATCGGTATGCCAACTATGATTTGTGCGATTCAGATAAAGGTTTGTCCCGAAGAATGTTGTATGCCATTGAACCAGCGTGTGTAGCGTCCCTTCATAGAAATCAAAAATCTGTGGAAACGTTGGTGTGTATGCGAGGAAGAGTGGTTGACGAATTTTATGATGCATTGGAGCAGCGTTGTATAGCAACTCATGAATTATCTCCTTCTGGACCATCGGTTGCATTGAATATTCCTGTAGGGCAGTGGCACAAGGTACGAGCACTGGAGAGTGGTACAGTGTTTTTGGTGGTGCAGGATGGAAAGCCTGAAATGAAGAAACCGTCTCTTGTGTATGTCGGCAGCCATTACGAGTTGTCAAGGAATGGATAATAGGAGGCGACAAGATTAAATATTGTTTGGGAGAAGTGGAAAGAATGAAGGACAATATAGATTGAAAAATATGAAGAATCCGTTTGACAAGATATTAAATTGGTATTTCACCAAGAATGCCCTTCCTTATTGGAGTATATTCCTGATTGACTGTGCTGTTTTGGCCGTGAGTGGCGTCATGGTGTATTGGGCATTTCATGATGGTGATTTGTTGGTGGCAAACTTCTTTCCACTGTTGCTCACCCTGCTCTGTTTCATTGTACTGAGTATCCCTGGTTTCAGAATATTCCACACTTATTCTGGCTTTATGCGATACTCGAGTTTTGTGGATTTGATGTATGTGGTTTATAGTAATGGTCTTGCTTTGATATTGGCGCTGATTGCACAGCGAGCGATGGATCATCTGCCTTCCACCTACTTTGTGCATTTTGATGCGACGAAAATCTTGTTGCTCTACGTGATGGCCACCATGATGATGTGGGCATTGCGAGTGTTCGTGAAGACCTTGTATGATGTGGCTTTCTCAAACTCCCGCGCGATGCGTGTGATGATTTATGGCGCGATGTCTGAAGGGGTGGGCTTGGCAAAAAGTATTATGGGACAGCGTCCCAGAAAATATATCGTGAAGGGATTCATCACGCACTATAAGAATACGCATCATCAGCGAATCATGGGTCAGCGAGTGTACTCGATTGATGAGGACATTGCCGACATTATCCGTAAGAATAAGATTGAGGGCGTGCTGGTGGCACCTTATCGAACGAGAGATTTCCAGAACAATCAAGAAATTCAGGACGTGATACTGGGTACTGGAGCCAAAATCTTTATGGCTCAGGGCGCGATAGAGATGAATCCTGAGGAAGGGGCTAGAACGGACTTTTCTAACATTCAGATGCGTGAGGTGAGTGTGGAGGAGTTGTTGCCACGTTCAGAGATTCGTGTGGATATGAAATCGGTGGGAGAATTGTTGACGGGTCAGCGAGTGCTGATCACCGGTTCTGCAGGTTCGATTGGTTCAGAGATTGTCCGTCAGGTGGCAAAACTGAAACCGTCAGCCATGATGCTGATTGACCAGGCGGAGACGCCGCAGCATGACATCCGACTGATGATGGCGAAGGAGTTTGGAGACATCCCAGCAGAAATCACCGTCACCAGCATCTGTCACTTAAGGCACATGGAAAGTTTGTTCAAGGCGTTCAAACCTGATTATGTGTTTCATGCGGCTGCCTACAAGCACGTGCCGATGATGGAGGATAACCCCAGCGAGGCGGTGTTGAACAACGTTTATGGCACCAAGGTGATAGCAGACCTGAGTCTGAAATATGGGGCGAAGAAATTTGTGATGGTTTCGACGGATAAGGCTGTGAACCCGACCAATGTGATGGGATGCTCGAAGCGTATCTGCGAGATTTATGTACAGGCATTGGATCTGGCGATTAAGGAAAAGAGGGTGGTTTGCCCTGGAAAGAAGACACAGTTTGTGACCACAAGATTCGGAAACGTGCTGGGCTCGAACGGAAGTGTCATTCCTTTGTTCCGCGAACAAATCAAGAATGGCGGTCCAGTCACTGTGACTGATGAGAACATCGTGAGATTCTTCATGCTGATTCCGGAAGCTTGTAAGCTGGTGCTTGAGGCGGGAACCAAGGGGAACGGTGGAGAAATCTTTGTCTTTGATATGGGTGAGCCTGTGAGAATCGCCGATCTTGCCAAGCGTATGATTAGGTTGTCAGGTGCTAAGAACGTGGAAATCAAATATACGGGTTTGCGCCCCGGTGAGAAACTCTATGAGGAGGTGCTGAATGAGTTGGAGGGTACTAAGCCTACGTTCCATGAGAAGATTCGAATTGCAGAAGTCCGTGAGTATGACTATGAACAGATCTGCAAGGATGTGGATGAACTCTTCGAAATCGCCAAGCTCTATGATGACATGGAGACTGTGAAGAAGATGAAGGAAATCGTTCCTGAATACAAATCGAACAATTCGATTTACGAAAAGTTGGATTAGAGTGTAAAGGTTAAAGTTGATAGGTTAAAGGTTAAAGATTAAAGAGCCATGCGGGTTGTGCGCATCGCGTCAGCCGTCTTTAACCTATAAACTTTAACCTTTAACCTTTATCAAGATGAGAGAAATGAAGAGGGATGCGACGGTGGGTCGCATCCCTCTTCATTTCTTGGTACTCTGTGTTATTTCTTGATCTTATAGATGTGGAATGTGCGGGCGGGGACGGTGATGTCCTGTGCAGGTGCATTGACTGTGAGGGAAGAGGTCGTGGGGACAATCTTCGTGGGTTCCTCAAGGGTGTTCTCTGCATTGAGGTCGTCGCTGTGGAAGGTGATGAGTTGGGCGGTGTGACTGCCCTTCATGCCCTTGAGGTTGAAGGTGACGTCTTGTGCCTTGTCACTGGTGTTGATGACCTTGATGATGACCTCACCTGTATTCTTGTCAAACACGGCAGAGGCAAAGAGTCCGTCTTGGTCGGGATTGCCTGCCACAGGCTTCCCCTGCATGGTGAGGGTGAGCATGTTGGTGCCCTTGTTGAGGGAATAGAGCTGTTGCACATAGTAGGCACAGGAGTTGAACTTGCGGAGGTTGTCATACCAGATGGCATCAGGACGCCACTGCCAACCTTCCACATGGGCGAAGAGGGGAGCGTATGTTGCCATCTCGACGACATCGGCATTGCGCTCCAGACCCGTCATGAACGCTGCCTCCATCAGAGAAGCATTGAAGTGGTTCCACTTCTTGCCGGCTCCATGACAAGCATATTCGCCTGCAAACACTTTCGGACCCTTACGGGGATAACTGTCATATCGGTTGGCACCGCAGTTACCCCACCGTTGCTTGGCTTCGGGCGTGCCGAGGAACCACTGTTCATTGCGGTAGAAGTGTTCGTCCACGAGGTCTGCCCCGATCTTGCGCATCTCGGGCCAGAGGTATTCAAATTCCTTCCCTTCAGAATCAGGTCCGCTGGTGCCGACAATCTTGATGTTGGGATATTGCTTGCGAACCTGCTCCACGAAAGGCTTGAGGTTCTCGGGATAGATGGCTCCCCACTGCTCGTTACCGATACCCACATACTTGAGGTTGAAGGGTTCTGGATGCCCCATGTCGGCACGGAGCTTCGCCCACTGGTTCTTGGCTGGGTCGCCATTGGCAAACTCGATAAGGTCAAGCACGTCGTCGATATAGGGTTGTAACTGGTCCACAGGCACATGAGCCGCACTACGTTGGCTGCCGTTCTGGAACTCACAGGAGAGACCTACACTGACCACTGGCAAGGGTTCTGCACCAATCTCTTCAGAAAGCAGGAAATACTCATAGAAGCCCAGTCCGTAGCTCTGGTAGTAATCTGGGAAATAACGATAGGTGAAGGTGTAATGCCAGCGGTTTTCGTTCAATGGACGGTTCTCCACAGGACCTACAGAGTTCTTCCATTGGTAACGGGTGGCGAGGTCTGTACCCTCGACGATGCAACCGCCAGGAAAGCGGAACACGCCTGGCTTCAGTTGCTCGAGTGATTCTGCCAAATCCTTGCGCATGCCATTCTCATGCCCCTTATAAGTGTCAACGGGGAAGAGGCTGACGTGCTCCACATCGGTGGTCACCTTGCTGTCGCCCCACACCCGCAGATGTGCCTTGGCAAATGTCCTGTTCGGTTTGAGGATGGCGGTGTATTTCTTCCATTCCTTGCCGCTCACTTCCACACTGCCGTTGCCCAATTTCTGGTCATCTGTCATCGTGGCGTTGTCCACCAGGTCAATCCACAGTTTTGCCGTGCCGCCATCGGGCACACGTGCCCAGACAGAGAAGCGATATTCCGCACCGCCCTTCACACCCATACCGAAGAAACCCCGGTTCTCAATCATGGTGTGCTTGTCTCCATGTCCAGAGGGAGCCAAACGGACATAATGCGGGTTTTTGTTGAAAGGACCATCATCCTTGAGTGTCACCTTGCCTGAGATGTCCCAACCTGCATAGTTGTTGGGAAACTCGAACGAGCGATTCATCACCAATTCGCCATACAGACCTCCATCGGCAGCATAGTTGATGTCCTCGAAGAAGATGCCGTACATGGTGGAAGGAATCGCACCGCCCACCTTGGAAGTGTTGATGTCGAATGTGTGGGTCTGTGCCATCATACTCGCTGCAACAGCCAGTGCCCAGCTAATAGAAAAGATTTTCTTCATGCGTTAGTTAATTATTGAAAATGTGGTTAATACTGTTAATTTGAGTGCAAAGATAATAAAAAGTTAAGAGTTAAGAGTCACGTTCGACAATAAAAGTAAAAAAATGATTTTTTCTTTGTATTGTGCTCACTTAATCGTAACTTTGTACCCATAACCAGATGCTCAAGCAAATGACAACAGACGAACGATATATGAAAATGGCGCTGGAAGAGGCGAAGAGGGCATTGGCACAGGAGGAAATTCCTGTGGGTGCTGTGGTGGTGGCGAATGGTCAGGTGATCGGGAAAGGACACAACCTGACGGAGACACTGCATGACGTGACGGCACATGCGGAGATGCAGGCAATCACGGCTGCTGCGGAAACGTTGGGCGGAAAGTACCTGACAGGATGTGCGCTGTATGTGACGGTGGAGCCGTGTGTGATGTGTGCTGGCGCGATTGGATGGAGCCAGCTGGGAAAGTTGGTCTATGGGGCGAGTGACGAAAAACGAGGCTATCGGAAGTATGCGCCAGAGGCGTTACATCCGAAGACGGAGGTCGTGAGTGGGGTGTTGGAGGAGGAGTGCGCCCAACTAATGAAGGATTTCTTCAAGAAACGAAGGTCATCATAATTAGGTCATATCATCCATCAAATAGGGGACATGGATCACCAATGTCCCCTATATTGTGCTTGAACGCTTGAGCTTATTCTTCTGTATCTTCTTCTTCTAATTCACCAGGGTCGTCACCGTCGCCCAGCATGTCGTCAACAAATTCCATGGCCTTCTTCTGGCATGCTTCCTGGAACTTCTGCTCAGCCTCATTCATCTTTTTCTCTTCTTCTGCAGATGGCTTGTAGTCAGGATACTTCTTGTCCATCTCCTGGAACTTGGTCTCAAATTCCGTGCCAATGGCTTCCAGTTCAGCGATGTTCTGCGCTTTTTCCACCTTTTCAGTGGCTTCTTCTACCATCTTGATGGCTTCTTCGCCAGGAGTGGGACCAGAACATGCTGTGAACACGAATGCAGCCAGTGCCATCATTGGAATCAATAATTTTTTCATATCAATATAGGTTTTAGTAAATGCCTACTCCCTTTCAAGCGTTTCGGCTCTCTCTTTGTCGTATTATATAAATAATGTATATATTTATTTGTAGAGGTAACGGCGTATGCTACGTTTGGGGGTCTTCTCAAACTCCTGTTCCAGCACCTCAATGCCTGCAAGGTTGGCAAAGGCGGGGAGGTAGGAGTTGATCTGCCGCTTGTAGGTGTCGAGCTCCTGGAGGAGGGTCTCATGAGTGAGTCCATGACGTTCGAGGGCGGGTTCACTCACATAGACGAGCGCCACCAGTTTTTCACCTCGCTGCACCACCAAACCTTCCTCGAAGATGGTGTGGGTCATGATGACATCTTCGATTTCTTCAGGATAGACGTTCTGTCCGTTGGCACCCAGGAGCATGGTCTTCTTACGTCCGCGAATGAAGATGTTGCCGTTTTTGTCCATGGTACCGAGGTCGCCGGTGTGGAGCCATCCTTCTTCGTCGATGGTTTCAAGGGTTTCCTGCTCATTTTTGTAATAGCCCAACATGACGTTGGTCCCCTTGGTGAGAATCTCGCCAGGGATGTTCTCAGGGTCGGGTGAGTCTATTTTCACTTCCATGCGTGGTGCAACCTTACCGCACGAACCCTTCGAGAATTCTTGCCAGTCTTCGTAACCGATGATGGGACCACACTCCGTCATGCCATAGCCAACGGTGTAGGGGAAGCGAATCTGACGGAGGAAATCTTCGACTTCCTTGTTGAAAGCGGCACCACCAATGATGCATTCATAGAAACTTCCACCCAGGGCAGAGTAGAGCTTGTTGCGAATCTGCCGATAGACCACCCGCTTGAGGATGGGGATGGCGGTGAGGGCCCGAATGCGGCGTGTGCGCAGGATGGGGAAGATTTGCTTCTGCACGATTTTCTCCAAAATGAGTGGCACGACGATGACCACCACGGGCTTGATGTCACCGAATGCCTTGATGACGATGTGAGGCGACGGAGTCTTCGTGAGGAAATGGATGTGACAACCGATGCAGAATGCAAAGAAGAAGTCGTAGGCAAATCCGTACATGTGTGCCAGGGGCAGGATGGAGAGGGTGTTGTCTCCGGGTTTGAAATCCAACACTTCGTCAGCGAAGTGACAGTTCGACCAGATGGATCGGTAGGGGAGCATGACTCCCTTGCTTCGTCCTGTGGAACCGCTGGTGTAGCTGAGCAGGGCGAGGTCATCCGGATCCTCACGGAAGAAATGCACGTCGTCTGGTTGAAGATCGGTGAAGGCGTCCATATCGATGGATAGCGGTTCGTCGTGCATGGAGAAGTCAGCCATGTTGAGGATGCGTGCCTTGAGACTCTCAGCATACTTCTGTCCGCAAATGATCAGGCTGGATTCAGAGTGGTCGTAGATGTTCTGAATCTGCTCGATGCTGAATTCGGAGAGAATCGGTACGACGACCGCTCCGTAGCTGAAGGCGGCAAAGAACGAGATGCCCCAGTGCGCGTTGTTCTTATCACACAAGGCTATCTTGTTTCCTGGCTCGATGCCCAATTGTTTGAACAACTGATGCAGACGGGCAATCATCTTTGCCACATCACTATAGGTGTAACTCTCGCCTGTGCCGTAGTTGGTGACACATGGTCGTTCCCAGTTCCGCTTGAGCGTGTTCTCCATCATGCCGATGATGGAGGTGTCGGTGGGTTTGAATATTCTAATTTTTGCTTTAGCCAAAACTCTGCTTGTTTTTGAATAGGGTTTAGGAAAGATTAGAGAATATGTAGGTCTTCGATGGTCTTTGGCATTTCGGGCATCGGCTTGGGTTGCGGCTTTGCCTTGTGTGCCATCGTACGTTCGTTCTTGCGCAGGTTGTTCTCTGCTTCGAGCAGGGCGATGCGAGCCTCGAGCTTCTGGATGGTCTGCTCCAGACGCACCACACGGGCTTCCAGCTGTTCATCCACTTCACTCTCCTCGACAGGAGGAACGGTTTTCGATTGGAGGTAATCCTTTCCGTTGAGGGTAAGATCCTCTTTGTCCTGACGGGGGAGGGGTGTGGAGGCTGTCTTCTCTTCAATCACCACCACCTCATGCTGGGGCATGGGCACGGCGAAACCATCCTCGCCTTCGACCAGCACGATGCCTCCTTGACGAAATCCTGTGATTTTTCCGCCACCTACATCGTTCAGAAATCTTACTTTATCGCCAATATTCATGGTTGAAGTTGTTTTTTGATATGCAAAAGTATGAAAAATGTGGGAAGAATGAAAAAAATATGATAACTTTGCAGCGTTTTTCACTCAGAAGAGGGATTTGAGAGTGGATTTTGACTTTTATGCACATATTTTAAGATAATGTGTAATTATGAAGAGGAACTATTATAGCATTGCCATCGAACGATACTTCAGCACCCCCGTGCCCTATTTCCTGATAGGGACGGTGCCACTGATGTTGTATGGTTACTATGAGAGTGATGTGTGGTTCTGGGTGGGAATGGTGCTGACGCTGGCTGTGTTTGCCGTCAATCATTTCATGATGCACTCGCTGACCAGCACGTTTGGCTTGTATGCCACCAAGAAACAGGTGGACTATGTGAGCAACTTCTGTGTGGGCAAGAATGATGTTTTTTCGGAACAGGAAAGCAACACGTTGATGGATATGATTGCTGCGCAGTCGGGCAACTCGCGCATCAACATCGAAGATTACATCAACTATATCAACCACCGACTGGAAGAGAAGTCGAACAACGGCAATGCTGAGGCGACTTATTGGCTGGGTATCTATCACCGCATTTTGGGAGAGGCAGACAACCACAATAAAGTGGCACGTGAATTGATTGAAAAATCGGCAAAGATGGGTTTTGAACGTGCCAAAAAGCTACAAGAACGTGCACAAAAATGGGTGTAATTGTCTGTTTTTGTGAAAAAAATGCCGTAAAGTTTTGTGTTTAAAGAAATTTGTCGTAATTTTGCCGACCGTTGGGAAAATCCCAGCGGTTTTTAATGTATTTTTATCACTAATTTTTTAAAAAGAATTGTAATGATTATTGTACCTGTAAAAGAGGGCGAGAACATTGAGAGAGCTCTCAAAAAGTTCAAGAGAAAGGCTGAAAAGACTGGCATCATCAAGGAAGTTCGCAACCGCAAGCAGTTCAACAAGCCATCTGTTGTGAAGCGCGAGAAGATGCAGCACGCCATCTACGTGAACAAACTCCATCAGGAAGAGGAGTAAGAGGCCTTTGAGGGCGTAAAACTCTCAAGAAAACAAGAAAAAAAGAAAGATTAACAAAGTTTTCGGTCGAAAATTTTGTCGTTTGGCGAAAATGTCATAAATTAGTCGCAGAAAACGATGAAACATGGAACTGTGGACTGATTCTTTCCTGGAATACCTGGCTGCGGAGCGGAATTATTCGTCAGCAACCGCCAAGTCTTACGCGAAAGACTTGTTAATGTTTCAGGAGTTCCTCAAGGGGCTGAACCCTGACGCTTCATGGACTGCCGTTGAGGCAGGCGATGTGAGGGAATGGGTGATTTACCTGCTGGATGAGCAGAACCTGTCAGCTTCCTCCGTCAATCGAAAGTTGAGTGCCTTGCGTTCCTTCTACAAATATTTGCGTAGAGTGGGGCGGGTGAGCATCAATCCGATGGAAAAAGTGGTCGCTCCAAAGAAGAAACGTCCCTTGCCTTATTTCGTGAGGGAGTCGGAAATGGACAAACTGCTTGAACTGACGGCAGAGGATAGAAGTTTCAAAGGCATCAGAGACAGGCTCATCTTGATGATGTTCTATGAAACAGGAATCAGACGCGCAGAGTTGCTGGGCTTGACGGATGCAAGTGTGGATCTGAAAACCAAGCAAATCAAGGTGACGGGAAAACGCAACAAACAGCGTATCGTCCCGTTCGGCAAGGAACTGGAACATGAAATCGAAGCCTATCGCACGGCTCGTGAGGAGACGTTGGGGCTGCAAGTGTTTCCGGCATTGTTCGTGACCGAGGAGGGAACGGCAATGAAAGAGGCGCAAGTCTCGAAAATCGTGAAAGATAACCTTTCAAAGGTGACCACCATCAAGAAGAGGAGTCCACACGTGCTTCGCCACTCATTCGCCACTGCCATGCTGAACAACCATGCAGACTTGACTTCCATCCAGAAGTTGTTAGGTCACGAAAGTGTTGCCACCACGGAAATTTACACCCATGTCTCATTCGAAGAACTGAAAAGTGAGTACAAGAATGCGCATCCGCGCAAGTAAACATATTGTTCAACTTAAATATCAGCGACTATGGACATTAACGTAAAGACAATTAAATTCGACGCGACAGACAAGTTGCAGGAGTTCATCCAGAAGAAAGTTGGAAAACTGGACAAGTATTGCAACGATATAAGAAAGGTTGAGGTGTCATTGAAGGTCGTGAAACCTGAGACGGCAATGAACAAGCAGGCAAGCCTCACTGTAGTGCTGCCAAAATCGGAGTTGTTTGCCGAAAAGATTTGCGACACATTTGAAGAAGCAGTAATGGAATCGCTGGCTGCAATTGAAAAACAGCTCGGCAAATACAAAGAAAAACAGACAAATATTTAAAAAAGTCTGTAAAAAAGTTTTGCATTTGCAAAATAATGCCTAAATTTGCACCCGTTTCGCATGGATTCGTCTGTGCGAACGGTTTTATAAGCCTCTTTAGCTCAGTTGGCCAGAGCACGTGATTTGTAATCTCGGGGTCGTTGGTTCGAATCCGACAAGAGGC
>JAGCDQ010000014.1 GCA_017651245.1 Bacteroidaceae bacterium | reverse complement strand
TTGAAAATTGAAAGTTGAAAGTTGAAAGTTGAAAATTGAAAGTTGAAAATTGAAAATTGGGGTTACTTTAGGATATTATAGAGGAGGGAAGTGAGGGATACGAGGATGCTGGTGGCAGAGAACCAGAGGGTGGTGGTCTGACCGACGGTGGAGTTCTGTGCCTTCACCTTGTTGGGCTCTACATAGACCACATCGTTCTGCTGCAGATAATAGTAGGGCGAGTTGATAATCTCGGCATCGTTCAAGTTCAGCGTATGGACTTCCTTATGTCCTTTGGCATCTTCACGAATCAGCTTCACGCGATCACGCACACCATAGATAGTCAGGTCACCTGCCTGGGCCAATGCCTCGAAGATATTGATTTTCTCGTTACCCACCGTAAACATACCGGGTCGGTTTACTTCACCGAGTACGGATATCTTATAGTTGGACATACGGACGGTGATGATAGGATTCTCTGCTTCGTTCATGTAACGCATGACCTTATCGTGGATCATCTTCTCACATTCCGCTTTGGTAAGGCCACCCACTTTCAGGGTTCCCAGTACAGGAAACTCGATGATGCCATCGTTATCAACCAAGTAGGTCTGCATCACAGCCTGCGAGTAAGTGCTCTGGGTATTCATGTTGAAGGTTGTAGGCACCGTCTGGTTAAAAGGAGCGGCTGCCTCTGGATTCACCGTGTTAACGGTGATTGTCAAGATGTCCTTGGGCATGATGCGGGCATCGTAGAGAACAGCTGAACGAGCATAATCAATACTGTCGCTGTTCTGGATATAAGCGACATTCTTGGGAGCTTTACATCCCGTAAGGAGCAACACAGACAAGGCAATACATGCCAGTAAAGAGTTTGTTTTCATATCATTCATATTTATATTTTCAAATTAGAACGGCCACCATGATCTCTTCTTATGACGATGGCTGTGCGTATCGCCATAATCGGTCTCACCTCCATAGGCTTCGTCAATCAGGTGACGCCATTGCTTGCCACGAGAGACCATGCGGTAGATGGTGCCCCAGTCGGGCAGACCACCCACATTGCGGTCGTCGATGAAGAGATCGGCTTTGAGCTTTCGGGAGAAATGAGGATTGTTATCGGTGGTTTCCTCAGGATAATCGCGATTGGCGGCATAAAACTCCACACCTCGCTCCCGACACCATGCCAGGGCTTCGTCGAGCAATTCGCCTTCTCGACAAGTCCACAATATCAGACGATGCTGATCAGCAATGAGCATCTTCAGCGTCTGGATAGCGAAAGGACGTTCCTGGCCTATCTCCGGATATTTGTTCTCGACGATGGTTCCGTCGAAGTCAACTGCTATGATCACTTTGAAAATTGAAAATTGAGAATTGAAAATTGAAAATTTATTATTTACGAACACGAATATCACGAATATTTTACGAGTAATTCGAATTCGAACCTATTCATTTCTTGATGGAGTCGTCGTTTTTGTTGCCGTAGTGGGAATCGGCATACTGGCCATAGTTGCCATAATTGCCGTAGTTGCCATAGCCGTAGCGGCCATAACGACCATAACCGTAGCGGCCATACTTGCCGTAGCGACCATAACCATAGTAGTAGCCATACTTGCGGCGGGACATGTCGATACCATTGAGCACCACACAGGGGTTCGGCATCTTGCCTTCTTTTGCCAGCGCGTTCAACAAACCGAAGGATGATTTTGGCGTGTAGTCGGCACGACAGACATAGACGGTCAAGTCGGCATGCTGACCAATCTGAATGGTATCGGTCACCAAACCTACTGGGGCGGTATCGAAAATCACATAATCGTACATCTCGCGCAGCATCTGGGTGATCTCAGCAAAATGGTCGCGTGCCAACAACTCGGTGGGGTTCGGAGGGGTTGGACCTGCCAACAGCAGATCGAGGTTGTCGTTGACACCCGATGGCATGATTTGACTCTTCAACGCTTCTTTTGTCACCTGATCGGATGCGAGCAGGGAGGTAATGCCATCGAAACGGTCGGAAACACCGAACAAACGGCCCAAGGCTGGCTTGCGGATATCCAAACCACAGAGGATGACCTTCTTGCCCAACAAGGCAAAGGAGACGGCAAGGTTGGCTGCATTGAAGGTCTTTCCCTCACCCGAGGTGCTGGACGTGAAGAGGATGACCTTCTGATCACCCTTGAGCATGAACTGGATATTGGTACGCATGGAACGGAAAATCTCGTCTATCTGGTTGTTCTTGTTCGCCTGCACCACAATGCCTGCCTTCTGCTTTACATTGTCGGATGCCACCGCGACATCTGCAATAATCGGCAGGTCGGTGAGTTGCGCCAAATCCTCACGACCTTCAATCTTATAGCGGAACAAATTGATCAGATAGATGATGCCCGCGGGAATACCCAGTGCCAATATGAAGGCTATCAAAAGAACAATCATGCTCCTTGGGCTGACCTTTCCCTCATACAGAGGTTCATCGATGAGCTTTCCCTTATCGGCAGTGGCTGCCAGAGAAATATTGTTCTCCTCACGCTTCTGAAGCAGCATCAGGTACAGACCTGACTTCACATCCTGCTGGCGACCAATCTGGGTGAGCACGCGTTCTGCCGATGGTGTATTCGAGACCTTACCCTGATACTTTCCATACTGCGCCAGAAGGCTCTGGCGGTTGATGTCGGCAGAACGACGAGCCTGCAACAAGGCGGTCTGAACACTCTGCTGCAACTCTTCGACCGTGGCGGTCAAGGTGCGCACTTGAGGAGCCTCCTCACTGGCAGCCTTCAACAAGTGGTTCCGATCCTGAACGGTCTTGTTATAGTTTTCAATCAGCGCGATCGAAGCACCATCTGTGATCCCCACATTAGAAGGAATGACTTGATACTTGTTCTTGGGGTTGTTCACGTATTCGCGGAGGTTGTCCAAAATTTGAATCTGGGCATCTGCCTGAGACAACTGAGAAGAATACTGTGCTGACAGCTGAACAGAAGAAGAGGCATCAATGCTGACATCCGTCACCGTGTTGCGCTTCTTGAAACTCTCGATATCCCCTTCTGTCTTGCCCAACTCAGCATTGATGACGGCGATACGCTCATTGATAAACTCCGCTGTACGCCAAGCAATCTCATTTTTGTCGGCATTCGCCTGACGGTTATAGCAGACCGCCAGTTGGCGCAGAAAGTCCATACCACGGTCAATATTATGATCATTCAGTGTCAACTCGGCAATCGTGGTAAATTTAGAGGTGGGAGCCACCGTCATCTCGCTCAGATACTGAGTAGCCACCTGCATGGGTGGCTGGATGGTGACCTGATAGTCAACTCCCCTTTCCATCTCCTCGCCCACACCTTTGGTAAAGGTCAAGGTACCGTATTCTGTGGTGTAAGTGTAGGGGAAGTCCGTAAAAGAAGTCTCGAAAGAACTTTTTTCCCTGCCATTGATCAGCAGAGAACCCTGAACCTGATACTTTGAACCTTCGAGATCCAGTTTCATCTGGATGGCCTTCACGCCATTCAGCAAATCGATGTCGAGTGAATCGAGATGTTCAGGATCAAGATCCACGGTAATCGGTGTCTTACCATATTTAATCGGTTGTTGGATCCTACCTAAACTACGGTATTCTGTATAAATCTTCAAGTCCTTCACCACATCGCGCATCAAAACACGAGATTGGAGAATCTCAATCTCATTGTCGATACCCACAGAGTTGGTCAAGAAACCCATCTCTTGCATATTGGCAAGCATCTGACTGGCATCTTTACTCTTCTTGTTTTCATCTTTGATGAGCATGCGGGCAGAAACCTTATAAACGGGCTCTGCGTAACGCAAATAAATCAGTGCACCACTGATGCAGATAATCAATGACAGCAAGAACCACTGCCAGTTGAGCACCAACATTGCAAAGATTGCCTGAAGATTGAAGCTACTACCACCAGCTTCTTCTTCCTTCAAATTCTCGAGTTCCTCGAGTGTGTACTTTTTTTCGTCTGCCATATTATTTATGTTTATAATTTTCGAAACACGGATGTTGTTTGAACACGGATGTGTGTGGGTTAAACACAGATGATTTTATTTTTTGAACACGAACCTTTAGCTCGGCGTAGCCAATTACACGAATTGCACGAATTAGTTTTTTATATCAAGCGTGTTGAGGATGGCTTGACAGTAGTTAGTTGACGGGACAATCAGTTGGTCACGGATTTGCTCTCTTTGTTCCTTGTACTGATCCCTGCCTTCATACAAATCTAAAAGATACCTCTTTAGATCCTCAAAAGTATATAAATGATGTCCCGGCATGAAAACCCGGGGGTCTTCGACCAAAAAGCCACGAGTATTGCGATATTCCTCGAAATCATCCAAAGTATATGCAATGGGTTGATTCACAATCAGATAATCAATCGCTATCGAAGAATAATCAGAAAGAAGGGCATCTGTCAATGCAACGAACTTATACATCGGGACATCTGCTTCATCAAAAATCTGATTGGTGATTTCTTTTATATTTGAAAACGTATTAAATGGAATTTCATATTCTGTTTGAAATGGATGCAGTTTCACCATTATGACGATGTTACATGATACACAAAGCTGGTCTAACTCCTTCCATTTCTCGATACTGTCCATCAAGGGGAATTGCGTGATACTATTGCTCTCCGTACATTTCCCCCTTTTATCTATTCTAAATGTCGGCATCCAAAGCAGCACCTTAGTCTCTTGATTGATCTTGTAAGCATTGATCAGTTTCAGCGCAGCCTCATCCCTCGTTCTTAACCAGTCATATCTTGGATATCCTGTCGGCAAGACATATTTTTCATCCACATTCCAAAAATATGCTTTCGTCTTCACAAACAATTCACCGGGAACCAATGCTGCATCAAAAGCCCTGTTTTCGTATATATCCTGTCCACTCTTATCCTTGAAACTACATCCATGCCACAATCGAACAGTACACTGATTCTTATGTGCACGACTTGGTGTAAGAATCATCTCATGGGTGCTCATTAAATAGCCTGCCGTGTAAAGGAGATGGAGACAACTGAGCTTATAATTACCGTATTTAGCCTTGCTTGAGAAAAAAACTATTTCAGGAACTCTGTCCGCGTATTTTGAAGGATCTTTAACGTCGAAATAAACCTTATACTGATAGCCATTACTGATGATATACTCAGCCAATGCCCGTGCATTATCTGAATAATCAGGATGACTACGGAAGATGATGACATTCTTTCTTACCGAACAAAACAACTTGATCAGAACGATATAACATTTCTCTATGATTCGATGACCAACACACAAAATCTTTTCCATAGAATTCATCCACACAAAATCAAAAGCTATCGACTCTATTATATGATTCTCTTCTCAGCTTGCATTCTTAGTAAAGAAGAAGAAACACCCTCTGTATGAGGCAGAAATATGACATCAACTCCCTTTTCAGCCAAGTCTTTTTGGGTATGCATCCATCTTGGATTACCATACCAATCATCTCCGATGAATACAGCATCAAAACCCAACTTCTCATATATTTCCACCTTATCGAGCACATTGACAATCACACACTCGTCAACGGCCTTCACATTGCGAACGATTTCAGCACGTTCATTTTCTTTAATGACGGTATCCTTATGTTTATATTTCCTCACCAACTCATCTGAGTTCACCCCCACAATCAAACGGTCGCAATATGCTTTGGCATGATTGATCAGACGGAGGTGACCAATATGAAACATATCAAATACACCCTGTGTATATCCTAACTTATATTTCTTCATCGATGTTTTAAAAACCTTCTGATTTGTCTCTTGGCGCGCTTCTTAAAAGAAAAATTCTGGGCCACGAATGTCATGTATGGATTAGCATCAATGTCTGACTGCACAAAACAGATGTCTGCTTTTGAAACACATTCATTATATTCGGATCGAGAGAGATAGCCATTATAGTAGTCATCATATGCCACTTTCTCATTCACAAAGGCTGCTTCTTTGACATCCGAATCCGAGCCCGTCCACTTTTGTCCATTTAGAGCATTCAGGAAACACAGAGGAAGGTTCATGCCTGAGCTGGTTATGGCATAGCCAGATGCACCAAAACGAAGATTCAATTCATTGAAATAAAAATGGCCATGACTCTCATAAACATCAATATCGAACAAACCCAAATAATGCAAACTACTCATGAATGCTTTTAACTGATCCGCCAATGGCTGATAGCTATCCAGTGGAATCACTTTCCCAAACAAAGTAACCCCCCTGTGAGCGCCACTACCACTTTTCAACATCTGAATCATGGCAGGCATGATGACCTCTTCGCCATTTGAAACGCCTAACAGTGCATATTCCTTTTCAATTTCGACATATTGTTCCAGCAATATAGGACAATCTCTTTGACTTGCGACCTCATCCAACACGCTCTTGAGTTCCTGCTCATTGTCACATTTCATCATACACCTCTTATTCCCCTTAAAACTAATCTGCGGTTTGGGAAATACAGGATAAGTGATATCTGACGGCAAGAAATAATGACCGCCTTTGACATCAACAGCCCATCCTTTTGTCACCTTCAGTCCCGCTTGAGATGCCAATTCCTTTTGGACCTTTTTGTCCATCAGTTCATTGATTGCGCCTTGTTTCATGTTGATATTGGGGAACATGAAATCCGCTTTCAAAAGGTCTATATGTTCGTCAATGGTAGATGCCGCATAGTCGTCCACTGGGATGATGATGGTTTTATATTCATCTGATTTCAACGTCAACAGCAAGGAAATCAGATCATCTCTATTGGGTTCTTTGGCATACAGATATTCTGAGACATACTTGCTAAATGCATCGATGTCCTTTGACCCAGGCAAGCCATTGGTTTTGATGACCGTAACGTCATAGCCAGCCATACCGACAGCCCGTATCATTCCTAAACGAGACGTATAATTTCTACCTATGACAACGACCTTTTGTTTCATGTCAACCAAGTCACTCCTCTTTAAAGACCGAACCGTTTGACCTTTCCCTTTACAGGATCCATTCTATATCGAGTCTTCATCATCAGTTTAGATAATTGAAAGCGAGCATTAATATACCAAGTATCATAAGGACATACTTTAAGCCATTTCGCCCGGACTATGTTATAATGGTCTTTGCAAGCCTTCATTTCAACGTATCGATACCCTTCCGTTTTTGTGATTTTTAGCATTCTGGCATTATGCTCGTTTGTTTGGCGTATCAACACGACAAGTCCAGCATCCATAGCACTCTTTTCCGCAAGTTGATACAAAGATCTATACACACCCTTTCCTCCATATTCCTGCAATACCGCCCCCAAACACAGGTAGCCATAATCACCTTTATTGTACCATTTGTTGCCTGTTTTCTTGATAAGAGCCAATGTTCCAATCATTTTTTCTTTGTCTATTGCAACAAACATCTTACCATCAGCCCCGATCATCTTCTGGATTTCTGAACCCGATAGTGATGGATACGACATGACAATACCTTTCTCACGATTTTGAGCATGTGCTTTCCATAGCACCTCATGAATATCATCCCACGACACCCAATCGGGCTTTTCCATGATCTGTATATCACTCATCTGAGATTCTTTTTAGACCAAACAATTTCTTTAACATATTTGTATGGCATCGGTTGAAACATCAAAACCCATCCCACATATATAAGGCTGAAAACCAGAAACTTCAACAAACCGTCCTCGTATAGTCCCCAATGGACATAATGCCCGGTCACATACCCTCCTCCAAAAGAGACAATTGTCACCACAGCAATGGGGAAAATATCCCATAGTTGCCGTGTAGTCTTATATCCAATATACTTAGATACCAACATGATGTTGATTAATGTACAGATCCAAGAGTGAGCCACACACCCCCACAAAAGTCCTTGAATTCCTCCCCAAAAGAGACCACTTATCACCAACGTTAATCCCAATCCCTGCTTGACCATAGCCCATACAAACATCACCCTGCTCTTCCCTATTGCAGATATTGCCTGGAGATTCACAGACTGGAGACATATTCCCAATCCTGCCAGACACAATATTTGGAAAAAAGGCACACTATTAATCCACCGATCTGAATACAATAGAATAAATAATGGTTTTGCGACAAGTATCAATATAAACATTAACGGAAAAGTCAGGAATGCTATTGAAGAGGACAACTTTTGAATCATTTCTTTCAATCGTTTCTTGTCATCCTGAACTTCTGCATATAAAGGATAAGTCACCTGCGTTAACACTTGAGAGATGGATTGAGATGCCATTCTTTCAGTGTGATTAGCTTTAGAATAGTAACCCATTATTTCAGGGCTATACACCTTCCCGATTAATAAGCCTCGGATTTGTTGACTGAACTGATTAACCAGATGGGTGAGAAACATATAAAAGCCAAAACTAAATAATTCTCGGAAGGACTTCCATGAAAAAATCAGTTGTGGTCTCCAATTGACATAAAACCAAAAGACTAATGCAGGGATCGTTGCCGACAATATGTTCTGAGTCACTAATGCCCAAACTCCAAACCCATGATATGCCATCATCATTGTGACCATCAGGGAAATAATGGAAGTAGAAATAGTAACGACCGACAGTACTTTAAAATTTAATTTTTTCTGTAGTTGATTACGTTGGACTATATTAAAGGCATAAATAAATAATATAACACCTTGAATCCGCAAGACATCACACAAAAGAGGTATGTTGTAGAACCTTGCAATAGCAGGAGCAGAAAGATACAAAACGGCATATAACAAGACAGCCATTCCCAGATTCCAGAAGAAAATGGTGGAATAATCCTCCTGGGTGGGACATTTCTTCTGTATCAATGCAGAGCCAAAACCACCATCGATAAACGACTCCGCTAAAACCATGAAAATCATCAGCATTCCAATGCATCCATAGTCGTAAGGAGTGAGCAAACGGGCCAGAATAATACTTGAGACAAATTGGATGAATATGGTAGAGTATCGCTGTAATGCTGTCCATATCATCCCTGACACAGCCTTTTGCTTCAAAGTTTTTTCCCCCATTTAATCTCTTATGGTTGGCTTTACCTTCTTTTTTTCTTAAACATTGAAATGGGAGCAGGTGCATCACCTGATTTCGCGGATGCACAACCTGATGGTGCGCCTGCCCCTATCAGAGAGTTAGAACGTTAGATATGTTTCATCAGCCCAGTCGGTGTTGACGGTCACGCCTGTAATGGTGGTTGCAGATGAACCTGTACCGTTGAAGAACGCACCGGAGAGCCAGGTGATGTGGTTCTGCTGCATCGGCACGTCGAACGTGCGGTCATATAACTCATTCCCATTCGCATCGAGAGCTGTCACCGTCAGGTGGATGGCACCCTCCGTGTCGTGCAGGAAGGTATAGAGGTCGAACTGATTCTGACCTGCCACCACATCCAACTTCACATCTTGCTTGCTGTTCACACAACCCAGTCCCGTTTTCGCATCGAAGGCTCCGGAACCGCCTGTATAATAGAATCGCATCTTCTTCACTTCTGCAGGAAAGTCATCGGTCACCACAAACCGACAGAGTGATACGATGCGGTTGAGTGACACTTTCAAATCCACGACATCTTCCCCGATGGTCACGTCCTCACTACAGATAAACGTATCAGTAAATCCTTGCGAGTTGGTGAACTGAATCTTGGCAGGGTTGGTCATGGTAGGATTGCCATTGCTGCTATGCGCCACCACCACCACTTGATAGGTGCCTTCCTCCAGTTGGAAGGAACAAGTGCCGAACCCTGCGTCGTCCGAGGTCTGGTTGATTTGCTTCAGACGTGTACCGTCCGTGCTGTACACCGCAAAATTCAGGCGCGTACACACTTCTGAGGCGGCTTTCTGCGTACGGGTCGATGCACCAAGATGCTCAAACGGTGTTTGCTCCACCTGGAACACATGCACCCGAAGGTTACCTTTCACCTCACCTGATTTGATGGACTCAGGCAGCGTGATTTTCTCACAGGCAACTATCGCAAAGACGAACAGCAGGGCGAATACAATACGGATAGAGGAACCTATTCTTCGCATAATCTGTCCTCCCAGCGTTAGAATGAAACCCCATTGCCTGTCAACCAATCAGCGTTCAATTGAAACGATCCTGCCGAAGCACTTGCTGAATACATCGCACCTGTCAACGTCGTCTCACGGTTCCGTTTCAACGGCACATTCGGCACCGTCTTACTGAAGAGCACATTCCCGTCCTCATCCAGCGTCTCGATGGTGATATTCATCGTCTGCTCGTCGGTTGCCAGGAACAACGCATTGTACACCGTCGTGGTGTTACCCACAGGTCTCGTCGTCACCACGGTGTTGCTATAACCGGCATTCGTCGTGTTCAGCCCGGTCGTCGGGTCAACACTCTTACCACCACCTGCGAACGTGGTGCGGATCGAGTGGACATTCGCGGCGCGGCCATCGGTGGAGACCACTGTCACCTTCGCGATGCTTCGGTCGAGCGTAGCAGAAAGGTTCAACGGCGTGTTGGAACTGACCGTCACCTCTTCTTTCGCTACAAACGTCTCACGGACGACATCCGCATAAGACGCTGCGTGGAGTCCTGACAGCACGATATTGCCTGCTGCAGCACTCTCTGCCGTGCTTCCCAGCACGACCATCGTATAAGTACCCATCGGCAAGGAAGTCGAGAACTCACCATAAGTGGTATAAGTGCTCGCATCCGCCTTATACTGTACGTGTTTGTACTGTTCCGTGCCGTCGCTCTTGTAAAAAGCCAACGTCAGCGCCTTCAGATTGGCGTAATCGCTGACCGCTGTGGCTCGTGTGGCGAGATACTCACCCTGCGAAACAGTAAAGTCATTGACTCGAACCGTCACAGGAACCAGATCCTGCTTCGTTTCTTGTTCTTCACTCTCGTTACTGCAGCTGGCTGCCATTAGCGCCATCGCTGCGAAAAATACTTGATAGTACTTCATAATAATAAAAAATTAAGTTAATAATAACAATAGGCACCTTGCCTACCTTTTTTATTTTATGAAATACTTTAACGCTACGATAACGCTACCATATCGCTACGATAACGCTACGATAACGCTACGCCCTTCCTACGAAAGGGGAAAAAGCGTTACTTCACAATACCCTTTTCCAGGTATTCTGCCAAGTTCGTGCGCACCTTGGCTGCAGCACCTTCAGCTGCCACCTTGGCGATGTCGTGCTCCACCATGAGCTTGACCAACTCCTCAAAGCTGGTCTTTGCCGGATTCCAACCCAACTTCGCCTTCGCCTTCGTAGGATCTCCCCAGAGGTTGACCACATCGGTAGGACGATAGAAGTCTTCGGAGACACGTACGACTACGTCACCTACGTTGAGGGATGATGGCTGATGGCTGATGGCTGATGAAATACTCTTGATGATTCCAACTTCATCTATGCCCTCGCCCTTGAATTCGAGTTCAATGCCGGCATGGCGGAATGCCAAGTCGGTGAATTCGCGGACACTATGCTGAACACCCGTGGCAATCACAAAGTCCTCGGGTTTGTCATTCTGAAGAATCAACCACATGCACTCCACATAGTCCTTGGCATAACCCCAGTCGCGGAGGGAGTCAAGATTTCCCAGATAGAGGCAATCCTGCAAGCCCTGAGAGATGCGGGCAGCTGCCAACGTAATCTTGCGAGTGACAAACGTCTCGCCGCGGCGCTCGCTCTCATGGTTGAAGAGGATACCTGAGCAGCAGAACATATTGTAAGCTTCACGATATTCCTTCACGATCCAGTAGCCATAGAGTTTTGCCACAGCATAAGGGCTGTAGGGATGGAACGGCGTGTTCTCGTTCTGCGGCACTTCCTCCACCTTGCCATACAACTCGCTCGTACTGGCCTGGTATATTCTACACGTTTTCTCCAAATGGCAGGCTCTCACGGCTTCCAGCACGCGCAGCACACCTGTCGCATCGACATCAGCCGTGAACTCAGGCGAGTCGAAACTCACCTGCACATGACTTTGTGCTGCCAGGTTGTAGATTTCATCGGGCTTCACCTTATCCACCACCTTCACAATACTCATGGAGTCGCCAAGGTCGGCATAGTGAAGATGGAAGTGAGGTTTTCCTTCCAAGTGAGCAATACGCTCGCGGAAGTCCACACTACTGCGTCTGATGATTCCATGAACCTCATAACCCTTCTCTAAGAGAAATTCAGAAAGGTAAGACCCGTCCTGACCGGTCACACCCGTTATCAATGCTGTTTTTGCCATTATTGTCAGATATTATTTGTTTCGTGATTTCAGTGTGTCAAGCGATTCTTTCGAGGTCGTCGGGGGAGATATTGACCATAGCGGAGCCCAGCGCATCAAGTGTGACGACAAGGTAGGAATTGTTTCCCAAACGAATGACTTGTCCCTCGCAGTTGGTAAGCGGGCCACGAACCACACGGATGTGTTCTCCCAGACGGAGTGGCTCTGCCGTGAAACCAACAGGAGTTTCTGCATTGTAGAGCATGAACTGAAGACGTTCCATCTGGGCATCTGGAATGACGGCAAAGGGATGTCTGCCAAATTCGTTCGTCTGAGCAGCCTTATTGGTCAAGAAGCACTTGATGACGGGGAAGTCTTTCAGTATCTGCAACCGTTCCTTCTCGTTGATGTGGATAAACACCATACGGGAAATGATGATGTGTGTCACTTCACGACGATGGCGGTTACGATACACCCGCGTTTGTTTCTGGCAAGCCACATACGCTTCATAGCCCTTTTCCTGCAACTGCTTGCGACAAACTTCTTCGAAGTTCGTCTTCACCAACGCCACCAGCCATTTCCGTTCGGGCACGCCTCCGGCGAGCGATTGACGCAAATTGGCACCGACCGTTTCGTGGGAAGCATTATTTTCAGGAATCTCTGCCATGCTACTTCACGCTGCATCATGCCAAAATTTTGGCATGATATCGCCCCTCTCCCAAAAGAGATTGACACTTTTCGGTTGCAAAGATACGAAATCCCCACAAAATGGTGAAAAAAATATAAAAAATAAATAATACAAACGTGTTTTTTAGGGAACTTCCCCTCTTTTCATCATCATAGGGAGGGGTAAAAAATCACCTTACCAGAATTTTCTTCCCGTTGTAAATATAAATTCGGTTCTTTTGGGGGTGACGCACTGGTTTGCCATCCAGGGTGTAATACTTACCATCGTTCTGGTGGGAAGAGGGCACTGCCACGGGGGCACCAATACCCACCACCACACGGTCGGTGACGCCTATAGGTCGGAGGGTCATGCAATCGACATTGGGCATCCAAGAAGAAGACGATTTATTGTAAAGCCGAACGGTGTTCTCACCTGGCTGAAGCGTGATGGTGAGGCTTATGGAAGAGACAGTACCCCAACCACCTGAATTGCAAGAAATTGTCTTTACATCCTGACCATTCACGTTGACAGTGATGTTGCGCGATTCGCCTGAGATGAAAGAAAGCTTCATCGTATAGTCACCTCCCTGATCACTATAGACATGACGCCACTGGAGGTCATTCTTGGGGTCACTCCCCAACCAACCCACGTACTCCCTGCCAGAGCAAGCCGCGTTCTCCTCATAAATAGCAGACTTATTATCCTGATTATTCTTAATCTCCGTATATTTGCTCAGGTAGGCAGTCTCTGCTTCATAGCGTGTGCGTTCCAGACGCTTTTCTGCCTCCAGACGATAGATACAAACCCCATGAGCAGACACGGTAGCAGTCAGGTTTCCGGTCATCTCGCCCAAATCTTGTTTCTTGATAAGATCCCGCACCTGAACTGTGCCGTCCAAGTCGAGGTCGGTGAACGGGATACTCATCTCTTGCCTCTCGTCAGAGGGATTGTAAAATGCCACCGCACGCGTCTTGCCATAGAGGGTTTCGATGTCTTTCACCAACACATACGTGTCACCCACATGCTGCACCACATAGGCCTGGATACAAAGGTCGTCTTGGTTGAGGGCAATGAGCTCTTTGTTCTTGAGCAGGTTGAGGGCAATGGCAGGAATTGTCTTGATGTTGCATCCAATGAGGAGAGGGCTTGACATGATGCACCACATAGCAAAGTGTGTGCGGTCTTCCACTGTCGTAAGCGACCTACCCACCTCCAGCATATCCATATCATTATAATGTCCGTCATAACAATAGGCAGAGAGGTAGAGATTCTGCTTGATAATGTCCCTGACAGACCCCCAGGAAGCATTGATGTCACCCGTCGTACGCCAAGAGGTAGCGATATCATGTGCCCAGTTGCCAGGATAATCCCAACGACAGATGTTCATACGGACGTCCGTTCTGCCAGTATTCTTAATAGCTTGTGCAATCGCTTTATAGCGTGTCTCCTCGTCAAGCTTCAAGCCATCTTCATTGTGACCAGGGGAACCGCCACAGAAATCGATCTTGATGAAGTCGAAGCCCATCTCCTTGAAGAAGAAATCGCAATCTTGCTGGTCATGTCCGTAGAGGCCCACGCCCTTACCAGTCACATCACCATTGAACATACTGCCACAAGTGTTTTTGCCGCCATCGGAATAGATGCCAGCCTTCATGTCAAGACCATGGATATAATCCACCACAGGGGCAAGACCATGTGGGAAACGGGTGGGATGGATCTTCAAATTGCCAGCAGCGTCACGTCCGCCAAAATACCCATCATCAATGTTCACATGGTTGAAGCCTACATCCAACAGCCCTTTATCCTTCATGGCTTTCGCCTGTTCTTTGATGATCGACTCACTAATGTTGACGCCAAAGGTGTTCCACGAGCTCCAACCCATCGTGGGCTTGTCGGGAAGGTTTTGTGCGAAGCCCACTTGTCCCCCACAGGAAAGGGCTAACGCGAGAATGAATTTACTTGTTTGAATCATTAGGTTTTAAGTGTAAATCAGGAGTTTATTTCTTTTATCTCATTTCTATCGTTATCTGTGCTTCTTCCAGTCCTTTGGCTTTGACGGTCAGCGTCACCTCGCCAGCTTGGTCTTTCGGTTGGACAATGGCAAGTGCCTTTCCCCGGAAAGTGGTGGGACGGAGAGACCGGAAGGAGTGCATATCGTATGGATGTCCTGTGCCAGCCACCACTTGAGCATCACCAAAGACGGTAATTTCAAGGGGAATTTCCGCAGTGGGACACAAGTGTCCCTCCTCATCCTCCACGGAGATCTGAATATAGGAAAGATCGTTGTGGGAAGAAGAGATGGAGGTACGGTCTGCCTTCAGCGTCAGACGGGCTGGCGGAAGAGCCGTCACGAACTCCAAAGAGTCGGGCTTCGCCTTCTTTGCCTGCGGAACCGTCATGGCTTTCAAAGAACCTGGCTCATAAGCCACCGTGAAGGTAGCAGTGTATGTCTCTGGGTCAGTGTCCTTCTCGCCCATGATGGAATCGTTGATCAGCAGTCGCACACGAGGCTCACGGCTATAGACATTGACACGCAAGGAATCGCTGCGATGGGCGTTCACATTGTGTTTCATATTGCCTGCGATATTGACCGTCTGGTAGTTCTCTGGACGCAACTCAATCGGGAGATAGGCTCCCTCCTTTCCACGAGATGCCCAGTTCCAGTGGTTCTCTTCTGCGGTCCATCCCCACATACCGACCACTTCACGCTCACCATCAGGCACTGACGGACGCACTGCCATCGCCAATTTGCTACGGTTCCACAGAACGTCGCGATAGTAGCTCTGAGGCTTCTTGTCACCAATCAGGTCGAGGTCACCACACCACGCATTGAACCAAGGCCAAGAGAGGAGTTGAATCCACTGGTCATCTGCACGTTCATGGGTGTGCCCGAGTCCAGCCTCACCAATGTAGTCAATCGCTGTCCAAACGAAATCACCGATGATGTAAGGGCGCTCATTGACAAGGTTCCAGTTCTGTGCCATCTCATTAGGAACAGACTCAGAACCGTACATGATACGGTCGGGGAAGGAATCATGATCTGCCACATAGTGACGCCATTCATAGTTGTAACCACCCACTTCGATGTTATCGAACGCACGGGGAGAATCCTTCTCCCAAGTCAGCCCAGGTCTATCCCAGAAAGAGCAGACCGCCATGGTCGTGGGGCGTGTATGATCTTCTGCATTGGCTGCCAAATTCAGTTCCAGTGCGATTTCCTTCCCTCGGGGATCGCAACGCTGTGCCTCTTCATTACCGATGCTCCACATGATAATGCTGGGATGATTGCGGTCACGACGCACCATCAGTGCCATATCCTTCATATGGTCGCGGGTGAAGAATTGGCTGTAGTCGTTGCTACGTTTCGGTTCTTCCCACTGGTCAAACACTTCGTCGATGACGAGCATGCCCAAGCTGTCGCAAGCATTGAGAAATGCCTCAGAAGGGAGATTATGGCTGCAGCGCACGGCATTATAGCCCTGAGCCTTCAGGAGTTCCACCTTATGCACTTCAGCACGGTCGATGGCAGCAGTACCCAAAAGCCCGTTGTCATGGTGCACGCAACCCCCATGAAGTTTGGTAGGTTTGCCATTGAGCAGGAAACCCTCTTCAGCAGAGAAGTGAAGGGTGCGGATACCGAAGGGGATGTAGAGCGCATCCTTTTCCTCGCCCGACTTGCACACGGAAACCTTGGCGGTATAGCGGTAAGGGTCTTCAATCGACCAAAGACGAGGAGTCTTAACGGGGAGTTCTATGGCAACATCTGCACCGGTGGTATTGGATGCGCTGACGGTCAATTCCTTCTCCAGATGAGCAACGGGATAGCCTCCAGCATCCAGAATGTCCACACAGAACTGAGTGACAGCGGAACGGGTGTCCTCGTTGAACACTTTCGCAAAAACCTTCACATTCGCGTCCTTGCCCTTGTTGATGAGTTCTGAGCCATCCACATAAGTGTCCCATTCGTCAAGATGCAATTTATCGGTCGTTTCGAGCCAGACATGACGGAAGATACCACTACCTGCATACCATCGGGAGTTGAGCCCTTCGTTCACCGCCTTGACAGCGATGGTCACCACAGGCTCGTTGTTCTGTCGACGGTTCTTGGCATCAGCCAGTATCTTGTTGAGGTTCACAACGAAAGGCATATAGCCATAAACATTGACCGCTGCCTTGACACCATTCACCCACACCTCTGACTGATTATAGACACCATCGAAACGGACATTCACATTCGTCTGCGAAAGATACGTGTCAAGAGTGGCATTGCCCTGGATAGGTAGAATGAAGGTGTTGCGGTACCAACCTGTACCACCCACGGTCTGTCCTGTGTCCCAGTTACCGACACTGAGTCGGGAGAAGGGACCCACCTGCATATCAGACCAACCCGTCCATCGCTGGCGTTCGTCAGAAGGGTCTGTGGCTGGTTCCATGCTGAAATCGTGGGGCACGGACAAGGTGCGCCATTTGGTGTCGTCGAACTCAGTGGCTTCGGCATTCACCAAGTCACCACGATGGAATCTCCAGCCAAGGTCAAGACTGGCTTTCCGCTGTGCCACAGCAGGGAAAATGGATAGGACGGATAGGGTTAGGATTGATAACAGGTGTTTCATATTGAGGTATGATTGTTTAATTCTTGAAACTATGAATAGGTGCAGGAATGCGTCCTCCTCGGTCCACGAATCGCTGAGAAGAGAAGGTATTGACCGGCATGATAGGAGCATGACCGAACAGCCCACCATACTCGACGGTGTCGCCTACGGTCTTGCCTACCACTGGGATGATACGTACAGCTGTGGTCTTCTGATTGACCATACCAATAGCACTCTCGTCGGCAATGATGCCTGCAATCGTGGTAGCCGGTGTATCGCCAGGAATGGCTATCATGTCCAGTCCTACGGAGCAGACACAGGTCATGGCTTCGAGCTTCTCGATGGTGAGTGCTCCAGCCTCCACTGCATCAATCATTCCTTGGTCTTCACTCACAGGAATGAACGCGCCCGAGAGTCCACCCACATAGGAGGATGCCATCACCCCACCCTTCTTCACTTGGTCGTTGAGCATGGCAAGGGCAGCGGTAGTGCCAGGCGCACCAGGATGTTCCACACCGATGCACTTGAGGATGTCCGCCACAGAGTCACCAATGGCAGGAGTAGGTGCCAAGCTCAGGTCTATGATCCCGAAAGGAACACCCAAACGACGGCTCGCCTCCTGTGCCACGAGTTGTCCCACACGGGTAATCTTGAAAGCAGTGCGTTTGATGGTCTCACAAAGGAGTTCGAAATCAGCCAGTCCACGTCCCCCTTTGTGCTTTTCCCATTCTGCTTCGCCCTTCCTTCGTTGGACTTGCACAAAGGGAGCACTGCACCCCGAGTCTTCCGAATCGATACTTAATCGATTCGTTGCCTCGTCCATCTGTTCGAGGGCGTATTTCACCACACCTGGACCACTGACTCCCACGTTGATAATGGCATCCGCCTCACTCACTCCATGGAAAGCACCAGCCATAAAGGGGTTGTCATCGGGCGCATTGCAGAGCACCACGAGTTTGGTACATCCCACAGAATCCCGCTCCTTCGTCGTCTCAGCCGTCTGCTTGATGATGTCACCCATCAGACGCACAGCATCCATGTTGATACCTGTTTTGGTAGAGCCCACATTGATGCTGGAACAAATACGCTCTGTGCATGCCAATGCCATCGGAATACTGCGAATGAGCAGTTCATCACTTTGCGTCATGCCCTTCGACACAATGGCGGAATAACCTCCAAGGATGTTCACACCCACATCTTTGGCAGCACAGTCCAGCGTCTTTGCGATTTGTACATAGTCACCTGGTATGCGGCAACAAGCACCACCCACCAACGAGACAGGCGTGATGCTGATACGCTTGTTGACAATAGGGATTCCGAATTCTCTGGCGATGTCCTCACCTGTCTGCACAAGGTCACGTGCCAGCGTCGTTATCTTCTTATATATCTTCTCACATGTGACAGTCAAGTCACGGTCAGCACAGTCAAGCAAGTTGATGCCCATCGTGATGGTGCGGACATCCAGATTCTCCTGCTCGATCATCTTATTGGTCTCAATGACCTCCTGTAAGTTAATCATCTTGTCATGTACAATTTAGATTCTGTGCATCTTGTCAAAGATATCTTCCAACTGGCATTTCACCTGAACGCCTGTGTCATTACCGATCTTCACCAATTCGTCACTCAGCTGGTCGAATGCCTTGACAGACTTGGTCAAATCAACAATCATCATCATGTTGAAGAACTCCTGCACAATGGTCTGTGAGATGTCGAGGATATTGATTTGGTTGTCTGCCAGATAAGTGCAGACTTTAGCGATAATACCTACGGTATCCTTACCCACTACGGTTATAATTGCTCTGGTCATATATTTACTATATTATTGACGTTTAGAATGTTCGTGTATAGTCACCATCATATGTCTTGACGGTAAAAGTGAATGTGTCCAGCCCCTGAGGGATCGGCATGGAAAGATAGATGTGTTCTGTGTAAGCACTGCCATCGTTTAAGGGACGCTGGTGCAACAGAGAATAGTGCCCGGGACTATCTTCGCAAAAAGCATACTGATGATAACCATTGCCTGTGGTCATCAGTCCCAGATGCAGATTGAGATATCCCCCACTCTTCCACATGCTTATGACTTTCATCGGGTCACGTGGCAGCAAAGACACATCTTGATAAGGCTTGCCATCAATGATCACATAGATGGAAGTAGCTGGATATGGTTTTTGGGAAAAGATGGGTTGAAGGTTGTACAACATGAAATTCTTGTCCTTGTCATACGTATAGGTTGCCAAACAACGGAACAAGGTGTCTTTCTTTTCTAAATCCACCTGTCGAGAAGCGACATTGCAGGTGGTTCCATCGTCAAAACGGACACTCTCCACCTTTCCGTCAGCACCAGTCGATGCCACCAGAAAGTCCGTGACATAGGATGGGATATCATCGCCATCGTGGTCATCGGAACATGCCACCCAGCACACCACGCATGCTACGCACAAGATATTAGTTAACAGCTTTCTCATAATTACGGAGAGGATTGGCATACATGGCTGTGAGTTTCTCGCGAAGGAAAGGCACGTCAGGATTCTCCACATCCACCATCTTGATGCGCTCCTCAATGTAGGCATTGGACTTTCCTTCCAAGGCATCTCGGTTGATGTCGTAGATGCGGTAATTCTTATGTATCTCGCTGTCGATGTGCTCTGCCACCATTCGGAAGAGGTCAGCCTTCTCAATCGTCGTAGAATCAAGGGTGTCGAGCCAGTTGTTGATGCAGTCAGCTGCCTGATAGTGTACATGTCCCTTCTTCCCCCAGATACCCGTCTTCATGTTGTCGAGGTCATCTTGCTTCGCTTTCTTCCAGCCTGGGATGTCACGTTTACATTGGAACTCCTTGGCTTTCAAGTAGTCGCATGGGTCATACTCATACGAGATGGCCAATGGCACGATATTCAGGTGGCGTAAGTTCTCAATAATCTCAGCCGTCGTCTTGCCTGCTGTAGGTCCACCCATGTTCAGCATCTTGAGCACAGAGTCCTGGGTGCGATCGTCAGAGTCCTTGGCACGTCCTTCCCGTTGGGCAATCCAGATGTTTTCGTGCTTCTCGTTGATGGCAAAGTGCATGTATTGACTCATGTGGATTGACGACTTGAGCATCTCCTTGGGGGTCAAACCACGATTGACCACAAAAGACTTGTTCATCTTCACCAGTGTCTTGATCCAAGGATAGATGAGCAGGTTGTTACCAATGGCAATCTCCACAGTAGTAGAGAAGCCGTCCTTCAACAAGAACGTGTCAAGAAATGCCGAGTCAAGCACAATGTCACGATGGTTGGACATGAAAGTGTAGTTCCCGTTTCTGTCAAGCGACTTCGGGAAGAAAAAGCTATACCCCGTGCTCGCCTTATGCAGCACGTAATACACCAATGGCTTCATGAAACGCTTCTGAAAGTCGAGCGGTGTCTTGATGCCCGTGAACATCATCTTCAGCAGCCCATTCCGAAGCCCTTTGGGTAGTGGTATCAATCCACCCAGAATCTTGTCGAACTGACGATCAGCCAGCATGCTCTCGAATGCGGGTTTCATCTCGCCTTCGGAGAAAGGCCGAATATCATCAAAATCAGATAGTGTCATACGCTTTATGAATTAAACACGGGGATTAAACCAGTTTGTCAGCAATAATCTCATTCAGCACATCTTTCATCTCGTTGCCTTCAGCACGCACCTGCTGCGGAATGAAGCTTGTCTGGGTCATACCAGGGGTCGTATTGATCTCCAGCATATTGATCACATCATCCCCAGCCTCATTCTTGCTGATGATATAGTCGATACGAATAATGCCTGAGGCACCCAGAATATCATAGATGGCAGCCGTCAGTGCCTGCACACGCTTCGTTGTATCTTCAGACAGACGTGCTGGCGTGATTTCCTCCACCAATCCGTTGTATTTGGCATCATAATCGAAAAAGTCTGTCTTCGGCACCACCTCAGTGATAGGCAGCACGTGCATTCCACCGGCTTTCGTCTTATACACGCCATTGCTGATTTCCACGCCCTTCAACTCACTCTCTATCAAGACTTCCGGACTTTCCTCCATAGCCTTTTCAATGGCTGGCAAGACACCCTCCAACGTCTTGCAGTGAGTCACGCCAAAACTTGAGCCACCTGCATTGGGCTTAATGAAACAGGGCAGACCCACCTTGTCAATAATTTGCTGTGCATCCACCGTCTGTCCCTGACGCGCCAGCACATCTTCTGCCACCTTCACACCAAAACCTTTCAGGAACTGGTTCAAGGTAAACTTGTTGAAAGTCATTGACTCCACCAAAACACCACTGGTCGAATAAGGGATGCCGAGCAAGTCGAAATAACCCTGCAACGTACCATCTTCTCCTGGAGTTCCGTGAATGGTGATGTATGCATAATCGGGGCGGATGTCCCTGCCCCATTCATCCTTAAACGTAAAGTTATGACGATACACCACCGACTTCTTGCCGTTTGGCAGATGCGCCAACCATCCCTGACGGCTCACCTCCACGATGTAAACATCATACTGTTCCTTGTCAATCCACGAATCAATTCCTGCCGCACTTCTCAGCGACACATCATGCTCAGAGCTGTCACCTCCAGCCACGATTGCAATTACTTTTTTCATCTTTATATGTCTTTTAACGATAACCTTAACGATAACGATAACCTTGACGATAACGATAACCTTGACGATAACGATAACCTTGACGATAACCTTAACGTTAACGATAACCTTGACGTTAACCTTGATTGTTAAAGGTCACATAGCCTCTCCATTTCTCCAGCAAGGCAGTGATATCCTCTGGCAGTTCTGAGTCAAACATCATCTCCTTGCCAGTCCTCGGATGCACAAAGCCCAACGTCTTCGCATGCAGCACCTGACGCGGACAGAGTTTGAAACAGTTGTCGATAAACTGTCTGTATTTCGCCGTGTTCGCACCTTTCAGCACTTGGTCACCTCCATACCGCTCATCACTGAAGAGCGGATGACCAATGTGCTTCATGTGAGCACGAATCTGATGCGTCCTTCCTGTTTCCAGCACACACTTCACCCACGTTGTATAACCGAACCGCTCCAATATATGGTAATGCGTCACTGCACTTTTTCCTATCTCCGAATCGGGAGGAAACACTGCCATACGCATCCTGTCTTTCGGGTCACGCCCGATATTGCCTTCGATTCTGCCTTCATCCTCCGTGAAATTGCCCCACACCAGTGCATTATACTCACGTTTCGTGGTCTTGTTGAAGAACTGCAAACCGAGACTCGTCTTCGCCGTTGCCGTCTTCGCCACCACCAAGAGTCCACTCGTATCTTTGTCGATGCGATGCACCAGTCCAATCTCTGGGTCGTTGATGTCATATTGTGGCATATCCTTCAAGTGCCAAGCAATTGCATTCAGCATCGTACCGTTCCAATTGCCGAAACCCGGATGCACCACCATCCCCGCAGGCTTGTTGATGACCATCAAGTCACCATCCTCATACACAATGTTCAACGGAATATCTTCTGGGGTGATCTTGTTCTCATAATGCGGGCGATCCAACATCACCTGAATCACGTCGTCAGGCTTCACCTTGTAGGAACGTTTCACCGGCTTTCCATTCGCCATGATGAAACCGGCATCAGCCGCTTTCTGTACACGGTTACGGCTCGTGCCCGATAACTGTGTGAGCAAGAACTTATCAACACGGAGCAACTTCTGCCCCTTGTCAGCTATGATACGGTGATGTTCGTACAGTTGCGAGGTCTCATCATCCTCCAACTCCTCATCCTCTACCACAATATCCAATGCGTCAGCATCCATCTCCTACAGTTCAATGTCGAAATCAGCACCATCTTCCTCATCCACACCTTCTATGCCCAGTCCCTCATAATCGAAGTCCTCTTCATCCTCATACATCGTCGAGTCAATCTCACCACCACCAATCACTAAGGTCAAGGCACGGTCACGAGGAATCGTCTCCCCAGCATGCACATCACGAAGCCCCTGTTTCACACCAATCACCAAATCCTTGGGTCTGCCCACCACTGGCTTGTGTGCCGTCAGTTTGAATCCCAGCGACTGCAACAGTGCCACCGCCTCACGCAAAGAACCATGCCCCACCACATCTGGCAACTGAGCCATTGGTTCCCCATTCAGGTTCACGGTCAGATAAATCATGCGACCACCTTTCACCTCATAGCCTGATTTTGGCGTTTGCTCCAACACAGAACCCTTTGGTGCCTGCTTGTTATACACAGAGTCAACCACCATCGCCATCAAACCGCGGTCTTTCAGCATGGTCTCCGCATCATACAACGACTTGCCGACCACATTTGGCACCTCAATCTTCTCGCCATGATGCGTGAACGAATCTAACATATACAATGCTGCAATAGGTATTGCCACAATGACGACCACCATGATGATGATGTTCACCCAGAATTTCACACCTGATTTACCTGTAAAAAAATTCTTCAAAGCCATTTTCGCGCGTACAATAAATTATTACGAGTGCAAAGGTACGATTAAGTGAGAGAATAACCAAATTAATTTGAGTTTTTCCGAACGTGAGTACCTTTAGCGAGCCAAAGGTAGCATAAAAAGGGGAACATGAAGAATAAAAAAGAGGGAAAAATAAAAAGCAGAAGTTTCCTTCTGCTTTTACCTTCATTTTTATTTGCCGTGATGTTCACTTGAAACGGTGAGTGACTTGCGACCCTTTCTGCGACGAGCAGAAAGAACGCGGCGGCCATTTGCTGTCTGCATGCGCAGACGGAAGCCATGCTTGTTAATCCTCTTTCTGTTGTGAGGTTGGAATGTTCTTTTCATTGTTCTATCGTATTATTTTTATTAATCTTATACTACTATTTGCATTCATTCTTACCGCCTTCATGCCGCAACATTCGCGGAAAGCGACTGCAAAATTAGTGATTTTCAAGAAATCGGCAAAAGAAAAAACAAAAAAACACCAACTTTTTTTGTCATTTTTATGATTTCCGTACGATTTTTTACTTTTCACTCTTCACTTTTCATTGAAAATCCGTACCTTTGCACCCGATTTTGAAAGTATAATAAAAAACAAAACGATTATGGCTATTTTAGCAGGCGACATTAAGAAAGGCGTATGCCTCCGTCTTGACGATGGCAAGATTTATGTAGTGATTGATTTCTTGCACGTTAAGCCAGGCAAGGGAAATACAGTGATGCGTACCAAGCTCCGCAACGTGGAGGACGGTCGTGTGCTCGAGCGTACATGGATTGTATCTGCCAAGCTCGACGACGTACAGGTATCTCACCAGCAGTTCCAGTACCTCTACAAGGAAGGCGAAGAGCTCGTCTTCATGAACACAGACACATACGAGCAGGTGAACATCTCCAAGGACCTCATCACAGGTGGTGACTTCCTCAAAGAAGGTGAAACAATGGTGATGGCATCTATCGACGAATCCACCGGCACGATCCTCACCGCTGAGGCACCCGTCAAGGTGATTCTTCAGGTGACTTACACAGAGCCAGGCTTCGCCGGCAACACTGCCACTAACGCAACCAAGCCTGCCACACTCGAAACAGGCGTGGAAATCCGTGTTCCTCTTTTCATCAACGAGGGCGATCTTATTGAAGTCGATACACGCGATGGATCCTATGTAACTCGCAAATAAAACCACACACATTTATATATACAAGGAGGAAGAGCAATCTTCCTCCTTGTTTTTTCAATGAACCCAATATGGCGTTTCGTCTATGAATAATGCATTGGGGGGACTAGTCCATCCTTATTTCAGCAAGAACGTCACGGGGCTATTAATGTTGCGCAACCCCTTTGCCACACTTTGAGCATTGAGTTGTGCACCCTTTAGAGAGGTGTGGGTATGGTCGTTCCTGAAGTAATCGACCGCTTTCTTCTGCCCTATTTTGTCAAGAGCATCGGCAGTGATGTTGTGGATATCAACAAACTCGCACCCCGTCTCACGTGCAACAGAACGACACCAAGAGCCATAAGTCTCGTTACGGCGTTCAATATAAAACTTGCCAGCCTTTTCGTTGACGGGATAGACGAAACCCCGAGAATGTCCGTTACCTTCGTGCCACTCGTTGCGAGGGGTGAGGGAAAGGAGTACTGGGTAGGCGCCTTTTTCCTGGGCATCGCGAATCATCTTCTTAAGATACCAGCCATAGGAATAGATGACTTTGTATAGGTTTGAGTTCTCCATGTGATAGACGGCGCTGGAGTCTTTGGCAGTGGCCAGCACGCCGCGTTGCTTGCCATCCTTGATACCACCGATGTCGTTGTGACCAAACTGGATGAGCACCACATCTCCTCGCTGAAGGGAATTATAAACCACCTCCCAACGACCTTCATCAATGTAGGTGCGAGTAGAACATCCTGCCTTTGCCTGATTTTGGAAGACACACTTGTTGGCATCGAAGATGGTGTATGCCTGACTGCCCCATCCCCACATGCCGTCTGGGTTATTGTCTTCGTTCTTGCCCGTGGAGTCACCACACAGGAAAACCATGGGCTTCCCCTCCTGACGGTTCTGATCACATCGTTTGGGAATGACCTTATCACTGAGGCAAGTCTTGAGGAAGGCGAGTTGGGGATCATCAGAGGCGAGAATACCTTCTGCAGCACTCTGTGCATTCATACGGGCGCCATAGGCAGAGGTGTGTATCTTGTCGAGATAGAAATGGTAGTTGGTTTTCCAAGGACCATATTGTTCCAGTTTCGTGGCAGAGATGTCATTGAGGTCGATGACGGGCGTGTTGGTTTCCTTGCCGATGGCGAAGATGGCAGGCGTGAAGTCAGTCAATTTGCGCTGGATGCGCTTGGGGTCATCAGGCTCGTAGTCGTTGCGAGGCGTCAGGGTAAAGAGGACGGGAGTTGCTCCCTTGGCACGAATCTCACGGATGAAACGACGCATGTAACCACCAAAGGTATAGACAGTCTCCTGCTGCTGGGTCACCTTGTTATAGATAGAGATGGAATCTTCTCTCACTTCCAATTTGCCCTCAGGACGATAGGAGGAACGGGCACGGAGGGAGTCGATGGGACCATTGTCGTTGTGCCCCAGTTCGAGGAATACGTAATCGCCTTTCTTGACCGCCTCAAGGATAGGCTTCCAGAGGAGGGTATAGAATGTACGGGGAGAGGTGCCACCGAGGGCATGATTCTCTACGGTGATCTTCTCTTCGTTATAGTATTCGTGGACATAGAATCCCCAGCCCCACTGACCATTGCTTCCATTTCCCAGAGTTCCTGTTCGCATGGTGCTGTTACCCACCAAGAAGAGCACAGGATTGTCCCCCATGCGATTGCTGCCCGGCACAGGACGTGCCTGATTGGCGATGTCGATGGAGTCGAGCGTAAGGTCGCGCACGCCATTGATGTCAAGCCAGATGTCTCGCTGGGCAAAACAATTGAGGAATGAAAAAAGGAAAAATGAAAAAAGGAGTGACTTTTTCATATGGGTTAATTATTTGATGAGTTGTAATCGATTGAGTTCGCTTTCGAAATTAGGGGTGAAGACGCCTTTGCCAAGACTTTCCTTGATTTCTTCGGCAGTCCAGAAACGTCCGCCATCCAGTTCATCGGAAGGGGTGATCTCGCCATCATAGATGGTTTTGTAGGCAAACACGAGTTCCTTTTCACGTGTGCTCTCAAACACGTATTGGTCGATACGTTCCGGGGTGAAGTCGGTGATGCCGAGTTCTTCTCGCACCTCACGCTTCAACGCGTCTTCCACACATTCACCCAAATCCACATGACCACCCACGGCAGTGTCCCACTTGTTGGGTTGGATGTCCTTCCAGGCAGGACGCTTCTGCAGGTACAATTCGCCTTTGCTGTTGAACACATGCAGATGCACCACAGGATGCAGAAGTTTGCTGCCATTATGACACTCACCACGGGTTGCAGCACCGGTGATGTTGCCTTCTTCATCCACAATGGGAAACATTTCTTCGCTATTATCTTTCATGTCGTCAAGGAATTAAGAGTGAAGAGTCACCATAACTGAGGAAACGGAAATCGTGGCTGAGAGCATAGTCATAGACTTTCTTCCAATCGCCCTTCAGAAAGGCGGACACCAGCAACAAAAGAGTAGATTGCGGTTGGTGGAAGTTTGTGACCATGCGACGTACGATATGATATTCATAACCCGGGGCGATGATGATCTGAGTGGAAGAATGGAGGACATCCAGTTGATGCTTGTCCATGTAAGAGAGGAGGGCTTGGAGGGCGTTGAGAGTTGAGGGTTGAGGTTTGAGGGTTGAGGTTTGAGAGTTGAGGGTTTCGTAGGGCATCCACTGGGGCACATGAAGATCTTCCTTGCCTTGCATGGCGAGAATGCCCATGTAATAGAGACTTTCGAGGGTACGCACACTGGTAGTGCCTACGGCAATGGCTTCACCGTCATGCGCAATAAGTTTCTCAATGGTCTGACGGTGGACGGCAATATGTTCAGTGTGCATGTCGTGCCCACCTATCTCCTCGCTCTTGACGGGTTTGAAAGTGCCTGCACCTACATGAAGGGTCAGTTCCTCACGATCAATGCCAGCCTCATCAAGGGCTTTCAAGACGCGTTCCGTGAAATGAAGTCCTGCCGTGGGGGCAGCCACAGAACCTTTGATTTTGGAATAAACTGTCTGATAAGTGGTCTTATCGCTCTCCTGCGTCTCACGGTTCAGGTAGGGAGGAATAGGCAGTTCACCTACGGCATCCAACAGTTCAGCCCAAGTGTAATTGCCGTCCCAGGTAAACTCAATGATGTGGGAAGTTCCATGCAGCCCCTTGCGTTCACATGCCAATGTCACCGTTTCGCCATCAGGCATCCCTATTTCACGGAACAGTTTGCCCTCTTTCCACTTCTTCAGATTGCCCACAAGGCAGTACCATTGCACCATCCCCTTCTGCGAGAAGTTCAATTGGTAGTCATTAGGCACAGCGGGTTCCAGACAGAAGACCTCAATCAATGCTCCCTGCACTCCCTCGGTCGAGTGCTTGCGAAAATGGAGGCGCGCCTGAATGACTTTCGTATTGTTAAACACCATCAGGGCACCAGCAGGCAAGTATTTGGGCAGAGAAGAAAAAACATCCTCGCTCACCTCACCTTGGTTGTAGATCAGCAACTTGCTGGCATCACGCTCTGCTAAAGGGAACTTGGCGATGCGCTCGTCGGGCAAGTCGTAATTGTAATCAGCTATGTGTATATTTTTCGGATTCAAAACTTCCTGTATTTAGTCTTTGATGAATTGTACTTCTTTTAACTCGTAACGCACCACGTTACCATCCTCAAAGCGGAGACAAAGGTGCCCTGTCGGTTCTACACCAGCTATCTCTGCCATGAACTCGCCACGCACATCACGATAACGATGAAGTCCCTCACGACGGTAGAGGTGTTGCATGTACAGTTGGCGAATAGTGTCTTCGTGCCCCTCTTGCAACAAAGCATAGAAATGCTGGAAATGGTTGAGAAGCGAGGAGAGTATTTCCTCCCTGTCATAGTCTTTTCCGGTCTGCAACTGCAATGAAGTGGGATTGGGTGCATCGCTACGGAACACCGTTTGGTTGATGTTGATGCCCACACCAATAATGCAGTTAGAGATGCGCTTGCCCTGAAGGTCACACTCAATCAAGGTGCCACAAATCTTCTTGTCGCCTACATAGATATCATTGGGCCATTTCACCTCAACACCCGTCACATATTGGGCAAGTGTCTGCTGAATTGCCACTGCCATGCATTGTGAAAGTAGCCACTGACGGGATGCCAGAATGAAGTCTGGATGGCACAATAGGGAAAAGGTGAGGTTCTTGCCTTTTTCCGTCTCCCATGTGTTACCCTGCTGTCCTCTGCCCCTCGTTTGGTCATCTGCCACCACCAAGGTGAAACCCGGCAAAGAATTCGCTGACATCACTTGCCCAGTCCCCTCTTCTTGCAACATCGTCCGGACAAAAGAATTGGTCGAATCGACGGTGGGAAGATTGATGCGTGAAATGCTAACCATACTTTGCAATTTTAGTGCAAAGGTAGTACAAAAAGTAGGATAAAAATCCTTATAAATGATTATTTTTCCCCTAAACAAAGAAAAAAACAAATTTTTCTTGGGTTTTTACCAAAGTATTCCCTACATTTGTCCCGTCATTCACGATAATGAGAGAAAAAAACCTGTTTTACTTAACCTATACATTAAAAATTATATATGCGGATTGCCCGTACGATTATATTGTGCCTATTGTTATACATTCCTCTATTCGGTATTGCTCAGGACATCAACCACAGCAAAAAAGAAGTAGAGGAAATGTTAACCCAATTGGATCACGTCATTGCCCATAAAAAGACATATCAAATGATACGTCAACAACAGGCAGACAGTCTGGAGCAAGTTGTCAATGCATGCCACATTAGCATGTATGTGGAAAAATGCCAAGAATTATATGAAGCCTTGTCTGACTATGACGGAAGAAGGGCATTACAAGTATTACAGCGCATCCAAAAAACAGAGGAATACCAAGAAGACCAGAACCTGCAAGCATGGGTGAAACTCAACGCAGCAAAAACATACGGAATCATGGGGCTTTATTATAGAGCAGACCATCTCACTGCAGGCATCAACCCTTCAGAATTGTCGAAAGACGAACAACTACACTATTACCTCACGTGCAGACATAACTATGAAAAAATATCCGAATACATGGCAGACATCAGTATTGTGCCCGACGAAGAAAAACACATGGTCACTTACTATGATAACATCATTGAACTATTGCCCGAAAGTGGAAAGAAAGACCTCATGATTGCCCGCAAAGAAGTCTATCTTGGTCATCCCAAGAAAGCATTGAAACTGCTGGCAGAAATACACACAAAAACGAAGGGGAAAGACCTAAACATCATGCGTATGACACTGGCCACCGCCAATGGCCTGCTGAACCAGCGTCAGAATTACATCTATTATCTTGCCACAATCGCCGTAGACAACCTGCAGAATGGCAACACCACCTACGAGGCACTACCTTATCTGGTACACGCACTCTACGAAGAGGGCGAAATTGACCGTGCATACACTTATCTGATGTGTACGATGGAAGATGCCAACACCTATCCTTCCAGAAGACTTGCGCTTGATGTGTCGAAATATTTCCCACTCATCAACTCTTCATACAGGGCACACAAGGCATACCTCGACTCCAACAGCAAGATGAAACGCAACTCTCTCATCCTCACGCTCGCTTTGTTGGCTTTAGCATTGGGCGTTGCCTTCTTCCTTGGATGGAAACAAAATCAGGCAGCAGAGGAACGAAGACGTGCCAACCAACTGCAGAAAGCATTGGATCAAGCATCCATTGCTGACCGCATCAAGACCGTGTTCATCCAGAACATGAGACACGAAATCCGCACACCACTGAACGCCATCATGGGATTTGCCCAACTGATGTCAAATGACCTCTCTGACGAGGAGCGTTCCCTTTATAATGGATACATACAAGAAAGTAACGACCAATTGCTTTCCACTTTGGATGACATCATCGATGTCAGCAATATGGAGGTCGGCACTTTTAACTTTCAGTTTGACGAGATTAACATTGATGAGCTTTGCCAAGATTACATCACACACCATAAGGACATCATTCCATCTGGTGTGGAACTCACCTATGAACCTCTTGAAAGCGGCATGACGCTCTACTCCGACAAAAAGCGCCTCGGACAAATCATCCACCATCTCATCACCAATGCCTGCAAGAACACCTCAAGTGGCAAGATTACGATCAATGCGGCACATGACACCGGAAACGACAGCGTACAATTTGTGGTAACAGACACTGGTACAGGAATACCAGAGGGAAAGTCAGATGTCATCTTCGAACACTTCGAGAAACTTGACCACTATAGCCCTGGTCTTGGACTGGGACTTTATGTGTCTCGTCTGATTGCCCGGGCATTAGGTGGTGACATTCATCTTGATCCACTCTATACAGATGGTGCACGATTCGTCTTCACCATTCCTGACCACCAGCCACAAGAAGAGGAGGAAGAGCCCCTCGTTGAAGAGCATCTGCAGGAAATCAACGCATAAAGAATGAATCTGCGACGCACCATACACCTTCTCTTCACCTCTCTGCCACGTGCCATTCATCGACGCGGTTTTGGTGTACAGTCACCATGGGCATACGAGCTCGTTCGTGATGTGCTCTTTGAATCATTGCCCTACTACGCTTACAAGGAGCAAGGGCTCAACACCTTCCAGGAACGGCAACTTTTCCGCATCCGAAACCACTACAAGGGGCACCCCATCATCATCATTGATGAGAAAGGCAGCGCCGCCAACCAACTCTACGAGGACACTGTACAGAAAGTCACACCAGACACCGTCCTCATCATGGAACATATCGACGACGAGAATGCCACACTTTGGACAAAAACAGTGAACGATCCACGAGCCATCACCACTTTCGACATGAGGAAACGGGGCATGGTCATCTTCGATACAAAACGCATCAAACAAAATTATCTACTATAAACCCTCAAACTCTCCTATGAAAATCTACACTCGAACAGGCGACCAAGGACAAACCTCCCTCGTAGGAGGACAGAGAGTCAGCAAAACTTGTGCCCGACTCGAATCCTACGGCACCATTGACGAACTCTGTTCCCACATCGGGTTGCTCGTCACCTATTGCACGAACGAACATGACCGCCAGTTCCTTACTGACGTTCAGGGTCAGCTTTTTGTGGTGGGAGGCTATCTTGCCACCGACACCAGCCAGCATGATGCCCGTCAAGGAAATATCGTGACAGAAGAAATGATTGCAAGCATCGAACAGGAAATTGATGCCATCAACGCCACCCTCCCCCCTTTCCGCTGCTTCATTCTTCCAGGCGGATGCAGGGCTGCCGCACAATGTCATGTCTGCCGCACCGTCTGCCGACGTGCTGAACGCTGCATTCTTACCCTGCGTGAAGAGGGTGCCGAAGTGGACGACAACGTCATTGCTTACGTCAACCGCTTGAGTGACTTTCTCTTCACTTTGGCGCGCAAACTCAATGCTGATGAAAAACACCCCGAAATAATTTGGCAGAGAAAAAAATAAGCACTATCTTTGCAGCCCAAAAACAACTAAACTAAAAAAACAACTAAATATCATGTATTGGACACTTGAATTAGCATCTAAATTGGAGGACGCTCCTTGGCCAGCAACCAAGGAGGAATTGATTGACTATGCCACCCGTTCTGGCGCCCCACTTGAAGTGATAGAAAACCTTGAAGAAATCGAGGATGAAGGTGACATCTACGAATCCATCGAAGAGATTTGGCCAGATTACCCATCCAAAGAAGATTTCCTTTGGGACGAAGACGAATATTAAGGTTCAACTTAAGAAAGTTAATGAGGTGTGAGAATTTTCACACCTCATTTTTTTCTTAGTCATTATCCCCCCATCAAACAATCAGAGACAAAAGAGTTGCCAAGCAGATACATTGCTTCATCGTAACGTTAGCTAACGCCGAAGGTAGGATGCGCCTCAACAATAAAAATAAAAAAGCCTTTTTATTTTGTATTGTGTTCGGCTTTTACTACCTTTGCAAAAAGAAATGATCATGTGGAAATTATATAACTCTTTGATTCCTGATTTCATTGGGGCGATAGCAGCAGCGCCTGCCATGCAACGGCTGAAGGATGTGGGCATGCATTGTGGATGTGAATACACGTCGTTCCCGATGTTTACAGGATTGGACAAATATTCGAGATATAAGCATAGTGTGGGGTGTGCATTGATTGTGTGGCGATTCACACAGGACAAACGGCAGACGATTGCAGCTTTGCTGCACGATATCGCCACCCCGACCTTTGCCCATGTGGTGGATTTCCTGAACGGTGACCACATGAAGCAAGAATCAACGGAAAGTGGAACTGCCACCCTCATTGCATCCTCGCCTGAAATCATGACAAACTTGAGGAAATGGGGCATCGCATTGGAAGAGGTGGCAGATTATCACCAATACCCCATTGCCGATAACGACTCACCCAAACTGTCGGCTGACCGTTTGGAATACACCCTGTCGAATATGGTGAATTACCATATCGCTCCGATGGAACGCGTCAAACATTGGTTCGAAAGCCTGAACGTGGGAAAAAATGAAGAGGGAGAGGACGAGTTGATGTTTTCGGATTTGAAAACAGCGGAGGCATTCAGCAAAGCAGCACTTGAAACCTCCAAGATTTATGTGGCGGATGAAGACAGATTTGCCATGCAGACGTTGGCAGAACTGCTGAAAAGGCACATAGAAAAAGGCGTGTTGGCTGTTGCTGACCTCCACAAGACGGAAAGTGAGGTCATCGCCCTGTTGAATGGGAATGAGGAAGCAAAGAGGGATTGGGAACAATTCCGAGCACTCAGCCACATCCACAAGGGGAATCACCCTGGAGCGAAAATAGTACGTTCCAAGAAACGATACATCAACCCCTACGTGGAAGGGATGGGAAGGATGAAGGACTTATCGGACACCTATGCCCAAGCATTGAATCTATTCATGGCTGACCCATTGGACGAACCTTTGTGGGGAGAGATTTAACGGTTAAAGGTTAACGGTTAAAGATTAGTAGAGGTTACTTTTCCACGATGATGCCCACACTCTGCACTTCCTCCAACGGATTGAGGCGCATGAGATGGGTGACACGTAAGGCGTAGTTGTGGTTTGCCTGCATGTGCAAAGCCTGTGGCTTAGAATAGTTTTCACGCATCAAAAGTCCCTCCTCTATAGTGCCTTCACCTTGATAAAGGGTGATGTTCAATGGAATGGAAGAGATGACAGAGTCATTATCCAACAATTCGGCACGAGCCACGATGTCCTTGTAACGGAACAAGGTGGTGGTGCGTACCCCCAACGTGACAGCCACATCCATCTCTTGTTCGGTAGGTGGAATATTGAAATAGAGAGGTTCATTGCTGTCCCACTGCTGCTCTGGCATATCCTGATAGAGCGTATAGTACAGGCTGTCCTCACAAGCCGTAAGGAGGGTTAGACAAAGAATCCCTATTAAAATTAAATATGTGTGAGTCCTTTTCACTCTCTCACACCTCCTCCATTGCCTCCGTGCTTCTTTTTCTTCTTTTTGTGACGCTTGTTCTGGTTGTCAAAACGATTGATGTCACCCTGATCAAGAAGATCCACAGACACAGGTGCCTCATGTCTCTCCTTCTCATCGAGAGATTCGGGCTTTTGTCCGTTGCGGTTCATTTGAATCACCTCGAAAGCACGACGGGCGGAGATGGTCTTCTCGTTCACCAGCATCTTCTTGTCGGTGGAATAAGTGACCAAGTGGGCAAGGATGTCTGCTTTTGCGAAGAAATACTCATTGTCTTGGGTATGAAGGGTGATTTCACGAGATGGCAAACGCTTGAGGGATTCCATGTACTGATCCACCTCATAGTTCATGCAGCACTTGAGCTTGGCGCATTGTCCTGCCAACTTCTGTGGATTGAGTGAGATGTCCTGAAAACGTGCGGCAGCGGTACTGACCGATGAGAAGTTGGTCATCCAGGTGGCACAACAGAGTTCACGTCCACAAGGACCGATGCCACCAATACGTCCAGCCTCCTGACGGGCACCAATCTGCTTCATCTCGATACGTACCCGAAAACGGTCAGCCAACACTTTGATGAGTTGTCGGAAATCGACTCGTTCATCAGCAATGTAGTAGAAAATCGCCTTGTTGCCATCACCCTGATACTCCACATCCCCAATTTTCATCTGCAATCCGAGGTGGAGGGCTATCTGACGGCTCTCGATCATGGTTTCATGTTCTTTTTTCTTGGCTTCCTCCCACTTGTCAAGGTCGGTCTGACGTGCCTTTCGGTATATTTTCTTCAGTTCCGTACCTGGCTTGAGGTTGGCTTTCTTCACCTGCAAGGGCACAAGCCTACCTGTCATCGTCACCGTACCGATGTCGTGACCAGGACTTGCCTCCACAGCCACCACATCGCCTTTCTCCAAAGGAAGCTTGTTCACATTGAGGAAATACCCCTTACGTGGGGGCTTGAACTGCACTTCCACCACATCACATGCAGCCGCATTGTCAGGCAGGTCGGCAAACCAATCGTATGTATTCAGTTTATCTGCATGGCGGCTACATCCCTTGACGCTGATGTCACCGCAACAGTTTCCACATTTAAATTCTGTCATTTATCTATTTTTTATTAATACAATCATTTTCAGGGCAAAATCGAAGAAGACGATTTTGGGACTGGTGTTCTGGGCGATGTCACGCTGAGCGAGCGAGAGTTCGTCCATGATGCCAATGACATTGCGTTCGTTGATGAACGGGGCAAACTTCACCGCAAACTGGGACTCCTGTTCCGTCATATAGTTCAGGTCCGACTGGCGTCCAAAGTTGTAGATGAAGTTCTCACGAATCATCTTCTGGCAGTAGTCGAGGAAAGACTTGATGCGTTCTCGTCCCATCCCTGCCACACGTTCGCTCCACAGTTTCATCTCCTTCACCCGACGAGCATAAGACAGGCGCATCAACTCCACGAACAAATCGAAGAAGTATTCCCCCTCGGAATCGCTGGTGATGATTCGGAGGGCTTGTGCCATATTGCCGTTGCAAGAGCGAGCAATGCGTTTGGCTTCAGCAGGCAGGATACTGTAACGTTCAATGAGCGCCTGTTCCACCTCCTGCTCTGTGAGTCGAGGCACTGCCACCATCTGTGTACGGCTCCGTACTGTCTGCAGCACCTTATCAGGTTGTTCACTCACCAAGAGAAAGACCGTCTGTGCTGGCGGTTCCTCCAAGAGTTTGAGCAATTTGTTGGCACACTCCGTATTCATCTTCTCAGGCAACCAGATAAGCATCACCTTGTACCCTCCTTGGCTGGATTTCAGGCTGAGTTTCCGCACAATCGCCTCACTCTCGTTGGCATAGATGACCAATTGTTGATTCTCTGCCCCCGCCATCTCCATCCATTCAGACATCCCGAAATAGGGACGAGTGAGCAACTGTTCACGCCATTCCTTTAGGAACTCATCACAAAAAGAGTCCTTGCCACTGGTTCGCTTGTAGATGGGGAAAGCGAAGTGCAGGTCAGGGTGTTGCAACTTCTCCGCCATCGGACTGTCACCCAGCAACCGCTGTGCGTATGCCACCGCAATGGGTAAAGCCCCACAACCTTCAGGACCATACAACATCAAGGCATGTGGCACCCTCCCCTGCTGAAGTTCATCAAGCAGGCGTTGCTTCACAGTGTCTTGTGCGATGATTTGGTCGAACATTGGTTGATAGTTGAGGATTAATATATAGCTTTCGCAATTTCGCGGATACTTTCAGTGGCACCCATTGAGTAGAAATGAATGCTGGGGATACGATGTTGCATCAATTCACGACACTGCTTGATGCCCCACTCTATTCCCAATTGTTTCACCTCTGCATCAGTGGTGCATTTCTCCATCTCTTTCGAGAGTTCCTCGGGCAAGTCAAGGTGGAAAGTCTTGGGCAGTACGTTGAACTGGCTCAACTTTGCCATCGGCTTGATGCCTGGGATAATTGGCATGGTGATGCCCACTTCCCGAGCACGTTCCACAAACCGGAAATATTTCTCATTGTCGTAGAATATCTGGGTCACTGCATAATCTGCTCCCATATCCTGTTTCTGCTTGAGCACCTGAAGGTCAAATTCCAAATTAGGAGCCTCCTCATGCTTCTCAGGATAGGCTGCCACACCAAAAGAGAATGGTGCACCAGGATTCTTGATGGGCGTGCCATCCACAAACTTTCCTTGATTAAAGAGGTTTACTTGCTCAATCAGTTCTGTGGCGTGACTATACCCATCCTTCATGGGCATAAAACGCGCCTCATCCTTGGCTTTGTCCCCACGAAGAATGAGAAGATCCTGAATGCCGAGAAACTGGAGGTCAAGCAGCATATACTCAATGTCCTCCTTGGTCATACCACTCACCACCACATGAGGCACCACTTTGATGTCGTACTTCTGCATGATGGCACTTGCCACAGCCACCGTGCCCGGACGTCTGCGCACAAAATGACGGAGATAGGTGCCATCAGGTTGTTCCACATACACGTACTCACTACGGTGGGTCGTGATGTTAATGTATTCAGGACCGAACTCCTTCAGCGCATCAATCGTGCTGAAAAGAGCAGACGTGCCTGTCCCCTTCACAGGTGGCAACACCTCGAAGGAGAAGGCAGTCTTTTCGGTCTTATTAATCAATTCTGATACTGTCAAACTATTCTGTTTTTAGTGATTATTCCAGATTGCCCTTCAACTGGTTGTAAGCAGCAATCATCACGAATAACTGGATGGCCTCAGCAAAGTACACACCAATGCAGCAGCAAAGGAGACCTACGAAGCCAACACCGAGCATAACGATACCCAAGCCAAGCATAGACATCGTGTTACCTGAAGTCATCTTCCATGCAGCACTGATAGATTCACCAATGCCAGCCTCAGGATTCTCCACCTGATAGACAGGAGCCAAAATGAGGCGAGGAGCCACGAAGAAGAAAGGAACGACACAGCAGAAGAGTGCCACGATGCCGATAACACCCACGATGAAGCTCACTACAAACGCCTTGAGATAAGTTGCGAAAGGAAGTTTGAAGGCATCGAAAGTCACCTCATTGTAGCGGCCACTCATCAAACCCAGAGCCAGGTTGTAAAGGCCCACACTCACAATGGTGCCAATGATACTACCAAACATATTGCCGATATTGGCTCCTACGCTATTGTAAGACTGGGAGAGATTACTCAAACTACTCCAGTCACCCTTGCTGATTGCTTCACCAATTGCCTGAGAGTCCGCCATATTGAAAGTAGGACCCACCATCGACGACAAAGCACTTGTCACGATACCCACCAACAGATAAATCACTGCGATGAGCAAACCATACTTCTTTGCATATTCCCAACCCGTGCTGATAGCAGCACTCATTTCCAATGAAAAATTAGCCATAATCTTCGTTTGTTTTTAATCGTTTGTTAGTTGTTTAGTATTTAGTTCATTATAAGTTCTCGTAGCTGTAGGAGAAGGTGTTGCCTTGAGCGATATCACCAGAAGTGAAACCTCGCTTGAACCACTTCATGCGCTGTTGGCTCGTACCGTGATTGAACGACTCAGGCACCACATAACCCTGTGCCTTCTTCTGCAAGTAGTCGTCACCGATCATCTGAGCAGTACCAAGTGCCTCTTCCAAATCGCCATCCTCCAGTGAACCAAACATCTTCTGCTCATGATGTGCCCAGACACCCGCATAGTTGTCAGCCTGCAATTCCAGTTGCACACTAATCTTGTTCGCCTCGCTCTGAGAGAGTCTTGACATCTGTTCGTGTGCCTTGCCCAACGTACCCAAGAGATACTGTACGTGGTGACCCACTTCGTGGGCAATCACATAGGCGTAGGCAAAGTCGCCATCACTACCCAGCGAAGACTTCATCGAAGTGAAGAATGAGAGGTCGATATATACACTTTGGTCAGCAGAACAATAGAAAGGACCCGTGCTGGCACTTGCGCCGCCACAACCCGACTGCACAGAACCACTGAAAAGCACCAGCGTAGGAGGTTCGTAGGTCTTGCCCATCTTCTGGAACTCAGCCGTCCAAACATCCTCGGTAGAAGCCAGCACCTTCTTGGCAAACGATGCCAACTCTTGCTCCTCAGCCGTAGGCTGATATTCTCCATTCTGACCATTCTGACCCGTGACAACACTTGTCATATCGCCTGCGCTGCTTGCCACCTGAACGGCCTGATTCAGGTCGCCAGTCGCACAATAGGCAATCAGACCTATCACTATCGCCATACCGATGCCAAGTCCACCCTTGCCACCCAGCTTGAAGCCACCACTTCCACGGCGGTCGTCCACATTGGAACTTTCTCTTCTTCCGTCAAGTCTCATAGTTTTCTCTTTATTATTAAATAATTATTGGATACAATAAGCATGCAAAGATACGAATAAGTTTTTTTTCTGTTGCAATCCAGAACACACTTTTCCATAAAAAAGTGACAATTCCTACCACATAATCCTGAATCCCTATTCAAAAAGTCACAAATTCCTAATTCTCAATTCCTAAATAATCCCTAACTTTGCCCCCACAAAACTTAAAAAGAAAGAATATGAAACTGAACAAACTCTCACTCATGCTCGCATTGAGCATTGTGGCACTCACGGCTAACGCACAAACTGACGTATCTGCAAAGTTGAAAGCTGCACAGATGTCTGGTTTCGGTTCCCAAAATAAGGAAGCCATTTTGCAAGGTGCCAAAGCGGATAGCATCGCCAAGGTGGAAGCGGAAAAGGCTGCCCAAGTCGCAGGTGACACCGACCCAGAGTTCCCTGGTGGAGACATTTTCTTACAGGCATACCTAAAAAAGAAGCTCCTCCACTCCAATGTGAGTGGCAAGGGCGATGTGGTTGTCAGCTTCAAGGTTGACAAGAAAGGCAATATCTATGGAGCCGAGGTGACCAAATCTGCAGGCAGCACCCTCGATACTGCCGCCTTCGACATCGTCACAGGCATGCCACGTTGGCGCCCAGGACTCACCAATGGTCAGCCTGCTGACAAACCTGCCAGCGTCACTGTCAGCTTTGGAAAGGAATAACTCTTAAAGAGTTCAAGAAGTTTAAGGGGTTTATGAAGTTAAAAAAGAAAGGGTTGCACCCAATTGGATGCAACCCTTTTTTGTGCTTTGTTCAAAAGCATTAAGCGTACATAGCAACGATAGCCTCGAAGAGCTCCTGCTTGCCAGAAGTCTGCTTTGGCTCACCAACCTTCTTGCCGTACTCATAAACCTGCTCGAATGTCAACTTGCCATCCTCGAAGTCCTTACCCATGCCGCTGTCGAAGGAAGCGTAACGCTCAGCCTTCATCTTCTTGTATGGGGACTCCTCAAGGAGCTTAGCTGCAGACTCAAGAGCACGAGCCATAGCGTCCATACCAGCGATGTGTGCGATGAAGATGTCCTCGAGGTCAGTAGAGTTACGACGAGTCTTAGCGTCGAAGTTTGTACCACCTGTGCCGAGACCACCACCACGGATGATTTCCATCCAAGCCTGTACGAGCTCGTACTGGTCAATTGGGAACTGGTCAGTATCCCAACCGTTCTGGTAGTCACCACGGTTAGCGTCGATAGAACCGAGCATGCCAGCGTCAACAGCGCAAGCGAGTTCGTGCTCGAATGTGTGACCTGCGAGAGTAGCGTGGTTCACCTCAATGTTCACCTTGAAGTCCTTGTCGAGGTTGTGAGCCTTGAGGAAGCCAATCACAGTCTCAGTGTCAACATCATACTGGTGCTTAGATGGCTCCATTGGCTTAGGCTCGATGAGGAATGTACCCTTGAAGCCCTTGCCACGTGCATAGTCGCGAGCCATAGTGAGCATAGTAGCCATGTGCTCCTTCTCACGCTTCTGGTCTGTGTTCAGAAGGCTCATGTAACCTTCACGACCGCCCCAGAATACATAGTTCTCAGCACCGAGCTTGATACCAGCGTCGATAGCGTTCTTGATCTGCACGATAGCGCGAGCAACAACGTCGAAGTCAGGGTTGGTAGAAGCACCGTTCATGTAACGGCCATTACCGAATACGTTAGCAGTTGACCACAACAGCTTGATGCCAGTTTCCTTCATCTTCACTGCGAGGTAATCAGTGATCTCCTTGAGGTTTGCCTCATACTCCTCAACAGATGCGCCCTCAGAAACGAGGTCAACATCGTGGAAGCAGAAATATGGAATGCCGAGCTTCTGCATGATCTCGAAACCAGCGTCAGCCTTCTGCTTTGCGATTTCAACTGCATTAGCACCATTGTTCCAAGGGAACTTCTTAGTACCGCCACCGAACTGGTCGCCACCCTCTGCACAGAGTGTGTGCCACCATGCCATAGCGAAACGGAGCCAGTCCTTCATAGGCTTGCCCATGATCACTTTCTCTGCATCATAGTAATGGAATGCCATTGGATTCTTAGAATCCTTGCCTTCGAACTTGATTTTACCAATCTCTGGAAAATACTCTTTAGCCATAATTTTAAGTTGTTTAATGAATGTTTGTTTATAAATTAGTTACAAAATTGTTATAGCCACAATTAGGGGTTGCAAAGTTATACCTTTATTTTAAATCGCCAAAGAAATAAAGAACTTTTTTGTTTTTTTTTACAAACTTTTATCAAACAACTCATTTTCTCACTTGCTATCACAACTAATTGTTCACTTCATTCGTCAATGTGAGAGATAGCACATCTCCTGTTGCATGGATTTCATCAAACAATTTAATGAAGTCTGTTTTGTCCTGACTACGCACCATAAAATTGATGATAGTAGTTCCCTGTGAATAGTCATAACGGAGAAATTCATCAGAGATATGGACATGGTGGTTCATGAAAAACTGACGGAACGTAGACGCATCTTTGACAATGTAGTCCACCTTCAACCGCACAATCTTTTGTTCCCGTCCCTTGAAGATCTTCTTTTCGCAGAGTTCCAGCAAGGTCAGCACCAAGATGATGAGCACACCCGCTACCACAGCCACCACGTACATGCCTGCACCCACAGCCAAACCAATGGAGGCTGTCATCCACATACCTGCCGCCGTAGTCAATCCACGCACAGAGCCTTTCATCTGGATAATGGCACCAGCACCCAAGAAACCAATGCCTGAAATCACCTGTGCCGCAATACGTCCAGGATCACCATTTTCAGTCCATCCAAAGAGTTGTTCTGGAATATAAATGGACACCAGCATCGCCAATGTGGCACCCATACTGATGAGCGCAAACGTGCGCATACCTGCAATCTGGCCTTTGTGACGACGTTCCAATCCGACCATCGCACCCAGCACCATACTCAGCAACAATTTGAACATCGAACCTGCGATGTTCACCTCATCGGCATTCACTTGTTCCCAAAAATTTTCCATATCAAACATTCCTCCTATAATTAGAAAATACGATTAAAAGAGCACTTTCTTTCCTTTGTATACATACACCCCGTGAGAAGGGGTGGCGGTTGCCACACCCTGTAACGTGTAGTAAGTATCATCTTCAAACATTTTGGGGGCATACACTTCATCCACTGCGGTGATATCGCCTGTTGTCTCAATGCCTATCTCGGCTGCAGATGTCCATGCGTTTCCATTCACTTCAGACTTTGCTACAAACTTCATGTAACGAGCTGGGGTTGCATTTGAAAGTGTTGCAGTCTGCTGGGCAGTTGTATACTTGAACTCACCCGTTGCTACTGCTGTCCCCCATGTTTTGCCGTCAAGACTCAGATACACCTCGTAGCCTTTCACTGTACCATTCTGATTACCATCCTGACGAGCCAGATAGGTAATAGCCGTCACATTATATATCTTCTTCATGTCAATGATAATGGTATGTGGGTGCTTAGGCTCATTGGCTCCCCAAGCTGTATGCCAGAAAGTGTCGTTTTTGCCGTCAATAGCATATTTCCCTTCATTGCCGCCTTGATAGCTATCCACACTAACCAGCGTCCATCCAGATTTACTGATGAAAAGAGGGAACGAGTATTCCATCTCCGGACTTTCCATCATGCCGTCAGCAGTACAATAGGCTGTCACGTGGCAGGCCGCATTATGGAGCAACGTAGTCGAGTATTTCTGGTACTCACCACCATCAATGCTGTAATAGATTGTGGCGTTCTTTGTGGGAGTGCTCATCTTGATGCGACCAGTACTCAGACGTTCTACGCTTACGGGTTGACAAACAGGCATATCAATGCGGGCAGCTTCTGCAGCTTTAACATCAGCCTTCAGCGGGATGATGAAGAAACGGAAAGCTGTATTGGCTGCTTTCAGTTCGTATTTGTCCATCACATCAGGACCACATGAGTTGTTTCCAAGTCCACGAGTAGCAGCATCGAGATTAACCACAGAGGTCTTACAGCTTACAAATTCGTAAGTATGCTTCTTACGTGAATCTTTATTGGTATAGTTCGACTCAGGCTTGAAATGGACTGCAGATGCTGCCATCTGGTCAGGAGCCGCAAAGAGCAGACCTTGTCCATTGTTATTGGTTACAGAGATCCAGCGCACTTCTTGTTTCGTACCATGTTCCTGTGGCAAGATATATTCCTCGTACTGGTCGGTAACGGTACTGTTGTAGATAGCAGGCAGACAGGCTTCCTTTCGGTCGCGATAGCTGTCCCAAGGTCCACGTCCAAACCAACTGAGTTGCTCCATTCCCTCTGGCATCTCCAAGCGGAAACCAAGCTTAGGCAGGATGGCGCCAATGTTATTAGGACGAATGAACGAGTTAACCATCACAGTACCATCGGCACATACAATGAAGTCAATGCTTACATCAAAGAGGTTAGAGCCTGTTCCATAGGTACTCTTCATACTGACGGTAACAGTCTTCCCGTCCTCAGCCTTTGTCACCTTAGTGTCTTTACCCTTAGCTGTTGAAAAGAGTCTGGGCAGACCCATATTATCCCAAGTACCTTTCTTACTACCATCATTATCAGTGGGCAGGCGGAAGGCATTAAGGTAAAGCGGCTGACTCATCATCGCCACATTATCGTATGTATAGCCACTGAGCGTACCCTTGCTCTTGTTGAAGGTAGCCGTGAAGTTGGCACCATTCACGCTAACAGCAGTTGCCGTCTCCTCCACCGTCAGTGCCTCAGCATCAGCGAAATTTAGACTCTTCATGGGCTTTGTAGCCGTCTTTAACGGTAATTTTTCTTCTGCTACAACATAGCCGGCTTCTGCCCATGCAGTAGTTCCCTTTTGTTTCGCTGCGAAATAGATAAAGGCCTCCTTATCAGCAGAAAGACTATTCACAGCAGAAAGATCGATGGTGATATCCTTCGTCTTACCAGCAGCCGCTTCATCGGTAATGTTACCACTTCCAAGGATATTTCCTTCTTCGTCCATCACGCTGTAGCTGACATCATAGGTGGTGCTAGGCAGGAATGCCAGTTTGTTCTTCATGCGGAACACATTGGTCCTACCGCTTACAGCAGCAAACTCCAGCGGCTGGTATATTTTCTTCGTGTTATAACATTTAGCCGTCCATGTCCAGTCGGGATGTACAAGTCCGTTGATACAGAAGTTGCCATCATTCGGATTATCACCAAAGTCGCCTCCGTAAGCCCAGTATTCCTTGCCAGAACTGCTCTTCGTCAGAAGACCCTGATCCTTGAAGTCCCAGATGAACTCACCTGTCAGACAAGGATATTTCTCATAGAGGTCGAACATGTCACGGACATTACCCATGGAGTTGCCCATAGAATGCGAGTTCTCACACTGGATATGAGGCTTGGGATTCGTCTCACTCTGGCGTGAAGAACCAATCCACTGAATATTATCGTAGCTGGCATACATCGAAGAACTCACGTCGGCATATTCGCTGGCACCCTCGTAGTGTGTAGGACGGGTCTTATCCAATGCCTTAATAGCTGTCTGAACAGCTGCGAAGTTGTTGCCGTTACCGCTCTCGTTGCCAAAAGACCACATAAAAATGCAGACATGATTGCGCATCCAGCGTACATGATTTTGGGAGCGCTCCACCATTGCATTCTTGAACTGCGTCTTCGACGACAGACTTCTGTCGCCATGACACTCCACATTCGCCTCTGCCAGCACATACATGCCATACTTGTCGCACAAATCATAGAAAACGGGATCGTTGGGATAGTGAGAAGTACGGATAGCATTGATGTTCAGACGCTTCATCGTCTTGATGTCCTCTTCAATCTCTTCTGCGGTGATGGCACGACCATTCACAGGTGAGAAATCGTGACGGTTCACACCATGAAAAACCATACGTTTGCCGTTGATGAGGAGGGCACCATTACTGGCGATGCTCACCTCGCGGAAGCCCACTTTACCACCACGAATATCAATGGTCTTTCCATCCTTATCCTTCAGTGTCAGCACAAGGTCGTAGAGATTAGGAGTTTCTGCACTCCAGAGCTTGGGAGCTGTCACATCCATATTGAGGCTCAACTCAGTGAAAGAAGCAGAAGATGAAGGACGTTGAACTTGTGAAGAAGTCTGGGCAACAACCTCGCTTCCGTCCATAATCTTTGCCTCAATCTCTCCGTTATCTACAAGATGGGAATTTTCAACTCTTATCTTCACATTCGCCTTTGCGTTGACATAGTTAGCATCCAGGTCAGTCGTGAAGAAGTAGTCGCGAATCTGGCTCTTCGGTGCCGCCCACAGGAAGCAATGGCGATGAATACCCGTCAGTCGCCAATAGTCCTGGCACTCCAGGAAAGAACCACTGGTGAAGCGATACACCTGCAAGGCGATGGTGTTCTCTCCATCCGTCAGATAGTCGGTGATATTGAATTCAGAGGGCAGATAGGAGTCCTCGCTATAGCCCACTCGCTGCCCATTTATCCAGAGGTAGTATCCGTGTCCTACACTATTGAAGCGTACATAGATATCCCTGCCCTTCCAATCAAAAGGAACGGTGAACTTACGGCGATATGTTCCCACGGGATTGGTCATGTCACCCCTGTAGGTAAACCAACCTGGACGATCCGCCATCACGCTGTACGTATCCTGGTCGTAGGAGAAAGGATATGATATGTTGACATACAGTGGTTTGTCCCAGTTCTTGTTGTGATGGACACCATACACCTGCCAGCTGGCGGGCACGTCGATGTCGCTCCAAGCTGCATCGTTATAATCCTTCTCACACATTTTCGCATTCACCTTACTGGGATTGGACACCCAATAGAATTTCCATACACCATCCAGAGATTGGTAGTAAGGAGATGCGGTCATGTCGTTTGTGGCCACATCTTTCTCGCTGGCAAAAGGAATAGAGAGGGTGTGCGCCGTCTCTTTGTTCACATTGGTCTTATAGACGTCATCCCATTCTTTTCCTGTAATTGTTGTTTGAGCATAAGACGTGTTGATACCCATCAAACACGACACCATTGCGGCGTGACCCATCAGTCGACCCAACCGTAATGCTCTTATTGATTTCATTTTCTCCATAAGTGAGTGTTTCTTTTATAATTAGGTTTTGATGTTGCAAAGGTAACAGAAAAAAAAGAATTTAATTGTCACTGATGTTACCTACTTTTTAGATTTTGATAGATATGAGGGAAAAATGGAGAAGAGAAGGCACAAAAAAGGTGCTGATTCACAGAACCAGCACCTTCTTAATATATATTGGTAAGAGTTTTACCTCTTACATCATGCATCTTACTTTCCCAGTCTTTCCACCCAAAGCTTGTAGGCAGCCTTGTATGGAGCTGTGTCAGCCTCAGGCTTGATCGTTGCCTTGTGCTTGAGGGTCTTGAAAGCATCGTCGCTGTCTTTGTAGATACCTGCACCGATACCTGCACCGTATGCTGCACCCACAGAACCGTCGGTCTCGTAGAGTTCGATGGTTGCTCCTGTCACAGCTGCCAACGTGCGGCAGAAGAGCGGATTGAGGAACATATTGGCGTGTCCAGCCTTGATGGTGTTGATTTCCATACCCATCTGCTTCATGATCTCCATACCGTAAGCAAATGAGAAGGCGATACCCTCGTGGGCAGCACGAACCAAGTGTGCCTTCTTGTGGATGTTGAAGTTGATGCCGTGAATGGAAGCACCCACGTTCTCATTCTGAAGCACACGCTCAGCACCGTTTCCGAATGGGATGACGGTCAAGCCGTCAGCGCCTACAGGAACTGTCTCAGCGAGGTCGTTCATCTCTGGATAGCTCATGCCTTCTGGTGCCACGTTGCGGCGCATCCAAGCGTTGAGGATACCCGTACCATTGATGCAGAGGAGCACACCCAGACGGGTTGCACCACCCTCACCATGATTCACGTGTGCAAACGTGTTCACGCGAGAGAGCTTGTCGTAATTCACTTCGCCGAGCACACCATACACCACACCTGAAGTACCACCAGTAGCAGCAATTTCGCCTGGCTTCATCACATTGAGTGAGAGAGCGTTGTTAGGCTGGTCACCACCACGATAAGAGATAGGAGTACCTGCTGGGATGCCGAGTTCGTCAGCAATAGCCTGACAAACGGTGCTCTGAACAGAGAAAGTAGGCACGATTTCAGCAATGATATCCTCAGAGAAACCGAAGAAGTTCATCACATCCTTGCTCACTTCATTGTTCTTGAAATCCCAGAACATACCCTCAGAAAGACCTGAAACGGTAGTCTTCTTGTCACCACCCGACAGGCGCATCGCGATGTAGTCGCCTGGGAGCATAATCTTGTCAATCTTTGCAAAGAGTTCTGGCTCATTCTCCTTCACCCATGCGAGTTTGGCAGCGGTGAAGTTACCTGGAGAATTGAGGAGGTGCTGGAGACACTTCTCACCACCGATGCCCTCGAATGCCTTGTTGCCGTAAGGAACAGCACGACCGTCACACCAGATGATGGAAGGACGAAGAGGCTTGCCTGCCTTATCCACACACACGAGACCGTGCATCTGGTAAGAGATGCCGATAGCCTTCACGTCTGCCAACGAACCACCAGCCTTCTGAGCCACGCGAGCTGTTGCCTGCTTGAGTTCGTCCCACCACATTTCGGGTTCCTGCTCTGCCCATCCGGGCTGCTTTGCAATGATAGATGCTTCTGCATCAGGATACTGCGCGCTGGCCACTGTCTGACCTGTCTGCGCATCAACCAACGCCGCCTTCACCGACGACGTTCCTATGTCGTAACCTAAAAGTAACATATTATTTAGAATTAAAGAGTTGAAGAATTGAAAAATTGAAGTTTCTGCCATTCGGATCGACATTACTTCAATTTTTCAATCTTTTCATTTTTCAATTTTTCTCAATCCAATCCTTCAATTGTCTGGATGGTGCCGTCAGCATTGTAGTGCAGCTCGCACACCTTGAGTGAGCGGAGCCAAGTCTTGTCGTTGGATGGCACACAATCGTGATGGAAGAGATACCACTTGCCCTTGTACTCAGCAATTGCGTGGTGAGTGGTCCAACCTACCACAGGAGTCATGAGGACGCCCTGATAAGTGAAAGGTCCGTATGGGTTGTCGCCAATTGCATAGCAGAGGTAGTGGCTGTCACCTGTTGAGTAAGAGAAATAGTACTTACCGTTGTACTTGTGCATCCACGATGCCTCGAAGAAGCGATGTGGGTCACCCGCCTTCAGCGGTTTGCCGTCCTTGTCGAGGATGAGCACGCAACGAGGTGCCTCAGCAAATTCCATATCGTCGCTCATCTTCACCACCCAGCTTGGGAGTGCTGGAGCATCTGGCTTTGCGAAGAGCTGCGTCTTGTGATCTGGAGCAGGACCGAGGTCGATGAGTCCGTTGTCATCGCCATATTTGCCTGGAATGGTCTCGAAACCATGATAGAGTGGCTGCCACCACTGGAGCTGACCGCCCCAAAGTCCACCGAAGTAGGTGTAGATGGTGCCATCATCATCCTTGAACACGCATGGGTCGATGGAGAAAGAACCACGAATAGCGAACTGACGTGGCTTGAATGGACCTTCTGGCTTGTCTGCCACAGCCACACCCAGACGGAACACACCATCATAACCCTTGGCTGAGAAGACATAGTAGTACTTGCCATCCTTCTCCACCACGTCGCTGTCCCACAACTGCTTCTCTGCCCATGGCACATCTTCCACACTGAAGATCACTCCGTGGTCAGTAGCCTGTCCATTCTCCAAATCGTCGAACGAAAGTGCGTGGTAGTCCTTCATCTGGAAGTGACCGCCATCGTCGTCCTCACATTCACCTGCATCCCAGTCGTGAGAGGGATAGATAAAAAGCTTGCCATTGAACACATGAGCAGCAGGATCTGCCATGTAGTCAGCTGGGAAAAGATATTTCTTTCCTTCCATAATCGTTAAGTTTTAGAAGTTAATATTGATTTTTCGATTATTTGTTACGAGCCTCAATCTCTCTGTTGATTTCGTCCAAACGCTCATCCGTCAGAGGATACTGGTAAACCAGGAATCCAACAATAATCAGGAGCACAGCAGGGATGATGCAGGTGAACACCAAAATGGCATTCTGTGCGATTTCAGAGTAGTTAGCCAGCTTCGTGTAGTAAGCGTTCACAGGAGCGCTGATGAAGGATGCCAGGAACACCACCACGAAGATGCTGAGCACCAGCTGGAGGCACTTGTTTGCCTTGAATTCCTGCCACATCTCACCAAATGACACAGGCTTTTCTGGAGTTGTGGTGATATTCTCACGACAACCAGCAAAGCAAAGCATCAAGAGAATGAAGCCAACAAGGGCAAACACACAAGTCACCGTGAACCAAGCACTGGGTTCGATAGGCAGCGCTGACTCTTCTTCATCGAAGTTGAAGCCAATCATACCCATCACCAATGGAGTGATCCAACCAGCGATAGAGAAACCAGCCTTGAATGCCACACCTGCAAGGGCGTTGACAGTAGCTGCAGGACGGTTGCCCGTGCGATATTCAGCCTCGGTGATCACCTCAGGCACCAATGCCCACATCAAAGAACCGACGAGAAGACCCACACCTGTCATCACCTTCGCAATCTGAACGATGGTGTTGCATTCAGCCACATCAAAGAACTTACCGATGGTGAACAACACGATGAAGCCCACCAAGCCGACTGCGAGAAGAGTATAGTAAAGACCCTTCTTACCCAACCAGCTCTTCAAGATAGGCAGTGAAGGCAAGATGACGAAAGCAGGAATGGTACCAATCGCCATGAATGTGGCCTGATTCCAGTCAATAGCAGAATGAATGCACATTGCAAGACCGATAGGGAAACCAGCCTGAACGACAATCTGACCGATGTTGGCGCACACCATACGGGTGGAAGTCAGTTTCAGCACCTCGTCGTTGTCGCGGGTCATACTTGCCATGATAGAGCCGTATGGGATGTTCACCACCGAGTAGATCATACTCAGCACGGTGTAGCTGACGGTTGCATAGATAATCTTTGCCGTCATATCCCATTCAGCAGCCTGAGGAAGCATCAGCAGGCAGGCAGCAATGGTCAATGGAATACCGCCATAGAGGAGGTAAGCACGATACTTACCCAGCTTGGGATTGCGGTTGTCGATATAGCGTCCCACAATAGGGCTCCAGAAGCAGTCAATGAGTCGAACCGCGAGAATCAGTCCACCCACAAAAGCTCCGTTGATTTTTAACACGGTGGTCAGGTAAATCATCAAGTAACATGCCACTGTCTGGAAAATCAGGTTCTGAGCCAAGTCACCCGAACCGTAACCGATGCGCTGAAGCCAGCTGAGTTTGTAGAAGCCATTGGCTCCCTGAGTTGAATTTTCTGTTGCCATTTCTTTTTAGGTTTTGTTTATGATTAGTTTTTTGTATTTCGATGTTTCAGTCAGTTCATTCCATCGTTTGACGAGCGTTCGCACGCATAGTTTAACCACGAGCGCGGAAAAACCACAACATTTCAAGTTGCAAAGTTACTGCTTTTCTTCCGTTCCGCCTTGCTTTTTTGCAACAAACCCTTTCGTCCATGTAACATTTACTTTCAATTTTGTAACATACACCACATTTACACACACGAGCAATTTGTTACAAGATTTCATATAATGCTGATATTCAGATAAAAGTGTAGACAAGGTGTCATTGGTGTCAAGTGTCATAAGTGTCAAAATCGATTTTTATATGGTGTCAAATCGTCACTATAATAATAATATTTTATTATTTTATAGTGGGTCAAAATTCGTTTTTCAAAATGAAAATGACACCAATGACACTTGACACCAATGACACCTATGTATGCTTCCCCTAAGGGAAAAATTTGCAGCCCCTAGGGATTACAAAAATTTCCCTTAGGGGAAGAAAAAAATCGTGCAAAAAATGCCAAAAAATTTGGAGGTCTAATATATAATGTGTAACTTTGCACCGATTTAGCTAACTGCAGATGAACAGAACACCCACGTGTTCCAGAAGAGAACCGCTCAAGAGAGGGCAAAGAGACCAAGACAATTCAAATCAAATAACAACAATATTAACAACTTAAACTACTAACTTTATGAGAAAACTCAAACTCTTATTGGTTACTCTCGCTTTGATAGTGGGAGGAGTAAGTTCTGCCTGGGCTCAAGGATGGAATGATATAACATCCACAAAAGTCGCCAATTATGATTTTTCATCTCTTGAGGGATGGACATCAACAGGAATCAACGGAGAAGGTTCTGGCAATTCCGTTAAAGTGAGGGAGGCGTTTCATTATCCAGATTGGGGAAAGAACGCACCAGTGATAGAATTAACACAAGCCGTATCCCTTGCAAAGGGAAAATACGTTTTGAAAGGGCAAGCCTTTCACCGTGGTTCTGGCACAGGAAATCTGTATGTGAAAGTAGGTGAAGACGAAGCTATAACAAAAGCCCTTCCACTTGTCGGAAATGGGGAATACAAGAATTATCCCAGCAATATTGAGGGATCAGCGAAAGCATTTTCTGCCAACACCTATATTAGCACCATATCATTTGAAGTTACAGCGGATAATGAAAGCGTCACTATCGGTTACAAAGGAACAAGCACAGCCAACAACGATTGGTTCATTGCTGCCCCCGTTGCTCTATACGAGATTAAGGATGAGATAAGTTCAACCTATCCCTTGGATTTAACACATACCATTGACCGAGGATATAACGGATGGACTTATGAGGGGAGCCTAGATATAGGAAATACATGGTATGCGCAAATTCCTATCCATCAAACTTATAAGACATCGGCTTTAGCTGCCGGCAATGTCATTTCACGTTCATATTCGAATTTGGAATGCGGAAAATATGAAGTGGAAGTTTATGCCTTAGGATGTGTAGCGTGGGGTGCATCATCACTTCCCTCAACAGCTCCTGAGGTTTACGCAAACGACGTATCACTTGCAGCAACTTGTATAGTGGATAATAGTCCTCAAAACGTGCCTTCCTACAAGCTTTCAGATGTCAAAGTTACTAATGGAACTCTCAATGTAGGACTCCGCAACACTGCCGAGGGCGGAAATTTCTATTTATTCAACATCAAGAGCATAAAAATGACAGAGCCCGACTACGCAACAACTTTAGCAGAATATCGAGCTGACGCAAAAAAAATTCTTGATGGAGACGACCCTATAAATGCAGAAACATTGTCTGCTTTGCAGAGCGCATACAATAATACTGAAACAGTAGAAGAAACAAAGGAGGCTATGGAAACAGCAATTGCTCTCATATTAAACGCCTTTAACGACGCAAATGCCTCTATTGAAATGTACAAACAAATCGCTTCAATTAACACTCAAGCCGCCACACTGGACGAAGCAGGTCAGGCATCCTATGCTACAACATTGACGGCCTATAATAACGGTACACTTAACGCTGTCGAAGAAGCTCAAGTTGCTCTCAATACAGCAGTTAAAGCACAGACCACCGACGGAGCTGATATGACCCTTGCTATCACCAACTGGGACTTCCTCAACTGCGCCAATAATAATTTCCCTGGCTGGACGATTGAAACCACAGGTGGCAACACATGGGTTCACGGAACTACTGCAGTAGAGTTTTGGAATAGTGACTTGACAAAAACTTTTGACTATCATCAGGAAATTATAGATCTTCCTGCGGGTAAATATACACTTTCTGCACATATGTGGAGTACATCAGGTACTCCTAATGGCAAATGTGGTGTCTATGGAACCAGCAGCAATGCCACAACCGTATTTGCGGGAGTCACTGATGATTGTGATGACAATAATCTTCACACATATAACACTGAGGCATTGAGCATTGTTGATGGTACATTGCGTCTTGGTGTGAAGAACAACGGAGAAAGATCCTCTGAATGGTTTGGCGTTGATTGGATCAAGTTGACTCTCGTTCACAAATATACTGACGAAGAGTTGGAGGACGCAACGTGCGAGGCAATTCTGGCTGAAGCTTATAGCATCCACAACTCCACCAACGTGCCAACTGCCAATATAGGAACAGGCGCATTCCAATATGACCAGGAGATGATTAACAAATATAACGAGAAGGCAGCCCTGTTTGCTGGTAAACCTGCAACAGTGAAAGCTCTTCTTCAAGCAAGTGGCAAATGGAACACCACTGATATGGAATCATTGCTGAATGACTACAAGTCATATGTGGAAGACATGATGACACTGAATCAGCCCACTTATAATGATCATTTCTATCTTGTAAACGCAAACAGTGAACATCCACTTGAGAACAAAGCTGCTGTTGTAATTGACGGAGAGACATCTGCCAATAATCCAACTGGTTATAGCATCAAGGCCACTGAAGATGTTTCGGCTCAGATAGAAGCTTTCGATTTCATCTGGATTAAGGGTAACACCTACGCTCTCGGTGTGAAGCATGGAGAAAAGTACCTGTATTTGACTTATGGTTCACTCAACGGCAGTGCTGCTGGTTGGGCTAAACAGCAAATTCAGTTGACAGAAGATTACGAAAAATGGGGAGAATTCACCATTTCTGCCACAGCCACAGAAGGTGTCTATAACATCTACAATACAGAATTTGAAGATTTCATTGACATCCAAGACGGTGGAAGCCTCTATACAGATACAGGTATCGACAAGAAGAACTTTAAGTTCGAACGTGAATTGGTTGAAGTCCCTATGGTTGTCAAAGCCGAGTACAAATGGGCGACTTTCTGTGCTCCGTTTGCCGTGACCATTCCTGAGGGTGTGACCGCTTACACAGTAGATGGCGTATTAGATGCGACAGAACAAACACTCAACATGACAGAAGTGGAGACCACCATTCCAGCCAATACTCCAGTGGTGCTCTACTCTGCAAAAGATGTGAACGAGACATTCACCGATAATCCCAACTATGATGACGATCCTCAAGCAGGTCTGCTCATTGGTGTGTATGAAAAGGAAATGAACTTCTCTGATTTCCCCAACGATGATATTTATCTCCTCTCCAAACCTGCAGGATGCACCAAGATAGCGTTCTATCCTGTTGAAAAGGAGACATCTGACACACATGGAGCTACAACATATAGCATGCAGTACAAGGCCTATCTCATGATACCTGGCGGATATATTGGTGCGAAGGGTCTCTTCTTCGACGAAGATGAAGATGTTACTGCTATCGAAGGTGTTGACGTGCTGACTGCTGGTGAATACGATGCCATCTACAATGCAGCCGGCATCCCAGTGGAAACTCTGCAGAAGGGTTTGAATATCGTAGTGAAGGCAGGTAAGAGCTACAAGATTTATGTGAAGTAAGTAAGAATGGTTTAATGACTCAAATACTGTATATAATATGAAAAGAGCATATATCAAACCTGAGACGGACATCTTCAAGACAGAGATGGAAAACATGATTTGCCAGTCACCTCTCACTTATGAGACAAACCCCAAGGTTGGCTCCGGTGATCCTGTTCTCAGTAGGGAATTCGATTTCGAATCAGAAGATCTCGACTTCAGCTTCGGTCTTAACGAATTCAATTTCCCTCAACAATGATTGCAACAGGACTCTCCCACAGGAGAGGCCACATAATGAAGAAGGGAACTGGTGCTTGCATCAGTTCCCTTTTCTTTTTGATTGTGCTCACTTACCCGTATCGTTGCCTACGTCGAACACAGGCTACACCTCGGAACCTTTAGCTCGACGGAGTCAAATAAAAAGAAATAGGTCTTTTCCTTTTGTATTGTGCTTACTTATCCGTACCTTTGCACTCGATTTACAATCAATAAGTATGCAGGATATCAGAAATATTGCGATTATTGCGCACGTGGACCACGGAAAAACGACGCTGGTCGATAAGATGTTGCTTGCCGGAAACCTTTTTCGTGAGAATCAGCAGACAGGCGACTTGATTTTGGACAACAATGAATTGGAACGTGAACGTGGTATCACGATTTTGTCAAAGAATGTCTCCATCAATTATAAAGGTACAAAGATTAACGTCATCGACACACCGGGACACTCGGATTTCGGTGGCGAGGTGGAACGCGTGCTGAATATGGCAGATGGTTGCATCCTCTTGGTGGATGCCTTTGAGGGTCCGATGCCTCAGACACGCTTCGTGTTGCAGAAAGCATTGGAAATCGGTTTGAAGCCTGTAGTCGTGGTGAACAAAGTGGACAAACCCAATTGTCGTCCTGAAGAAGTGTACGAGATGGTGTTTGACCTGATGTTCTCACTCAACGCGACTGAAGACCAGCTGGACTTCCCCGTGGTGTATGGTTCAGCCAAACAGGGATGGATGGGTCCTGACTACAAGACTCCGACGAATGACATCACTTATCTTTTGGATGTGATTCTTGATACAATTCCTGCTCCAGAGCAGTTGGAGGGTTCACCTCAGATGCTGATCACGTCATTGGATTATTCCACGTATACAGGACGCATTGCTGTGGGTCGTGTGCATCGTGGCACACTGAAAGCGGGTCAGAACATTACGATTGTACATCGCAATGGCAGCAGCGAGAAAACGAAGATTAAGGAACTGCATACGTTTGAAGGCATGGGACACAGAGCTGCTGAATCTGTAAGCTCTGGTGATATTTGTGCGGTCATCGGATTGTCAAACTTTGAGATTGGCGACACCATCTGCGACTTTGAAGAACCAGAAGCATTGCCGACCATCTCGATTGATGAGCCAACGATGTCCATGCTCTTCACCATCAATAACTCACCCTTCTTCGGCAAAGAGGGCAAGTTCTGCACAAGCCGTCACATTGGTGAGCGTCTGTATAAAGAATTGGAGAAGAACCTGGCGCTGCGTGTGGAGACGAAAGAGGGTACGACTGACCAGTGGATTGTGAGTGGACGTGGTGTGCTCCACCTGTCCGTGCTGATTGAGACGATGCGTCGTGAAGGCTATGAATTGCAGGTGGGTCAGCCTCAGGTGATTTTCAAGGAAATCAATGGTGTGAAGTGTGAACCTGTAGAGGAGTTGACCATCAACGTACCCGAAGAGTTCTCCAGCAAGATGATTGATATGGTGACCCGTCGCAAGGGCGAAATGATCAGCATGGAGGCTCAGGGCGACCGTGTGAACATCGAGTTTGAGATTCCTTCCCGTGGCATCATCGGTCTGCGCACCAATGTGCTCACCGCCAGTCAGGGTGAGGCGATCATGGCACACCGTTTCAAGAACTACCAGCCCTTCAAGGGAGAACTGACCCGTCGTACCAATGGTTCGCTCATCGCGATGGAAGGCGGCACCGCCTTTGCTTATGCCATCGACCATTTGCAAGATAGAGGAAAGTTCTTCATCTTCCCACAGGATACGGTATATGCCGGTCAAGTGGTGGGTGAACACGTTCATGAGATAGACCTCGTCATCAATGTGACCAAAGCAAAACAATTAACTAATGTACGCGCGAGTGGAACAGACGAAAAGGCACACATCATTCCTCCCGTGCAACTCTCATTGGAAGAAGCACTGGAATACATCAAGGCGGACGAGTATGTGGAGGTGACTCCCAAGAGCATGCGCATTCGCAAAATCATTCTTGACCACCTCGAAAGAAAGCGTGCCAATCGTGAAGAATAACTTTTGCAAAGCAGAGAGATAAAAAAGAGGACTTTTTATGTGATTATTGCACAAAAATATAGTGCTTGTGCAAGAAATGTTCTTTTTATGAGAATATTTTTGCAGAAATCAAAGAATTATTCCTACCTTTGCATCGAAAATTGTAACAAAAGTGACTAAATAGAAAATAATCATTAACATTTTAAACATTTAAGATTATGTCTGAAATTGAATCAAGAGTAAAATCTATCATCGTTGAGAAGCTCAACGTTGACGAAGCAGAAGTAAAGCCAGAAGCAAGTTTCACAAACGACCTCGGTGCTGACTCATTGGACACAGTAGAGCTCATCATGGAGTTCGAGAAGGCTTTCGGTATCAATATTCCTGACGATCAGGCTGAAAAGATCGCTACTGTTGGCGACGCTATTGCTTACATCGAGCAGAACGCTAAGTAAATTATGGAATTAAAGAGAGTTGTTGTAACAGGTATTGGCGCACTGACTCCACTTGGCAACACTGCTGAGGAGTCTTGGGAGAACCTCAAGGCAGGTAAGAGCGGCGCTGGTCCTATTACTCATTTCGACGCTTCACAGTTCAAGACTCAGTTCGCATGCGAAGTGAAAGGTTTTGACTCTGCTGCTTTCATTGATCGCAAGGAAAGCCGCAAGATGGATCTTTACACTCAGTATGCGCTTGCAGCAGCCAAGATGGCCATCGACGATTCTGGTATGGATCTCGAAGCTGTTGACAAGAACGAAATCGGAGTTGTGCTCGGTGTAGGTATCGGAGGTATCAAGACTTTCGAAGAGGAAGCTGGCAACTATGCCATCAATGGTCCTCAGCTCGGTCCTAAGTTCAATCCATTCTTCATTCCGAAGATGATTGCTGATATCGCTTCTGGTCACATTGCCATCCAGTATGGTTTCCGTGGTCCTAACTACACAACAACTTCCGCATGTGCATCTTCTTCAAACGCACTTGCCGATGCTTTCAACCTCATCCGTCTCGGAAAGGCTAATGCAATCGTAACAGGTGGTGCGGAAGCAGCTATCTGGGCATCTGGTGTAGGTGGTTTCAATGCCATGAAGGCAATTTCCACTCGCAACGAAGAACCAGAGAAGGCAAGCCGACCATTCAGTGCAAGCCGTGACGGTTTCGTCATGGGTGAGGGTGCAGGCATCCTGATTCTTGAAGAACTGGAGCACGCAAAGGCTCGCGGTGCTAAGATTTATGCTGAGATGATTGGTGCAGGCATGTCTGCCGATGCATACCACATCACAGCCACTCACCCAGAGGGTCTCGGTGCAAAGCTCGTGATGGAGCGTGCACTCAAGGACGCAGGAATCAAGCCAGAGGATGTTGATTACATCAACGTTCACGGTACTTCCACTCACGTGGGTGACATTTCTGAGGCTAAGGCCATCAAGGAAGTGTTTGGCGACGCAGCTTACAAGCTGAACATTAGCTCAACCAAATCCATGACAGGTCACCTTCTTGGTGCAGCTGGTGCTGTTGAAGCGATGATCAGTGTTCTCGCTGTCAAGAACGACATTGTACCTCCAACCATCAATCACGCTGACGATGACCAAGATCCTGAAATTGACTACAACCTCAATTTCACATTCAACAAGGCTCAACAGCGCACGGTGCGTGTTGCACTCAGCAACACCTTCGGCTTCGGTGGTCACAATGCGAGTGTAGTGTTCAAGAAATATCAGTAATCTCGGGGATATTCCCCGAGAACTTTATACAGGTTCCAGTGATTGCAGATATCATAGATAAAATAAGGCTTCTTTTCGTTTCCGAGAAGAAGCCTTTTTTGCGCCTTAAATCCATTCTCGGATTTTACCCCCACAACATCAAACTATATCGGTTGGCTCTGCTACACAAATCTATGGCATATCGTGAACATAAGCAGGATCATCACTTTATCAACAATGAGCGTCTTGAATTCTTAGGTGACGCCATGCTGGGGGCTATTGTAGCAGACATTCTCTACAAACAATATGGTAATAAGCAGGAGGGATTTCTTACTACTTTGCGCAGTAATATTGTCTGTAGGAGTTCGCTAAACAAGATATCTCAAGACTTAGGATTAGATAAGCTTATACGCCATGCAGGTGCCATCACCACAGGACACAACAGCTTCATGAGCGGCAATGCCTTTGAGGCTTTTGTGGGTGCCATCTACCTCGACCGAGGCTACAAATACTGTTACCGTTTCATAGAAGATCAAGTGTTCCAAAAGCATCTGAACATTGATGCTATTGCCAAGCAGGAAAAGAACTTCAAAAGCACCTTGATAGAGTGGTGTCAGAAGTATCAAAATAGGTTTGAGTTTACCCAAAAAGAGTCGCGTGATAACAAGAATACACCCTTTTTCCATTCGGTTGTATTTATCGAAGAAATTTCCTGTGGAACGGGTAATGGTTACAGCAAGAAAGAAAGTGACCAAAATGCAGCCAAGCAGGCACTCAAACGCATCAAGCAGGACAAGGAACTACTGGCTGGTATTCAGAATGCAAGAGAAAAAAGAAGGAAGAGAGAAAAAGTGAATAAAACAAGTCACCAACAATCCACTTGATGAGTTGCACAGTATTTTCACTCATTAAGTATACTCATTACTGTCCACTAAAAATTGCTAAGCGTTCTCCGAAATGATAGAATTACAGTTAGTTACAAAGATTTTCGAAGTGCACCGATTTGATTTCAAATCGTTTGAAAACGAAACGACTCTATTATATGCTGTATTCAACAGAGAAACGTCTATCGCGGTTCAAGTGAACCTAATTTATTTAATTTTTAATTCGTCCATTTTTTAGTGGACACTAGTGAAGTATACTTAGAAAAACATTCTCCACTTTTAGTCACTTTTCACTTTATTTCTGTACCGTTGGCTTTGCCAAACGTACTCACGTTCGACAATAAAAAAGAAAAAGGGGTTTTCTCTTTGTATTTCGCTCGGTTAATCGTACGTTGGCTACGCCGAAAGTAGGCTGCACCTCGGAAATAAAAGAAAAAAGGGGTTTTCTCTTTGTATTTCGCTCGGTTTGCACTACCTTTGCACCTAAATTCACACATTGCAATGAATACGACCGGTTTCCTCAATAAAATCTATTTCTCCCGCAGACAAAAACAGTTGGAGAAATATGCCAACCATGCAAAGGATTTGCAACTCAAGATTTTCCGCCACCTGATTCGTCAGGGACAAAAGACTGCATGGGGTACGGAACATCACTACGACCAGATTAGCTCCTACGAGCAGTTCTGTCAGCAGGTGTCGGTGAACACCTACGAAGAGCTGAAGAGCTACATCCAAAGGATGCGTGAAGGAGAGGCTGACATCCTCTGGCCAGGCGTAGTGCGTTGGTATGCCAAATCATCTGGAACCACCAACGACAAGAGCAAGTTTATTCCCGTGAGTGGCGAGGGACTCAAGAACATCCATTATCGGGGTGGCACAGATTGTATCGTGAGCTACCTGCACATCAACCCCAAGAGCAAGTTCTTCTCTGGCAAGAGCCTCATTCTTGGAGGTAGCCATGCACCTAACCTCAACACCCCCAACAGTTTGGTGGGCGACTTGAGTGCCATCCTGATTGAGAATATCCCATCAGCCGCAAAAGTCATTCGTGTGCCCAAGAAGAAGATTGCCCTCCTGAGCGATTTCGAGGAGAAGCGCGACAAGATTGCAAGGGCAGCGATGGATATGAATATCACCAACATCAGTGGTGTGCCATCTTGGATGCTCAGTGTCTTGAACCGAGTGATGGAACTGAAAGGTGTGGACCGTCTTGACGAAGTGTGGCCCAACCTCGAAGTGTTCTTCCACGGAGGCGTAGCTTTCACCCCTTATCGTGAGCAATACAAGAACATCATCGGATTGCCCAACATGCACTACATGGAGACCTACAACGCCAGCGAAGGCTTCTTTGGCTTGCAGAACGACCTTTCCGACCCCAATATGCTCCTAATGATAGACTACGGCGTATTCTACGAGTTCTGTCCAATGGACAACCTCGATTCCAACGGCTATCCTATCGACGAGAGCAAGATTGTTCCCCTCTGGGAGATACAGACAGGCGTCAACTACGCAATGATCATCAGCACCAGCTGCGGACTCTGGCGATACCTCATTGGCGACACCGTCAAATTCTCTCAGAAAGACCCCTACAAGTTCTCCATCACAGGACGCACCAAGCATTTCATCAATGCCTTTGGTGAAGAGCTGATTGTGGACAATGCTGAGAAGGGACTCCTGCAAGCTTGTGTGGCTACTGGCGCACAAGTGAAGGACTACACGGCTGCCCCCATCTTCATGGACAGCAACGCCAAGTGCCGCCACCAATGGATCATCGACTTCGCGAAGGCACCAGCCTCCGTCGACGAGTTTGCCACCATTCTTGACCGTTCCCTTCAAGCCATCAATTCCGACTATGAAGCCAAGCGTCACAAGGATATCACCCTTCAGCCGCTGGAAATCATTGTCGCCAAACCTGGACTCTTCGACGAATGGCTCAAGGGTAAGGGAAAGCTCGGTGGTCAACACAAGATACCTCGCCTCAGCAATTCTCGTCAATACATCGAGGAGCTCCTCCAGATGAACCAATGAAAAGAACCTCGTTCTATACACTTCACACCCTCATGATAGCAGCAATCCTGCTGCTATTCTTGGCTTGTGCCCGCATTGGCACTCCCGATGGTGGTCCCTACGACGAGACCCCTCCCAAGGTGATGCACACCTCGCCCAAGTTTGGTGCTGCCAATGAGAAGAACGTGAAGCGAGTGACGATTGAGTTCGATGAAATCGTGAAGATAGAGAATGCCTCCGAAAAGGTGGTCATCTCGCCCCCTCAGATCCAGCAACCAGAGATTGAAGCCAATGGACGACGCATCACCGTCACCCTGCTGGATTCCCTCAAGCCCAATATGACCTACACGATAGACTTCGCCGATGCCATTGTTGACAACAACGAAGGAAATCCCTATGGCGACTATGCCTTCACCTTCTCCACAGGCGAACAGGTAGATACCTTCCAAGTGTCTGGTCATGTACTGAATGCTGAGAACCTCGAACCCATCAAGGGAATGTTGGTCGGACTCTACAAAGTGGACTCCCTTCAGGTTTTGCCTGATTCCGTCTTCCGCACCCAACCATTCGAGCGCATCTCCCGCACAGACAGTCGTGGGCATTTCGTGGTCAAAGGTCTTGCCCCTGGACATTATCGTGCCTTTGCCCTCAAGGATTTGAACCAGAACTATATCTACGACCAACGTGCCGAAGCCGTCGCTTTCTCCGACCGCCTCCTCAGCACCTCCAGTCGTCCCGATATCCGCCCCGATACCATCTGGCACGATAGCATCCACTACGATTCTATCGTCTATACGCCATATACCCATTACTATCCCGACGATATCGTGCTGACCGCCTTTGAGTCAGCCCTCCAAGACCGTCACCTGCTCAAGAGCGAACGCCCCATCCTCCAGCAGTTCTCACTCTACTTCACGGCAGGCAGCGACACCTTGCCCCGTATCACTGGATTGAACTTCGATGCCAAAGATGCTTTCCTCGTGGAAGCCAGCCAGCATAACGATTCTCTCGACTACTGGATCAAGGATTCCCTCATCTACAACTTAGACACGCTTCAAATCCAGTTGGATTTCTTCGAGACCGACACTACGGGCAACTTGTCCATCACCACCGACACTTTGAGACTTGTCTCCAAGATTTCCAAGGAGCGTCTTGCCCGTGAGTATCAGGAAGCGATGGAAGAGTGGGCGAAAGAGTACAAGCAGCAAGTGAAAGCGGAACGTCGTGCTGCCCAAAAAACCGAGAAGGAGAACGAGAAAGAGCAAGAGGTGAAGGAGAGCAAGCAAGACAAGAAGAAGAAAAAGAAAGACGATGACGAGATAGAGATTCCGCCATTGCCTGAGGAGTTCCTCTCCTACAAGATCAACAACCTCCAGTCGATGGACCCCGATAAGAATATCGACTTTGTCTTTGAGGAACCACTCGAAACCGTTGATCTTTCCAAGATACATTTCAGCATGAAGGTGGACACCCTTTTCCAGCCAGCCAAGTTCCTTTTCCGACAAGTGCCTGGCAAGCTCAAGACCTACCGTCTCTATGCAGAGTGGGAAGCAGACTCCACCTATCAGGTAGAAATCGACACCGCTGCCTTCATCAACATCTACGGCAAACGTAGCGAAGCTCTCAAGCGAACGATTCGTATGCGCTCGCTTGACTCCTACTCCACCCTCTTCGTTGCCTTGCAGGGAAGCTGGGACGATGCCATCGTGGAATTGCTCTCTGGCTCCGACAAAGTGGTCAAGAGCATCAAGGCAACCAACGGACACGCCGACTTCTATTTCCTCGCTCCAGGCACTTACTACCTGCGCCTCTTCCGCGACCTCAACAACAATGGTGTTTGGGACACAGGCGACTACGACCTGCATCTCCAGCCCGAGCCTGTTTATTATTACCCAGATGGTCTCACGCTCAAGGCACAATGGGAAATCACCCAGAACTGGAATCCTACCGCCCTGCCGTTGGCGAAGCAGAAACCGCAGAAAATCACCAAGCAGAAGCCAGACAAGGAAAGGACCATCAGGAACCGGAACGCTGACAGGAAAAAGCGATAAGGACAGAAACAACAAAGAGGCAGTCAAACGACCGCCTCTTTCTGTTTGTTGATAGCTTGGCTATCACGCCATCTTACTTCAAGCTCAAGAGCAATTTCTCGAGGGCTGCACGACGTTCCTTCCAAGTCTTGTAGTCAGAAGCCTTGAGTACATGGACCGTCTTCGATTCAATGAATTTCTTACTTGCATCCGCATCCGAAATCAAGTGGAAAGACTTGATCTTGCCTTCTGCGAGGAGTTTGTCAGAAATCAGGTTGGCTCCGCCGACTTTGAACCAGCTCTCCATCGTGTCATCCTTGCCTGGCACCAAGAAGATGATGCCACCGTCAGCTGCTGAGATGGAGGGAACATAGGTGGCTGTATTCTGGTTCCAATCATGAGCGATTGTGCCGAACTTGATGTTGCCCAGCTTCTGCACATCGTATGGGTTGTTGGGCGCATAGGCGATGCTGTATTTGAATCCTTGATCGGGAGAAAGGTACATATTGGTGGGGTCAGCCACTTTCGTACCATCCACGATGAAGCAATACTTAAAGACATCATCCACATGGTCAGTCAGCGTCACACTCCACACGCCATCATCACCCTTCGTGAGGGCTACAGGAGCAGCAAGCAATTCGCTTTCCAGCGTCACGCTCTTTGCCTCAGGCGCATTGATGCGGAAGGTCACCTTACCGTCAGCATACTCAGGCGAAGTCACCTGACGAGGGAACAATCTCGCCATCGTGGCACCCGTGAACTGCTGTTCCTCACCCGTACGAGCCAAAGCAGGCTTGCCGTTCTTCATAGCCTCTTCCGAAGCGGTAGGATTGAAGAGCAGACGCAAGGACTTATCGAGGAAATACTTGGCGTTCATCCAAGTGTGACCGAACTTGTCATGCGTGAACTCCTTCACACTACGGATACCATGCTTGTCGAGGTGCTCCATGTAGTCACGAGCATTGCCGAAGAGGAAGTCATCCGTTCCCACACCCAACCAGAAGAGGTGAATCTTGCTGTTGGTGTCAGCAGCATTGTCATACACACCTGGGATTTCTGTTGCCGTGAAGGAACTGTAAGAGCAGAGATACGAGAACTTGTCGAGGTTACGGAGACCAATACCAAGACCTTGATTACCACCACGAGAGAAACCACCGATACCACGATGGTCGCGATCATTGATGGTGCGATAGTGGCTCTCCACATAGCTCATCAGGTCGCCAGTGAGATCTTCACCCACCACATCACGCATCATACCCATACCACCGCCGAAACCGCCAAATCCGCCAGCAGGAGCGGGAGCAGGAGGCAACAGCTTGGTAGGATTACCGTATGGGAGCACCACAATCATCTCCTCAGCCTTACCCTCAGCAATGAGGTTGTCGAGGATGTAGTTCACGCGTCCCACCTTGTAATACACCTCTTCCGTGTCGGTCGTACCACTCAGCAGATAGAACACAGGATACTTCTTGTCCTTGTCGGTATCGTACTTCGGAGGAAGATACACGATGGCATTGTTCACACCCTTGAGGCTGTTAGAATAGTAGTGGATGTAGTCCACCCTTCCGTGAGGCACGTTCTTGATGTCGTGGGCAAGGGAGCCGCTCTTGGCGGGAATCTCCAAGAGGCTGTTCTTGAAACCTTCGTTGGGGAAATACTGCGGACAAAGAGGGTCCATCACACTCACCCCATCCACCACGAAGCAGTAAGGATACATATCGGGAGCCGCAGGACCGAGTGTGGCTGTCCACACCCCATCCGCACCCTTCACCATCGGGTTGCGACCTGCAAACTGCACATCCACCTGCACCTCCTTGGCATTGGGGTTTTCATAACGGAAGGTCACTGTACCGTCAGCATTGCAGATGGTGGATTGCTTGACCTTTTGAGCCATCGTAGCGGTTGCACAGAGACAAGCCGCGATGTAAACAGCAAATCGACGTTTCATAGAGTGATTGGTTTTTATTTATTTATTTCACGACGAAATCAAGGCGCTGCAAGTCCTTGTCGAGGGAAGAACTACCGTAGAGAATCTGATAACGTCCAGGGCGAGTGGAAAGCTCGTCAATGGAAGGATCATAGTACTCGAAAGACTCGCCATCCAACGTGATGACTGCCTGAGCCGTCTGACCAGCCTTGAGGAAGAGCTTCTGGAAGCCCTTGAGCGACTTGATAGGAGCCTCTGGGTAGTCAAGTGCCTTCACATACACCTGTACGATTTCAGCACCTTCACGATCACCTGTATTCGTGACAGGAACAGTGAGCGTCACCTTGCCATCAGCCGCCATAGAAGTCTTGGAGAGCTTACCCTGACCATACTTGAAGGTCGTGTAGGAAAGACCATAACCGAATGGGAACTGAGCCTCACCCTTGAAGTAGCGGTAAGTGCGGTTCTCCATGCTATAATCTGTGAACTCTGGCAGGTCGCTGTTGGAACGATAGAAAGTGACCGGAAGCTTGCCGCTTGGGTTGAAGTCACCGAAGAGCACATCAGCCAAAGCCTTCGAACCACCCTGACCAGGATACCAAGCCTGCAGGAGAGCGTCATACTGACCTTCCACGCTGCCGAATGCGATAGCAGAACCTGAGCAGTTGACAAACACAACAGGCTTGCCTGTAGCGTGCATGGCACGAACGAGACGCTGCTGAACAGCTGGCAGTTCAATGTCAGCCTTGTCACCACCTTCACCTTCCATACGGGCAGAAATACCACCGATGATGATGATGGCATCCACATCCTTCACTTCCTTCGCGAGGTCGTCAAACTCGATGAGCTTGCGTTCGCAGATATCACCACGCAGCATGGCGAAGTTGCCGTTGCCGTGCTTGTACTCAATCACGACGTCGTAAGTCTCACCAGCTTTCACAGGGAAAGACTTGTAGTTAGCACCACCGCGACCGAAACCGAAGCCGAAGCCACGACCACCGCCGCCCTTAGACTCTTCCACCACGTTGCCATTCACCTTCAGCACGTAGCCGTTGTCGGTAGAAAGTGTGTATTGCATATCACCCGTGAAGGTAGCCTTGTACTTACCAGAGAGGCGTACTGAGAGTGTATCCTTGCTGACGCCCTGTGCAAAGCCCCATGCACCAAAGGTGGAGAAGTTCAGTTCGTTATAGTAGTTCGTCACGGCAGGCTTGCCGCTCAGGCTGTTGTTGTTGAAAAACTCAGCCATGATACCCTTGCCATCGTTGAACTCCTGCAGATGATGAATGGTGGTGTAACCATCAGACAGTTCACAAGCTTTCTTGTAGAAGACCTCCGTGTTAGGCAATGCATTCTTGATACCCTCAAGCAGAGAGTGCTGGTGTGCCTTCGTAGGTGTGCCACCATAGTTACCATTCAGCAATTCCACATCGTCAGCGTTAGGACCCAACACAGCGATTTTCTTCAGGTTCTTCGAGAGAGGAAGAATGCCCTTGCTGTTGTCGAGCAGCACCATCGATTCGCGGGCAGCCTGAATAGCGAGGTCATTGTTGCTTTCGCTACTGATCACATCAGCAGTGAGGTTTGCCCAAGGCAGCATCTCGGCTGGGTCAAACATACCCAACTCGAAACGGCCATAGAGGCTCTTGCGCAAGTGGAAGTCGAGGGTGCTCTCCTGAATGAGACCTTTCTCCAACGCCTCTGTAAGCACCATGAACACCTTACCACACTCGAGGTCGGTACCGTTCAGCACAGCGTCCACAGAAGCCTCCAGAGGACCAGCGTGGGTCTCGTGCTGACCACGGTTGTAGAAGTTATTGATAGCGTCGCAGTCGGTGAGCACGATGGCGTCGTAGTTCCACTTACGACGGAGGATGTCCACCAGAAGTCGGTCGCTGGTGCAGCAAGGCTTGCCTTCGTAACGGTTGTAGGCACACATCACCTCACGCACATTACCCTTCTGCACCAAAGCCTTGAAGGCTGGGAGGTAAGTCTCCCAAAGGTCGCGCATCGACACAGAAGCGTTGAAAGAGTGACGCTGTGGCTCAGGACCGCTGTGTACGGCATAGTGCTTGGCACAAGCGTGAGTCTTGAAGTACTTGTCGTCATCACCCTGCATACCCAACACGGTCTGCACACCCAGCACAGCGTTCAGGTAAGGGTCTTCTCCACAAGTCTCCTGACCACGTCCCCAACGAGGGTCACGGAAGATATTCACGTTCGGGCACCAGAAAGTCAGCTCTGGGTTGCCTGGATAGTAAGTCACACCCATAGGTACGTTAAACAGCTTGGGGTCGTTGTGGTCGGTGCGGTTCCAGTTGGCACGCGCCTCGTCAGACACTGTAGAGAACACCTCGTACATCTGCTGAGGATTGAAGGCTGCTGCCATACCGATAGGCTGAGGATACACCGTGTAGTCGCCTTGACGCACACCATGACAAGCCTCACTCCACCAGTTGTAAGATGGGATACCGAGACGATCCACAGAAACAGACTTGTTCATCATCAGACCCACCTTCTCCTCAGGAGTGAGCAGGGAGATGAGGTTTTCCACACGCTCAGCATAAGACAGATTCGTGTTCTGATAAGGATACTTCTGCGGAGCAGGACCTTCAGTCACCATCGCCTTGATAGACAAGGCACCGAGGGTGTTGCCGTTCTTGTCGAGCAACTCCACGCTACGGAAACTCTTACCTATCGACTTGCGCGGGTTGAACACAACCATCACAGTTGCACTCTGACCTGGCTCAACAGCCTCCTCGGCATACTGTGCCTGAATGCACTCGCAGCTGGGTTTTACCTCGCCGATGGCAACAGGTGCCTTCGACTTGTTCTTAAATGTGAATGTGTGACAAATCGCGCCTTCTGTCGCATTGACATTTCCGAAGTCATACTCGTAAGAGTCGAACGAAACGGCGCTCTTCTTTTGTGCCCAAGCAGGTGCTGCCAGAAGCATGGCACAAAAACAAATAGCAAATAGCTTTTTCATTGATAATTTATTGATTATTGATAATAGTAGGTTTTTGGTGAGGCAAAGTTAAGCATTTTAGGCGAAAAAGTGAAAAGTAAAAGTGAAAAAATACATTTTCTTTTCATATGGGTAGTTAGAAATTGATATTTTTCACTGTTCACTTTTCACTATTCACTATTTTTGCCTACTTTTGCAAACAAATCTTTTGCGAACAATTCAAAGGAATACGATATGAGAATTTGTTATGTAGTGGCGATGGTGGCAGAAGCAAAGCCATTCATCGAACGATACGGCATCCAGTTGGTGGAGGATTTCTTCTCTCCCCTGCCCTGTCAATTGTATGAAGGAGAAGTGAACGGTGCCACACTCAATGTGGTGCTGAACGGTCAGCAACAGGGAAGCGACCTCATTGGCTGCGAAGCGGCTTCTGTAGCGACCTTGAGTGCCATCCAACGCCTGCATCCCGACATCGTGGTGAACTCAGGCACTTGTGGTGCATTCAAGAAGAACGGAGCCGACATCGCTCAGGTGTTCATCGGTTCAGGTGTGATGTTCCACGATCGCCGTGTGCCAGGCGACAATACCTGGGGCACTCAGAGCCTCGGAAACTACCCCGTTTGGGAGGGCAGTCAGGAATTGGCAAAGGCCTTAGGAATGAAGACAGGCAAGGTCACAACCGGCTCGTCGTTAGACATGCAACCGTGTGACCTTGAAATCATTGAAAAGAATGGTGGCGAACTGAAAGATATGGAAGGTGCAGCCGTCGGCTTCGTCTGCTCCCTGTTCAATGTCCCCATCCTCTATGTCAAGTCGGTGACCGATCTCTGCGACAGCGGTGCCGAGACCTTCGAAGAGTTCTCCCGCAACCTTCACCAAGCTTGCGAAGCCCTGAAAGTGGCAAATGAAAAGGTCATTGACTATCTCATCAATGACCCTAAACTGTAAATCTCAAAAACTCAAATCTCAAATCTCAAATCTCAAACCTCAAATCTCTCATCGTATCTTTAGCACGCTTGGCTCGCCAAGAAACCTCAAATCTCAAACCTCAAACCTCAAACCTCAAACCTACTCGTTTCCATTCTCTTCTTCCAGCGAGTGGAATGAGCTGCCATCAAAGCAGTGTGTACATATCTGACACTTTTCGAGTCCAATCGCCCTAACGATGGTCTCGAGTGAAGAGAACTTGAGACTATCCAGATTCAGGCGATGGGCAATCTCTGTCACCATCGCCTTGTATTCAGGCGAATCGGTGGTGGCGTAAGCCTTGATGCGTTCAGCAGGCACCTCTACATTCTGTGCCGTCTGTGCATCTGCCAGCATCGTGGCTGTGTGGGAATGGGTTTCCAAATCCTTGATGACACGACGAGTCACCAACTCCAATTCTGACTTCGAAGCCGAGAAGTTCACGAACGGACAAGCATAAATCAGTGGAGGACAAGCGATGCGCATATGTACCTCCTTCGCACCCAGTTCCTTCAGCACCTTCGTGTTCTCACGAAGCTGCGTACCACGCACGATAGAGTCGTCGCAGAAGAGGCAGCGCTTGCCTTTCAGCTGCTCCTTGTTGGGGATAAGCTTCATCTTTGCCACCAGGTTACGCACCTCCTGGCTTGGTGGCATGAACGAACGAGGCCATGTGGGGGTGTATTTGCTGATGCCACGCTGGTAAGGAATCTTGCTGCCGGCACTGTAACCCACAGCCATACCGATACCAGAGTCTGGGATACCGCCTACGCAATCCACTTCCGTATCGTCGGTCTCACCCATCGTTCGTCCAGTCTCGAAACGCACGTCTTCCACATTCTTGCCTTCATACGAAGAAGTGGGGAATCCGTAGTAAATCCACAGGAACGAACAGATCTGCATCTTCTTGTTAGGCTTGCGCAACTGCTCCATTCCGTCAGCACGCAAGCGCACAATCTCGCCAGGTCCCACGTAGTAGTCGGTTTCGTAACCCAAGTTTGCAAATGCTGTGTTCTCGCTGGTCGCAGCCATCGCCCCTTCTTTCTTTCCAATCACGATTGGGGTGCGTCCCCAAGCGTCACGAGCCGCGATGATACCGTCCTCCGTCAGCAGGAGCATGGAGCAGGAACCTTTCACTGTGTTGAACACATTCTCGATGCCCTCCACGAAGGTCTTGCCCTGCACAATCAGCACGCCCACCAACTCCGTCGGGTTGATTTTGCCCGATGAAAACTCCGAGAGATACATGTTTTCATCCAGCAGTTTGGAGGCAATCTCCTCCATATTGTTGATTTTCGCCACCGTCACAATCGCGAAACGTCCCAAGTGGCTGTTGAACAGCATCGGCTGCGCATCGGTGTCGCTGATGATACCAATACCCGATTCACCGTCAAACTTAGACAATTCCGCCTCGAAGCGTGTACGAAAATAAGTGCTCTCCAGATTATGGATAGCGCGATAGAACCCTTTTTCCTTGCTATACGTAGCCATACCTCCGCGACGAGTGCCGAGATGTGACTGATAGTCAGTACCATAAAAAAGGTCTGCCGCACATTTCTCCATTGATACGGTCCCAAAAAAACCTCCCATAAATAGTAATGTGTTTGATTACAGGGTGCAGCCCTGATGATGTGAATTCGACTGCAAAGTTACGAAATAGTTAGGAGTTAGGAGCACAGGAATTGGGAGTTTTTTTCGACTGAGAACAAAAAAACGACACAATGAACAAAAAAGTGTCCACTGAAATGAAAAAAGAATAGTGCTTCTTTGCGAGCACCTCCGATTCACACAATACCCTTATACCGTATTGGTGCCAAATCACCGCTATGCCACCTCTATGGAATCTCTATTATATCTCTATTATATCTCTAATTATAGAATTGGAGATGTATTGGAGATGAATTGGAGATATATTGGAGATGTATTGGAGATGTATTGGAGATGTAATAAACTACAATATAAGATGAATTAATGTGAACATCGTTCGTTTTTGGGGGTCTCATCCCCATATTTCCATGTGTTTTTTGTTACCCTTAAGGGTTGCAAAATTGTTCCTAAGGGGAAGCAAAAATTCCACGACGTATCAACATTAAAACAACGCCGTTGTTTTGCCTTTCCCACATTGACGTTTGGATGAAACAACGGCGTTGTTTTAGATACAAGCTATTTACTTCTTGACCTTGACGGGTCGAATGGGCAGCGGGCTGTAACGCTCCTGCGTTCTTTTGGAATGGTAACCGGGGGCGATGTTGAGATGCCATGCTGCGTAGGGATTGTCCACACAAAGCGAGGATGACCAATACCAACCATCATCTGCATTGGGCTCCACATAATCTTCATCGGCATCTTCTGGGACTTCCACCAAAGCAGCGGGTGGAAGGAAGATGGAGTTGCCATTCTTGCCCTTGATTTCATAGCCTTTCTTACCTTCTTGGTCGTTCCAAGTCCACGTGCAATTGTCAATGAGTTCCTCCCATTGTTCAATGGTGGGCGTGCACCATTCAGCCCCCCATTTAGCGGTGGCGGCATCGTCGGCACTCACGAGGACGGTGAGGTTGTCTTTGAACTCATCGTAGCCGTTGTCAGGATCTGGGCAATACTTGGTGAGATTCCACATATCGCCTTTGCAATACTTGTAGTTTTCATCCGAATAGGTCTTTTTGGTGATCGTTTCGCCCCAAGCAAAGAAGCTACCGTATTCCCAAGGATTGGCGGCACCGACATTGCATGTTGCCCACTGAGTGCCTGAGGGAAGACCCAAGTCAACAGACTCGTGCTTTTGCTGCGCACTGGCCGTTCCAACGTTCACTGCGAGAAGCGTCAGAACCAAAAAGATTCTTGTCAGTTTGTTTGTCATAACTCGTTCATGATTTAAATTACATTTATTTTGTTTTCTATGCTAAGTATTCTTCGGGCAGGGACACATCACGATGCGCTTTCAGGTACTTCTGGAATTCATCCAACACGCATCGGGTGGCAAGCTCAACATTCTTCACGCGTCCGAAGTCTTCACGCAGACACAGGGAGCGGACATCGCCCTTGCTGCCCCATCGCATACAATCCTCCCACGATGGAACCAATGCTGGTGCCCACCACCATATCAATCGGCACACCCGACTTCTCCACATATTTCAACACGCCCACTGCGGAAGCACCTTTCGCACCTCCACCACCCAACACCAATGCCACTTTGGGACGAACTTCCTTCTCATCAGCAGAAAGTTTTGTCTCCTGTGCTATCACCGCTCCACATACAGACAGCAACAGAACGAAAATGAGCCATTTCCTCATATTTTCCTTTTTTGTCTGCAAAGATACAAAAAACTCCTAACGCCTAACGCCTAACTCCTAACTTTTCACTATCTTTGCACATCAAAACCTAAAACAGCGGCATAAACACATGAAACGAGGATTAGTATTGGAAGGTGGCGGCATGCGCGGACTTTTCTCGGAAGGCTTCATTGACGTGATGCAAGAGGAAGGCATCACGGTGGACGGCATGATAGGCGTGTCGGCGGGTGCCTTGTTCGGGTGCAACTTCAAGTCGCACCAAGTGGGACGAGGGCTTCGCTACAACACGCGTTTCAAGGATGACCCTCGCTACATGGGATGGCGTTCCTTCATCACAACGGGCAATTTCGTCAATGCCCAATTTGCCTACCACACGATGCCGATGGAACTGGACGTGTTCGACATACCTGCATTCGAAGCTGACCCGACTGAGTTCTATCTGGCGTGCACGGACATCAAGACAGGCAAACCCGTCTATCAGCAGATTGACCACGTGGAGGACAGCACCCTCGAATGGTTTCGAGCTACTGGTTCTATGCCCATTGCCTCCACACCTGTGGAAATCGACGGCATGAAACTGTTGGATGGCGGATTGGTGGATTGCATCCCCCTACAGCATTTTCAGGAAATCGGCTACGAGCGCAACATCGTCATCCTCACCAGACCTAAAGGTTACCAGAAGACACCCAACAAATACAAGTGGCTCTTCAAGATGTGGTATCCCAACTATCCCCAAGTGGCGGAATGTATGGCACGCCGTCATGAGATGTACAATGCCCAATTACAATACATCGAAGAACAAGCTGAAAAAGGGAATGTCCTCGTCATCTATCCCGACCACCCTTTAGAAATCGGGCGCATCGAACTGGATGAGCCTAAACTACGTGCCATCTACCAGCACGGACGGGAGAAAGCCCAATCCATGCTGGAAGATGTAAAAAGATTTTTAGCTGAATAACACAACTTTCGGAAGTGACGAAGTAATCGAAGTTAAAGGAGTTAACGACGATACCTAGTCAATGAAAATTAGGAATTAGGAAAGATGCGGTTGAGCGAGTGCAGAGGTCAAGCTAGTTTGAACTATGCCGAGTGTGAGCATCTTCGGCGAAGCCAATGAGGTATTGAATCTCTAATCTCTAAACCCTAAACTCTCAACCCTCAACTGTCAACTGTCAATTGTCAACTCAGCGAAGCTATAACTCCTTAACTCCAAAAAAGTTGAGCACTTGCGAAACTTTAGCTGAATAAGCAAAGCTTACTCACCAAATATTTCTTTCAGTTTTTTGCCCAATGCAGCACCTCTCAAGTCGCGTGCCACAATCTTTCCCTCAGGATTCACCAACAGGCTTGCAGGAATGGCATCGATGTGATACACC
>JAGCDQ010000013.1 GCA_017651245.1 Bacteroidaceae bacterium | reverse complement strand
TTTGTCTTTGTTCATCTTGCAGCCATTCAATTTGGCTGCAAAGGTACAAATTCAAATCCGTGCACCCTTAAAACTACTCGTAAATGACTTTATTTCAGCGATTTCAAAGAACGATTAGTCCACTTTAACGGGACAGTAGTGTTTAAAGATGTAAGATCCAATGAAAAGAATACTTCTTGCTTCAGCCATTGCCTTGATGGCAGTTGTAGCCATCTATGCCCAGAAAACAGTCGTGTGGGATCAGCCCATCATCGGCTACACCAAGTACAACTACTTCAGCATTCAGAAAGTGGAACTGGCAAAGGACAGGACTTCGCTCTACATGTCTATCACCTTCCCCTCTGAGGCTTGGTTCCGCTTCTCGCCCGATACCTACATCGAGGCGGACGGCAAACGCTATGCCATCACGGGGAGCGACAGCATTGAACTGGGCAAAGAGGCATACACTTCACCCAAAACCATGAAGAAGGAATTCGTGCTCCACTTCCAGCCGTTGCCTCAGAAGACCAAGGTGTTCGACATGCTGGAAAGCACGCAGAAGAATGACTTCACCTTCTTCTACATCCATCCAAACGACTACAAGATGCCAGAGACTGCTGTGCCGGCAGACTTCCGTGCCAATTATCCTGAAGACGATGTGTGGCCAGAGAACTATTTCAGCGAAGAGCCGACCACCGTCCATTTCAAGGCATTGAACTACAAGAAGGGAATGGATGCGTCAATAGGAGTGATGTATTTTGACATCACCAACCCCAATGTTTACAACGAATCTCATTTTTCTTTGGATGATGAAGGCTGTGCCGACTTCACTTGCAAGGTGTATTGTCCCACACACATCCAGTTCGACATACCTTCCGCAGACGGGGCATCTTTCGCCAGTCCTCAAGTGGCTCCAGGCAAGGAAGTCACCATTTTGCTCGACATGTTGCGCGAGGACAAGTATCCCCAATCAAAGGTTGTTGGATACAAAGGTTATATGGCAAAATTCGACAAGGAACAGGAAGAGTATGTGAAGAAGTACATCTTCAATGAGAATGATCACACCTTGCCCGATTATCCCTCCGAATCCATTGAGCAGTTTAAGACCGTCGATGAACTCATTGCCCTCCACGACTCCCTGATACCCGCTTTCGATCAAGCCACAGCAGGCATCAAGGATTTCTCCGACGTGGTGAAAAACCACTATTTGGATTGGGAAATGCGACTCTTTAGTGTGTATTCTAATGACTGCCCTTCGCTCTTCAACACTCCAGAGTTCCGTGATTACATTCTCCGTTCACGTCCCAAATGCCTCTTCGGCAACAACGTGCGAGTGGACTTCGACCTCAGGGATGTGGCAAAACTTTTGGCGGGTTCCGATGTGAAAGGTTCAGGTCCCGACCTGCTTCGGTTTGTCCATGCTATGTCAGAGTTGAACAGCGGCATTTTCAACCCCAAGCCTCTTCTTGATGAGCCCTTCCTCTCACGGCTCTATGACCAGAAACGCCAGGAACTGTCGGGTAAAATCAACCAACAGAAAGAAGGACTGGCAGCGAACGTCCACTATCTGGAGTTGGCAGATGTGGCACCCGAGAATACGCTCCAATTCCTGCTCGACCGTTACAAAGGTAACGTCGTGATGATAGACCTCTGGGCAACATGGTGCGGACCTTGCCAGATGGGACATCGTGAAATGGCACCCGTGAAGGAAGAACTGAAAGACAAGAACATCGTCTATCTCAACATCACCTCTTCCACCTCTCCATTCGAAGATTGGAAACGCATGGTCAAGGACATTCCAGGCGAGCACTACTATGTCTCCAACGCCCAATTTGATGCCCTCCACGACCTCTACAAATCATTGGGTGGAGTACCTGCTTACGCCATCTACAATCCCAAAGGCGAACTCGTCCTGCAGCAACTCGGCTTCTCCACCGTCGAACCCCTCAAGGAAGGACTGTTAAAGGCGTTGGAGTAGGGGGAATGCCCTTACAGACACAACGAACATGGTGATGGAACGCGTGACATAGATTCTTCAGGCAATTTCCCCTCTACTTTTTCTGTTTTCACTCATTCACCAGCATTTTTCCGTCTTCTGTCATTCCCTCCACGCTGATGTACATCTCTTCGCAAGTGGAATTGTTGAAGAACTCCACCTTTGCCTTGCCCTGCTCATCAGTCTTGATGTCGGGTTGCCACCAGATGGTGCGTCGGAAGTCTGCCATAGGGGGAATCACGCTATAGTCCTCTGTCTTGAAGGTGGAAGCGGTATTAAATCCTTGGAAGTAGGTGCGGCGGAGTCCTTTGTTGCTCTCAGTGGTGAAAACACGATGGGTATAGATATACACGATGATTTTATGATCGGGACTGTCGATGATATTCCACATTCCTAAGGTGGGAGACATCATTTCATTGAACACAATATAAATGGATTTTACATAATTAAGCCATTCTGCATACCCACCTTCTTCGTTATTGTCGACAACAAATGTGATGTTTCTGCCTTTTATGTAATATTCATCAAATCCATATTTGTCCAGATCCGCGTTCAATTTGTCTCTGATGAATTCAATTGTCCTCGGCACAGGTTCTCCCCTGTCAAGGATTTTATCCAGTTCCTTGTCTGCGTCGTAGTAAATCGTCGCGTATTGCTTTCCGTATGCCTCATTCTTCCAAAGCCAGTCGTCATTGGTGAAGTATCGCTTCTTCCTTGCCTTCACCGTCACGTTCTGCAGCACATGGTCTCTCTCTGTGATGGGGATAAACTCGTCTTCTTCATCCAGTTCCTCGAAAGGCTTCTTCACGAAGGCATTGGGCGCAAGCGGATGCAGGATGGCCGTCTCCAACGGCGTGAGATACCTTGGGTTGGGTGAGAATTGCCTGTCAATGCCCACATAGTAGGTTTTCCGCTTTTCCTTGTCCTTGTCCTTTTTCTTGATATCCCTTGTGGTGTAGATGCACATCTTCCATTCGCCATCCATGAACGGCATCTTGAAGGCATAGTTGCCCAGTGAGTCCGTCCTTGCGTTGCCGATTAGGCTTTGTCCCTTCTGGTTATATAGGCTCACATACATGCGCACGTTCGACACGGGATTGCGCTTCCGATACACCTTCAGTTGCCCATTCAGATAGAACTGGTCCTCGATGGGTTGTGCCTTGCGGAAAGTGTATCGTTCTGACATCAACCGCCAGTCATAGCGCCGCCATCCCTGCGTCAGCATCAGCAGGTCGGCATCTTGTCGATGTTTCTTGTCGTCTGCCTCGAAATAATAATCCACGTTATGGATGTATCCTCTCACCTCGGAACTCAACAGCATCCAAGTCTTCATGTTTCCCTGCTTGCCGTTCGTCATCGTCTGTGCATCGATTGCAGAGAAGGACAGGTTGGCATTGGGCTTTGTCCGAAGTTCCAGTTCCACCTTGCCGCATGGCTTCAGCTTGCTTGTCTTTGCTACAATTCGGATACTGTCTGCCTTGTCTGGCTTTGGACAAAGGAAGAAAAGCCTTTCTGACACAATCCTTCCCCAGCTGTCAAAGAAGGTCATCTGGTTCACTCCCTCTGGCATTGCTTGTCTGTCCAGTTCTATCTCAATGAGTGGTGCAGCAGTCAACGTGTCGCATCGGAAGATGTTGCCGTCATGCATCAAGACATAACCCAACTGGTTGCCACACATTTTATCAGTACATTGAAGGGTGGCGAGCATATTCTCATGGATGGCATCCACATGAAGGGCGCATCCCTCTTCCTTCGCTTTAGGTAGGGTGAAGAACTGCACCTGACGATTCTCCCCCTTCTGAAGGTTTCGCATCTGAAAGGTGAATCTTCCTGTATCAGGCACTACTTCGAAGATTCCTCTGCCCAGCGTGTCCGTCTTGACGGAAGCAAGCACATCGCCCGTCCCGTTCATCACGAAGCCTTCTCCTTCGTAGGGATGCCCATTGTCATCTACAGCCAACATTGCCACACGACATTTCTTGCCCACGATAAGGTCTCCTCCTTCTGGATAGAACTGCACGCTGATAGTCTTGGCGAGACGATCCGTGTAGATTTCTTCAGCCACAGCCTGCACGTAGAGGGAGTCCTGGGGGTCCCTCCGGTTGGGTACCCTCTGGTGGTAAGGGATGGATGCGATGGTCAAGTCAGAATAGTCGCCTTCCTTGGCTGGTTTCTTGAAAATAGGGATGACGCGTGAGAACACAGCGTTTGTTCCCCAGTTGGTCATATAGCGAGTGTAGGCACGAACCTCATAAAGTCCTGAACCCATAATCGTGTCCAGCTTCATCTCCCCATGCGACTGCCCCAAGGAGTCGATAGGGTATTTCAAGGTTTGCAAGACATCGCCCGTCGGGTTCAGCAGTTCCACATACAGCACCTTGCTCAAATCCGACAAATGACCGTTGTCCGTCCTGCTCACGTAAGCTTTGAACCAAAGGGTTTCATTCTCAAAGTACCCCATATTGTCAAAGTGTAGATAGACTTTTTCTTGCGGCACCACTTTGTTGAAGTTCATCGCCTTCTGGATATACGACAAAATACGGTTCGTCTCCGCGCTCTGTGCATGAATGGGCAAAGCAAAGAGAATCAGGAATAATATGTGGAGCAATCTATGCATGAGGTTGTTGATGCTGCGTGTATAACGAATAACCACTACAAAGTTAAACAAAATAATGCTACTTTTTTTCAAATTTAACATTTTAGTTCGTCTTCTACCTCAATATTCCCTTTTTTTGAGAAATGTATAACTAAAGAGGCACTTTTTTTCATCAAAGGTGCATTTCTTTGAGGGAAAGCAATTTTTGAATGGGCTTCCCAATTCCTATATCATCTCTTCGAAATACTCCTGTAAGGGTTTGAGGTTGGAGGTTTGAGGTTGGAGATTTGAGATTTATCGTTAAAGGTTAAAGAAAAAGGGGAGGCCGTATCGCTACGACCTTCCCTTTTAACTAATCTTTATTTACCAAACAAATGTATTATTGTAGACGGAAAGTGACTGGGAGGGTGTACTTCAACCGAACCACCTGACCACGTTGCTTGGCGGGTGTCCAGTTGGGCATTCCACGAAGGACTCTGAGAGCTTCTATGTTCAGTGCACCATAGGCTTCCTGTGGAATATTGTTTCCTTCAGCCGCTGTGCCCTGTGCATTGGCGGTGATGCCATCTGATACTGGTTTCGCGTCCTTGACGATCTTGAAGTTGCTGAGTGAGCCATCTTTCTCGATGACGAACTGTACGAGGATACGTCCCTGAACACCATTCTCTGCGGAAATCTTAGGATAGCGGATGTTCTGGGCAAGGTACTGCATGAGGGCTGCCTGACCGCCGGGATACTGCGCTGGCTCTTCAACGACTTCGAAGATAGGATCATCGTGGATGGCGTTCTGGATGGTGGGTATTTCGGCATCCTCAATGGCAAGTTTCTCCTGATCATCTCCTACTGCTTTGTAGTATTCCCTGCCGTTCACAAGGATTTTCTGAACCTTCTTGCCGTTGACGGAGTAAGAGCCGTCGTTGTTCTTTTGAACACCTGGAAGCTTCTCCAAAATTTCTTTGGGAGATTGATCGGGGAATTGGGAATCTTTTTTCACTGTAATCTGGATAACACCATTCTTGCCCTTGTCACCAAAAATGGTTGTGGCGGCAGCATCCTTGATGACGGTGATGCTCTCAATGTCCTCTTCCTTGATGCCAAGGGCTTGGGCGATGGTTTCGCCAGTGAGCGTCTTGATGTCGACAGGAAATTCGATTTCGACACCATTGACGAGTACAAGTGGGTTCTTGTCGTCATCGTCCTGCACAGCCTGTTCTGGGGCCTCTGGCACGATGACTTCTTCCATAGTGGGGATACTCTCTTTCACCTCGTTGATGGTTGGCACGTTGGTGGTTTCCAATGTCTTCACCATATCTTCCACGGGGTCGGTCTCAATAGGTGTGGCGAAGGTATTGATCGTCAATGCCGCCACGGGGATGGCGCAAAGTGCTTTGAGCATGAGCCATCGGTTAGAAGGTTTCTGGTACATCATAATAATACGTTTTTTGAGTGAGCCGTGATTCAGATTGTTGGTGAAAGGCTGCAGTCGATTCCCGACCACCTTCATCACGAGAAGTTGTTGATATGATTTTGCATCGATGCCTTGGTTGATAACT
>JAGCDQ010000012.1 GCA_017651245.1 Bacteroidaceae bacterium | reverse complement strand
CCCCTAACCCGACCCAACTTGGGTGCCCGACAAACCTCTGCACTTCCTCATCATTTCAGGCATCGTCTATCTCGTTATCCTCATCGTGGTGAGCATCGGCATCACCATCCCTGCATGGAACATCTGTAGAACCAAACCTATGGAAGCATTAAGGGAAGAATAACCAAATATTCAGCTCTAACCAATCAAGAAATGAATGAAAATGTTTAACTTTGCAATCGAAAACAAAGAAACAAACAATGAAAAGAACATTTTTTACTTTCGTGCTGGCTATGATGGCAATAGGGCAAGAAGAAGGGGAAGAGACGGGGAAGAGACGGGGGCGAACAGGGAAAAGCCCCCTAGGTAACAGGGAGAGATGCTAGGTGTAACCAGATTTGGTCGGTCGGCCGCATGAATAAGGGCGGGCGCCCGCATATCTACGAGCGTCCGCCCTTATATGTGGGTGCGGTCGGCAAAAACCTTGATTTGTTTTCTTACCCCTTTTTCAAGGAGATGTCGTTTTAACGTGAATTCTTTTGCAAAGATACGAAAAAAAACAGAGAAAAACAAAGAAAAAATTGGATAAGTGTGCAGAAATTGATAACTTCGCAAGCCGAAAACAATAGCAACATGACGACAGACACGAAGTTGGCAAAGGAATTGCCTGAGGACTTCCAACGGATGATGACGGAGGTGCTGGGAAAGGAGGAATATGACCTCCTTGCTGAGGCATTGGCAGAGGATGCGCCGACCAGCATCAGGAGAAATAAAAAGAAGACCCTCTCCCCAAACCTCAAATCTCAAACCTCAAACCTCAAACCTCAAACCTCTTATCGTATCTTTAGCACGCTTGGCTTGCCAAGAACCTTCAGCTCGGCGGAGCCAAACCTCCAACCTCCAACCTCACCAGTCCCCTGGTGTGAGGAGGGTTTTTATCTTTCCGAACGTCCGTCCTTCACGCTTGACCCGCTGTTTCATGCAGGTTGCTACTATGTGCAGGAGGCATCGTCGATGTTCTTGTCGCATGTGTTGAGGGAATATGTGAAGGAGCCTGTGGTGGCGTTGGACTTGTGTGCTGCCCCAGGAGGGAAATCGACGCTGGCGTTGTCGGAATTGCCTGAGGGTTCCTTGCTCATTGCCAACGAGGTGGTGAGGCAGCGTGCCAACATCTTGGCAGAGAACCTCATCAAGTGGGGCAATCCGAACTGCATCGTGACGAACAACTATGCGGAGGACTTCCGGGCGTTTGGCGACACGTTCGACCTGATCATCTGCGACGCTCCTTGCTCTGGCGAAGGGATGTTCCGCAAAGACCCTGACAGCATTGGGGAATGGAGTTTGGCGAATGTGGACACGTGCAGGAAACGGCAGCGTGACATCGTGAGGGACATCTGGCACACGCTGAAGGAGGGAGGCATCTTCATCTACAGCACTTGCACCTACAACCCTCTGGAGGACGAGGAGAACGTGGCGTGGATTGCCAAGACGCTGGGGGCGGAGGTGTTGTCGTGCCGACCCAATCCTGCATGGGGACTGAGCGAGAAGAACACGCATTTCTATCCGCATCGGACGAAGGGTGAGGGCTTCTTCATCAGCGTGTTGCGAAAGACTTCGGAGGACGAAGGTCGAAGGTCGAAGGTCAAAGGTCGGAAACTGAACGCCAGGATTCCCAAAGAACTGAAGGAATGGCTGACTGACGGTGAGAACTTCACCATCCTGGAGGAGAATGACACGTTCCGTGCCTTCCCCACCCTGCATCTGGATCTCTATCAGCAAGCGCAGCAAACCCTCAAGGTGCTGCATGCCGGCATCGAACTCGCCACCAGCCCCAGCCCACGCGCTGCAGCAAAACCCTCCAAATCTCAAACCTCAAACCTCAAATCTCAAATCTCAAACCTCAAACCCTCTCAAAGTCTTGCGATGAGCAACCACCTCAACAAAGAGGCGTTCCCAACGGCAGAGGTGGATGAGCAGCAAGCCCTCGCCTATCTGAGGACAGAAGCCCTGCAACTGCCTGCCGACACCCCACGCGGCTATGTGCTCATCACGTATCAAGGTCATCCCCTCGGCTTTGTGAAGAACATCGGCAACCGCGCCAACAACTTATATCCTGATGAATGGAGAATCAGAAAAAAATGAAAATATGATAATGAAAATCCTTATCTTTGACTACGTCGAAGGCACTCTCGTTCGACAATATAAATAAAAAACTTTTGTTTTTCCTTTGTATTGTGCTCACTTAATCGTAACTTTGCAGTCGGAAAACCAAGCAAACAACACAAATGAACTTATACGTTAGATATTTCGACCACGAATACCTGGCAAAATCTGTGGAAGACGCCCTCGCCTTCCTCCAGTCGATACAAGAAATTAAAGTGGAAAGCAATGCTGCCAGTCGCATCACCACGTTCCTCAACTCATCCAACCTCTACCCTTTCCGAATGAAGGTGAGTTATTCTAACTATGTGCTTTTCCTGAAGACGGAGGCGGAGACCTTGGAACAGTTCAAGGAGGAGGAGGCCATGCGCAAGGAACAGAAACTGGAGCACGTATCCAGTATGGCAGAACGCAAGAAGAGCATCCTCGACGCCCTCAATGAAGAGAAAATCGGTTGGTGGGAAGCAGGACTCACCTTCAAGCGTGTGCTCACCATTCCAGAAACTGGCAAATGCAAGTATGTGGACACGCCTTTCCGTGTGCGTCTCAAAGCCTTTAGCGCAATGGATGCCTACAACCGCATCATTGACCATCTGAAGAGCCGTCCAGAGATAGACCCACGCTCACAGTTCCCTTCTGCCAAGAGCGACAAATTTGAATATCAGTTTATCGGAGAAGAAAACGAGGCAGAAGCCTAAAAACTTAGAATCTGAACACTTAGAATATGAAGTCATCCTCTTGGGTGGCTTCTTCTTTTCGCTTGGTGGCAGCCTTCCGTTCCTCTTCTTCAGGCTTGTACTCGTTGAGCGTCGTACCGTATGTGGTGCGAAGCACACGGAACTCTGTGCGGCGGTTGAGGGCATTCAGCACCTCTTGTTTATCTTCGTCCTTGACACGAAGGATGTAGCTCTCAGTCAGGGTGTCATTCACCTGCACCTCCACCTTCGGGTCGCCTGCCAACAGGGTTTCCGCCAATTTCTTAGAGACAATCTTCGGACGCGACTCACCATAACCCACAGCGGTGAGACGGTCTTTGGCGATGCCGTGCTGAATGAGATAGCGCACAACGGACTCAGCACGTCGCTGGGAGAGCCGTTGGTTATAGTCGTCGTTGCCTCGATAGTCGCAATGGGCAGACAGTTCGATGGTGATGTTGGGATTCTCGTTCATCATGCCCACCAACTGATCAAGGGCTTCTGTGGATTCGGGCGTCAGGTCGGCACGGTCAAACTCATAGAAGATATTGTCAATCAAGACAGGCACATTGATAGGTGGCAAGGGGAATTGGAGCGTGTATTCGTGGCTCTCTTCCTCATCCTCTGGCTCCACACGAATCTCATTCTTCACGTTCAGATAGCCCTTGCAAGTGCCGAGCAGCACATATTCCACACCCGGCTTCAGCACCTGTGTGAAGGAACCGTCACCCTTGACGGAGAGTTTGAGGTTGGTGCCGTCATTGCCCACCATATAGACCAATGCCTCAGGCAGTTCGTAACCATCCTTCTCATACACCCAACCCGTCACCGTCTGCAGGATTTCAGGACATTCGAAGGAGAAGATATGTTCCCAGCCCTTGCCGTCGTTGCGAGAGGAAGAATAGAAACCACGATTGTGCACTCCCTCGAAAGTCATGCCGAAGTCGTCGGCAGAAGAGTTGAGCGGATATTGCTGATTCTCCACGATGGTGCCCCGAATGGAGTCTTCGTGCGCAATAAAGATGTCCAAGCCACCCATGCCTGGATGACCATCAGAAGAGAAATAGAGGTCACCATTCGGTCGGAACGAGGGGAACATCTCATCGCCCGCCGTATTGATGGGACGACCCAAATTCTCCATACCGCCAAAGCCACTGGTGAGAATACGAGTGCGCCAGATGTCAAGACCTCCTTCACCACCCTCTGCATTGCTGACGAAATAGAGCCATTGTCCATCGGGACTTACCGCAGGATGAGCATAGGAAGTGAGTGTGTCACGAGAAATCTGGCACTTGGTGGGTTTGCTCCAAGCGGCATCACTACGTTGCGACTGCCAAATCTCTGCATAGCGTGGATAGTCGGGGTCGCTGGAACAACGGGTGAAGTACATCGTCTTGCCATCAGGACTGAGACAAGGCGCACCTTCGTCATACTCCGTGTTCACCTCTCCCTCTATCACATCCACAGGTTGCCATTTACCCTGTTCGTTCTTGCGAGAGAAGAAAAGGTCGCCGAACTTCAAACCCGTCACACCTGAGATATCATCGCCTTGCGCTTCCTTGCGTGTGGAGGAAAGCACCAGCTGGTCAGCATCATCGCCCACCAACAAAGGACTGTAATCGGAACGGCGTGAGTTGAACACCGTCTCCTTCTTCACCTTGTACTGATTGGGCTTTGCCTTCCATTGCGGTCCCAGTTCGCACGACAACAAACCGCTACGAGCCAGTTCGTTCCCTGGGTCAAATTCCAGATATTGATGGAAGTTCTGCGCTGCCTGCTTGTACTGACCAGCCTTCAACTGCTGACGCGCCAGATGCAGGTATGCCGTGCTGTCTTCAACATTATATCGGATGGCATTCGTATAAGCCGCCATCGCCTTTTGCGTGTAACCAATATGACGGTAACATTCTCCCATCATGAAAGCCCGCACTGCCCGCTTCGCCTTTTCTTTCGGCGCACAGCGAGAGTACGACTTCTTGTAGTTGATGCTTGCGGCATAGTATTCACCTATCGCATAGCTCTGTTCTGCCTTCTTGAACGCTATGCCTTCGTTGCTACACGCCACCAACACCAAAGCCAGTATATAGACACATGTGTGGAGAATCTTCCGTTCCATACTACATAAAACGAAAAAAAGGCTTCATTATTGCATTAAGCCTGGTCGAAAGGGAGTCGATAGGTGCAACCCTCCTTCCAACGGGAACAACCATAGGCAGTCTTCCCCTTGATGATATGCCCCTCATGACAGATAGGACAAGGCATACCAATAATCTCGTCAGGATTATGATTGGCTTTGACTTCCTCGGTGGTTTTGGGGGTTGCCTTCTTGGGTGCGGACTTCTTCTGAGGCTGGAAACCTGCAGGAGCATTGGTGGGAGCCACCTTCTTCACCTTCTTCTTCAAATCCTCTTCCGTGGTGATGGCAACATGACGATTGGAATTGTCATTGCGCACTTGGTTGATGAGGTCGGTGACCATCTGCTTCAATTCCTCAATGAAGGTCGGAGCATCATATTGCTTCTTCTCTATCTCACGAAGCTTCTTTTCCCAGATACCTGTCAGTTCTGCACTTTTGAGGAGTTCCTCATGGATGATGCCAATGAGTTCAACACCCGTTGGAGTCGCCACGAGGCTTTTGCGTTCCTTGCGGATGTAGCGACGCTTGAAGAGGGTCTCAATGATGGCAGCACGAGTGGAAGGACGACCAATACCGTTCTCCTTCATGGCATCACGAAGTTCTTCGTTATCGACAAATTTGCCAGCAGTCTCCATCGCACGAAGCAAAGTTGCTTCTGTATAGGGCTTAGGAGGTTGTGTCCATTTTTCAGACAGCATAGGAACATGAGGACCACTCTCGCCTTTCTGGAAAGCAGGAAGTAAACGGTCATCGTCAGCACCACCATTTTCATCATCATCAACATTTTCAGCGGCATTCTTCTTATAAATCACTTTCCATCCTTCATCAAGAATGACTCGCCCACTCGTTCGGAAAAGAACAGCATCCATCGTTTCGGGCTTCACTTCTCCAAAAACAGTTGTGGTCTCGAACTTGCAATCAGGATAGAACACGGCGATGAAGGCACGAGTCACCAAGTCGTACACACGACGTTCCATATCAGTGAGACTGATAGCTGGCACACCTGTAGGGATAATGGCGTGGTGATCCGTCACTTTGGAAGAGTCAAAGACTTTCTTCGATTTCGGCAATGGTTTTCCTTCCAGCGGTTGCGTGAATTGCTCATAACCTTTCAAACCACGAAGCGTCTGGGGACACTTGGCATAGATATCATCACTTAGGAAAGTGGTGTCAACACGCGGATAAGTAGTGAATTTCTTTTCGTAGAGACTCTGGATAAGTTGCAAGGTCTGTTCAGCAGAATAACCGAATTTACGGTTGCAATCCACCTGTAAGGAAGTCAAGTCATAAAGTCGTGGCGGAGCCTCCACCCCTTTCTTCTTCTGGATGTCAGTCACCTTGAAAGGTTGTCCCTCAATAGATTGAAGCACCGCCTGACCTTCTGCTTCAGTTAAATATTCTATTTGTCTGAAAATAGGTCCTTTACTCTTGATAGTTTTACCCTGCTCAGCTGCTGCTTTCACCTCTGCAGCATCCTCTGCTTCCGCTTCTTCATCATGGGCAATGGCGGTGAATTTAGTGTCGCGATAAAGAGTGGAGAGCACCCAACTTTGCTTGGGCACAAAACTCTCTATCTCCTGCTGGCGACGCACGATCAATGCCAATGTGGGTGTCTGCACACGACCAATGGAGAGCACTTGTTTCTGTTGTCCGTATTTGAGGGTGTAAAGGCGGGTGGCGTTCATGCCAAGTGTCCAGTCACCAATAGCACGACAAAGTCCTGCTTCGTAAAGTGACTGATATTCGATTTGGTCTTTCAGGTTGTTGAATCCTTCCCGAATTGCCTCTTCTGTCAGCGAGGAAATCCACAATCGTTTGACAGGACACTTTGCCCCAGCCTTCTGCATGACCCAACGCTGAATCAACTCACCTTCCTGCCCAGCATCGCCGCAGTTGATGATGCCATCTGCCGCCTGCATGAGTTTCTCAATTGTGGCAAACTGACGCTGCACCCCGTCATCGTTCTTCAAACGAATACCGAAACGCGCTGGTATCATGGGGAGATCCCATAAGTCCCATCGCTTCCAACGAGGGTTATACTCATCAGGCTCTTTCAGTTCGCACAGGTGTCCAAACGTCCAAGTGACCTGATAGCCGTTGCCTTCGATGTAGCCTTGCTTCATGTCGCGGGCACCCAACACATTGGCAATGTCACGTGCCACACTCGGTTTCTCTGCAATACAAACAATCATTACTTCTTCTGTTGGTCGTGCAGTTCCTTTGCCTGACGCAGAATATCGCTGGCAAAGATGAAGTCTTCCAGTTTCTTGTTGGTGGCATCCATAATCTCTTTGTTGTTGCCCTGCCACTCTGCCCTGCCCTCACAGATGAAGGTGATGTTCTCGCCAATGCCCATCACGGAGTTCATGTCGTGGGTGTTGACGATGGTGGTGATTTTATCCTCGTGGGTGATGCCCGCAATGAGTTCGTCAATCACGATGCTCGTCTTGGGGTCAAGACCAGAGTTGGGTTCGTCACAAAAGAGATATTTCGGTTGCAATACAATGGCACGTGCAATTGCCACACGTTTCTGCATACCGCCTGACAGTTCCCCTGGGAACTTGTTTTCAGCACCTTGCAGATTGACACGTGCCAAACAATTCAATGCCCGTTTCTTTCTATCCTCATAGGAATCGTATGAGAACATATTGAGTGGGAACATCACGTTGTCAAGAACCGACATGGAGTCAAACAAGGCAGCGCTCTGGAATATCATGCCCATCTCACGGCGGAGAAGAATCTTCTCCCGTTTTGAAAGCGACACAAAGTCACGGTCATCATAATGGATAGTGCCTTTTGTCGGCACAAGCAGCCCTACAATATTCTTCATCAGCACCGTCTTGCCACTACCACTCTGACCAATGATAAGATTGACCTCGCCATCACGGAACGTCGCATTGATGTCCTTGAGCACTTCACGGTCTTCAAAACTCTTATATAAATGTTCTACTGTTATCATGTCGTTCTATGTCAGCATATTAGTCAAGAAAATGTCGGAGAAAAGGATGAGGATGCTACTGGTGACAACGGCATCGGTGCTCGATTTTCCCACTTCCACACTACCACCTTCCACCGTGTAACCCTTGTAGGCAGAGACGCTGGTGATGATAAAACCATAAACCACCGCCTTGATCATACCACACCAGAAAAACCATTGGTTGAACTGATAACGGAAACCCTCGTCCAGTTCTGGCACGGTGGTCGTTCCCATCAGCGAGGTGGCGTATGCACCCATAATGCCTGCTGCCACACTCAACGTAACCAGAATAGGCATGATGGTCATGAGTCCCATGATTTTCGGTAGAATAAGGTAATTGGCAGAGTTGACGCCCATAATGTCAAGCGCATCTATCTGTTGCGTGATGCGCATGGTGCCAATCTCCGAAGCGATGTTCGAACCCACCTTACCAGCAAGAATCAAACACATAATACTCGACGAGAACTCCAGCAACATGATTTCACGCGTCGTGTAGCCCACCACCATGCGGGGCATCCACGGACTCTGAATGTTCAGTTTGATCTGAAGACAAATGACGGCTCCGATGAAGAAGGAGATGATAAGCACAATGCCGATGGAATTGTATCCCAATTGATACATCTCAGTCACATATTGCTTCAAGAACATTCTCCACCTGTCGGGTTGTGTAAGCACACGACCCATCAACAATACATACCTACCCAAATGGGTTAATCCACTCTTGATTGATAGCACTTCTATTATTACTTTAATGATTTATAAATAGCAAAATCTTGGCAAAATTAGTCATTTTTGTTCAAAAGAACGGCTTTTAACATAGTTTTTCCTTTCGGAAAGCGCCTAATCAACAAACAATTCGTACTTTTGTAACTAATTTGACAACTTATGGAGTTAAAAAACATATCTGCAACCACGAACGCAGGCGACGAGAACATACCAGAGTTTTCCGAAGAACGGAACACGCTCTACACTCGTAACCTGGTCAAGACATACGGAAAGCGCACAGTGGCAAACAACGTGTCCATTAGTGTGCGACAAGGAGAAATCGTCGGGTTGTTAGGACCTAACGGAGCAGGAAAGACCACGTCATTCTACATGACGACAGGATTGGTGGTGCCCAACAGTGGTCAGGTGTTCATCAACGATCAGGAAATCACCAAAGACCCCGTTTCGACGCGTGCAAAGAAGGGTGTAGGTTATCTGGCACAGGAAGCAAGCGTATTCCGCACCATGAGCGTGGAGGACAACATCATGACGGTGTTGGAGATGAAATACAAATCGACAGAGGAGCAACGGGAGCATTTGGAGAGGCTGCTTGATGAGTTCAACTTGCAGAAAGTGAGGAAGAACCGAGGAAACCAGCTCTCAGGAGGTGAAAGAAGACGTTGCGAGATTGCACGCTGCTTGGCCATCGACCCGAAGTTCATCATGCTCGACGAACCTTTTGCCGGTGTCGATCCCATCGCTGTGGAGGACATCCAGTATGTGGTGTGGAAGCTGAAAGACCGCAACATCGGCATCCTCATCACCGACCACAACGTGCAGGAGACGCTTTGCATCACAGACCGTGCCTATCTGCTCTTTGAGGGTCGCATCCTCTTCAAGGGAACGCCTCCCGAACTGGCAAGCAACGTCATTGTCAAGGAGAAGTACCTCGGCAGCAACTTCGTATTGCGCCCCAAAGACTTCCAGATGATTGAAGAGAAAAAGAAACGCGAATTAGAAGAAAATTAACACACATATTATAATAAATGACAGAAACCGAAAAGTTGGTAAAGTCCTGCATTGCAGGCATTCAAGAGAAGAAGGGAAAGAAAATCCGTGTAGTCAACCTCGAAGGCATTGACGACACCATCACTAAATATCTGGTCATCGGCGAAGGTAATTCGCCCAGTCAAGTGGCAGCCATCACAGAATCCGTGCGAGATTTTGCCCGCAAGGAACAGAAAGCACGTCCATCGGCAGTGGACGGCACAAGAAACAATCTCTGGGTTGCCATCGACTACATCGACGTGGTCGTGCACATCTTCGTGCCCGATGCACGCGAGTTCTACGATGTGGACAACCTTTGGGAAGATGCCGAAATCACAGACATTCCAGACATTGACTAACGAGACATGAATACAAACAATAACAGCAACAACAGAATGCAAAAGCCACGCTTCAACTTCACGTGGCTCTACATCTTGCTCATTGCAGGATTGGCATTCATGATTTTCACACGACACGACACCTCTGCTTCACGCAGCGTGGATTACACCACTTTTAAGGATTTTGTGACCAAGGGCTATGTGGCTGACGTGACCGTCAACAAAGACAACAACACCCTCACGCTTGCCATCAACTCCAAGTATGAGAAGCAAGTGTATGGTGCTGTCAACAAGAACAAGAAGCCTGCCCGCATCAAGGTGGAGTTTGGTTCCATCGACAATTTGGAGAGCTACCTTGACGAGCAGAACAAAGAGGGAAACTTTACAGGAAAGGTTTCATATGAACGTGACAATGACTTCATTTCCAACCTCTTATGGAACTTCGCTCCACTCGTCATCATCATCCTCATCTGGATTTTCATCATGAGGGGAATCGGAGGCGGAGGCTTCATGGGCGGTGCTGGCGGCATCTTCTCCGTAGGCAAGTCCAAAGCCCAGCTCTTTGAGAAAGACGACAAAAACTCACCCCAGATCACCTTCAAGGATGTGGCTGGTCAGGCGGGTGCCAAGCAGGAGGTGCAGGAGATTGTCGATTTCCTGAAAAAGCCTGAGAAGTACACTAACCTCGGTGGTAAGATTCCGAAGGGAGCACTCCTCGTGGGTCCTCCGGGAACGGGTAAGACCTTGTTGGCAAAAGCGGTGGCAGGAGAGGCTGGCGTGCCCTTCTTCTCTTTGTCAGGTTCCGAGTTCGTCGAGATGTTCGTGGGTGTGGGAGCCAGCCGTGTTCGCGACCTGTTCCAGCAGGCAAAGGCAAAGGCACCATGCATCATCTTCATCGATGAGATTGACGCCATCGGTCGTGCCCGCAGCAAGACCGCAGCCATGGGTGGCAACGACGAGCGTGAAAGCACCCTCAACCAGTTGCTGACCGAGATGGACGGCTTCGGTACTAACAGCGGTATCATCATCATGGCAGCCACCAACCGCGCCGACATCCTCGACAAGGCATTGCTCCGTGCAGGACGTTTCGACCGCCAGATACACGTGGATCTCCCCGACCTGAACGAGCGCAAGGAGATTTTCATGGTGCATCTGAAACCACTCAAGATTGATGAGACCGTGGAGGTGGCTCAGTTGGCACGTCAGACACCGGGCTTCTCGGGTGCCGACATCGCCAATGTCTGCAACGAGGCTGCCCTCATCGCTGCCCGCAACAACAAGGAGTGGGTGGACAAGCAATGCTTCCTCGATGCCGTTGACCGTATCATCGGCGGTTTGGAGAAGAAGACCAAGCTGCTCACAGCCAATGAGAAGCGCACCATTGCCCTTCACGAGGCAGGTCATGCCACCATTTCGTGGTTCCTCGAATATGCCAACCCATTGGTGAAAGTCACCATCGTACCACGTGGTCAAGCCCTCGGTGCTGCCTGGTACATGCCTGAGGAACGTCAGATTTCCACCAAAGAGGAGATACTCGACGAGATTTGCGCCACATTGGGTGGACGTGCCGCCGAGGAATTGTTCACGGGACGCATCTCCACGGGAGCCATGAACGACTTGGAGAAGGTGACCAAACGGGCTTACGGCATGATTGCCTATGCCGGTATGGGCGAGAAGCTTCCTAACCTCTGCTACTACGACAATCAGGAATATCAATTCAGCAAGCCCTACAGCGACAAGACTGCCGAGACCATCGACGAGGAGGTGCGTCGCCTCATCGCCAGCGAGTACGAGCGTGCCAAGAAAGTGCTTCTGGAGCACAAGGACGGTCATGCACAGCTCGCTCAGCGACTCATCGAGAAGGAAGTCATCTTTGCCGAGGACCTCGAAGAAATCTTTGGCAAGCGTCCATGGACTTCACGCACCGATGAAATCCTGGCTGCCAATGCCGAGAACAAGGACGGCGAGGAGGAACAGCCCACTGACGCCACCGACCACAAGAAGGAGAACGAGGAAATCATCCGTCAGAAGATCGTGCAGGCAGTCTTAGAGAAGGCTGAGAAAGCAAAAGAAGCGGGACAGGCTGTTGAGAATCCTTCCCCAGAACCATCACCTGAAACAGACAAAACCTAAAGAAAAGAAACGTGAAGAATTTGATCATACGTGCCATCACGGGTGCACTGTTCGTTATCGTCCTTGTGGGCGGAATCGTGTTCAACCCCTACTCTCTCTTGCTCCTGTTCACGGTCATCACAGCCTTGACGGTGTGGGAGTTCACTACGATTGCCAATCGTCACATGCACTTGCATGTCAACCGTTTCATCACCACCGTTGCGGCAGCCTACCTGTTTGTGGCGGTGTGGGCATTCAACACCAACATCATGGGGGCAGAGGTGTTCATCCCCTACCTCATTTCCATCATTTACCTGCTGGTATCTGAACTATACTTCGACCGCCCCGACAACATCCAGAACTGGGGCATGACCTTCATGGCACAGCTCTACATTGCTCTGCCATTCGCATCCCTGAACACCCTGTGCTTCATCAGCACTCCGGCAGGGGTGACTTACTACTACTGGTACGCCCTCTCCTTGTTCATCTTCCTGTGGGCAAGCGACACGGGCGCCTATCTTTTCGGTTCATGGCTGGGCAAGCACCACCTCTTCCCGCGCATCTCTCCCCACAAGTCGTGGGAAGGCAGCATCGGTGGTGGGCTCACAGCAGTCGTGGCGTCACAAGTCATTGCCAGTTTCGTTCCCTTTGCCGAGACGCTTCCCGACATCACCTCCCGCATTCTCTGGGCAGGTCTTGCCGTGCTCACCGTCCTCTTCGGCACCTGGGGCGACCTTGTGGAGTCGTTGCTCAAGCGCCGCGTGGGCATCAAGGACTCTGGCAACATCCTTCCGGGGCATGGCGGCATGCTCGATCGCTTTGATAGTTCACTGCTTGCCATTCCGGCGGCAGTCGTCTATGTCTATACAATCATGCTTAATATAATACACTAAACAACTATGACTGAAATTCAGAACCCCACTGAGGAACCTGTAGTTGAACCTACAGTAGAACCTGCAGCAGAGCCTGTTGCAGCAGAAGAAACAGCACCCGTTGCAGCAGCTGCAACCGAAGAAACCGCTGAGCCAGTAGCCGACGAAGCTGCCGAGCCAGTAGTCGAAGAAGCTGTCGAAGAGCCTCAGGCAGAAACCTCAACCACTTCTTTCGCCGCTTACGAGACCGAGACCGAAGTCATCAACCGACTCAAGGATATTTCGGAAAGCGACGAAGAGGTCACTCGCCAAGAACTCGACAGCCTCAAGAGCAACTTCTACCGCATCCACCGCGCCGAAGCCGATGCCGCCTACAAGAAGTTCATCGAAGAAGGAGGCGCTGCCGAGGAGTACGCCCCAGAGCCCGACCCCGAGGAGAACGCCTTCAAGGAATTGATGGCTGTCATCCGCGAGAAGCGTGCAGCCGCAGCGGCAGCACTCGAGCAGGAGCGCGAGGCGAACTATCAGAAGAAACTCGAAATCATCGACAAGATAAAGGCCATCACGGAGAATCCCGACGAGATCAACCGTGGCTACAACGACTTCAAGGAGTTGCAGCAGCAGTGGAACGACATCAAGGAAGTGCCAGCTGAGAAGGCGACCAACCTCTGGAAGACCTACCAGCAGGCAGTGGAAGAATTCTACGACACCCTGAAGCTCAGCAACGAGCTGCGCGCCTACGACTTCAAGAAGAACCTCGAGCGCAAGACAGCCCTCTGCGAAGCCGCTGAGAAACTGGCAGACGAGACCGACGTCATCGTCGCATTCCGCAAGTTGCAGCAGCTCCACCAGGACTTCCGCGAGACAGGACCCGTGGCAAGCGACCTTCGCGAAGGCATCTGGAACCGCTTCAAGGAGGCATCCACCGTCATCAACAAGCGTCATCAGGAGTTCTTCGAGGCACGCAAGGAGAAGGAAGAGGAGAACCTCGCCAAGAAGACCGCCATCTGCGAGACCATCGAAGCCTTCGACCTCGAAGGGCTGAAGACCTTCGCCGAGTGGAACGCCCTCTCAGAGAAAATCATCGCCTTGCAGGCAGAGTGGAAGACCATCGGCTACGCCCCACAGAAGATGAACACCAAGATCTTCGAGCGTTTCCGTGGCGCATGCGACGCCTTCTTCACCCGCAAGAACGAATACTTCCAGAGCGTGCGCGAGAACCTCAACCAGAACTACGCCCTCAAGCTCGAACTCGTCGAGCAGGCAGAGGCGCTCAAGGACAGCACCGACTGGAAGGCAACCAGCGACAAGCTCGTCGAGTTGCAGAAGAAGTGGAAGGAAATCGGCACCGTGCCCAAGAAATACAGCGACCAAATCTGGGAGCGCTTCAACACCGCCTGCGACACCTTCTTCGCAGCCAAGAAAGAGGCGAACAAGGATGCCCACAGCGAGCAGGCAGCCAACCTCGAGAAGAAGCGCGCCATCATCGACGCCCTCGCAGCCATCGTGCCCGAGGAGTTTGAAGGCGACCTCCGCTCCAAGCTCCGTGAGGCACAGGAAGAGTGGAACGAGATTGGTCACGTGCCTTTCAAGGACAAGGACAAGCTCTACAAGCTCCTCCGCGAGCAGATGGACCGCCTCTACGGCTATGCCAACGAGCATGCAGCCAAGCGCCGCATCGACCGCTTCAAGGAGAGCATCAAGGGTGGCAACGGCAACGACGTGCGTTCACGCCTCACCCGTCAGCTCGACATCCTCAACAACGAAATCAAGACCTACGAGAACAACCTCGGTTTCCTCACCCTCAGCAGCAAGTCCAAGCAAGGCAACGCCCTCATCGAGGAGCTGAACCGCAAGATGGAGAAGCTCAAGGCAGACAAAGAGGAAGTTAAGGCAAAGCTGAAAGCACTCGACGAATAAAACAGGAATTTATTGAAACATCGCCACAAGTGGCAAATATCACGAAAGAAACGAATGAGTCGGGAGTGACTCATTCGTTTCTTTTTGGCTTCGCCGAAGATACTCACGTTCGGCATGGTTCAGACGAGTCTGACAGAGGGAGCCTTTCATCAGAATCTCACGCCCACCGATGCGTTGATGTACCAGTCGTTCAGATGACCATGCATAGCTTTATGCTTGTAGTTGAAGTTGTTGAACTGGCCATTGGCATTGACGAAGTAGCGGCTCCAGTTGTAGGTGACGGAGAGGCGCGTGGTGAAGTTCAGCGCAATGCGGTTGTTGCGTGAGTGCACCCCTGTGCTTTGTATCTCGTACACGTCTGAGAGGTCGTCATTGATGTCATCTTCAGATATGTCAATCAATCCTTCCTCCGAAAGCATTTCCTGGAGCGCTAATTCCAGAAGGTGTGCATTCGCCACATCCTTAAAATTGCTGTCGTAAGTGTTGATGCGGGTGCGGTTCACCACCGTCACCATCGGCATCGCCATCGCACTGATGAGCCATCCCTTGGCAGGCACAAAGTTGTAGGCATAGCCAGCACCCAGGCTCAGTTGATATTGGCGCAGACGGCCAATACCATCCATCCAGTAGATAAGCTCTGCATTGCGCTGGTCGTCGTAGTCGAAATCTGCATAGTAGCCCATCAATCCGACGATGGGTGAGCCTGCCGAACGAGCCTGAACGGTCTTTTGGTTGTAGGCGGCAGCATAGGAGAATTTCTTGTGATTGAAGATGTAGAAACCGTCGAAAATCAATGTCTTGATGGAAATGGGCGAAGGTAACTCTTCCTTTTCCGTCTCATCCCATGCATAGGGATCACCCACCTCATTGAAAATGATTTTGTCTGCTTCCTCGTCATAGTCAACTATTTCTCTGCCGATGACAGCTCCTGCATAGTGCGTCCTCGCCGTCTTCGTCTTGTACTTGTGCCAGCGCAAGTTCACGGCATACCAGTTGCCCGTGCTCTTCAACGAGATGTTCTGGCTCTTGTCTCCCCCTATCGGGAAGGAGTAACTGGCACTCAAGCCCTTATAGCCCACTTTCACACCGAGTGAAGTGGACACCCTGGTGATGAAACGAGGGTCGGTCGCCATGTCGTCCATACCCTTGATGAAAGGCATCATTCCCTCTCCGTCGAAGAGTTCTGCTCCATCAACGACAGAGTGCATCTGCAAGTCTGTCTGCGACACACGACTCTTGAGGCTGACTTGCCAAGGATGCTTGGGTGTCTTGACATAGTTGGTGTCCACCCCATGCACCATCGTTCTCTCAGCAAGAGATTTGGCTTTCTGAAACAAGTTGTTTGTCTCTGCATCCACCTGTGCCCTACCGATCGATGGAAGCCACCAACAGCGCGCAGAGACAAGTAAAGAAATACTTATTCATATTTTTATTTGTTACTATGTTCATAAATCGTATGAATCAATTTGCATAAATATAAAAGTGAAATAGAGAAGTGACCTAAGAAGGTCGTAAACTTAGAGACCGATTCTTCTATCTATCCCACTCAGAATCTTCAAATCCACCTCTTTTCCATTTGATTTGTTCGCCTGTTTTAGACTCAGCAGAAGTGACAACCAGATGTGGTTTGTGATGCAGACAAACACACCTCATTGTGGGTTGAATATATGCTTTCTTCATGACCATGTTCATTTAACGATTACTTTTTTCCCATTCACGATATACACACCTGGCTGGGTCGGTTCGCCATCCATTTTACGTCCATCCAACGTGTACCACTCGCAATCTTCCATCTTACTGCTACCATCTTCCATCGAGATGATTCCCGAAGTTCCATCGAAATCAATCTCGAAATCAACCATAGCACGAATCTGAGAAGTAGTCGTAGGAATCATAAAATGGGCACGGCAGGAACGCAGAGTACGAGTGTTCTTTGAGTAGCCCAATGTATTGTCACCTGACAGCAACACTATCTCGTCTATGTTGCTTTCATCAATAGTGAACGGCGAATAAGTACCCACGAACTGACCTTTATTTCCGAAATAGTTATTGAATTCTACAGCTTTAGGAGCCGTGTTGCTGATCGTTACAGTGCTGAACTGAACATTGGAGAGGGGCTCTCCCGTATTATTCCATTTGATAATGAAAGGAGTACCAGCTGGAATGGTTGCAGGAGCATCATTAAAGCTGAGAGAAAGCAAGCCAGCAGCGTTGAGCGAAGTTTTTGCTCCATCGAGAACCTTTGCCACAACACCGTCACCATAGAGAGGATTGGCTGTATTTGTCAGGTCAATGTCGAAGGGCAAGCAGAGGGTATTCCACGCCGCATCTTTATATAGAGTACGATTGGTCAGTTCTACGGTGCACATCTGACCATTATTACAAGAAAGTGCTGCTGTATTGTCGTAGTTATCGACGAGTCGTACAATCTTGTTCTTGAAGCATGTCAATTCAGGCAGTTCACCATCAGTAAACGTCCAATTAGTATAATCATCTGTTGTGTTCAGTTGTCCATTAAGAGTGGTTCCTGTCAGTTCAGATGTTGTTCCATGTCCATTATTATACATTCCACTAGCCATATAACAATATAATACGGTTCCATCAGATATATTGTTTCCTGTAATACCACCAGTAGAACTCACATTGTCTATCGAACAGGATGCATATACGTATGAAATTGTTGCGCCCATTCCATCATTAGACCCAGCAATACCACCCAAGTATTTCTCTCCAGTAAAGGTTGCATCAGCGCCAATAGCACCTCGGTTGTAGCAGTTGGTGATTATTCCGTGATTCTCGCCTGCAATACCACCAGCATACACACCCACGATAGAGGCAAAATTGGCACATTCACTAATGGTTCCTCTGTTATAGGCTGCAATACCAGCTGTACTGGATGTATAAGTAACATTCCCAATCTTGTAAGAATTGGATATAGCCCCTACAACCTTCAGTTGCTGAACGGTACCATATAGATAGCCGAATAACCCAGCAACAGCTCTATTGTCTTCTACATACATTGAAATAGTGTGACCCTGTCCCTTGAATATTCCCTTGAACACACGAGTATCATCTTTAACAGATTCTTGTTTATCTTCATCCCAACGTGTCTCAGACTTACCAATGGGTTCCCAACTAATCGGGGATTCACTAGTACCACCTAAATCAAGGTCTGTCATCAACTTCACGGTCTGATTTAAATAAGTATTTCCGTTATTCACGTCATCTCTAAATGTTTCAAGCTGATCTTTTGTCCAAATTTCCACATCTGCATACGCTGAAACGATAGCGCATAATGATATCAGTATAGATAAAACTCTTTTCACGATTCTATAGTTTTTCTGTTACACTTATTCATCGCCCGTAAAGAACTGCACCTCATAAGGTGTTCCCTGGTCGGTAGGTTGGATAGTGGAGTCGAACTCCTTCCAGTCGCTGACGGTGAAGATGCGATGCAGCTTGTCGCAATAGTACTTCAGGGTGACATTACCCTCGCCGCTATCTCCAAGAATGGGCAACATGAAATAGAACTGTCCACCTGTCTCTTTCAAGTCACTCACGGCACGTACTTCATCCTTCAGCATCGCGCACATCAGGTCTGCATTAGACACATAAGGCAGCAATTCGGATTGAACGCCAATCTGTACAGACATCGGCCAATCGTCCTGTAAACTGGCATCGGACGAAACCACCCACGAAGGACGTGCATCCGTACCTTCCTTCGGTGTCATGCTGGTCTCATTCTTCTCATTTGACTCATCGTCATCTGACGAGCTGCAAGCTCCCAAGAGCAGGGTGGCAACCAGTGCCACACCTGCGAGATACAATAGTTTCTTCATTATTTGATCAGTATTTTTTGTCCGTTAAAGATATAGATGCCTGGCTGCTGCGGACGCTTGTCGAGCTTGCGACCCTGCAAGTCGTACCACTCACCTTCAGCCTGGCGACTCACTTCTGCGAAGTCAATCACCGTTGGTTCATTCACCGTTCCAATCACGGCATCAGTCTGATAGGTCATCTGGCTGCTGCTCAGGGCAATCAGTTCCTCACCACGTTGGATGGCGAAGCTCAGGCCGTCGTTGCCATAATTAGCGACAGAGAGGAAGAACAGGTCGTCGTCGGTCTTTTCAGCCATGCCACACAGTTCTGCTCCGTTGTATGCCACCAGACAGTCACCCTCTTGCAGGTCAACGCCAGCGGTGCGAGCCACGATATTCATAGAGCTGCCCGTGGTGTTCTCGTACCTTGCGGCACGGTTCTGGTTCTTCACGTTGCCATAGCGTGAAATTCCCTCATAAGAAGGATAGTAGAACAGCACTCCATTGGAACCTAAATGCTTGAGCATGTAACCCTGACCAGATGTCAGATGCGTCAGCGTACCCTTCCACATGCGGTTGCCCTGCGTGTCTTCCACGAGCATGGAGAATTCATTCTGCGACTTGATGATATCGCCCACGCTTGCATTCGCTGTGTAGTCAGCCAAAGCTGTGGCAATTGGCAAGTTCAGGTGCGAGAGGTAAGCAATGCGGTTCCATCCTTGGTGCACTAGGATGTATTCATAGTGATTACTACCTGCAAGATAGGCAGTCTTTTCGTCACAAGAATAGAAGCGGTACATCTTGGTGGCATCCAGTTCGATGCTGTCGTTGCCATTATCCCAGAAGTAATTGATGCGAGTGGGGTTGTCAGGATTAGGAATGCCCTTGTAGCTGATTTCGTAGAAGCCGTTGGTACCCTGCACCTCCAAGGCATCGCCTACTTCCCACTTCGTGGAACGGTTGAGCAGGTTGCTGATGGTGTTCTTTTCAGGTTTCATGTAGAATGACACCCAGTTCCAGCCCTTCTTCAGTTGCAACATCTGCACCTCTTCGCCGCTGTTCACCAACATGATTGGGTTGCTGGTGCTACCCAAGAGGCTGTCAGCGAGGAACACCAGTTCTTCACCATCCTCACGTTTCAGCACGCTGATGTGTCCTGTTGAATTGTCGTAGTATTCGAAGCGCAGAGGTTGCTGTGCTGTGGTGTTGTTGTAAACCGTGATGAAGGCCAGTGGCTCATTGGCATTGGCAGTGTTGTCAACGCTCAGACGTGCCACACCCAGCGGTTCATGGCTGTTGCCAAACACACCGATGATGTCATCAGGATCGTCTGTCACAATGCCGTCGATCTTCACGCGTGCCACCATATTCATCGTGATGTTCTTCTTCTTCAGAGATTCGCTGATAGCCCAATCGGGACGCTCTCCACGCACCTTGATGTGGATAGGCAGCACCTCACTCAGTCCCTCTTCAGTCACGAGGCTGATCACCTCGTCGAAGTCACCGATATTGACGTATGGCGAGACGGTCAACGTGATGGTTTCCTCATCGGTGGCAGCGATGGTGCCGCTGGTCTTCGATGGAGTAATCCAAAGTGGCTGGTTGTCCAGATAGTAAGAATGCGTCTTTCCACTCTGGTTTTGGATGTTCACAGTCACAGCGGCTTCGAAACCATAGTCTGTTTCGATGTACAGACGTTTCTCCGACCAGCGCAAAGGATTACGATAGACGTAGAGATCCATCATCACAGGGTTCTCCATGAGATTGCCATTGACGTCAGCCACATCACGCACGGTGATATAGACGTGAGTCTTCTCCAGGTTCTGGGCAGGCTCGTCGATGTTGATGAGCAGGTTCTGCTTGTCAGCAACATAGCTGTAGTTCAGGTTCTCACGCTGTCCCGTATTGTCGATAGGAGCATAGTTTTCTCGATCGGACACAGGCTCCAGTTCGCTGTCTGGGATGATGACATCCTGACGAGTGGAGTAATTGCCCTGGTTGTCGCGGGTCTGCTTGATGCTTTCTCCTGATGCCACCATACGCTGTGTGTGATCCTTCTGTTGCTCCGAGCGACTGAATGGCAGATAAACCAATGTACCCATCTCGCGTCCGGTTGGTGTGGTGGAAGCATAGTCCTTGATGACGTTCAGAGGCAAGGTCATCTCGTAGAGAGCAATCTCGTCGATGTTGCCGGCAAGGGCACCCGAGGTGGTGTAGGCGTCCTCGTATGTGATGCCTGCAGCCAATGTTCCGCCCAGTATGCCACCCAATGTGTCAACAGCGAAGGACTGCATGAGATTATTGTCAACATAGAGGTTACCCACGTTGCGGGAACGGTTCATGGTCACAGCCAGATGGTGCCAAGCACCGTCGTTGAAGCGCTGCGAACCGGTGTTCTTCACCTCGAACTTTCCACTGCGGTAGTAAACCTTACCCTCTTTCAAACCGATGTTGAAGTGGTTCTTCCACTGTGGTTCTTCTAAGGCAGGTCCATTCGAAAGCAGCGTTCCATCGCTTTGTGACGTGCGGAACCAGAACATCAGCGTGTAGTCTTGCGAATCCGTACGGACAAAGGCACTGTCGTTCAGCACGACACCCTTCTCGCCGTCAAGCTTGACGCTCAAGCCTGCAGGAACACTCCAAGTGGCAGAACGGAGCAAGAGGTCTGTGCCACCCACTGCCTTGTTGTAGCAGTTCTTGCCCTGACCTTCGTTGAGAGCATAGTTGTCGAGCAATCCCGATTCATAGCCTGTCAGACGCTTCTTTGCATATTGTTGAATTTCATTCTCCGAGAGTGCCTTGTTCCAAAGGCGGAACTCCAACATCTTGCCGCTATATTCCTCCGAGTCGAATAGTTCGCCCTCAGCATATTCCGCATAGAACCGATCACCTAAAACAATGGGAGTCACACCTTCATAGAGTCCTTCATACAAACCGGATCCAATCTTTGTGTTGCCATCATAGAAGCTGATGGTCGTATTCTGCTTCTCTATGTCAGCCTGGAACACATAGCTCACCTGGTGCAGACTTGAGAACTTCACAGGAATGTCACTGACGAACACCTGTTTGTTGATGACAACCATCAGATGATTTTCGGCACTCAGACCTGCCTGCAGGTTCTTTCTCACCGTGCCATGCTTAAAGATGCCCATGGGCTTGGTATGCTCATCAGGTTCGATCATCACGTCCAGTGTGAAGCTTCTTGCAGAGAGGTTGCGGTTGGACTGAGTCTCAGCACCCACACCGCCATTGAAGCGCAGGCAAGTGCCTTGTGTGATGTTGGCAGAGTTGGTCAGACCCAGCACCTCGAAGTTGTTCACCTCCGAGAGATAGTTGCCCGCAATCGGTTCAGAGAAGGAAATGGTGATGTCGTCGCCAATGCCCAGCACACCATTCACAGGCTTCGGAGTACCGAAGAGCTGAGGACGGCGGGTGTCCTTCACACCGGCCAGGATAGGTGATGAAGCCGTGAGGAAACCGTTTCCGTTGCGGCAATACACCACAGCCCTCAAGTCGTAGTACTGCTCCACGGGGTCTTTCTCGCCGAAGAAGCTTGCAATGATGTAACCGTCGTTCTCAATGAGCTTGCAAGTGCCGCTTGCCAAAGCCATGAGCGAGTCACTCTTATAGTAAGAACAGATGTTCACCCAATCCTTGTCGCCCTGCGTCGAGAGCTTGTACTGTAACTCGATGTGGTCGAAATTACGTTGGTTCACATTGAAACCGTCAATGCGCACAGGCATATAATATCCATATTCCTTCTTGTCGTAAGGTGACTCCGTGTTCATCACCCACTTGTCGCCAGGAGTCGAAATGGCAATGTTTCCAGCCGATGGAACGAAGTGGGCAGAGAGCTTCACGGTGACAGCCTGCGGTATATCGTTGGCATCGTAAAGTTGAATGCCCAAATCCTCATAATCGAAGTCAGCACCGGCATACACCTCAATTTCTTTGGCTACCACCACACCTGGTGAGAGGGAGATGTTGTAACCCGAACCATTCAGTACATTGCCTCCGTACATGATGCGTGCGCCGTGTTGATTCATATCATCAGGAGCTGCTATCGTAAAGATCGGCGAAGCCTTGTCGGGTGTAGGACTCTCGTTGCACAAATAGATGGTGAAGCGGGCAGGCTCGCCGTAAGGCACGTTCGACACAATGCTCTGCTCTGCCCAGATACGCAACTGGTCAATCTTGATGGTCTTCTGGTCATGAACAGAACCAGGAATGTAGAACTTCGTACGGCGCTCATCCTCCCAAGGTGCAACGGTAGCGCCACCATTGGTTACGAAGATGAAGTTGCCATACATCTGTTCATCACTACTTGCGTAGGTCGTCCAGTTAAGTCCGACTCCCAAACCTGTGGCACCGCCACGCACGTGGTCGAGGGTGTTGTTGGAATACTGCAGGAATACGTCGGCATCCCCCCTCTTGACATCCTCTTCAATCTCACGCTTGTTGACCTTCGAACGATAGACGCTGACACTCAGATTGGCCTTGTTGGCAGCACTCAGTGTGAAGCCGGTCTTCTTAGACCACGACTCTGACTTGCTGTTCTTGTCATCCGTGTCGAAAGTGATTACAGGCTTAAATTTCACCTTGACAACAGCACCCGATCCAGGATCCACTACAATCTCAAAATCATTATTACCTGCTGGTCTTGCCAAGGTCGATGCTTCCTCAAAAGTGTTAGACAAAATTTGGTCTGGCAAATTGTTGAGCGATAAGGAGAATGGCTCAAAGCGTAAGTAGCGTGAGTAGTCGTCAGCAGTAGTGTACGACTCGCTGTACTGCACATTGGCTGCTCCGTCGAAATCTATGTTCTTCACCAACTGGGCAGTATAGGGTGCCTGTATCTTCTCTTTCTCATTTCTTTCTATGAAGCCAGCCCAGGTAAACACTTCATTATTATATTGTGCCACCTCGTCAACACTGGAGGCAACCCCCGTAGGACGTATGATCTTGTACTTATTCTTCCCATCCGATGCGATTTCTGCATGATAGCCAAACTCGGGATCTGACACATCAACCAGGCTGATATATACGTTGCGTTTGTCGTTATCGGCCATCTTCTGTGCCTCCGTCTCGTCGCTACCCTTTGGCAACAGACGCTCATTGCGCATCTTTAACAGATTCGGAATCAGTTCTGTCTCGATATAGGCACCTGTATGGATAAAGTCAGATTTGAACTGTGGGTAGTAGCTATATACCTCGTCACTGATGAGATATACCTTCTTGCCGTCAGCACCTACACCTTCGGCCAGCACCTGCACCGTACCATCCTTGATGTCGTACTTATGTCCGTTAAGCTGTATCTTGCCTTTGGTGCGCAATTTCATCTTTTCAAACTGGGTTTCTGGAATCATGCGCACAGCTACAGCATCACCGACGATGATGTCATCGGTCATTCCGATGTAGATGTCAGCCTTGGGACCTACCCATTTGCTATTCGACGAAGTCTGAATGCGCTCAGTGGTGGTCATCTCGTAGCTATACACCCACGAACCGCCACCCCTCATGGCAAAGCTGACTGTAGCCTCAGAGGTGGTCTTGGCATTGGTTATCGTACCACCGAGAGTACCTCCTGGAGGCGAACCCGCCCAAAGACCCTGATAGTAATTCGTACCAGAACCCGAAACTCTCTCCATGGTGAAGCCAAGTTTGCCGTCCATATTCAGAGTGTAGGCATACTTAAGCTTTGAACCTTTCTCTATATAGGCAGAGCTGCCGCCACCTGGTGGGTCGCGCAGAATGTCGATGAGGTGAGTTCCACCCTTAGAAACAACCTGCCGTCCATTAGCAGAAGGTACGGCACCCATTACGTAGGCACGCAATTTTTTACCATTGAACGGTTTCACGTCATAGTAAACGCCGTCGTAGAACAGGTTGATGTCGAGCGTACGCAGCGAACTCTCGTCGTTGCCCAGGAAGGTGGTGTTCTTAGGAGTGAACTGATAAGTGGCTCGTCCAATAGAATCAAGCTTCACGCTATCGGTCACATTATTGCCCACCAAGTCGTTGTGGAAATAAACCGTACCTTTGTGCAGCGGCACGATGTCAGCCACAGTGTCAACGCGATTCTCAAACGGATATTCCTCCTGAGCCTGCAGATTGAACAGGTAAGAGGCACCACTCATAAATACAGGATTTCCGAGCGCATAGCGTTCTGGAGTCTTGCCGGTTGCAGGAGTCCAGATTTTCACCGTATCCACACTATTGTCTATATCCTGTGCCAGGTAGAACTCTTCACCAAAGTACGTGTCGCCGCCGAGGTTGAACTGAGTCACAGCCAGCTTCACTGGTGTATGGTAAACACACTTGTATTCAGCGATGTCGTCCTTGCCCACATGAGTCAGATTGAGCGTCTCGCCCACCTTGCCCTCTTGGAACAGAGTTGGGTAACCCGTACAAGATTGCTCCGTAATCTTATACTTCACAGGAGGAAGTTTGATTTCAAACTCACCCGACTTTTCATCGGGATACACCTCAATCATGTGACGTGTCATGTGCCATCGCGTGATATCCTTTGGCTTCATCGTTGCAGGGTCAAGGGCACCATGACGGAGCGAATCGTCACGTTCCGTGATGGAGAGGTTCAATGGGTCGCGTACGATCCACGAGGTGTTGTCGCCCTCCAACTGGAACACCATCTTCAGGTGGCGACCCAGGTTGTTGGTGGAGAGTGACTGACCCAGAGGCTTCGAGCCTTGAATCTCGCCACCCACCATACGTCCGCGCAGAGTCACACGGGTCTGGTCCCAGAGATAGATGTCAGCAATGTTGCGTTGCCAGTTGTGCTCTGTAGGATCTTTCGTGTTATCTTTATCAATGTAATAGCCGTCGTTTTCAAAGACGTGTCCTTCCTTTTCCACCTGTATCTTGTGTGGACCAGCAGGGATGTTGATGGTGAAGGCACCTTGGTTGTCGGTCTCCACTCGCTTCTGCTGGTAATTGTAAAGCGGTTGGCCATCAAGACGGAACTGCGCGCCTGGCACAGGGATGCTGGTGCCGTCGTAAAGCACCTTACCTGTGAAGACGTAATATTCACGCAGAGCCAGCACCGTGTTGGTGAACTCGTTTTTGTCCACCGAGAAGTTGCACAGGGCATTGGTGTATTCAGGACCGTCGCCTGTCACTTGCACCTGAATGGTGTAAAGACCATTGTTGGGCACATAGTAGAGCGAGTCGATGAGGAAGTAACCCGTTTCGTCAGTCGTCACGATGCGTTCCACTCCCACTCCGCTGAGTGATGGGTCGGGAGTTGCTTTCACCTCTACCCCACCGATACCTGTGCCGTTAGGCATTCTCACGAAACCACTCACCCGACCAAAGTTGTCGCATTGACCTTTGCAGGTGACGGAGTCGATATGCACGCCCTCACATTGCACGATGGCCTTCACCATGTATTCATACTCATGATGAGCCTTGACTGTCAGGTCGTTGTAGATGTGATTCTGCACCTCTCCATTGAGCAGTTCGAAGTCCTTCTTCTCTGACAGGTCACGACGATACACCTCGAAATAGTCAGCGTTGCCGCCATTGGTGTACCACTTCAGCTGTACGGAGGAGTGCAGCTGGAAGACCTTCACAGAATCCAGCTTCACGTTGTTGTCAAAGTAGAAGAGGGACTCCGTCATAGGAATCTCCTTTGTGGAGCTCATCACGTCTGCCTCCCTGTCACCGATGGGGAACATCGATTTATTTCGATTCACCGTGAGGCGGAAACCATAATCAACGCAGGGTGACATCAGTTCCATCTTCAGCTCACCAGCCTTCCTTTCACTTTCCGTGATGACTCTCTCGTCGGTATAGCGAAGTTCACCCTTCACATACTTGTCTATGTAGAGTTTCATCTCGGCCTGATTGTCCCAGATGTAAGTCTTATGCTGTTCTTGGGTCACAGGCACACACTTGTCATCCTGCACCATCCAGCCATTTCCTAATTTGGCTGCCAACTCTGCTGCTGACAAGTCTTTGAGATTGGCATAGTCGCTACCCATCTCACCCCATTCATGGAACGAACAGTTGTTCTTGTTGTTGCCACCATTTCCATAAACAATCGGTTTGCCAGCATAGCGGTAGCAGAAACCTGCGTGGGCAACCTTGTTATAGGTGCCACACTCTAAGTTGTTCTCCAGAGAGCTTTTATCGGTGTGTTCCCATCCCACGAAAACGCCTCCATAAGAGTCTGATTGGGTGGTGGCAGTGAGACTTCCGTCAAAGAGACAGTTCTGGATTCGGAAATACATATCGTTACCATGACCAACAAAGCCGCCGCCATGAGGCATTGTGCTACCTGAGATACCGAAGGTGATATCAGCAGACACACGGCAGCTCGCAATGGTGATTTTTCCTTCGCCTACACCTCTGCCGATGAGTCCTGCAGTATGCAAGGCTCCCTTCACGCTACCTGCCACATGCAAGTTCTTGAAGGTTGCGACACCTACATACCTGAACGGAGCTGTAAATTCCTCGTTAGTCTCATATTTCACCGTCAGCGTATGACCATATCCGTTGAACGTACCCCTGTAAGGATTGGTCTCCGTACCTACCATCACCTGACTGCTGCTGATGTCCACATCGGCCTCGAGTACGGCATTCAACTGGGTGCTGCCATCATTGACCTGTTTGGCGAAAGCTTCCCAATCCTGAGCACTCCTGATGTGGTAATGGTAACCATCCATGATTGGCACACACTTGTCATCCAGCACCGTCCAGTTATCACCCATTGATGACTTCTGGGCTTGAGCCGTCCACCCTATTTGGTTGCCCTGTCTAGCACCGAGGGTCTGTGAGTACCAGCAGTTGTCAAGTTGTACGAAAGAATCGTCCATATTGCGGGTAAAGGTGCAACAATTATGTTGGTTCATGGTTATTTCCGGTGCATTGAACAGCACATTTTTCATAACGGTGTTATTGTCTTTTTCACGCCATCCCAGAATACCTCCGCAACTGTGCGTTTGATTGCCGGTCAACTTAGCGTCGAACAAGCAGTCGTAAATCTTTAAGTTGGAAGTTATGGCGTGAGCCACGATTCCGCCGTGTGTACCATCACCATTGACCGATGAATTGATTTCAACCGATGACCAGCACTGATCAATAGTAACCGAACCACTTACCCTTGCAACAATACCACCAGCAAACTTCGCAGAAGTCTTGACAGTTCCAGCCGTGTGCAGGTTCTTGATGACGGCACCTTCGCCCGCATAGCGGAACGGGGCGCTATATTGTTCGGTCGTGTTATAATCGACGGTCAGCGTGAAGCCGCGTCCGTCGAACGTACCCATATAGGGATTATCTTCCTCACCCAGCATCAGTTCGCTGTCGCTGATATTGATATTGTTGAGCATCACGGCATTAATGGTGGTGAAGCCTCTGCTCACCAGCAGGCACAACTCTTCCCAATCGCTGCGGTTCTGCAGATACATCGTGCTGCCCTCTGCCTCCTGCATGCTGATGTCGGATGTCCAGTTGAGCAGCACATCGTGCTTCTCGTTCTTTCCCCAGTCATCCCCCTTGGTGGCGGTGAACGACAGCACGTCGGGCAACACCAGCTTCTGTGCCAGCACACCCTTGCCAGCGCCGCTCAAGGTGCCATAGCCCCAACTGTCAGCTACCGATGCACGCTGCACACGGTAATAGACCGTCTTGCCCTCATAGACATTGGTCAGCGTCTCGTCGGTGAATTTGTAATTCGTTTCATTCTGCTGGAATTTGAGCTGTCCTATCGTGATCCATCCATCGTCATCGTCTTTCATTGAGCCTGTCACGTTGCGTTGAATGAGCCAGTAGTCCGCCGACTGAACATCCGTCCGCTGAGGATTGTCCACCTCCCAAGCCAATTCCAGGTTTCCATTGGTGAGCAACTTGGTCTGCACATTTTTGGCCTGATGGAAGAAAGGCACGTCATAGCGCCCCGACTCGACCCCAGTCACGTCGTGGTTCTCGCTATCCTTGTAGTTCACTTTCACATAGAGATTATCGATAAGCTGGTCGGAAGGCACATAGATGGTACCGAAAGTCTCATTGGGCAACTGGGTGCTCTTGCTGACACCATTGGCCGTGTAATAGGCTGTGGCGCTGGTCACCTGGCTGGCTGCTATCTGCCACATCACGCTGGTGCTCTTCGTATATCCCGACTCATTGGTCAGCATTGACGTCATGATGGCGGGTTCAATTTTATTGGGCGGAGGAGTCAGGGCTGAGACCTTCTTCGTATAGGTCCTGTTCCATTCCTTCCAGAAATTCTGGTCACCATGCACCTTGATGGTGAATTCCAAGTCCATGCCGCGCCACTCGTAGGGGGCTTCCCATTCCAGCGCAGCCGTGAAGTGGTCACCACTGCTGTAGATCTTCACGGTCTGCTGGCTTTCGTTCAGACGCACCCATCTGCCACTGGTGTCCTTGATTTTCAGCACACCGCCGATGCTCGTGTCAAACTTTGCATCGTTGGTCGTGGCACCACCCGAGATGTCGCCCTGCGACTTGTAGTGCAGCAGCGTCACCTTCTGTTTGCCAGCGGCTTGCACATACACATAACCGTCGATGACCCACATATCACGGCCATCTTTGTCGTAGATTGGCAACTCGATGCTCACGCTCGTACCCATGCCAATGAACAGATACTTGCTCTCGTCCCACATGAAATCGTAGGCACTTGCCCGCTGAGCCGAGAGCAGCATCAGCAGCGACAGCATAGTTGTCATGAGGAAGGAACTCATTCTCCCACCTCTCAAAATGATGGATAAACAGTTTTTCATATACATATTGTTTTGGTTTTTATCAATTATTTTAGCTTGTCTGTTAAAAAAACTCTGCGATTCGCCCACAAATATACAGCAAATTTTTCATTTCTTCCAAACATTTTTCCGTTTTTTTACATAAAATCCTCTTTTTTTGCCACTCAGAACCTCATATTACATCAACAAAGAAGAGGCGTCCGATTTCCGGAGCCTCTCCCTTGTCTTTAACCGTTAACCGTTAAATCGTTCCGTCGCCCTGGTCGTCACCACCGCCATCGCCGCCAGTGTTGGAGCCGCCACCAGTGTTGGTGCCACCACCAGTGTTGGAGCCGCCGTTGCCGCCAGTGGTGCCGCCGCCCTGGTTCTCACTTGAACCGCCTGAACCATTGGAACCGCTTGAACCGTTGGTCTCACCCTCTGGATCCTCCACGGTGCCATCGTCGGAACTGGTCACGCGCTTCACGATCTCTCCGTTGCGGTCGTAGCAGGTGATGATCACGCTGGTGTTCTTCAGCTCCTCCTTCAGCTCGACGGCAGGATAGAAGATGATGCGGCGAGTCTTGATGAGGTTCGCCTTCACGTCGTTCACATCCGCCACGGTCTGGGCTGAAAGACCGAAACGCATGGTGCCGAGTCCGGGGAGTGCCACACTGTGACCTTCCGTCGCCCATGCCTTGATCACTTCGCCTGCCGCATCCCAGCATGCGTGCATCACTCCCTCGCTCACACCAGAACGGAGAGCCGCTTCGCGGATCACCTTGTCCTGTGCAAGAGACGAGTAGAGGTCAGGCTGCATCTGGTAGCGGTACGTGTCTGCATACTTGCCAATCTTCTGCAGACGCTCGATTGCTTTAATCTTGATTGCCATAAACTAACTCTGTTTTTTAGTTGAAAAATTTGTTACCTAACTCTTTTGTCTCTGAGGCTTCATTTTTTTCACCGTGCTGCAGAATTTGTTGCTGCGCGCTCCAACAATTTTTCCACCGCGCTGCTGCAAAAACTCCTCCTCATCAACACTACAAAGTTACGAAATATTTATGATATATGCAAGCATATAAGTAATTATTTTTCAAGAAATTGAAAGAATTTTAAAGACCAAGAAAGCACCATCTAAAACAGGTTGTGAGAGCTTCAAAAAACGCTACACTTTGGAGATGAAAAGGCGGAATGGTTTTGTGAATTTTGGGTGCATTTTTCAACGATATTTCAACCATGCCAAGTGTCTAATTTCAAATTATTTATAAAGGAATTTGTGAATTTTGTGCTTATAAAGCCACATAACTTTGTATATACTTTTATTCTTATATTATTTATTCGGGAAAAAGCATGCAAAATTCACAAAACAGAGGGTATCTGTTTGGATGTCAACAAATAAGACAATCTACAGATACCCTCAAAAATGCACCAAAAATCACACATCAAATGATGGGACGAAGGTGCTGCAGAATATAGTCAGCAACGTCGTACTTGGGTTGGTCAGCGGGTGCCACCCTCTCGCAGAGATTTGAAACCTGGAAGTGGGTGATGTCTTCCATCTTCCGGAGTTCCGTCGTCCAGTTGGAGATGGCATCACGATCGGGATAAACCAGTGTCAACCTGCCCTTGAGACATTGAAGCGCCTGACGTGAGAGCATGTTCTCGCTACCAGCCGCCAACCACAGAAATTGTGGGAAAGCGGCAGCTCCGATGACGGCATTCTTGGGTGATTCAACCAGAATGACAGGCGCAGACGGATAGCGTGCCAGAAGGTGAGCACCAAACAGGCAGTTATTGTCAAACACGGCATCCTTGGGTACAACGCCCTGATCTGCCAAACGCTTGCCGAGCCAGTAACAGACATCAGGAGTCCGGTGAAAGAATTCAGGAGACCCCAAATCTGTGCTGTAGTGTTGCACCTTCACATTATGCACCCTACCCTGTTCGTCTACGCTCGGGAACAGCACGCAGTCACTTTGATGGCCGTTGTCGTAAACTCCGAGCAGATAGTCCTCTGTCACTTGTTGCACATGGTAGGGATTGAAATGACGCATGAGGCACTGGCTAAAGGAATTGTCTGTTGACATCTGACGCTCCACCCATTCCATCGGGATGTAGGTGAACGTCACAGGGGCTTTTTCCACAGGTTTTTCCCTCGGCTTTCTCCTGTATCGTGCAGACGCGTGGTCATCTGGCAGAATGCCAAACATACGGCCGATGATGTCACATGCCTCCAGAAAGGTGCAGTGTTCCTGCTGAATCACGAAATCTATGGGTGAATGTCGAACGTTGCAACTGTAGCATTTGCAGTGGCTCGCTTTCATACTTTCACCATCATAGAGTGCAAGCGAGGGATGATAATCTTCATGCCATGGACAGCAGGTGAATGAAGTCTTGCCCACTTTTCGGACGGTGCCATAACGCTCCGCCAGTTGAGTGATGGGCACGGCATTGAGCCGTGCCACATCGAAGTGCTGATTAGAAGGGTTCATTCGTGCGGAGTTTTAAGTTAAACATGGGCTGGCGACGATAGTCCTGGCGCTTATAGCCAAGTGCCTCCAGGCGTTCAAAGAAGAGTTGCTTCCCGACAGGATGCATCTGATCTTCAAAGCAGTAGCCTTTGTACTTGGCAAACAGGTCTTTGCCTGTAGTGACGAAGGTATTGTCTTCATCGCACATTTCACACACAAAGAGTCGCACACTGTCTGATCTCAGCTTATAGCGTTCAAGCGCCTGTCTGCAAGGGGCACTTTCGACGAAATGTCCCTCCTGCATCAGCTTTTTCAAGTTGTCGAGCACCCAGATGAAGATGCCGGCAAGTTCACCTTTCAGTTTTTCTGTCAGGCGAGGGTCTTGTTCTGCATCCTCAATGGTGCGCAGAAAGGGGATGAGCAGCCAACGGCGGAAAAAACCGTGTGTCATCTCTGCTCTCGGCAGTCGGTTGAACGATGTGATCAGGCGTGCATAGTCACGGATGATGCGACTGGAATGGTACAATTCACGCACATCAACAGGTTCGTTGGAAACAAGCTGTTTCAGCACAGAAGCATCCAGTTCAAAATCACTTTCGTGCGAAATGTTCGCCAGTTTGTTCTCCAGCATGGCACGCTTCTCATCCTTTTGCGTCAAGGCAGAAAGGCTGACATTGCTCACGTTCTCCGAACCCAGCAGTGCCTCTATGATGGAGAGGATGACACTCTTTCCGTTACTGCCTCCACCATAAAACACCAGCATCTTCTCCAGTTGAAGCCCCATGATGAAGCAGTAACCAATGTACTGTCCCAACAGGGTTTGGGTGCTTTCATCGGGCAGCACCTCATCCAGGAACTTGTGCCACAGATGACTGACGGCCTGTGGGTCGTAGGCAAAATGAAGCACATAGAAGAAATAGTCTTCACGGCAGTGTTCACGGAACTTGATGTCGCCTTCCTTGTGCACCTCAAGCGTGCCATTCGCCAGATTGATGTATGCCACTTTCTTGCTGTGGCGTACAGGCAAACAGCACTTGACACGGAACGCCACCCATTCATAAATCAGGCTCATGAAACTTGGGTCATGAAGCTCCAGTTCTTCCACACCGATGTGGGCACAGCAAGTATCAACGAACCCAAAGAACACCGGCTGTTCGAGATGTACCCAATGTGTGCCTTGGTAAAGATGCACCTGCTGCTCGGCTTTGGAGCGCGGTTCATAACTGAAACAAGCAAGATCTCCGTCAGCCACACGGACAATCTCACCAGCGATGAGGTCTACAACCTGACGCTTCCATGACTTCAGGTTTTTCATCATCTCTGTGATCTCAGCCGACAAGTCCTTCACTTCGCCCGCTTTCGCATTCAGCACGATGCGGTCGATTGTCTGTTCCCGCTCCTCATTGTTCTGCTTGAGGATGTCGAGGTTTGTTTTGATGTCCTCGTTTAGTGGGTCGAGAACATGATTTTCTAATTCTTTCATTTGTATATAAAGAATTAATGTAAGGTCTGACACTATCGGATAACATAGACCTTGTTATTCATTTCCGACCTCTGGACCGTGTTCCGTTTTTTCGTTGCAATCATATATAATGAAAAGCAGCGAATCCAGAGTTTGAATTCACTGCAAAGGTACCACTTGATAAAATATGAGTCAAGGGCAAAGTAGTTTATGGCAGGGTGCTATGGGGTGCTATAATTCATGACACCTAGGTGCTTCTCCATTTCTTGCTGATGATTTTGGAGATTTCAGGGAATTCTTCACCAAATATATTTGCTATTTCCAACTCTTCCTCTTCGCTGAAATAACCACATATCTTTTGCTCCAAAGAGCGTTTTCCCCAACCACTAATCTTACTAAGTGGACGGGCAAGTTTTTGCTTATCTGTAGGCAACACTTTTAAATAATCTGCCAATTTATATCCTAATATCGCTGTCTGTCGAGGGTTGAGTCCTTTTGCGTGTTGACGATAATCTTCTAATTCGGCTTTCATCTCCTCCACCTCTTCATCAGAATATTTGCTCTCTTGTTTTAGCGAACCAATTCGCCTATTCATTTCTTTCAGTTCTTTATCTCTCTTTTCGATTTCATTTCTAAGATTGGCGATTTCCTCATCCTTATCTTTCTCCAGCGACTCCAGCTTTGCTTTATAATCTGAAACATATCTTTCCATGTCAGCCCTTGTAAAGGTGTCTTGGCTGGGTTGTTCACCAATATAATCGTAGCCGTCGAATGGCTGGTCTGCATCCATACGAGCCTTTATATCTCCAACATATCGTTTTATGACTTCATAACAGGTATTTTGGAATTGGAGTTTTTCCATTTCTTTGATGAATGGCAAAAAATGCGCATTATCCTTTGAGGAACACACCATCGCATAAGCACAAAGCAAAAAGAGTTCAGCACATTCGCCCCACGAACGAGAATCACACCCTTTGAATCCAAGAGAAACACGACGAATCATCATCTCTGGATGATTGACATCCCTCAGCACATGAACGACTTCCTTTGCATGATACCACACTGTTGCTTCATCAAGAGAAATAACATATTCATTGGAGATGTCATAGATAAAACGTAACATGAAATGGAACAAAGACTCGTTACAGTATTCTGTATATAGCCTGTCAATCATTCCTTTAGAATGCTCTATGAAAACAAACATGGGTTGAACATCTTTTTTCTCTTTCTCCTTAGCTTTTTCCACCATCTGATCCAATTCGATGATTCTATTGATTCCTGGTTGAATGATGTTCTTCAAGACATTGTTAGCGTAGTCCCTCATATTCTTTACCAATTCGGGAAATACAATAGACTGAAAAATCTTATCGTCACGATGACGATAGTAAAGTAACATATATATACGAGTCAGAACCTGATGATATTTGTAAATGCCTTGTGCCACCCCACTAGAATAATTTCTTTTTACTTTCATAATCACTGTATCAACAGCTCTCGGTTCCTGCTCTATTTCCTTACATAGTTCAGGCACGCCTTCCCACGTGCTGTTGTTAAAATACGAAAGTTTTAAACACACTTGTTCTGACAACTGATCCAGAGTGTACTGGGGTAAGAAAATCTTGTTATTCGTTTCCATATGCTGTTCTTATTTATCCTTGATGCAAAGTTACACTTTTCTTTCCAATTCTCATATCTTTTTTGATTTTCTTTTACAAAACCCTTTGTTGTAAGAAAGAATCTTCGTACTTTGCCATTGATTATCGCCGATTCGTCGTAAACGGCACTTGCTGACATTTTGGCATTTATACAACAAATAAGCCGAAGCATCAAATGATGTCTCGGCTTCATATCTCTGGTTGGAAAAATAGTTAATTTGCAACAGGCAGTTCGTGTCTATAACAACAGGAGACATCGCTTACTTGTTATAAGGAGTGCGGAAGTGAGAGCCGCGCAATTCGTCGAGTTTCTTCTGGTCAAATTGTCCGCTTTCCCAAAGTTGATCCATCTCCTCGTCAACCTGCTTGGCGTAGAATGCTGCAAGCTGTTTTCTCAGCAGCTCCAAGCCCATAGCGGTCTTGATGTGCGACACCAAATTGAACACATGCACCTGTGCTGGGCTAAAAGTTATAGCTTCCATATTCTTCTTTGTTTATTAAATGATGGATGCAAAGATACGCACTTTTTTCCACACCGCAAAAACTTTTTTTGAGATTTAATGAGAAAAAGCTTTGTTGTTCACAAAGTTTTCTCTACCTTTGCAACTAATCACTGGCAAAAGCCTCAGCGGAGGTGCTGGTGTGACATATAGAAATATAACAAGCGTTTGCTGTTATTCGGAAAAGCCTTACGAATCTACCACATTCGAATAGAACAAGATCCGAAGAATAAGTTGCAAGCGTCTGTGCGTTAAGCATGGGCGTGACTTATCTGGATTTTGTGGGCTTGTGGTAGAGCCTGTGAGGCATGGATGAGAATATCGTTCATGCTTTCTTTATGCTCTATCGCTATGCCTACATTCCGAAGATAAGCAATACGCACAAAGCATAGCGTACATGACAGACAACTACAAAGACCTTTCTATCACGCGAGAAGAAGTCCTGACTGCAAAAACAAAAGGTCAGGACGAATTAAAGCGTCTTATTCAATCTGCACGAAATAGTGGAGAATTGGTGTTTATATTAGAAAACATAGGCAGTATTCCATTATCATTCGGTGCTGATTGTTTTCTAAGTTTAATAGAATATGAGAATAAGGATGTTAGATTCTGGGCAATAAAGAATTTAGGGAAGCTCAAATCGATTGAACTTTTGCCTGTTTTCATGCATATAATTAATACAGAATCTAACACATCAGTAAAAAGAGAAGCAGTCTCCTCTATTGGACGTATGCGAAGAACTGAAGCTATTCCCTCATTAATATCAATATTAAAAGATTCCGATCCCAAAATTGTTTGTCAAGCAATTAGAGGTTTATTGGTGTTTAAGGGATGTAAAGAAGTCGATACAAAGCTAAAAGCTCTCAAAGACCATGAGAACGAGATGGTTGTATCTGTGATTAAGAAGGAATACTTTGGGAATGAAAGCACAAAAAAGGACATATTGCCACATTATGAGACATATCCTTTTCTTGTAAACACAGTTGTCAAGGGAGACGTGAGAGATATAATGCACTACGTTCCAGACCAAAGTGTTCATCTCACGTTTACCTCTCCTCCATATTACAATGCCAGGGATTATTCGATATATCCAAGTTATGAAGCATACTTGAAGTTTCTGGCGGATGTTTTCTCTGAAGTGTATCGAATCACAAAAGAGGGGCGATTCCTAATAGTAAACACATCCCCTGTAATTGTTCCTAGGATAAGTCGAGCACATTCCAGCAAACGATACCCAATTCCATTTGACATCCACCATGATTTGATAAAAATGGGATGGGAATTCATTGACGATATTATTTGGATGAAGCCTGAATATAGCGTCAAAAACAGGATTGGCGGATTCCAACAACATCGTAGACCTTTGGCATACAAGCCAAATACTGTAACAGAATATCTTATGGTATATCGTAAGCAAACAACCCGGTTGATTGATTGGAACATCCATCAATACAGCGACAAAATTATTGAAGAAAGCAAAGTGCCCGACAATTTCGAAACCACAAATGTGTGGCAGATTTGCCCCAAATCAGACAAAGTGCATTCGGCTATATTTCCCTACGATTTATGCAAACGTGTTATAGAATATTACTCTTTCGTTGGAGATTTGATTTTTGACCCGTTTGGGGGAAGCGGAACGGTTGGACGTACCGCCAAGAAATTAAATCGTCGATTCTTCCTTGCAGAGAAAGACCCCGTATATTTTGAATACATGAAGTCGTTTCAGAGGGAGAACATCTTTGAGGGCACACCCACTCACTTTTTAACGTTGAATCAATTTAAATCTACTATATTATGACACTAAAGGACCATGTAATTAAAGAAATTGCCAAGCGTGTTATCAAGTCACAAGATTATCGTATTGAGATAGTTAATCTGATAAATGCGGAGTTTCTGCAATTCGCAGTTGATTTCTTCAAGAGAATTGTTGCTGCAAAACTTAACTCTGAAACGATAACCATTGATTGGTATAAGAGTGCGTTCATGAATGAAGATTTACCCTCAGATGAGATTGCAATAAATTCTGGCCTAAATAAAAAGACCATCAGCAACATGTATCGCTCAGCCACCAAACAGATAGTTATTGAAGCCTCTAATGAACATTTTGAATCACTCTATAACAGCATTCAAGCATTAGTTGAGAATGAACACGAAGTGGATTTGATATTGACAATAAAATTTCAAAGTGTTAGCGTAGATTTGAATGTTAGCGAAAGTCTCATTGTCATTAACACGTTAGCAGTCAAACGAGCTGCGTTGCGAGGTGGTTTGTGGAGTACAGCAGGTAAACGAGCAGAGAAGGTCATAATGCTCGCATTATGTAAATTATATAAGGTGGCACCCCAATACTATAATGCTGAACATTTTGTGAAGAACAGAATGCTTGATGTTGATAGAGAAATCGATTTCTACCTAAAAAATGAAAAGGCAGAGTATAAATGTGAAGTAAAACTGATGGGACAAGGCAATCCTGAAAGCGCTGATGCAATTATCGCCAGAGGCAGCAGTTTGTTTGTTGCTGACACACTCTCTCAACAAAACAAAAATCAATGTGACCAATTGGGTATTTGTTGGGTTGCATGCCGCGACCATAATGGATACAGGCGATTTAAAATAGCGCTTGACAAATTTAATATTCCTTACACAAATTATAATGGCAATATTGAAGAAGACATCGATGAAATATTGAATGAAATCTTTTCAGCAAAATCATAATACATAATTTTTTCAAATTCTTGATTATATGGATACTTATAGTGAAAAAGTATATCTCGTAACCCGCTTTTACATTTCTGCCTCAGATTATCATTCCAATGCTCATTCTGATTGCGAGGTGTTTAGTGAAAAAGATGAGGCAACGAATCTGTTTAGAATATGGCGCGAGGAGGAGTTGGAGCTACGAAAAGAAACGGGTTGTGCATATGAAATCTATAAAGACACAGAAGAGATTTTTAATTGTTCATGGGACAGCGACTTGGAGATGATGGTTCTGACATTACAAAAGAAAGAAATCAAAAGATAAGCGCATTTTATATCCATATTGAGATATTGATTATTGATTTCATTTTTCCATCATCATCTCATACCACAAGAGCCCGTGCAATTGCACAGGCTCTTTTTCTATCTTACTGATTGTTTCTTTCTTATTCCATAAGCATCGGAATATAGCTATTTCATGAATACCCTTTTCCCTTTCGCGATGTAAATACCACGCAGAGACTTGTTCCACGGGATTCCTATAAGACTGAATGTTGGACTAGCTTCACCTGCAGTTGTTTTAACCTCTTGAATATGGGTCACTTGGTAATCCTTGCTTGTTTTGTGAGTTCCTTGGACATCCCCTGAACCTGTATCGTACGAGAACCAAAAGTAAAATGTCTGTAATGGCTCGTTTTTCATGCTGAAACCAGCTCCAGAGAATGTTGTCATGTCTTGGCTGAGGATAATTAAATTTCCATCATATCTGCCAAAGTAGTCACCGCTAGGATTGGAGTTCTTGAAAGTCGGGTCCACGGGTATCCATCCATAATCCTCATGGTAGAAGTCTGGCCATACATGATAGCCACCATTCACCCACACCCCGATGTTATGACGCGCAGGAATGCCTTTGTATCTCATCAGATTCACAAACAGGGTTGTGAAATCGCCACATTCACCTCCTCCTTGTTGTATGATTTCTGCCAGCGTGCGCCAACTCCCGGCAATATACTGATAATGTGATGCCACATACTCATAACAGCGTTTGGCATAGTCGAGCATGTCACTGGATTCATTCCATAGTTGATCACCTATTTGCTTGATGGTCTTGTTTTTTGTATTTATATAGTCACCTCCAGTTCCAAGATAATCCTGAGGGTTGCACCCTGCAACTATATTCTGGTTTGATTTGTTGTTGAAATCTATCTTCACCTTCTTTGTCTTGTACAGGAAAGATTCGTACACATCCAATGCCTCGCCATCGAATGGACCATCATAGAGCAAGATTTTATTTGTCGAATTGCCATCGGTGAAGTATCCACAATTAGACTGTAATTCCGTGATTTCTTGATACTCGTTCGTAACAGGTGCAGGAATAAAAGTCGTCAATTTTGTTCCACCCATATTTCCTGTTTTTGAGAAAGATACTTTATTTGTGAAACTTATCTCACTCTGTGCATGAACAGACATTGAGACTAACAATAGAAAAACAACATGAAGTAAAGGATTTGCTGGATTTTTTTTCATAATGACAGATTTTACAGGGTTTCAATGTTTTTCTTTGAAATAACATTTGCAAAGATACAGCAAATTTTCCTCTCCTCCAAATTTTTTTTGAAAATTATTGGGCATTATTGATGATTATTGTCCCATTAAAAAGAGCCTGTGCAACATGATTGCTGCACAGGCTCTCTTCTTTATTCCAAAAGAATTGATCACAGACAAGAAACGTGGCACCATCAGGAGGAACAATGTCCAATATTTCCACTTCCGCAAAATGTCGTGCGAAAACAATGGATGAAACAAAGAATGCCACAACACAAACAAAAAAGGAGCCCGTGCAACAATCTGCACAGGCTCTTTTACGTTAGTAGGGTCTAAATCAGACTATACCTCCCTTAATTCTGTTTTTCAATTACAGCACCCTCAGACTCACCCTTCGACCCAGTCCTTGGAAAATCTTAAAAAGGGTGGAAACCTGAAGATCTGTGTGACCGTTCTCCACGCGAGAGATGTAGCTCTTCTTCGTGCCAATCTTCTTGGCAAGCTGTTCCTGAGTGAGACCCACCTTGAGCCGTTCCTCTTTCAGCCGTTCTCCCAAGATAAAGGCATCACATTCGGCATCGAACTCCATCCTCTCGGCAGTTCCCTGTGCCCCAAAGTCCTCAGCAATCAATTCTTCGATTGGCGTGAGATTCATTTTTTTCATTTCTTCCTTTGTCATATCTTTACCCTTTCTTTTCTTCAAAATATTCATTCATGATTCGTTTTGCCTTCTCTATCTCTCCTTGCGGCGTCTTCTGAGTTTTCTTTTGGAATCCACTGAACAGGATGACCAAATTTCCTTCATCGAAACAGCAGAAAACACGGTAAATGTTCCCCTCATCCTCTATACGTATCTCATACAGACCAGCCACATTTTTAATGGATTTCAGATAATTGCTCGGAATGACCTCCAACGTCATAATATAGAGAAATATCTGATACATCTTCTTCAACGCCCGTAGTGGCAGGGTCTTCTTAAAATCCTTAAAGTAATCTTTGTAAGCCACAAACTGCCTGATGTATTCCTTTTTAGCCATCTCTGAAAAATTTTCCGCAAAGGTAACTAATTAGTAAACATTATCCAAATATTTTTCAGTATTTTTTCAAAAAAATTTTGTGGTTCCCAAAGTTTTCTCTACCTTTGCCATCGGTTCGGGATGGGGTTAAGGCTCTTCCTAAGGGAATCTATTATAAGGTGCTGGCAGAGGGTGACGCTTCGAATGCCCAGCCGACGGTGCGCAGTATCATCACTGCTCACTACACAGGCAAGACCATCGACGGCAAGCAGTTTGACAGCAGCCGTAGCGGTGTGCCTCTGGCCTGTAGGCTATGTGACCTCATTGAGGGCTGGATTATTGCCATGTAGCAGATGCATATCGGTGACAAGTGGGAACTATACATCCCTGCTGAAATGGGCTATGGCAAGTTTTCCCAACCTGGTATTCCCGCTGGCTCAACACTTATCTTTGAAATAGAACTTCTTGGAATAGCATAAATTACAGGCGTATGACCGAACAGGAAAAATGCAACGCAGGGCTGGAATACACTTATGCGGATGATGAACTGAGAGCACGTAAATGCCGGGCGATTCGTTGGTGTGAAGAGTATGATGCCATTGACGGAACGGATTTTGATGCACAGTACGCCCATCTGCAGAAGATGTTAGGTGGTGTAGGCGAACGCGTGTGGATTGCCAAGACCTTCAATTGTGACTGCGGCAAAAACATCTACATCGGCAATGACTTCACAGGTAATTTCAACTTGACCATCCTCGACATTCGAGAGGTCTATATTGGGAACCATGTGATGATTGGCCCGAACACCCTGATTACGACCGTCGGTCATCCCCTGTCCCCTAAGTCACGACGTAATTATGGCGCTTTTGCAAAGCCCGTCAGAATTGGCAATGATGTTTGGATTGGTGGCAACGTGACCATTCTTCCAGGCATCACCATTGGCAATAATGTGGTGATTGCTGCTGGTGCAGTCGTTACCAAAGACGTTCCAGACAACAGCCTGGTTGGTGGAGTACCTGCCAGACTGATACGAAAACTAGAAAATGACGTGGAAGAATGAACTTAAAAGGCAAGAAACAATGGTTTGATTATGCTTCGTTTCTTAAACAGATGCCCTGAATCCCTCAAATAAGGGTTTCAGGGCTTCCGTGAAGGTCAATCGTACCAATGTTTACGTGTCTGTCCAAAAACCATCTTTTCGAGGGTTTTGAACTACGGGTTTCATTGATACTGTTTTCATAATTATATTTTTTACAAGAAATAACTCGTGAAATAATAGGGGAATAATTAAAAAGAGGAAGTAAATAACTGTTCTGTTAGGGAAATTCATGCTGTTTAATGTTTTTTAACGATTAGGGGGGGGTGAAATTTACAACTTTTATGGTATATTTGTCGCCAACAACCGAAATTTGACAAAATATCTATAATTAATTCACCATCCAAATCCAATACAGTTATGATAAAGAAAATACTATTATTGTGGATATCCATATTTGTATTATCAGGCGCGGTAAGAGCCAATGAGCTTACGGTGTATGATGGTACGGGAACCAATTCTGGTTTACCTATACGTACTTCTGGTTTAGGGCATGTCCCCACTAAAGGTCAGTTTGTCATCCCTGCTGCAGCCTTAACAGCTATGAGCGGTAGTACAATAACTGGCTTAAAGTTCTATACCACCAATGATGAACCAAACTATACCCCCAACTGCTCTTTCGATGTATATATGAAAGAAGTGGGGTATACAACTATGACGGCTTTGGAATCGAAGGACAACGCTACCACTGTTTATCAGGGAACACTTAGTATTATAAGGGTCGGGAGTGTTGGTGAACTCTCCATTACGCTCAATACTTCATTCCAATATATGGGTGGAAATCTGCTCATCGGTATGGAGAATACGACTACAGCCAACAATTCAACAAGCCATGATTTTTATGGTCAAGAAGTTACAGGGGCTGGTAGGGAGAATTATTACAGTACTTTTGATTCCAATTATCATGATTATCCATGCGACTTTATCCCCAAGACAACCTTTACTTATACGGTTGGTACATATTATGCCAAGCCCTCTGGTTTAACTATGCCCGACATTACTGCCAATAGTGCTACGATAAGTTGGCCGGTCCCTTCTGTTGGTGCCACGGGATATACCTATCAGTACAAAAAGGCCAGTGACAGTTCGTGGAGCGCAGAAACAAACGTGACCACGACGTCAGTCACCCTCAGCGGGCTTTCAGCCAACACTGCTTATAACTTCCGCGTAAAAGCCCGTTACAATGGCGGCGATAGTGATTACACCACCCTTAACTTTACTACCGACTGTGCAGCAAAGAGCCTGCCTTTTAGTGAAGGATTCGAAAGTGGCACCACTTGTTGGACACTTTCAAATTGCGCTGCTGGTACTCGGGTTGACAATAGTATTAAGCATGGGGGAAGCTATAGTTTCATGTTCTATCAGAATTCAAACCCACCTCAGTATCTGATTTCTCCTGAACTAATCTGTAGTTCGGGTGTTGCAGTTTCATTTTGGTACCATAATTCCACTACCGGGTTCCCAGAAACTTTCCAAGTGGGATATTCGACAACAACCAAAAGTCCCAGTGCCTTCACTTGGGACGAAGAGATAACGGCCAACAACGATCAGGTGTGGACACGCTATCGTGGGGAGTTCCCTGCGGGGACAAAATACGTTGCTGTCAGGTATAACTCCAATTATAAGGTCGCCTTATATTTGGACGACTTCAGCGTTACACCATCCATGAAACCTGGCAATTTGTCGGTGAACAGTATTACCAGTAATAGTGCTACCATCAGTTGGACGGCTCCTTCGGGCGATGTCACCGGCTACGTCTATCAGTATAAGAAGGCTACAGACGAGGCGTGGAGTGCAGAAGCCTCCACAACGGCCACTTCTGTCACTCTCAGCGGGCTGATAGTCAATACCGACTATAACTTCCGCGTGAAAACAAAATACAATGATAATGGTGAATGTGAGAGTCCTTTAGCCACCATCGACTTCAGGACACCAGTACCCATGCCGTTTATGGAAGGCTTTGAAGAAGGAATTGATTCCTGGACACTCGTGGATTGCCATGAGTATACGAAAATAGGTAATAAAAGACATGAAGGTCACTATAGTTTTCGATTTCATGAAAGCGATCCCCCACAGTATCTGATTTCCCCTGTACTTGATGGAAGCATGGCCATGAATGTTTCCTTCTGGTACATACCCGATGAAACTTATTATACGGAAACATTTCATGTTGGCTACTCAACCACGACAAAAGACCCCACAGCCTTTACTTGGGGCGAAGAGATTACCGCCAGTGGCGACCAATGGATGATGTATGATGGTGTTTGCCCCGCAGGAACCAAATATATCGCCATTAAATACAAATACAACACGAAAACTCATTATCGTTTGTTTGTAGACGATTTCTATATTGAACACTCTTCCCATGCACGTCCCAGGAGTCTGTGTACATCCAATATGACGATCAATAGTGCAACCCTGAGTTGGACGGCATCAGCAAGTGGTGTCAATAGCTATATCTTCCAGTATAAAAATGCAAGTGACGATGCGTGGAGTGCTGAAACATCGTTGACGACAACATCAGTAACCATTAATGGACTGACGGATAATACAGCCTATGACTTCCGCGTGAAAGCAATATATAGTGATGCAGAGAGCGGATGGACTGCCATTACTTTCTCCACGCCTCGTGATGCAGTGCTTTTGCCTTATGCGGAAGGATTCGAAAGTGGTCTAAACGGTTGGACTTTAGTGGATTGTAAGACTTCTGCAGAGAGTTCAACAGGTGTCATAGATGTATATCATACAGGAGAAAAAGGCTTTAGATTTGTCAAAACCACTACTCCACCACAATACTTGATTTCTCCTGCGCTTGAGGGCAATATGGCCATGAAACTTTCATTCTGGTATAAAAATAGCCAACAATATTACCCTGAGACCTTCCAAGTGGGCTATTCAACTACGACAAAGGACATTGATGCCTTCACGTGGGGAGAAGAGGTTATGGCCAGAAACACGCAATGGACAATGTACGAGGAGAATTTCCCTAAAGGGACCTACTATATTGCTATCAAATGTACTTCTAACAACCAGAATTATCTCTACTTTGACGACTTCAGCTTCGAAGCCACTTCTGTTTATGTGGAATCTACCATACCGGCACATACCTCGGCAGCCATCAACTGGACGAGCGAAAGCGATATCGATAGCTATCAAGTGAAATACAGAAAATCAGCTAAGAGATCTGTAGTTTTATCACAAGACTTCGAAAATGGTGCATACGCGCCTTGGACGACTACAGGCGGTACAGTTGAAGCCGGAGAGGGTGTCGGTGGAGGACATGCCTTCCGCATCTACAAGCAAACTAATTATCTCATTTCTCCAGAATTGAGCGGCATTGTCGATGGTGCTGTGTGGACTTTCTATGCAAAAATGTTAGGAACTGGCCGTCTATACAAAGTTGGTTATTCGACCACGACAAATGATACACAAGCATTCACATGGAGTGACGTATATAACCTTGGAAAAGATTACAGTCTATATGAATATGAGTTGCCTGCAGGCGTTAAGTATGTCGCAATCCAATCAACTAGTTTGAATTTCTTAGCAGGCTTCTATATTGATAATATTATCATTTACAATGGAGTTCCTGCAGGTGCTTGGCAAACTGTCTCTACGACGGAAAAGTCTGCAGTACTCACAGGTCTTGCTCTTAATACTGACTACGACCTTAAACTCATTGGTTTGAAGAGTGGCGTAGTGGATACAGAAACGGCTCTGACTTCTTTCGCAACATTAAGTTCAAACGTAGATGCTCCTCTATATTTGGAGAATACGGCAAACAACAATGCCGTTATCCAAGCAGAACATGGTATGAATGGTAACGTGACTCTCAGCGGCCGCACCCTTTACAAGGACGGCTACTGGAACACGCTGTGCCTGCCGTTTGATGTAACGATTGCAGATAGTCCTTTGGCTGGTGCAACAGCTATGGTGCTGGATGCCGACAACACAAGTCTGGACAATGAGGGGGAACTGACGCTTGACTTCGATGAGTCGACAACCATTCCTGCTGGTACACCATTCATTATTAAGTGGGACCCTGGAGATAACATCGTTAATCCGACCTTCAACAGCGTCACCATCAATGGCGCAGCACCAGGGGAGGTGGAATTCACGGGTGGTTCATTCGTGGGACAATACTCACCCTTCAGCATCGGAGATACAAGCACTGGCACGTATGATGGAGACCTGAACGAGATTCTGTATATCGGTTCCAACAACAAGATTGGCTATTCGAAGAACGCAAGGACGCTGCGTGCTTTCTGTGCCCACTTCAATATGCCAGTCAACAATCCCGCTCACGCCAACATCCGCTCCATCACTGTGAACTATAATGAAGAAGAGGAGACGACGGGAGTGACAACCGTGGAATTCTCGGATGTTACGGATGAGATATGGTACACGCTGGATGGTAGAAAACTTGACGGTCAGCCTACCACAAAGGGAATATATATCAACAATGGCCGAAAGGTCATCATAAAATAAGGAGGAAAGAACAATGAAAAAAGCATATATTCAACCCGCCATCAAAATGGTGACCATAAGAAAAACTCAGATGATTTGTAATAGTGACAGATCAGTTAAACAAATTAAATACCACACGGGCACCCATTTTATCTATGAAAATGAAATGGATGAAGACGACCGATAAAAGATCTATACTCCCATCCTTTGCCAAAGCGAAGAGAGCTGCTGCTTTCTTCGCTTTGGCTTTATGAATAATTAAGCATAGTTATCCCATAAAAAATATATTTTCTAGGTTTAGTGCTCATTTAGTCGTAACGTTGACTACGTCGAAGGCAGGATTCGCCTCAACAATAAAATATAAACTGTTTTATTTTGTATTGTGTTCGGCTTTCACAACCTTTGCACTCAAATATGGGAAAAGAAGATAAATCACCGGTGTATAGTCGTGACGTGATGGAATTGGGCATTATTGAATATTATTGTCCCATCAAAAAAAGAAGCCTGTGCAACATGATTGCTGCACAGGCTCTCTTCTATATCTTCCCCACCCCAACATCTGAGGCCTATGTGAGGGCTGATGTAAGAAGTAAGAGAATGAGAGACTCCCACTCGATGTGAGTGAGAGTCTCTGTTGTGATGGTTGTTTGGATTACTTCAGCTTCAAAGATTCTATGGTCTTCATCAGATACTCATAGTTCTTTTCGTATCCGTATGCAGGGATTGAGGCGATAACCACTTTGTTGTCGGAAAGAGTGTTAGCCACAAAGAAAATCATGTTTGCATTGCCCTTGAAAGTCCAATAGTCCACACCATTGATATTCGTTGTGCCGAGATCTTCCGCCAATTCTTCAAGCTCGAAACGATAACATTGCCACTTTATTCTGCTAATCCTCCTTGACGATGGGATAAAGCTCGATAAACTCGCCTTGATGGTTCTGACCGTCGTTGATGAGTTCTGCCATCTTTTTGCCTACGGTCTCAATGTCATGGAATCCGGGCAGTGCCATGTTGCCGTTCAGATCGGTAGTTGTGGGACCAGGGTGAACGGAGAACACCTCCAATGGAGTGCCTGCCTGTTGCAGTTCGATGGCCATCACACCCATCATGGCATTCTGTGCAGCCTTGCTGGCAACGTAAGCCAGAGGGTGCCAGTAGGGACTGATCTCTGAAGGAACGGTGACGTTGACAATACGGCCTTCGTTCTTGGTGAGCAACGGCATCAGGGCTTTGGTGAGGGCGAAGGTGCCGATGAAGTTCACATCGAGTGTTTCCTTGATGTCACTCAGTTCTGTGTGCTCGCTGTTGACGCTCATATCGCCAGGGATGCCGGCATTGTTCACCAACAACGTCAAACCTGCATATTTCTCTTGAATATCCTTGGCTGCCTGTTCGATATTGGCAAGGTTGCGCAGTTCGATGTTCACCCATCCCAGCACGTTGACGCCAGCCGACTTCAATTCGCTGATGGCGTTCTCGGCACGCTGCTCGTCGCGTGCACCAATAATCACCTGCCAACCACTCTTGCCAAGATGTTTGGTGATTCCAAATCCAATGCCCTTATTGGCACCTGTCACAAATACAATCTTTTCCTTCATATGTTTACAATTTTGTAAAGGTTAAAAGTCTCCCCTACACCAGCCCGTTCATGTCTCTGCCAATGGCTTGGAGTTCGTTGCGGATGGCGGTGAGCTTCTCGATGACCTCGATGTTGCGGTTCACGGTCTTGCTCTTGTCGCGACGGATGGTGTCGCGAGCACCCTGAAGGGTCATGCCGCGCTCCTTGACGAGGTGATAGACGAGGCGCACCTGCTCGATGTCGGCCTTGGTGTACTGGCGGATGCCGCGGCTTGCCTTCTGCGGCTTGATGTTGGGGAACTCCTTCTCCCAGAAACGGAGGAGGGTTTCGGATACGTTAAACATCTTGGCTACTTCGCTGATGCTGTAGTAGAGTTTCAGGTCTTTGTTCTTGTTCAGTGCCATAATTCTATAGTTTTGGGATGTTCTTCAATATTTCGAGGGTGAAGTTGTAGAAGCGCTCGACGGTGGGGATGTGGCAGGCTTCGTTGGGGGTGTGAGGACTCACAAGGGTGGGTCCGTAGCTTGCCATGTCCATGTCGGGATAGTTCACGCCGATGATGCCGCACTCCAAGCCAGCGTGGCAGGCGCATACGACGGGGCTGGTGCCGTACATCTTCTGGTAGATGTCGGACATCATCGCCACGAGCGGGCTCTTGGGGTTGGGTTGCCAGCCGCTGTAGCCGCCTTCGAGCTTCACGTCCATGCCAGCCATGGAGAAGCAGGCGATGTACTGGTTGCAGAGATACTGCTTCATGCTGTCCTGCGAAGAGCGGGCGAGGGTGATGATTTCTGCCTTGCCGTCGGCAATGTCGATGATGGCGAGATTGCAGGAGGTCTCCACCAGCTCGGGCATCGAAGGAGTGTAGCGCAGCACGCCGTCGTGAGCGGCGAGGACGGCATTGATGAGGTTCTCCTGAATATCCTCAGGAATCGCCTTGGCTGGCATCTCCTCCACAGGCACGGCTGTGAGCTGGAAGCCCTTGGTCTCAATGTCCTTGTATTCTTCGGTGAAGGTCTGCTTGCACTTCTCCACCATGGCGAGGAACTCTTCCTTCATCGCCTGGGGCACGAGCACCTTTGCCTCGCACTCACGGGGAACGGCGTTGCGCATGTTGCCGCCGTGCCAGGAGCAGAGCCAAGCCATGCCGGTGTTGACCACAGCAAAGAGGAGGCGCGCCATGAGTTTGTTGGCATTGGCACGACCCTTGTGGATCTCGATGCCAGAGTGTCCGCCGAGGAGTCCCTTGATGACGATGTCGTAGCAGAGCATGCCCTCTGGCTCCACGTTCATCTCCTGATACTCCATGTGGCAGAGGATGTCCACGCCACCAGCGCAGCCGATGGTGATTTCGCCTTCTGTCTCTGAATCCAGATTCAAGAGGTACTTTCCCGTCAGCTCGTCAGCCTTGAGACCGAAGGCACCGTTCATGCCCGTCTCTTCATCGCGGGTGATGAGCACCTCGATAGGTCCGTGCTCCACGCTGTCATCCTCGATGATCGCCATGGCAGCCGCCACACCCATGCCGTCGTCGGCACCCAAGGTGGTGTCGCGGGCAGTGACCCATTCGCCATCGATATACACATCCAGGGGATCGGTCTCGAAGTTGTGGGCACACCCCTTGGTCTTCTGCGGAACCATGTCCATGTGAGCCTGCAACACGGTGACTGCACGGTCTTCGTAGCCAGGCATGGCACCCTTCTTCATCACCACGTTGCCAGCCTCATCGATGTAGGCTTCAGCGCCATGCTGCTTGGCGAAGTCCACCAGAAACTGCGCCACCTGCTCGGTGTGCCCCGACGGACGGGGTATCTGGGTGAGTGCATAGAAATTCTTCCATACAACCTTGGGAGAGAGTTCTTCAATTGGATTCATAGTCTATATTATATATAATGTTTAAAGAGTCTTCTGAGTGTGAGGAGTGCGGAAACTCAGCGCAACGAGCGAGAAGATGCCCAGAAGCGGCACGAGTGCGGTCTGGATGGTGTGGACTATCAGCACGAACGTGACGGCATCAGTGTCTGCCAATCCGTAGAGAATCAGGATGGTCTTCACGGCAAAGTGCCAAGGACCTGCCCCGTTGGGAGTGGGCACAATGACGGAGATGCTCCCCACGATGAAACTGACGATGGCGACCGTAAAACCGAGGTGGGCAGTGAAGTCGAAGCACTGGAAGGTAATCCAGTAGTGCAGGAAATAACTGACCCATATCGCCAACGTGTAGAACCCGAACAGCCCCTTGTGCTTCACCCCACTCAATGAGAGGATTCCGTCCTTCAGCTTGTTTGCCATGTCCTTGAGCTTCGCCATGAACGTGAACCGACGCATGAGCAGCCAGAGGAAAGCCACCGTAATCACCAGACAGATCGCCGTCACGACATAACCCGTCGTGGTGAATCCCCGCAAGATGTCGCCGAGGTTGGTGCCCGTCTGGTCGAAGAACGACGAGAAAATTGTCACCTGCGACAGGATGACCACCAAGGTGATGAACAGGATGAGCAAGGAGTCTATCACCCGCTCCGTCACCACCGTGCCCAGAGACTTCAGGAACGAAGTACCATCGTATCTCGCCAACACGCCGCAACGGCTCAGCTCGCCACTACGCGGAATCACGAGGCTGGAGGCATAGGAGAGGAACACGGCATGGATGCAATCCATCATGCGAGGATGTTCGCCAAGCGGTTCCAGGGTCTGCTTCCACCGAATGCCCCGAAACAACTGTGCCGTCACACCAAACACCAAAGAAAACAACATCCACCCCCAATCCATCTCATGCAGGAGCGTCTGTTCCATCGCCTTGAAGTCCGTGTCACGATACATCCACCACAGAATGCCACCTCCCAACACGAAGGGCAAGGCAATATTGATAGCCTTTTTTACCGTTTTGTTGCTGTTCATCAAGAAAATTTGTAACTTTGCAGCACAAAGTGTTCCACTCTAAATTCAATTTCAAGGACAAAGTTACAAAATAATTCATAATTCATCATCCATCAGCAAGATTTTTTTTCATGGACAGCATAAAACCGAAGAAATTCTTGGGTCAACATTTCCTCACCGACCTCAGTGTAGCACAACGGATAGCAGACACCGTTGATGCCTGCCCCGACATCCCCGTCCTCGAAGTGGGTCCCGGCATGGGCGTGCTCACCCAATACATCATCCCCAAACAACGCCCCTTCAAAGTGGTCGAAATCGACTTCGACTCCGTGCCCTACCTCCATGAACATTTCCCCCAACTGGGCGACAACATCATCGAGGGCGATTTCCTGAAGATGGACTTGCAGACGGTGTTCGACGGAAAGCCCTTCGTGCTCACAGGCAACTATCCCTACAACATCTCCTCCCAAATCTTCTTCAAGATGGTGGAGAACCGCAACCTCATCCCTTGCTGCACTGGCATGATTCAGAAGGAAGTGGCAGAACGCATGGCGGCATCCCCTGGCGGCAAGACCTACGGCGTGCTGAGCGTGCTCATTCAGGCGTGGTACGATGTGGAATACCTCTTCACCGTGCACGAGAACGTGTTCAACCCTCCTCCGAAAGTGAAGAGCGCCGTCATCCGCCTCACCCGCAACGACAAACAGAGCCTCGGGTGTGACGAACAGCTGTTCCGCCGCATCGTCAAGACTGTCTTCACCATGCGCCGCAAGATGATGCGCAACGGCATGAAGCAAATCCTCGGGAAGGACTCCCCCATGCTTGCCGACCCACTCTTCACCAAACGCCCCGAACAACTCTCCGTGCAGGACTACATCGACCTGACCAACCGAGTGGAGGCAGAACTCAACCGACAATCATCAAGCAACTGAAATAGAAAGAAACAGGCGGGAAGCACATCACTTCTCGCCTGTCACTTTGTTCTGCCTGATCAATTCATCCTGTATCAACGCCAGGAAATGAATTGCACCTGAGTAATTCCTGTTCTCGTATTGCGTCCGAGCCATGTGCATCAGCGGCCCTATCGCCTGCTCCACATCATTGAGATAGACACCATGACCCATGTCCATCTCCTTCTCAAACGTGTGAGAGGTGAACCAATTCACCAGTTCATTAATCTCTTCTTTCGTGTATGTCGGCTTGTATTCCATATGATATGATTTAAATTTTCAACTCCCTCACCATTCCCTCAGCAGCCCTTCTGCTCGCACCAGCACCACCCAAGATGCGGTTCATCTCCTCATAATCGTCCAACATCTGCTGACGGGCACTACCTCCAGGCAGGATGTCGCCCAGACATTGGATGATGTTTTCCCTCGTCATGCGGTCAGCCACCAGCTCCTGCACAATCTCCCGATCCACGATGAGATTCACCAGCGAGATGTACTTCACCTTCAGCACCTTGCTCCTCAACCATGAGATGAATTTTCCCACAGGCGTGGCATAGCACACCACCTGAGGCACTCGTAGAATGGCTGTTTCCAGCGTGGCTGTACCCGAAGTGACCAACGCCGCCGCCGATTCACTCAACACCTGATAGGTCTGTCCGAACCGTATCTCCACCTCCATTCCCTTGGGGATATACTTCCGATAATAAGCCTCATCCATGTTGGGCGCACCAGCAATCACCAACTTGTACCCCTCAAACGTCGCCGCACACTCCAGCATCATCCGCAAATTATCCTTGATTTCTTGCTTTCGGCTTCCTGCCAATATCGCAATCTGCTTACGGACCTCCTCCCCTTTCGAAGATAGGGTGGCTTTCCAATTCTCCACCGCATCCACGCAAGGATTACCCACATAATGCACCTTGTACGCTCTCTCCTCAAACCACTTCACCTCGAAAGGCAGAATGGAGAACAACGCATCCACATCCCGCTTGATGTTCTTGATGCGATACTCTTTCCAAGCCCAGATCTTCGGGCTGATATAGTAGAACACCTTGCAGATGCCTTTCTGGTGCACATACTTCGCAATGTCGAGATTGAAGCCAGGATAATCCACCAGTATCACCACATCGGGTCTCCACGCCTCAATATCCGCCTTGCATTGTCGCATATTCCGCAGAATCTGAGGCAAATGCACCAGCACAGGAATGAAACCCATATAGGCAAGCTCACGGTAATGCTTCACCAAGACACCCCCCACGGCAGCCATCTTGTCACCACCATAGAAGCGAAACTCAGCCTCCACATCCTGCTGTTTCAGTTCCGCCATCAGATTCGAAGCGTGCAAGTCGCCCGAAGCCTCTCCTGCTATCAAGTAATACTTCATTCCTATTCCTTAATTCCCAGCTGAGCCTTCATCTTCTCCCTGAATCCATACGCCGTCATGTCCAACTGCAACGGAGTCACCGCCACATAACCATGCTCAAACGCCCACGTGTCACTCTCCTCGTCATGCTCATCATGCGGGGCATAGTAGCCTGCAATCCAATAATACTTTCCCCCTCTCGGATGGTCTCTCTCCTCCCATTCCTCATGCCAGTCACCCAACCCCATCTTGCAAATCCTCACGCCCTTCAAGGGCTCCACATCTGGTACATTCACATTCAGGCACACCTCCAATGGCAAACCGTCTTCCAGCACCATCTTCACAATCTTCTGCACCGTCTCCTTCATATAACTGAAGTCCGCATCATCTGCCGTCCTACCACTCGAAAAGGCTATCGACGGAACATGCTTGATGCACCCTTCCAGCGCAATGGACATCGTGCCCGAATAATGTGCATTCACCGCACAGTTGTCACCATGATTGATGCCACCCAGCACCAAGTCGGGATGCCTCGGCAGCAACTTCTCAAACGCCATCTTCGTGCAGTCGTTCGGCGTACCCGTACACGCCCACACCGTCAAACTTCCCCTCGTCTCACTCCCCTCCTCATGACAAATGAATGTATTCCTCACAGGACTATGGCTGCTAATACTCATGCTTGAACCACTCCTTCCTCCATCAGGTGCCACCACAAACACATCGCCGAATTCCCTCGCCATCTCCGCCAACTGCTTGATGCCTTCCGCATCATAGCCATCATCATTGCTAATAAATATAAGTTTATCCATTTTCTTCAGTTTTCTGCCCACAAAGGTACACATTTCCATCGGCTTTTCTCCTCTAAAAAGAGAAAAATGTTCTTTCTGAGAAAAAAAAGTCCCAAACCCTTTGTCAGTTTCAAGAAAAGCACTACCTTTGCATCGCAATTCAGGAAGGGGGGTACTTTTCCAGACATTGCTGAAAGAAAATTGGGATATGGTGTAATTGGCAACACAACAGATTCTGGTCCTGTTATTCCTGGTTCGAGCCCGGGTATCCCAACTAGCAGAAAGAAGGCTTTTGAGACATTCAAGAGCCTTTTTTTATATTTCCCTGAAAAAAATTTCACTATTTTTCTTTTTTTATTACAGAAAAACCGTATATTTGCAACCACTAAAAACCTATATAGTCCATGAAACTTTTAATAGAAACAGAGAGCGAACAGGCTGCGATTGATTTGACAAACGAGATTCTCGATGACGTCAGCGGAAAGAAAGTGGAAGATTGGTACCATTGTCTGAGACCCGTCAAAGGTACCGAAAGCTCATGTATTTACCATTATACCGAAAAAGATGTCACCGAAGACAACAAGCGCATCAAGTTCTATATCCATGAATCTGGTGCAAATGTCTGTTTGAAGCAGATTTGGCGAGAGGGCTACACCCCTGGTCGCCAAACCAAACTGCATCTTACCGCTGCCCTTATCAACATGATTTATACACGCTATCCCGAGAAATTCTCTGGCTTCAAAATCCAATGGTAAGGTGATGCAGCCATTGAATTTGCCGACATTTCAGGCAAACATCAAGAAGATAGACGGAATGGTGAAGATATTGGATGTTCTTCGCCAAAAGTTTGTGGCACTCACTCCTGAAGAGTGGGTGCGACAACATTTTGTACATTTCCTAATGGAGCAGAAAGGGTTTCCTAAGACACTCATGGCAAATGAAGTGGCTGTGACGCTGAACGGAATGAGCCGAAGATGTGACACGGTGGTGTATCGGCAGGAAGGAATGAAGCCACGAATGATTGTGGAATACAAGCGTCCTGATGTGGAAATCACACAAAAGGTGTTTGAGCAGATATGCCGATACAACATGGTGCTGGAAGTGGAATGGTTGGTAGTGAGCAACGGAATGAAGCACTACTGTTGCAAGGTGGACATAAAAAATGGAGGGTATGCCTTCGTGGAAGACATACCCTCGTATGAGGAAATCTTGTAAGGTTGGGAGCGAATGCATCGCCCACAACAAGCTTACTCTTCTTCTTTCTTGCGACGTGAACGACGCTTTGGCTTTTCCTCCGTTGGAGCATCGGTTTTCACACCTGCCAATTCGGGGTCAATCAGGATACGTCCACAATATTCACATACAATCACCTTCTTACGCATGCGCACATCAAGTTGACGCTGTGGTGGAATCTTTGCGAAACAACCACCGCAAGCATCACGCTGCACATACACAATGCCAAGACCGTTACGGCTGTTCTTACGGATACGCTTGAAACTCTGCAAAAGGCGTGGTTCAATGAGCGTCTCGAGGTTCTTTGCCTTCTCACGAAGCTTTTCCTCGTCGGCCTTTGTTTCAGCCACGATCTCATCAAGTTCGTTCTTTTTCACCTCAAGGTCTTGCACACGACCGTCCAACTCTTCCTTACTCTTGGCGAGGACTTCTTCTCTACCCTTCTCCAGAGTTTGTGCCTCACGAATACGTTTGTTGCAAAGCTCTACTTCCAGCGTCTGGAACTCGATTTCCTTGTTCAGCAGGTCGTACTCGCGGTTGTTGCGCACGTTGTCCATCTGCTCCTTGTAGGTAGCAAGTTGCGAGTTTGCCAACTCAATCTTGCCCTTGTGTTCATTGATTTTCGCACGAAGGTCTGCTATTTCAGCCTCCGTCTTGCTAATACGTGTCTTCAGTCCCTCAATGGTGTCTTCAAGGTCTTCCACTTCGAGAGGAAGTTCACCACGCAAGGTACGAATGCGGTCAATCTCCGTCAAGATGGTCTGTAATTGGAAGAGATTTTTCAGTCTATCTTCCACAGGCATCTCGGAAGGATTCTCTTTTTTCTTTGCCATTACTTATTAAATATGATTATAAATATGTGATCGGATTAATGTTTGTTTCAGCTTTGCACACATGGAGTGACGGAGCAAAACGAGTGATGATGTCACGCATCAATTCGACGGTGTACTGCTCACTCTCATAGTGTCCCACCTCCAGCAAGAGGATATCTTTCTCGAAGCCAAAGAAATGATGATAGCCTATTTCGCCCGTGATGAACACATCTGCGCCCTTCTCTATTGCCAATGGAATGAGCGATGCGCCAGAACCGCCACAAAGTGCCACTCGCTTGATGCTCTTAGGGTTAGCTTCGTTGACACGCAACGACTTCAGACGGAACACCTCCTTCACCTGCTCCATGAACTCCTTCTTTGAAACGGCAGCGGGAAGCGTGGCAATGACACCTTCACCAGCCATGAACGTCTTGCCACCAACGGTGTAGCTTTCACGCTCAGAGAGCAGTTCTACTTTCTGAAGCCCAAGCTTCTCGGCAATCTTGAAGTTCACGCCACCATAAGCCACATCCAGATTGGTGTGGGCTGCATAAACAGTAATATCATTCTTGATAGCCTTCAAAATGGCACGTTCCACATGCGTCTTTCCCGAAAAAGAACTCACGGGGTGGAACATCAACGGATGGTGACTCACGATGAGGTTGCAACCACGAAGGACTGCCTCATTCACTACTTCTTCAGTCACGTCCAAAGACAACAATACCCCTGTAGCCTCTGCATCCTCTGCTAATCCAATCTGCAATCCCGCATTATCGTAGCCGTCTTGCAGGGCCAGAGGAGCGAACTCTTCAAGGGCACCTAAGATATCCTTAATTTTCATGATGTTGGAAATGTGGGGTTTTACACATTTCGGGTGCAAAGGTACGACTTTATTTCGATACTCAATGTTAAAAGAATGTTAAAAGTTTGCAATTTCTTTGGTAATTATTTGGAAGTTACAATTAAAATGTTCTACCTTTGCAGTGTATTATTAAAGTAGTACACTAATAAAGCCGTAAAATATGCGTCGAATATAACACTATTTACTTATCAATTAAAACCAAAAAGATTATGCTAAAGATTGAGAACATCACCTATGGCTACAACGCCATGCACAATGTGCTGGAAAACTTCTCGCTGTCATACGAGGAGCCAGGCATCTATGGCCTATTAGGCAAGAATGGAACTGGCAAGAGCACCCTACTCTACCTTATTATGGGACTCTTGCGACCCAAGCAGGGAGAAATCACCCTCAACGGTGCGAACACCCAGAAGCGTTTGCCCGAATCCCTTCAGGAAATGTTCATCGTTCCTGAAGAGTATAACCTTCCTTCCATTCAGCTGCCCGACTATCTGAAAGTACTTCGCCCCTTCTATCCCAATTTCGACGAGCAACTGATGGTGAAACTCCTCGAAATGTTCGACATGCTCAACGTGAATGGTGCCACTCTCGATGCGAATGGCATTCCTCAAATCAACCTTGGTGCCCTCTCCATGGGTCAGAAGAAGAAGGTGTATATGTGCATCGCTCTTGCAGCACGCACCAAGCTCCTCTTGATGGATGAACCTACGAACGGACTCGACATCCCCAGCAAGAGCCAGTTCCGCAAGGTGGTGGCACAAGGTATGAGGGACGATCAGATTGTGGTCATTTCCACCCATCAGGTACGCGACGTGGAGACTTTGCTCGACCACGTGACCATCATCGAGCAGAATGCTGTGCTGCTCAACGAGAAAATGAACATGGAAGAGCCAGTCAATCTGGAAGAACTCTTCATTCAAACATTAACCAAAGCACAAATAGGAGGATAAACTTATGAATTTCAATAAAGAAAGATTTGCGAACTTCGCAACCTACGACCTTACCATCAACAAGTCGTTTTATCGCAACATGGCGTTGGTCACCATTGCTGGAGCTGTATGCATCGCCCTTCTGGGCTTCATCATGCGCTATGCCATATACAATTCTGTCGTGAATAACACCATGAGTGGCCCAGAGTATTCATTCGTACCCGATGCATATTCCTTTGAGGGTTACAACTGGATGTACTTCACGGCTTTCGGAGAGATGGGATTTCTCCTCATCATGCTGCAGATTTTTGCAGGATGCTGGGCACACAACCTGCGCAACAAGCAAGGACGCATCACGGAACTCACCCTGCCTGCCACCAATCTGGAGAAATTCACATGGCACGCTTTAGTTGTACTCGTGGGTGGATTCATCCTCTGCATCCTCTCCCTACTTTTGGCTGACGGATTCAACGCCCTACTTACCCTCATCAGCTTTGGAACAGAAAATGGTATTAAGTCTCTCACTGCCTCTGTTGGCGAAATGTGTTCAGCTCAAAATATTTTGGAAACAGTCTTCTTCCGTGGGTTCGCAAGAAATCCCGAAGGTATGAATATGCCTCAAGAAGCAACACCTTACTTCTCAGCCCTCACCGCCCTCGTGTTCTGTTCTTCTTTCTGCCAAATCACCATCTACTTCTTAGGCAATGCTTTCAAGTACAAGTACAACATCATCCTCACCTACGTGGCATTGCAAGTGATTGGCACTATCCTGAGTTTCGTCTTCACCATTAGCGGAGCATTAGGTGCCACTTCTGGAAGCCTCATGGACGTTGCATTCAGTGAAGAAGATGCCATCAACATGCTAACAGCCTTCTATTGGACGCTGGCAATCCTTTCACTTGTAGCAGCCGCAATCTTCATTTGGTGGAGCTATAATCGCTACACAAAAGCACAAATTACTTCATCTTTTAATAAATAATGTGAAAATTATGCGATTCAAAGATAATAAAGCTATATATTTGCAAATCGCAGACCTCATCTGCGACGACATCTTGCAAGGAAAGCTGCTCGAAGACGAGCGCATCCCCAGTGTGAGAGAGTACGCCGCCACAGTGGAGGTGAACGCCAACACTTGTGCTCGTGCCTACGACTGGATGCAAGGAAAAGAGATCATCTACACGAAGCGTGGACTCGGCTACTTCGTTTCCGTAGGAGCCAAGAACGCCATCCTAAAGATGAAACGCGAGGAGTTCATGAACGAGACATTGCCCGACGTGGCACGTCAAATGGTGAATCTCAACATCAGCATGAACGAATTGACGGAAGGTATCATCAACTATCAAATGAAACAATAAGAAGCATGAAACAACTGCGGATCATCACCATCCTCTGCCTCGGATGGGCTATGCTCTCCTTCACCTCCTGCAATTTCACGACAGAGGAGAAGCAACAAATGATTAAGTCGAAAAACGGCAAAGACTATTTCCGTGACAGCGAGAAATGGGGCAAGGTCGTGACCCAGACCCTCGACCTCGAACCTTTTGCTCACATCGTGATGGACGACAATGCCGACATCGACTTGCGTCAGGGCGAAGACTTCAGCGTGGAGGTAACAGGCAACGAGAAAGCCATCGGGTCATACCACATCACCGTGAAGAAAGCGCAGAAAGAGGGTGACGACACCCTGCGTGTCATCTCCAATCCCGCCTATCGCAAGGAACTGCCCAGCATCAAGCTCAAAATCACCGTTCCCGACCTCCGAAGCGTGAAGGTGAACGGTGACGGCGACCTTGAAATCAAAGGCGACGACTTTTTCACAGGCGATCTCGACATCGAAATCAATGGCGATGGCGACTTTGAGGCTCCCCATGTGGATTGCGCCAACCTACGCATCATCATCAACGGTGACGGCGATGTGGTTACCAAGAAGTTCAACTGTGAAGACGTCACCATCCAGATAGACGGAAATGGTGACATCAGCACCGAACTCAAGGCCAACAACATCAACCTGCAACTGACCAGCGATGGTGAAGCCAACCTCGATGTCAAGTGCGAAAACCTCAATGTCAGCGCTGGTGGTAGTGGCGAAGTCAAGTTGAAGGGCAAATGCAAGAACTTGACCAAGCAGAGCTTCGGTAAGGCAAGCCTTGACTCTCGCAGGCTTCAGGTGAGTGGCGACATCAAAATCAAGTAACCACACATGATGATTCAACTGAAAGGACTCCACAAGACGTACAAGGGCGCACAACCCTTGCACGTCTTGAAAGGTATTGACCTTGAGATAAAAGAGGGGGAATTCGTCGCCATTATGGGTGCATCAGGTTCTGGCAAATCCACTTTGCTCAATATCCTCGGCATTCTCGACGATTACGATGAGGGCGAATACACGCTCAATGGCACCCTCATCAAAAACCTCAGCGAAACCAAGGCTGCCGGATATCGCAACCGCATGATTGGCTTCGTTTTTCAGTCATTCAACTTGATTCCCTACAAGGACGCATTGGAGAATGTCGCCCTACCGCTTTTCTATCAAGGTGTGAGCCGACGCAAACGCAATGCTATTGCTATGGAGTATTTGGACAAAGTGGGGTTACGTGATTGGGCAAGTCACTTGCCTGGTGAAATGTCTGGTGGTCAGAAGCAGCGAGTCGCTATCGCCCGTGCACTCATTACACACCCACAAATCATCCTTGCCGACGAACCCACAGGAGCCCTTGACAGCAAAACCACCATAGAAGTAATGGAACTGCTGAAGGAATTGAATCAGCAAGGACTCACGATCATTGTCGTCACACATGAGGCAGACGTGGCAGCACAAACCAACAGGACCATACACATTGTTGATGGACAACTTGGAGGAAAAGATTAAGTATCTTTGCCTTCGAGTTAGGGGATGGAAGTAGCTTTATGCAAGGCAAGGAACGAAGCTGAAGCAGAAAGCGAACGGACATCGGGGGAATAAGGGAAATAAATTAAAGGCATGTTAGATACATTCAGGGAAATATTCGGTTCGTTAAGTCGCAACAAACTGCGTTCCATCGCCACAGGATTTGCTGTGGCGTGTGGAATCTTTCTGCTGATTATCCTGCAAGGTACCAGCAACGGCATCATTCACACCTTCGAGCGAGCAAGCGAAGGCTTCTCGTTCGATGCCATTCGTGTTTTCCCTGGTTTCACATCCAAACCCTATAACGGAATTGAGGAAGGGCGTCGCATCAAGTTGGATGATACAGATAGCGAGGTGACCATGCAAAACTTTCCCGACGAACTCAGTTCCGCCATTGCACAAATCAGCCACACCGCCAATTCGGCATCCTTCGGCAAGAACTATCTGAGCAATGTCTCCCTGCAAGGCGCACAACCCTCCACCCAAGAGATGGAAGCCATCCAACTGCTGGAGGGACGTTTCATCAATAAGATAGACCTACAAGAGCAACGCAAGGTCATTGTCATCAGCGACGAGAACCGCGAGGACCTCTTCAAACATGGCGAACGGGCCATCAATCAGCAGGTGCGCATCGACGGCATCACCTTCACTGTGGTGGGTATCTACAAAGATGACGGCATGATGAGTGGCAACGACTTCTATGTCCCTTTCACCACTCTCAAGACCATCTATGGAAAGGGGTACGAAATTGACCAGCTGCAACTGAAATCGAAGAGCCTCGACACCGAAAAGAAGAACGATGCCTTTGAAATTGCCTTCCGCAAGGTGATGGGAGTGAAGCATGAGTTTGCGCCCGACGACCGTTCTGCGCTTTGGATTCGCAACTCCGCCAGCGAGAATGCCGACATGATCAAAGCCAAGAACATTCTCCACACCTCTTTCTGGATACTCGGCTTGCTGACTTTGCTGAGCGGCATTGTAGGCGTGAGCAACATCATGCTCATCGCTGTGAAGGAGCGCACTCATGAGTTTGGCATCCGCAAGGCAATTGGTGCCACCCCTTGGAACATTATCAGCATGGTGGTGCTCGAAAGCATCGTCATCACCACCATCTTCGGCTATATCGGCATGTTGTTAGGCATCATCTTCTGCGAATGCATGGATGCCTATTATGGCAATCAGACGATGGATATGGGCTTCTTCCAATCTTCCATCTTTGTGGACCCTACCGTCGATATCAGCACCTGCATCCATGCCACCATTGTCATGATTATTGCAGGAGCATTGGCTGGATTCTTCCCTGCCAGCAAAGCCGCCAAAGTAAAACCCATTGAAGCATTGAGAGGATGAAACTAAGATTTGACAGCGACCAGTGGAGTGAGATTTTTAGCGCACTTTCTCGTAATAAGACCCGAACGTTCCTGACAGCGTTCGGTATTTTCTGGGGAGTGTTTATGCTCCTGTTGTTGATGGGTGGCGGACGAGGATTGGAGTCCACGCTTGCCAACAATTTTGCAGGCTTTGCCAACAACTCTGGTTTCATGATGGCTGCGCCCACCAGCGAAGCATACAAGGGATTCAAGAAAGGAAGGAGATGGTTCATTGAGACGCGTGATGTGCAGCTCATCCGTTCCTCCGTTCCTGAATTGGAAATCGTCTCGCCCACCATCTCTAATTGGCGAGGCACCGCCGCTTACGGAACCAACAAATCGAATGTGACAGTCAAGGGAGAGTATCCTGACGTGGATAAGATAGATGACCCCAAGATTCGGAAAGGTCGTGCGCTGAATGATGTGGATGTGAACAAGAGACGAAAGGTATGCACCATCGGCAGCCGTATCGTGGAAGAACTCTTCACTACCGACGAGAATGCTTTGGGCAAGTTCATCATTATCGACGGCATCCACTATCAAGTGGTGGGTATCAGTGGCAAGAGCGAAGGTGGTGTCAGCATTGGCGGTAACGCAACCACGACTGTTCACATTCCCTACACCACCATGCAGCATACCTACAACCGAGGCAACAAAGTGGACATTCTATGTCTGACCGCCCGTGAAGGCTACAAGATGTCAGACATTCAAAAGAAGGTGGAGGGCGTGATCAAGCGCATCCACACCATCCATCCCGACGACACGCAAGCCGTGTTGACGGTGAATGCCGAAGCCATCTTCTCGATGATTGATAACCTCTTCCAAGGCGTGAGCATCTTGGTGTGGCTCATCGGTCTGGGCACCCTCTTCTCTGGAGCCATCGGCGTGAGCAACATCATGGTGGTCACTGTGAAGGAACGCACAACAGAAATCGGCATCCGACGTGCGATTGGAGCCACCCCAACCGACATCTTGACGATGATTATGAGCGAGAGTATCGTGCTGACTCTTGTGGCAGGTCTAAGCGGCATGACCTTTGCCGTATTGGTTCTGCAGGTGGTGGAAAAAGCCTTACAGGATGACACTTCTGGTGCCACCTTCCAAATCTCTTTCGGTGTCGCCGTGGGTGCAGCCACTTTACTGGCATTGTTAGGTGTATTGGCAGGATTGGCACCCACCATCAGGGCAATGGCAATCAAACCTGTGGATGCGATGAGAGAAGAATAATGTTGAGAGTTTAGAGATTAACGATTAGTATAGAAACTAAAAGATATATAATATGAAAAAGTATTTCAAATGGGCTGGAATCGCCCTGATCGCAGCAGTGTTCATTGGCACCTTCGTGTTCCTTTACCAAAAGTCGGTACCTAAAGTGACCACTTACGAAATTAACACGGTAAAGGTGCTCGACATTGAGAAGACCACCATCATCACAGGCAAGATTGAGCCACGTGACGAGGTGAACATCAAGCCACAAATCTCTGGTATCATCACCGAACTCTACAAGGAGGCAGGCGATGTGGTGAAGAAGGACGAGGTGATTGCCAAAGTGAAGGTCATCCCCGACATGTCGAGCCTCAGTAGTGCTGAGAACCGCGTGAAACTGGCAGAGATTTCGCTCAAGCAGGCACAGACGGATTTCGACCGTATGAAGAATCTCTACACAGAAAAAGTGGTGAGTGCCGAAGACTATGAGAAGTCGGAAGTGGCGCTGAAGAATGCGAAGATGGAGATGAATACAGCCAAGGACGCCCTCCACATCGTCAGGGATGGTATCTCGCTCAACAATGCCAAGATGAGTACCACCCTCATCCGCTCCACCATTGACGGCATCGTGCTCGACGTGCCTGTGAAGGTCGGTAATTCCGTTATTCTCAGCAACTCTTTCAACGACGGTACCACCATCGCCACCGTTGCCAACATGCAAGACCTCATCTTCCGTGGCAAGATTGACGAAACCGAAGTGGGCAGAGTTATCACGGGAATGCCTGTGGAAATCACGGTGGGAGCCATCCAAGACTTGAAGCTCAATGCCACTCTTGAATATATTGCTCCGAAAGCGGTAGAGGAAAATGGTGCCAATCTTTTCGAGATCAAGGCAGCAATCCAATTGCCTGGCGATGTGAAGATACGTGCTGGCTATAGTGCCAACGCAGAGATTGTGCTCGAACGTGCCACCAAGACCATCTGCGTGCCCGAAGCATCCCTCGAGTTTGTCGGCGATTCCACTTACGTTTATGTGCTTACCGACAGCACCAGCGCCACCCAGAAGTTTGAACGTCGTGCCGTCACCACCGGTACCAGCGATGGAATCAACATCGAAGTGAAGAAGGGACTGAAAGCAGGTGATAAGGTGAGAGGCATTGAGAGAATTGAAAAATTGGAGGATTGAAAAATTGAAATTTAAATTGCAATGAAACAGATTTCTTTTTCTATCATTTGTGCCTTCTTCGTCTCTTTTGCCTACGCACAAGAAAACCTCAATTCTTCAGCACTTCAATCCTCCCATTCTCCTTGGAGCTTGCGCGAATGCATCGACTATGCCATTGAGCACAACATCAGCATCAAAAAGCAAGAAATCAGCGTGAAGAACCAGGAGGTGTCGCTCAGCACCGCCAAGAACAGCCGACTGCCCAACTTGCAGGCATCAGCCAGCGAGAGTCTGGGCTTCGGACGCGGATTGACCAGCAACAACACTTACGCCAACCGCAACACACAAAGCACTTCCTTCAATCTCGGTTCCGACGTGCCTCTTTACACGGGCGGACATATTTCCAATCAGATTCGACAAAACAAGCTCGAACTGGAAGCGGCACTTGCCAACCTCGAGAAAGCGAAGGAGGACATCAGCATGAAGGTGGCGTCGGCATACCTCGAAGCCGTCTATCAGAAAGACCTCGTGGCGGTGGCAGAACGACAGAGGGAACTGAGCCAAGCCCAGGCACGCCGTGTGGAAATTCTCTTTCAGAACGGAAAAGTGTCGGAGACTGAACTGGCTGAAGCTAATTCTCACGTGGCAGCTGACGAACTCTCACTCACGCAACAGCAGAACTCCTGCATGCTTGCCCTGCTCGACCTCTCTCAGTTGCTCGAACTTCCCAGTCCCGAACAGTTCGACATCCAACAGCCAGAAATCATCGACCCATCAGCCGTCATGCTCACGGTTCCCGATGCCATCTATGCAGAGGCACTCAACATCAAGCCGGAAATCCAATCCAGCAAGCTGAATGTGCAGAGTGCGGAGAGAGGAGTCCGCATCGCACAGGCTGGACACTACCCTTCCGTCCGCTTCTCCGCTGGCATGGGCAGCAACTACTACAAGACTTCGGGCTTCCAAGCCGCTTCGTTTGGCAAACAAATGGATGACAACTTCAACCAGTCCCTCGGCATTTCCCTCTCCGTTCCCATCTTCAACCGCTTTGCCACCCGCAACGCCGTGCGCCAAGCCCGCCTGCAAGTAGCCAATCAACAGATGGTGCTCGAGGAGACCAAGAAGGCACTCTACAAGGAAATCCAACAGGCCTACTACAATGCCCTTGCTGCCCAGAAGCAATGCATCAGCAGCAATGCCGCCCTCGAGAGCAGCCAGACAGCTTTCAATCTCATGCAGAAGAAATACGAGAACGGCAAGGCTACAGCCACGGAATATCAGGAGTCCAAGACGGCTCTCCAGAAAGCGGAAAGCACAGCCCTACAATCCCGCTACACGTTCCTCTTCCGCCAGAAGATTCTGGAATTTTATCGTGGACGTCCGTTGGAAAAGGATTGATGTCGGCAACTTTTTTCTTCTAAAATCGCATTTTTTCTTGAAAAGTGTTGGTGGTTTCGGGAAAAGTGTGTACTTTTGCAGCGAATTTGAAAGAAAGATGAAATCATTGTTTAACACATATTACTATTTTTACTTTTACTTTGGCAACGAGTAAGAGCGGGTAGTTATGTGTTCAAATTGAGACAATGTGACAACAATAGTGAAACAATATAGCCCCGCTCAGATGAGTGGGGCTTTTTAGTGAGCACGACAAACAAATATACATTATATATAATATGAAAAGAGTTGCAATACAAGGAGAGGTGGGAAGTTACCACGACGTGGCAAGCCACTATTACTTCGAAGGCGAGGAGGTGGAACTTATCTGCTGCGACACGTTCGAAGAGGTGTTCGAGGAGATGAAGAAAGACTCGAATGTGATTGGCATGGTGGCGATTGAGAACACCATCGCGGGTTCGTTGCTGCACAACTACGAACTGTTGCGCGACAGCGGCATGCAGATTGTGGGCGAACATAAACTGCGCATCTCACACAGCATCATGTGTCTGCCCGAGGACAATTGGGAGGACATCACGGAAGTGAACTCTCACCCTGTGGCGCTGATGCAATGCCGAAACTTCCTGAAGCAGCATCCTCAGTTCAAGATTGTGGAGACCGACGACACGGCGGGTTCTGCCAAGAACATCAGCGAGAACGGACTGAGAGGTCATGCCGCTATCTGCTCCAAGTACGCAGCCCCACTATACGGCATGAAGATTCTGCAGGAGGGCATCGAGACGAACAAGCACAACTTCACGCGTTTCCTGATTGTGGCAGACCCTTGGCGTGCAGAGGAATTGAGTGTGCCCAGCAAGTCGAACAAGGCAAGCATCGTGTTCAGCCTTCCCCACAGCGAGGGCTCTCTCTCCCAAGTATTGAGCATCTTCTCTTTCTACAAGATCAACCTCACAAAGATTCAGTCGTTGCCCATCATCGGACGAGAATGGGAATATATGTTCTACATCGACGTGATGTACGACGACTACACTCGTTACCGTCAGAGCATCGACGCCGTACGGCCGCTGACCAAGCAACTGAAAGTGTTGGGTGAATATGTGGAGGGAAAAAGCACCATCGAGAAAAATTAAAAAATATGATACAACCAACAGACAGATTATCGCTCGTAAGCGAATACTACTTTTCAAGAAAACTCAAGGAGGTGGCAAAGCTGAACGCGGAGGGCAAGGACATCATCTCGCTCGCCATCGGTTCGCCCGACATGCCACCAAGTCCTGAAACCATCGACGTGCTCTGTGAGAACGCTCACCGTCCTGATGCGCACGGCTACCAGCCCACAGTCGGCATTCCCGAACTGAGAAAGGCAATGGCCAATTTCTACAAGCGTTGGTATGGCGTGGAACTCGATCCAGCCACAGAGATTCAGCCACTCATCGGCAGCAAGGAGGGTATCCTGCACGTGACATTGGCACTTTGCAATCCTGGCGACAAGGTGTTGGTGCCCAATCCAGGCTATCCCACCTACACATCGCTGAGCAAGATTCTCGGTCAGCAGATTGTGAACTACGACCTGATGGAGAACAACGGTTGGCAGCCCGACTTCGAACAGTTGGAGGCGATGGACTTGAGCGGCGTGAAACTCATGTGGACGAACTATCCCAACATGCCGACTGGTGGACGTGCCACTCGTGCGTTGTATGAGAAGATTGTGGCATTCGCCAAGAAGCACGACATCGTGGTGGTGAACGACAACCCCTACTCTTTCATCCTCAACCGCGACGAGCACCTGAGCATCCTGCAAGTGCCAGGAGCGAAAGACTGCTGCATCGAATTCAACTCTATGTCGAAGAGCCACAACATGCCGGGATGGCGTGTGGGCATGCTGGCAACGAACAGCACCTTCGTGCAATGGATTCTGAAAATCAAGAGCAACATCGATTCCGGCACATTCCGTCCGCTGCAGTTGGCTGCCGCACAAGCTTACGAGAACTCGGAGGCTTGGCACACAAACGCCAACATCGAGACTTACGCTTCGCGTCGCAAGATTGCCGAAGAGATCATGACCACCCTCGGATGCTCGTTCGACCCCACACAGCAAGGTATGTTCCTCTGGGGACGCATCCCCGACAGCATCGCCGATGTGGAAGACCTGACGGAGAAGGTGCTGCACGAAGCCCGCGTGTTCATCACTCCTGGCTTCATCTTCGGCAGCAACGGCAAGCGCTACATTCGCATTAGCCTCTGTGCCAAAAACGAAAAAATGCAATTGGCTTTGCAGAGAATTAAAGAAGTATTCAAGAACTAATATAGAACTAAAACAAGATCACAATATGGAACTCGATTTACAACCCCTGAATTTGCCGAGCGACAATGAACGTCCGTTCGTGATTGCCGGCCCATGCTCCGCTGAGACTGAGGAGCAAGTGATGCAAACTGCCCGTGAACTGGCGATGAAAGGTTGCCACAACTTCCGTGCTGGTGTGTGGAAACCCCGCACCAAACCCGGAGGCTTTGAGGGTCACGGAGAGAAGGCGCTGCCTTGGATGAAGCAGGTGAAGGAAGAGACGCACATGCTTATCTCCACCGAGGTGGCAACGCCTGAGCACGTGGAGTTGGCATTGAAATACGACATGGACATCCTCTGGGTGGGCGCCCGCACGACTGCCAACCCCTTCGCGGTGCAGGCATTGGCTGATGCGCTGAAAGGTGTGGACGTGCCAGTGTTCGTGAAGAACCCTGTGAATCCTGACATCGAATTGTGGATTGGTGCTTTGGAGCGTATCAACCAGGCAGGCGTGAAGCGTATGGGTGCCATCCACCGCGGTTTCTCCAGCTACGAGCAGAAGATTTACCGCAACTCGCCCATGTGGCAGATTCCTATCGAGCTGCATCGTCGCATTCCAAACCTCCCCATCATCAGCGACCCTTCCCACATCGGTGGACGTCGCGAGCTGATTGCCCCACTCTGTCAGCAGTCAATGGACTTGGGTTTCGACGGACTCATCGTGGAGGCTCATTGCGATCCCGACAAGGCATGGAGCGATGCCAAGCAGCAGGTCACTCCTGAGGTGCTCGACTACATCCTCTCCCTGCTCATCATCCGCGACGAGCACACAACCACCGAAGGTTTGACAAGCCTTCGCAAGCAGATTGACGAACTGGACAACCAACTCATGGACATCCTTGCCAAGCGTATGAGAGTGTGCCGCGAGATTGGTCACTACAAGAAGGAGCACAACATGACCGTGCTTCAGGCTGTGCGCTACAACGAGATTCTGTCAAAGCGTGGCGTGCAGGGTTCTCTCTGCGGCATGAGCCCCGACTTCGTGGCAAAGGTCTTCGAGAGCATCCACGAGGAGAGTGTGCATCAGCAGATTGAAATCATCAATAAATAAAATTGAAAAGTTTTATGAAGATACTGATATTAGGCGCAGGCAAGATGGGGTCGTTCTTCACCGACCTGCTGTCGTTCGACCACGAGGTGGCTGTGTACGACATCGACCCCAAGCGACTCCGCTTCATGTACAACACCCAGCGGTTCACATCGTTGGAAGAGATTGACGCCTTCGAGCCAGAACTGGTCATCAATGCCGTCAGCCTCAAGTACACTCTGCAAGTGTTCGACCAGGTGATTCCACACCTCCCCAAGTCATGCATCCTCTCCGACATCTCGTCGGTGAAGACAGGCTTCAAGGAGTACTACGAGGCAAGCGGCTTCCACTATGTGAGCACGCACCCCATGTTCGGTCCCACCTTTGCCAACCTCGGCAAGCTGAGCGACGAGAACGCCATCATCATCAACGAGGGCGACTACATGGGACGCTGCTTCTTCAAGGACCTCTACTCTCGTCTGGGTCTCAACATCTTCGAATACACCTTCGAGGAGCACGACCAGACTGTGGCATACTCGCTCTCCATCCCCTTCATCAGCACGTTCGCCTTTGCAGCCGTGATGAAGCATCAGGATGCGCCCGGCACCACCTTCAAGCGTCACATGAAGATAGCCAAGGGCGTGCTCTCCGAGGACGACACGCTGCTCAGGGAAATCCTCTTCAACCCCTACACCAAGGGACAGGTGGAGCAAATCCGCAAGGAGATGAAGGAAATCATCGAGATCATCGACACCCGCGACGAGGAGCACATGCAGCAGTACCTGACAAAGATACGCAAGAACATCAAGTAATACATCCAAGACCATAGCCTTCCCGATGAAATACGAGATTGATTACGTGAGGGTGTATCAGAAAGAGGAGAAATAAGACAGCAGGAGCAAACAAGGCTCCTGCTTTTTTTGTTCAAAGTGTTTGTTTGTGAAAAATAAATCGTATCTTTGCAGCGGAAACAATAAAGAAAGGAAATAGCTATGGCAACAGCAATCACGGCAATTCCACAGCAACCAGGCAGGCTCACTGTCGATTTCGAGGACATCAGCATGCTCCGTGACATCAAGAAAGCCATTTCTATGGTTCGTGGTGTCACTAAGGTTTCTGTTCCACGTCGCAAGAAACTCACTGGTTATGAGCAGGCGCGACTCGATGTGGAACAGGGTCGCATTTGCAAATACGACAGTCTGAACGACTTCATCAAGGAGATAGAGAATGAGCCTTTATGGCAATAATAATCCCCCCTTACGCCTCCACTCCCCTAATCTTCAGAGTTGGAGGCGTTTTTATACTCCTTCCCAAACTTTTTTTCTTTGTATTTATTTGGTAATATCGAAAGAAATGTAGTATCTTTGCATCGAATAATCATTATTGCAAGTATGGTAGGAACACTTAACGTAAGCGATGTTTACATGGACATGCTTGGCACATTGCCTGGCGAAGATAAGCTTGACTTGATTTCCAAGCTTGTCAAGTCTATGAAGAAAGCAGTCACGCCCAAGGTGGAGACGAAGGACATCTTCGCCTGCTTCTCTACTGACTGGGGCGGAGACATGAGCACAGAGGACTATGCCGACATGTTGCGTAGTGAGAATATTGAAAGTACACGAACTGTAGAAACTTGGTAAACGACGATGGCAAAATATCTGCTTGACACTTGTACGTGCATTTCCATGTTTCGGAATGAGGGTCGCGTCCGCGAAACCCTCCGTCGTGTAGGCACCAAAAACTGCTACATCTCGGAAATCACTGTGGCAGAACTCTATTTTGGATTGGCAAAGGCTGAGGACAAAAAGCGCAAGCTTGATGACATTCACAATGTGCAGCGTCTTTTTCGTGTCATTCCTGCTTATTCTTCATTCAAGGAATACGGTGAAATCCGCAAGTCACTTGAACATACAGGTCAACGAGTGGATCAATTTGACCTGCTGATTGGTGCCACAGCTTTACATCACAAGATAACGCTTGTTACTTCCAATCTCAAACACTTTGAACGAATGCAAGGTATTGAGATTGAAAATTGGAAATAATATCGACATTGAGCGGATAGACAAGAACGGGGCTATCCGTTTTTTATTCTGATAGAGAATGGAACAGAAATTTGGGATTAATAGCATAGACCTGCAGAGGTTGCGGGAGTTTTGCGAACGGGAGGGTGAGGTGGTCACTTACCGAAAGGGAGAGCAGATGGAACGGGAGGGTGACCCCGCTCGTTGGTTTGCGTTTGTCACCGAGGGATGCTTCAAGTACGTGACGCACGACAGTAGTGATGACAAGGAACACATCACATGGTTCTCGTTCGAAAGTGAGATAGTGAGCAGCTATCCTGCTTGTCTCAGCGGACGCCCTGCACAAGCCACCATCGAGGCGATGACGCCCAGTCGTGTGCGGAGAATCACAGGTGAGAAGCTGTTGCAGTTTTTCAGTCAGGACATCAAGGCGATGGAGTTGCGTGCAACCATCGGAGAGCATATTCTCTTCCAGTTTAGTGACCGTTATTTCGACCTGCATCGCACGACCCCTCGTGAACGCTACGAGTTGTTGATGCGTCGCTGCCCGGGCATCGTGGAGCACCTTTCCTTACGAGATATTGCCTCTTTCCTCAACATCACCCCCATCTATCTGAGCAAAATACGCAAGGGAATCACCTTCGGGGGAAAGAAATAAAATGAATTTATAAAACTAGTTTTAGAGTTGTATACTCGGCGACCTTTTTTCGGGTTTCGCCGAGTTGTTTTTTTGTGATTTGTTTGTTACTTTGTAGGCGCAAAACCTATAAAGACAAAACAATCATTTAACAAAACAACAATGAAAAAGTTATTTTTTATCTTGATGGCATTATGCCTGAATGTGTTTGGAATGACAATCTTCACGTCTTGTGTCGGCAAACAGGAAAAGGATGCCGCTACGGGTGATTTTAACCTGAACATCCATGTTGTTGAAGACCACGAGCCCGTAGTGAAAGGCTAT
>JAGCDQ010000011.1 GCA_017651245.1 Bacteroidaceae bacterium | reverse complement strand
TGTATGTCTTCTTTTTCATATTCGTGTCCTCCATGTCTTTTACTTGATGAATACCTTCTTTCCGTTCACGATGTAGATGCCTGGGGCTGGGTTCGTCACGGGGCGACCCTGCAGGTCATAGACGGTGCCGTAGTCCTCTGCTTCAGTCTCCATCTGCTGGATGCCCGTGGCATCCTCGTCCTGGAGGAACTCGAAGTAGTCGCGGAGAGGAGCGAGAGAAGCATCATCATAATACAGACATGCCTTTCCATAGCCAAGCGTCTTGCCAGCAGCCAATCTGTAGAAGCCCACGCCATTTGCGCCGTTGTTAAGCACGTAAAGATCTCCGTTAGATTCCCTTCCAACACGATCCGACACGCCAATCAGACTGTTGTAGCCGTAATCGTCGCTGCTGTCCGTCGTCGTCATGGTCATGACGGGATCGCCCGTAGATTTCAGGATGACGGCTTCGCCTGCGTTCACAATCTTGTCATCGATCTCGCGCAGCGTCAATGTTGTGCCGACAAGTTCTGCCTGGAACACCTGCGTGTTGTCGTCAGCTTGGAAGTTGGCGTAGTTATTGCAGAATGTCATCCACTTGGCACCGTCTGCCTCGTTCGCCGGCAGGTTCATCGTCACCGTTGTGGCGTCAGGGAAAGCTGCACCACCGATATACGGGTTGCTGTTTAGGGTGGCCGTCGCAAGATGGCAAGCATAGAATGCATAGTCACCGATGTAGGTCACGCCATCCTCAATGACTACGCTCTTGATATCGTCCTCATGGGAGTACCAAGGAGTTTCATCGGGAGAGATGTAATCCGCTATTTCACCCGTGCCGCTGATGGTCATCACGCCGTCGTCGGTCAGTGTCCATGTCACATCTGATTCATTACCAGTTGTTCCACAGTTACCCTTGTCAACAACGGTGATCATGGGAGTCAAGTCGCCCACGAAAGTCACGTTGATATCAGCATAATCACTCCATGCATCAACATCAAAGACATGGAACTTCGTTGCCTTCTTAGGGGATACGATGAAGTCGTCAGAAGTATCATCACGCCAGTAAAATTTCAAGGGGTCGGGGTCTGGGTAGGCGTAGCAATATACATCCGCCAGACTCGTGCAGCCTCTGAAAGCATCTGCGCCAATGAATGTCACGTTGGCGGGAATGGTGAGCGTTGTCAGATTGGAGCAGTTTTGGAAGGCACTACCATTGATGTCCGTCACACCAGTACCAATGGTGACCGAACTCAGGCTACGGCATCCTTGGAAAGCATCCGTGCCGATGATCGTTACGCCATTCTCAATGACAATGCCCATGATAAAACCTTTGGACGACTCCCAGCCATGATCATTACCAGAATAATTCGCCATCTTACCCGTGCCGCTAATGGTCAGTACGCCGTCAGTGGTCAGTGTCCATTTCACACTTGAAATACCATCATCCCTGCTGCAGTCACCACTGGCAACAACGGCGGGAGTGGTAGTCAAGTCGTCCACGAAAGTCACGTTGATATCAGCAAAACTGCCCCATTCATCAGCATCAAACACATGGAACTTCGTTGCCTTTTTAGGAGACACAATAAAGTTGTCAGAACCACTCAAATCCCAGTAAAATTTTAAGGGGTCGGGGTCGGGGTGAGCGTAGCAATATACATCCGCCAGACTCGTACAACTTTGGAAAGCACCTGTGCCAATGAATGTCACACTGGCGGGAATGGAGAACCATGTCAGACTGGAGCATTTAGCGAAGGCACCACCTTGGATGTCCGTCACGCCGGCACCGAGAATGACCGTGCTCAGGGTACTGCATCCATAGAAGGCCTCAACGCCAATGTGCGTTACATCTTTACCGATGGTGACTGTCGCCGAGTTGTCGAGATTGCATTGATAGAAGGCACGATTGCCGACTCGGGTCACACCATCCCGAATGACTATTCTCGAGATGAGAGCGTCTTGCCATCCTGGCTTGTCTTCACCAGAATAATTCCGCATGTCACCCGTTCCGCTAATGGTGAGAGTGCCGTCGCTGGTCAGTGTCCACGTGACATCTGATTCTTGACCATCTTTGCCGCAGTTGCCGCTGGTTGGTCCCTGCGCCCACGTACTACATACCGCAAAGCAGAAGAATGCGAGAATTGATAGTAGATTTCTTTTCATAATCTAAGTGTTTTGGGGAGTTTATAATATGATATCTTTTCATGCAACACTACAACATCCCACCACCGTCCGAAGCCGGTGACAGGATACAATCATGCTCTTTTTACAGAATTCAGGGAGCCTTGCCTACCCATCTTTATAGTAACAGTTTAGTTTTCAGTTGCAAAGATAAGTCAAGTCACTCACTCCACCAAATATTTTCAGGAAAAAATGTCGTCTTACACCACAAAAGCCCATGCACAGGCTCTTTCTTTATCTATTATTCTGCAAAGTGCATCATCCTTGCCAGATACTTGCCGATGATGTCGAACTCGAGGTTGACGCGGGTGCCGACCTCGATTTGGTGGAAGTTGGTGTGTTCGTAGGTGTAAGGAATGATGTTCACCTCGAAGGAATCGTCTTGTGAGTTGCAGACGGTGAGGCTGACGCCATTGACGGTGACACTTCCCTTATCGACCGTCATGTAGCCTTTCTTCGCCATCGCACGGTCGAGGGCATACTGGAAACGGAATGTGTAGCTGCCCTGCTGGTCAATCTTCGCCACACACTCAGCGGTCTGGTCCACATGACCCTGCACGATGTGACCGTCCAGCCGTCCGTTCATCATCATGGAACGTTCCACATTCACCTTGTCGCCCACCTTCAGAAGTCCCAAGTTACTCCTGTCGAGCGTCTCCTTCATGGCAGTCACCACATACTTGCCATCAAAGAGCTTCACCACGGTGAGACACACGCCATTGTGTGCCACGCTCTGGTCAATCTTCAACTCATCGACAAACGAGCATGTGAGGGTGAAATGCACGTTCTCCTGTTCCTTCTCAATCGCCACGACGGTGGCAAATTCTTCTACGATTCCGCTAAACATAACTTCTAAATTATATTAAATATGCGTGCAAAGATAGGAAATATTCTTCAATTTTCCTTACCTTTGCAACGAAAATAAATAATAATAAAGACAAATCTCAAGACAAACAATGAAACGCAACATTCTTTTATGGGCATTGCCCCTGTTGATGGCAAGCCCTATCCTTTTTTTCACGAATTGCAGTAACGACCCCACCATGGATGCTGTGCCACCTTCATTCAAGGAGGTTGTCATCAGTCCCAAGACGGTGCATGCAGGAGATCCTATCACCGCCACGATAAAAGCAACCTCGATGGGTAAATCATGGTATAAAATCAAATATAGCTGGACACTTGCCAACTACGACCTTGACCCCATTTATTCTGTCAAGGGAGACACCTCCTCTGTGGGGATGAAGGAGCCCCAGCTTACTATTGATGTGCCAAAAACAGCACCAGCAGGACGTTACTATCTCACCATTTCATCATTGATTGTGGAGGCTTCCAGCCTATTCCAGAATGGTAGCCCATTCGGAAGCGCCACCCTCGAGAATAACAGAGTGTCGTTCACCGTTGCTGAAGAAGAAACAGAAGAACAAGAAGAAGAACCAGCTGAAGAACAAGCAGTAGAAGAATAAAACACCCACTTCCCCATGAAACAATTTTTCTCAATCATCCTCCTTGCCATGCTGTCGCTATTCACCACCCAGTGTGCTCATTCTCAAGTGAAAACCTCAGGAAAAAGCACCAACACAGACCTCTTCCATCCGACAGACACGAACATCCAGTACATCGGACGCATCGAGGATTCCGACCCGAACTTCATCAAGTTCACCTATCCTGGCGTGCAGATACGAACAGGCTTCACAGGCACCAGACTCGAAATGATGTGCAAGCTTCGCAGCGGATACTTCATGGCAGAGATTGATGGTGGTGAGCCCTTCAAGATTTCATTCCTCGGCAACACCGTCGTGAATCTGGCACGCAACCTCAAAGACGGCACCCATCAAGCCATCGTCACCTACATCGGTGAAGGCTATGAGAATGTGCCCGAGTTTCATGGTTTCTTTGTGGACAAGGGCAAGACACTCGCTCCTGCCGCTCCCCTGCCCTCACGCAAGATTGAGTTCATTGGCAACAGCATCACCTGTGGCTACGGCATCGAGGCAAACTCTGAGGCTGACCACTACGAGGACGAGACCGCGAACTTCTACTACACCTACGCTGCCCGCACCGCTCGGAACCTCGATGCGCAGGCTGTTGTGGTGGCCCGTAGTGGCATCGGGGTGTATCGCAGCTATAACGGCCCCAAGACGGGTGACAAGGTGAACATGAACACAGAGTACCCCTATACATTATTATATAATAACAAGTATGAGTGGGACTTTTCACGCTACACACCCGACCTCGTCTGCATCAATCTGGGCACCAACGACACTTCCACGCAAGGTGCTGACTCCACGCTGCTGGTCAATGGTTTCAAGCAGCTCTATCGCCAAGTGCGCTCTCACTATCCAAACGCAAAGATTGTGCTCCTTTGTGGCTGCATGATGTCAGGCGACCAACTCCGTTCTGCCCAGCAAGCCCTCGACACCACCGTCGCCTATGCTCATCAGCAAGGTGACAAGGAAGTGTATCGTTTCGATTTCACCCCTCATGATGGTTCCTTGGGGTATGGTGCTGACTGGCATCCCTCCATGCGTCAACATGAGAAGATGGCAAACGAGCTTACACCTTATTTGAAAAAACTGATGAACTGGTGAAACCAGAACATAATAAAAATAAAAGCATCCAGCCGATATTCATACGACTGGATGCTTTTTTAATTCTTAATTCCAAAGCTTTCGTTTTACCAAACTGGCTCTGACAAATATTCGTTATTGTAAACTGAGCTTGGACAGATTTCGATGAAGTCGAATGGCAGCTCTCCGCCTTCCTCCATCTTCTGCTGGATGCGCAGATAGTGGTCAGACTTTCCGTCGGTGGTGAAGGTACCGAAAATCTTTCGGATCTGTCGTCCGTTGGAGTCACCGTTACGGAGGTTGCTTGTTGATGCATCGAAACTATCTCGTGGCTGTGGGTGATAGCACTTCGGTCCCTTCATCCAGCCCAAGTTGTGGATAGCTTTGTCAAATGCTGCAATTGCGTCATCATCGCCAAGGTCTGTGTCGGATGTCCAGTTGAATAGTTCCTTACCATTCTTGCGCATATCGAATGGGATGCCTTGTGGCTCGCCGTCGATATAGACCTGAATAATGCCTCGAGTGGTGTATCCTGCATTGGTGAACATACGAACCTCGTATGTGCCTTCAGGTACAGATGGCAATGTCAGGGTGAAGTCGTAACGTCCCTTGAAGAGCACCTCATCAGCTTCGTAGCAACCGTACCAGAGTGAACGGCATCTCACATGCATGTGAGTTTCCTTTCCATACGTGAAGTTGCGGGCATAGCCTGGTTTGAAACCGACATTGCGACCTGGGTTGTTGGCTGCTGATTGGTTGTTGGAACCGCCTGGATATTTATTACCATCGTCACCAGGATGGCCACGAGCCACACTACCATCACCTGCCAGCTTCGTCATGAAGTCGGGCGACAAAGTGGTGCAATCCAGTCGGATACAGTCGTTCATGACCACTTCCTGCATAGTTTTATCATATGCAGCGATGTCGTCGATGTGGTGATAGATACCATTCAGAGCTGTGTTGATTTTTGCGTACTCTTGTGGACGTGAAACCTTGGCGCCACGATAATAACCTCCACGTTCATCGGCATGGTGACGTACACCACGACGATTGACATACAAACCAGGCTGTGTACCCGATGGGAAGGACAGCTTCATCGTGGAATGTGGCATCAGGGTGCCGTACCAGTCGCAGATGTCGTACTTTAAGCGGTTGAACTCAAACTGCATCTTGTCGTTGTCCATACATGTGAGGCTATAGTAGTCGCCATAGCGGTCGAGCACATGGTAAGAGATGAAACGGTTGAGGGCGTTGCGGCGGTCTGTCTCATCGGTGATATTTGCATCCTCGGGATAGACTTCGTCGTAGAGTTCATGCGCTTTGGCACGCAAGTCATCCAGCGTTTCAATGCCATATTTCTGTTTCAGGATAGAGTCAGGACAGAGGAACACGGTGTAGTTGAAATAACGCTTGGCTGGATAAGCCACGTTGTCATACTCGTTACCATCAGCTGTCATGACCAGCATCTTGTCTTCTTTCCATGTACAAGAGTCTAAGCGATCCTGATCCTTTGCCCATCCATAGGTATCATCCACATAGTGGTCTTGCAATGTGTCCATGATGCCTGTCACCTGGAGTGCCTTGGCGTAGAGCGAACAAATGGAATCTTGCAGGATAACGGCACCGATGAGGTCGTTAGGCGAACCTACGATGGTGCTTACCGTGTGAACCACGCCATTTGCCACAGAGTCGTCTGCGTGAATGACTTGTGAAGCCGTGTTGATGTACATGGTCAGGACGGAGTCATTCTTCTGTGCATCCCATTCTTGTTCGGACTTGATGCTGAGGATGTGTTCAAGCATGTTCGATCTCGGATAAGGTCCAGCATTCACGTCGGTCGTGAAATAAGCAGTCTCGATGATGGAGTTGAGGGCGATGGTGTCGCAGTCAGCCACGGAAAGCTCTTCCACAGAGGAAAGTCCACGTTCTGCCAGATACTTCCCAACAGCCTCGTTCGTGGGGGCAAACACGGTGTAGGAACCATAAGTGCCCAACATGTCAACGAGATGCAAGTTGTACTCTCCCCTCGCCTTTTCCAGAATCTTTAGGTATTCTGAAAATTGTTCACGGTTCTGCAAGTAGCTGGACGCATATTCCTTCGTCTGGGTGTAATAGTTTTCCACCCCTGGGTCGTCGGAACAACTCACTACAGCAATTTGCATGGCCGAGGCCGCGCATAGGGCAAAAGCCCAAATTTTCATTTTTGCCAATTTCATAAAAACAGTATAGGTTTTAGTTTGTATTCTCTACATGTATATTGGTTGCAATAGAATTACGTGGCAAAATTAAAGATAAATTAAGGACTAAACAAACAATTTGTGTTCTTTTATCCAAAATTTAACACATAAAGAATAAATATAGGGTGGATTTAAACTTTCGAGAGCAAATATTGTCTTTAATAATGTAAATTTGCAAATTATTTTTTATTCAAATCTAACCGACAAACAAAAGTAAAATGGTAAAGTTATTGACCAAGATCACGCTGGCAGCATGTCTGTTGATGGCGGGACAGGCGGCTTTTGCTGCAGCTCCATGGAAGAAGGGGGCATTTGAGACAAAGAAGTACCGAAACCTCTTCGTGGAGATGGGCTATTCGAAGAAAGATGTGGATGCCAAGTTGCAGGAAGTGTTCAACGACTGCTTCTATGGACCCAACAAGGTCTATTTCGAGGTAGGCGACTCGATGGGTTATGTGTCTGACATCAAGAACCATGACGCCCGCACGGAAGGCATGTCCTACGGCTTGATGATTGCCGTGCAGTTCGACAAGAAGGACATTTTCGATCGTCTGTGGCGCTGGAGCAAGAAGTACATGCAGCATCAAGACGGCATCCGTGAGGGCTACTTCGCTTGGAGTTGCCGCACCGACGGCACCCAGAACTCGCCAGGTGCAGCTTCTGACGGCGAGCTTTATTTCATCACGGCGCTCATCTTCGCTTCCAACCGTTGGGGTGACGACACGGGTATCAACTACAAAGCTGAGGCTCAGCGCATCCTCAACTGCACGATGCCGAAGGAATACGATGCCCCACAGCGTGGAGGATTCGGAGGCTTCGGTGGATTCGGCGGTTTTGGCGGTGGACAGGCTCAGCAGCAGCCAGCCGATGCAGCTCCTCAGAAGGCAAAGATGTTCTTGATCAACCCAGACAGCAAGCTCATCACCTTCACGCCTGATGGCGGTGGACAGTCCTACACCGACCCCTCTTATCACATCCCAGCCTTCTATGAGGTGTGGGCAAAGTGGGCAGATGATGGTCGTGCCGACTATTGGAAAGAATGTGCACAGAAGAGCCGCGAGTTCCTCCACAAGTGCATCAACGAGAAGACGGGTCTTAACCCTGACATGTGCCAATTCGACGGCAGCGAGATGCAGGGTTGGGGAGGTCGCCGTAACAGCAGCAACAACTTCCGCTACGACTCTTGGCGCGTGCCCATGAACATCACGCTCGACTACGAGTGGAGTTGTGCCGATATGGAGTGGCAGCAGCAGTATGGCGAGAAGATTCAGAACTTCTTCTACTCTCAGGGCATCAACGACTTCGTGGATCAGTACCGTACCGACGGCACGCTTCCTGAGGAGGGAGAGATTCTTCAAGCAGGCGGTTTCCGCAAATTGCGCCATTCCATCGGCCTTGTTGCCACCACGGCAGCCGCATCCATGCTGTGCAGCCACGACAAGAGCAAGGAGTTTGTGGATGCTCTTTGGAATGCCAAGCACGTGCCTTTCGAAGATGGTTACTTCGATGCCTACTATGACGGTCTGCTCCGTCTCTTCGCCTTCATGCACCTGAGCGGTAACTACCAAATTATCTTCCCCAAGAAATAAGCGTTCCACTCCCCTGCCCCCAGCGGCAGGCATCAAAACCATAAAAGCATCCAGCCGATTTCCACGACTGGATGCTTTCCTTTTATCCATACCATAATTCCTAAAGTTTTTAATTCACACTCTGAATCATTTCCCGAAAGGTCTCCGTGGAGGGGGTTTTTGAGTTAGTGCGTAACTACTTTGTAGTTAGTGAGTAACTCAAAAACAGTTAGTTTTTAAGTCTATAACACTTGTCATGCCAACTGCCTCCAACCCATCATGTATTTGGTAAAATTAAGTGAAAAAGAAATTGAGGTCATATGTTGCGGATATATTGATCAAGCTCGTCAACATTAGCAAAGCCTTTATCAGATTGCTTCCTCGCTTCATCTATACGAGCAAAGAAATTTTCCTTGGTGAAAAGCGTGTATCGCAGTCATAACATTATTCATTTTATTTCAGATGCAGAATTACATCATTTCCCCAACTCCTCCAAATAATTTTCTGAAAAAAACCGCCCCTCGGACTGACAAGATCTGCAAGAATGGTTTCAAAATCCACATATATTGTATTTATTGGGCACTCGGAGGGGAATTATTTGTGAAATTATACATATCTTTGCAAGCACCTGATGCCCATAGAACCTATATAGAACTGAAACAAAATAAAACGATGAACAAGCGTATCAACATCTATGAGGAAGCCAGCCGTTGTTTGCTGTGCCAAGATGCCCCCTGCATTAAGGCCTGCAAGACTGGTGACCTGGCACGCGCCATCCGCGCCATTCGTTTCGATAATCACAAACCCGCCATGCGCTGGGTGATGGACTGTAGCGATGAGGACCTGGAACGGGCTGAGCAAGCTTGTATCCATTACAACTGGCCCATCCGCATCAAGGAAATCGTGCACAGTATCAGCAAGGATGAGGTAGACGAGCGCCTGTATCCTTCGCTCGCACTTACGTTCTGTGGCATCCGATGCGAGAATCCGTTCTTCTTGGCTTCGTCTGCCGTCTGCACCAACTACGAGATGGTGGCAAGGGCATTCGATGCGGGCTGGGCAGGTGTGTTCTACAAGACCATCTGCATGCAGGAAATCAAGGAGGTGTCGCCACGTTTCGATGCCAAGCACAACAACGGCAAACACGGTGACTTCTATGGTTTCCGAAACATGGAGCAGTTGAGCGAGAACCCTGTGGAGATGGACTTTGACATTCTGCGTAGGTTGAAGCAGGACTATCCCACGAAAGTGGTGGTGGCGTCTATCATGGGACAGGTCGAGGAGGAGTGGATCAAGCTGGCGGAGATGGCTGAAGCGGCTGGGTGTGATGCCGTGGAACTGAATTTCTCATGTCCGCAGATGAAACACAAGGGCATGGGCAGCGATGTAGGTCAAAGTCCTGAACTGGTGAAGATGTTCACCGCCTGTGTAAAACAGAACGTGGGGATTCCAGTCATTCCAAAGATGACGCCCAACATCACCCATATCACCGAACCTGCAGGGGCTTGTATTGAGGCAGGCGCCGATGCCATCTCTGCCATCAACACCATCAAATCGGTGACGATGGATGTGGATGCCGAAGTGGCTGGACAGCGCACCGTGTCAGGTTATTCAGGTCGCGCCGTCCGTCCCATCGCCCTGCGGCACATCTTGGAACTCGCCCAAATGCGTGAAACCTCAAACCTCCAATCTCCAACCTCAAAGTATGACTTAAGCGGTATCGGTGGTATTGAGACTTGGCGCGACGCCTTGGAGTTTATCCAGCTGGGCTGTAGCAATGTGCAGGTGTGCACTGCTGTGATGCAGTATGGCTATCGCATCATAGACGACCTAATATTGGGACTCCAGCGCTATCTGGCAAAGCGTGGCATCAGCGAACTTCAGACACTCGTGGGTGAGTCGTTGCCCTCGTTTATGAATCCCGACCATCTGGACCGCGACACCATCATCTATCCGATGATCAACCGCGATAAGTGTGTAGGCTGTGGCCGTTGTGAGATGTCATGCAGGGACGGTGGTCATCAGGCGATTGTTTTCGACACAGAAACCCGTCAGCCTCGCATCGTCGGTACAAAATGCGTGGGTTGCCACCTCTGCCGACTGGTCTGCCCCACGGGAGCCATCGGCTTGTCAAAAAGAATCCACAAGAAATAGGTATATACCACAAGAGCCCCTGCAACGTGGTGAGACAACAAAAAAGAGAGGCACCGGAATGTGATTCCGATGCCTCTCATCATTACTTGTATAAAGTACGTATCCAAACGCCGAATTAATGCTGACGCAGGTTCCACTTGGAGTTGTCGCTGTTGAAGTCATACTCTGCCAGCGTGGGTGTGCTGTCACCTGCTGAGTAAAGCACGTACTTGGTGTTGACGCCATCCTTGCCAGGAATCTGCTTAGGCATGATACGGAAAGTTCCGTCGGTGAGCTGTTCAATGCGCCAGAGCTGTTCAGGAGCACCTGTGAAGGAAGGAACGGTGGTCACTTCCACATCTTCTGTGGCAGCAAGCGCACGGTCAGTTCCAGCGATGGTGATCTTGAAATATGGGCTGCTCAGGTAACCACCTGCCTCAGGAACAGCAGTGATAGTCCACTTCTGATGAGGACGGAACATGTAATCACCGATACGAGCAGGGATATTGCCAGAAGGCCATGTGCTGATGACATCCTCCAGTTTCTGTTCTGCCACAGGCTGTGGAGGAGCAGCATTAGCCTGCTGACCACCACCGAAGCCACCGAAACCACCTGCACGTGCCACGTTCATGCGAACGAAATCAACAGCGAGTTCGAGGGCATAGCCACGACGCTCAGACTCAATCTCGTAAGTACCTTCCTTAAGCTGGTCGCCACCTACTGGCCAACCATTCTTCCAGAGGAGAGGACGTACTGCCAAAGTTGAACGGCCACCCATGTCGAAGTCTGCCTCCCAGTGGAAAGACATCACCTCAACACCTTCGTCGATGATGGTGCGTCCGAAGTGTCCGGCACCCGTCTTGCGGTCACCAGCAGCGATGACCATCTTACCGCCACCATGATACATGTCACGACCTACGTTGTCAATGTATGGACCTTCTGGACTCTTGGAACGACCCACAACAATATTATAAGTGGAGTTCACACCGTCGCAGCAAGTGCCATGAGTACCGAGGAGATAGTACCAGCCATCGCGATAGATGAGGTCAGAAGCCTCGCAGTCGATGGCGATGTCCTTCTCCTTGTTGCCACTCTTGCGGAAACCGGTTGCAGGATCCAGCTCGATGAGACGGATGGTGCCGAAGTAAGTACCGTAGCTCACCCACAGACGACCTGTGGTTGGGTCAAGCATAATACCTGGGTCGATGGCATCCTGATCTTCCATACCGTCGGAATAGCACACCTCAACAGCCTCTGACCACTTGAAGTCGGGAGACTTGGGATCGAGGGTCTTGTTCCACATGGTGAGGATGCGGCCAGCGTGACCACCACCCAGACCACCACCTGTAGCACCATAGATGCAGAGGTAACGGTCACCAATCTTAATCATATCGGGAGCTGCACCACCACCAGGGCGCTCAGCACCACTGTGCCAGTTCCATCCGTCATCGGTGATGATACCACCACCACCTGTTCCGAATGTGTACCACTTACCATCACACTCGGCGAGTGTGGAGGGGTCGTGGATGAATGGTTGTCCTGATTGTGCTGATGCTGTTGCTGCCACAAACAATGCACTGGCAGCGAATATATTTCGAAGTATTTTCATGCTCTTATTTGTTGTTTATGATTGAATAGTTAGTAACAGGATTGCCTTTCTCATCGAGGAAGCGTACACAGAAGTCGCTCATACCTGGACCATTGATAATGGCACCACGCAACACGTTACGTCCCTTCTTCAAAGTAATACGTGAAGACATTGCGTCGTCCTTCACCATACGGCGGTCGCCAGAGAGCAACAAAGCCTCTTCGCCATTGAGCCACCACATGGATGCAGAGTTGGAACCAACTGCCAGACGAACGTCCTTGATTTCCTCAGGACAGTCGATGATGGTGACAGCCCAGAAGAGCACGCCATATACCTGCTCACCCCACTTCTCAGCAAAGCGGAAGAGCTTCACGTTCATGTTCTCGCTGTCGAGTGCATGCCAAGTGAGTGTCTGCTTCACAGTCTTCACCTCTGGCTGAGCGGGTACCTGCTGACCGCCCATGCCACGACCGAAGCCTGCAGGAGCCTGTTCCTGCTTGAAGACAGCCTGAACCTTCTGGCCATCCTTTGGCAGAATTGTCTGCTGACCCTTGAAATACTCTCTGTTGAAGTGCTCACGCAGATAGCTGTCGGTGAAGACAGTATTGCCGCTGTTAGGCTTGTTGATAGGCTCCAGGAGCAACCAACGGTGAATGAAACCTTCAGCATCAGGAGCGATAGGAGCAGCAGTAGATGGAGTGAAGTACTTTGGACGGTTCTTGAAGAGCACATAGTCCACAGCGATTTCAGCATCACCCTCGTTGGTGATCACGAGGTCAGTCACACCCTTTGGCACATAGTCCAGAGCAGCAGTCTGAGTGAGCCACTGTCCTCTCATATCACGACGGAATCTGCCCATCATGCCACCACCCATGCCACCAGCGGGTGCATTAGGAGTCTCTGGGGGAACGATGTTGTCGAGTGTAATCTTTGCAAGCACCTTGCCTGTAGCAGACTTCTCACGAATAGCGAACGAAGTGTTGCCAGCAGCCTTGACGCTGATGATCATGTAGGCGTCGTTGTTGATGCAATCGAAATCAATGTCATTGTAGCGAATCCAGCTACCCTTCTTGGGAAGAGCTGCCTGATAGCTACGGAAGGTGTTGACAGTGTCAATGAGTTCTGTTGTCACATCGCTGCTTGCCTCACTATAGCGGTCAATCTCAATCTTTTCAGTAGCCTTGTTAATACCGACGCCACGCATGGTTGGCTTCACCTCCTGAATCGTGCCGTCAGCATTGAAAGTCAACTTGTCAATGCATACAGAACGACGCTTGTCGTCACTTGGAGAGAAGTCATTGTGATGGTAGAACAGATACCACTGACCCTTGTAGTTGATGATGCTGTGGTGGTTGGTCCAACAACCATTAGCATGCTCAGCCATGATAAGTCCTTTGTACTCGTATGGACCCATTGGGTTCTTACTCATCGCATAACCGAGAACTTCTGTGTTCTGTCTCACGTATGGATACGTCAGATAGTAGTTGCCGTTGTACTCGAATGCGAATGGACCTTCAGCCTGACGGTTTGGCAGACCTTCGAGACAGTTGACACCAATCATCTCCATCTCACGATTACCAAACTTGACTGTTGACTTTGGATTGTCATCTGCCAACTCCTTCATGTTGTCCTTGAGCTTAGCACAACGTCCATTGCCCCAGAAAATGTAGGCATTGCCATCGGATGCAAGGAGCACGCATGGGTCAATACCATTGATACCCTTGATTGGCTCTGGCTCAGGAATGAATGGACCCTCTGGGCTGTCAGCAATGGCTACACCCACAGCAAAACCACCACCTGCATTAGGAGAAGACGGAAAATAGAAATAGTACTTTCCATTCCTGTAAACGCAGTCTGGTGCCCACATGGAATAAGAGTTAGGTCTCACCCAAGGCACTTTGTTCTGGGTAACGATCATACCATGGTCTGTCCAGTCGGTCAGGTTCTCAGAAGAAAACACGTGATAATCCTCCATGCAGAACCAATCCTGACGCTGTCCCACTGGGGGCTTAATGTCGTGCGACGGGTAGAGGTACACCTTATTGTTAAATACGCGCGCGGTAGGGTCAGCCGTGAATTGATTACGGATGACAGGGTTCTGTGCCGTTAGCGCAAGCGGCACACCCATCAGTAACACTGCAATTAAGTGTTTCATTGGCTAGTAATAAAGTTATTGATAAATTGTTTGATAAGTTTTCTAAATCTTGTGCAAATATAGGAATAAAAAATAATCCCATTGACATATTTGACATACAATTTCTTAAAAAGTTTACTCTTTTACTCAAGAAAAGTTATTTTTTATAAATAATCGTACACTTTAGCACATGATATGCGCACTTCTTTCTGTTATGGAATGAGTTTGAGACTAAAAGTAATATATTCATGACGAGATTAGCATATAATTCGGAATATTATTCGTATCTTTGCATCCGCAAAAATGGTAACGCTCGTAAGACATATCTTTTTATTGATTTTCTTTGTGCTGGCATGCTTGCCCATATCGGCACAAGAGAATGTGGCTGTTGAGGATTCCACAACAGTCATACCCCAGTTGGATTCCATCGAGATTTCCATTTTGACTTGTACGCCTGGCAAGGATATGTATGCGAAGTTTGGACATACGGCATTGCGAGTGAGGGATTACACCGTTCATCGGGATGTGGTGTTCAATTATGGATGCTTCGACTACAATGCCACTAATTTCGTATTGAAGTTCCTTTTGGGACAAACCGATTATTTGCTGGATGCTGAAGAGTTTGACTTCTTGAAATACCGTTATGGAATGCTGGGCAATGGCGTGTCGGAACAAATGGTGAATCTGAGTCAGGAGGAAGCCAACCGTTTGCTTGCCTTGTTGTTGGAGAACTTACGTCCTGAGAACCAGGAATACCGTTACAACTGGCTGTATGACAACTGCACCGAACGTGCCCGCGATGTGATTGAGAAAGCCGTCGATGGAAAGATTGAATATGCAGGTGTGGTGGATGAAGAGATGACGGTACGAGACATGTTGCACAAATGTCTGGAGAAATCACCTTGGGTGGCTTTCGGCATTGACATGATTCTGGGTGACGAGATAGACAGTAAGGCAGACAAGCGCGTCATGATGTTCCTTCCAGATGTGTTCAGGATGGAATCGGATAGTGCCTATATTGTGAAGAGCAATGGAGAACGAGTTGAATATGTTGCGGGAAGAGCCACCGTGTTGGAAGACACGAATGGTCCCGACGAGGCATACGTGTTAGGCTCCCCTCTTTTCGTGTTCTCATTGCTGTTGCTGTGTGCAATAGGATTGTCGCTGAAAGAGTTCAAGAAGAACAGATATACGGCTTGGTTGGATGTGACGCTGCACACAATTCAGGGAATTGCAGGATTGCTGGTGGCATTCCTTTTCTTCCTCTCAGAACATCCTGCCGTGGACAGCAACTGGCTGGTCATCCTATTCAATCCTCTCCCACTCTTCTATGCAGGATGGCTGCTATATTGTCAGAAGCAGGGAAAAAGAAATTTACTCTCTTATGTCAATCTGGCAGCAACAGCAGGATTTCTGGTCGTAATGGCAGTATGTCCGCAATCCTTCAACATCGCCATGTGGCTGGTGGTACTTACTTTGTTGGTAAGAGCAATGTCGCAAGCGCACTTTACCTACCACGGAACAAATCATAACAATCGGATCATACAACGATGAAGAAACAGATACTTACCACCTTCTTTGCCTCCATTGCTGTGGCAGGCTCGATGGCACAGACAACCTCTGTGCCTCGTTTGGTTGTAGGTATCACGATTGACCAACTACGTTCTGACTACCTGAACGCCTTCATGCCACTCTATGGCGAAGGAGGCTTCAAACTGTTGCTGGAGAAGGGCCAGGTCTATTCAAACGTGCAATATCAGCATGCACCCATTGACCGTGCCTCTGCGATTGCTTCCATAGTGACGGGTACTGTCCCCTACAATCATGGCATCATTGCAGAGGAATGGATGAACCGTACAGAGCTCCACACAAATTTCTGTGTGGAAGACCGTACTCATAAGGGTGTTGGAACTACCGAAGGCACTTCCCCCAAGAATTTGCTGGTGAGCACCATTGGCGATGAACTGAAAGTCGCCACCAAGGGGAAAGCACTCGTCTATAGTGTGGCGCCCTACCGTGAGGCTGCCGTATTGGCTGCAGGACATGCCGCTGATTGGGCAATGTGGATTGACAACCCAAGCGGTAAATGGGTGGGAACCACCTATTATGGAGAAGCACCATCATGGTTCCGTTATTTGGACTCATCTGTGGCAGACAAAGTGTCATCGCTGACTTGGAAGCCCACGAACGAGACCGCAGGTTCATACAACTACCACCTGATGACTGCCCAGAAACCCTTCTCTCATCACTTCACGGACGACAGCCGTTTCAGAGTATTCAAGACTTCTGGATTGGTGAACGAGGAGGTGACAAAGGCTGCGCGGCAATGTATGGAGAATGGGAATGTGGGCATGGATGAAGTGACCGACTTCCTTTCGGTATGCTATTATGCTGGTGATTTCCATGATGACAGCAATGTCTCCACGACCACAGAATTACAAGACACTTATATCCGTCTGGATGCGGAACTGACCACCCTGCTGAAAAAGATTGATCAGTTGGTGGGATTGGATAAGACGCTCGTCTTCATCACCTCCACTGGCTATGATGAAGTGGAGAACACGGAAGACCTTTCCCAATACCGCATTCCGACAGGAGATTTCAACATCAACCGTTGCGCCACTTTGCTGAATATGTACCTTTGTGTCATGTACGGCAATGGTCAGTATGTGGAGAGTTATTTTGGCAATCAGTTCTATCTGAACCACAAGCTTCTGGAACAAAAGCAGCTGAAGCTGGCAGAAGTGCTGGAGCATTGCGAAGATTTTCTGTTCCAATTCAGCGGTGTACGAGATGTGTTCACTTCCCATCGCATCACGCAAGGAGCATGGACGCCAGGCATCAGCACTATCCGCAACGGGTTCAATCCTAAATGTTCTGGCGACATCATCGTACAGGTGTCACCAGGCTGGAACATTGTTGATGAAGACAGAGGAACAAAGAAGATGCAACGAGACTCGTTTTTTGAGTTCCCGCTGATTTTCTACGGATATACTATTAAGAGTGAAAAGGTTGCCACGCCAGTCACCGTTGACTGCATCGCACCAACTGTTGCACACCACATTCGCATCAGGGCACCGAACGCCTGTTCCTCTTCCCCACTCTTCTAAAAATTGAAACATTCAAGCATAATCATTTATATAATCGTCAAATCGTAAATTAAAATATGGGATTTTCATTAAACAAGCTTTTGAGCACGTTGTTTGGCAACAAAGCGGCACGCGACATCAAGGAGATTCGCCCAATTGTTGAACAGGTGCTTGCTATAGAACCAGAGATTCAAAAGCTCACCAACGACGAACTGCGTGCCAAGGTTGATGACATCAAGGCACAACTGCAAGACAAGGTGAAGGATAAGCGAGCAGAAATTGCCGCTTTGAAAGATAAGATTCAGGAGACAGAAATCGACCAGCGTCAGCCTATCTTCGAGGCTATTGACAAGAAAGAGACAGAAGTGCTTGACCTCTTCGAAGAGGGACTTACCGAAGTGCTCCCTACTGTTTATGCCATCGTCAAGGACACAGCTCGTCGTTTTGCTCAGGCAGAGAATGGTGACATCATTGTGACTGCCACAGAGTTTGACCGTGACCTCGCTGCCGAGCATGACTTTGTAGATATTGAAGGCGACAAAGCGATCTGGCACAATCATTGGGTGGCAGGCGGTAACGAGATGACTTGGAACATGATTCACTACAACGTGCAGTTGTTTGGTGGTATCGTTCTGCATCAAGGCAAGATTGCCGAAATGGCGACGGGTGAAGGTAAGACCCTCGTGGCTACTTTGCCTGTGTTCCTCAATGCCCTCTCACGCAATGGTGTTCACGTCGTCACAGTCAACGATTACCTGGCAAAACGTGACTCCGAGTGGATGGGTCCTCTCTACATGTTCCATGGTCTGAGTGTAGATTGCATTGACAAGCACCAGCCCAATTCAGAGGCTCGTCGTAAGGCTTATCAGGCAGATATCACTTTTGGAACGAACAACGAATTTGGCTTCGACTATTTGCGTGACAACATGGCGATGGCGCCAAAGGATCTCGTGCAGCGCATCCACAACTACGCCATTGTCGATGAGGTGGACTCTGTGCTCATTGACGATGCACGAACACCACTCATCATCTCTGGTCCCATTCCAAAGGGCGATGTGCAGATGTTCGAAGAATACTGCCCCATCGTTGAGCAGTTGGTGGAGGCACAGCGTCGTTTGGCACAGAACTATCTCTCTGAGGCAAAAAAACTCATTGACTCAGACAACAAGGACGATGTGACGGCAGGTTTCCTCTCCCTCTTCCGTGCTTACAAGAGTCTTCCCAAGAACAATGCACTCATTAAATACCTCTCTCAGCCCGGTATCAAGACAGGACTTCTTCAGACCGAGGAAATCTATATGGAGAACAACAACCGTCGTATGCCTGAGGCCATTGAACCATTGTTCTTCGTCGTGGACGAGAAGTTGAAGTCTGTGGAGATGACGGATAAGGGTAACCAACTCATCGCAAACATTGTGAAGGATGACACCTTCTTCGTGTTGCCCGACATCACCACACAACTCTCAGAACTCGAAAACGAGAAATTCGACAGCGAGGATGACAGACTGGCAAAGAAGGACGCCCTCATGCAGGACTATGCCCTCAAGGCTGAGCGTGTGCATACAATCCAGCAGTTGCTCAAGGCATACACGATGTTTGTAAAGGACGATGATTACGTCATCATGGATGGTGAGGTGAAGATTGTCGATGAGCAGACAGGTCGTATCATGGAAGGACGTCGTTGGAGCGATGGACTCCATCAGGCAGTCGAAGCAAAGGAACGTGTGAAAGTGGAGGCTGCCACCCAGACTTTCGCCACCATCACATTGCAGAACTACTTCCGTATGTACCACAAACTCTCAGGTATGACGGGTACAGCCATCACGGAGGCTGGTGAATTCTGGGACATCTACAAGCTTGATGTGGTAGAGATTCCGACCAACCGTCCTATTGCTCGTCATGACATGAATGACCGCGTTTATAAGACCAACCGCGAGAAATATAATGCAGTCATTGAAGAGATTGTGAAGATGCGCAACAGCGGACGTCCAACCCTCGTGGGTACTACATCCGTCGAGATCTCCGAGTTGCTCTCCCGCATGCTCTCCATGCGCAAGATACCACACCAAGTGCTCAACGCCAAGCTTCACCAGAAGGAAGCCGACATCGTGGCATTGGCAGGTCAAAGCACATTGGGCGAAGTCATCAACGAAGATGGCACCAAGGAAGAGAAGATGTTGGGTGCTGTGACCATCGCCACCAATATGGCAGGTCGTGGTACCGACATCAAGCTTTCCGATGAAGTGAAGGAGGCAGGTGGTCTTGCTATCATCGGTACAGAGCGTCATGAGAGCCGTCGTGTGGACAGACAGTTGCGTGGTCGTTCTGGTCGTCAGGGAGACCCTGGTTCTTCTGTGTTCTATGTGTCTTTGGAAGACAAACTCATGCGCCTCTTTGCCAGCGACCGCATCTCAAAGGTGATGGACAGACTTGGTTTCGAAGATGGTGAGATGATTGAGCACAAGATGATCAACCAGAGTATCGAACGTGCCCAGAAGAAAGTCGAGGAGAACAACTTCGGTATTCGTAAGCGTCTGCTCGAATATGACGACGTGATGAACAAGCAGCGTAAGGTCATCTACGAGCGTCGCCGCCATGCCCTCATGGGTGAGCGTATCGGTATGGACATCGCCAACATGATTTGGGATCGCGTGGTACATATTCTCAGCAATGGTGACTATGATAGTTGCAAGGAAGACTTCCTCCGTATCTTCGCAATGGAGATTCCATTCGACATGGAGACGTTCGAAAACGAGAGCCGTGAGAAATTGGAAGACCAGGCATTTGAGGTTGTCATCGACTCCTTCAAGAAGCGTAGCGCACGTCTGGCATCTGTGGCATTCCCTGTCATCAAGCAAGTTTACGAAGACAAGGGCAGCATGTACGAGAATATCCTCGTGCCTATCACCGATGGTCGTCGTGTATATCAAATCAGCATTCCATTGAAGGAAGCATACGAGACACAGGGTAATTCCATCCTCGTGGCATTCGAGAAAGCAATTCTCCTGCACACAATTGACGATGCATGGAAAGAGAACCTTCGTGCGCTCGACGAACTGAAGCAGTCCGTTCAGAATGCATCTTATGAGCAGAAAGACCCACTCCTCATCTTCAAATTGGAGTCTGTCAATTTGTTCGACACGATGGTCAACGAAATCAACGACGGCACCATCTCTGTGCTCATGCGTTGCTCTATTCCTATTGCTGAAGAGCGTGACGTGCACCAGGCTCCAGCTTCTTCTATGGAAGAGCCCAACCATCAGCATCTGACCGAGACCCATCAGAACCTTGATGAGTTGTCAGAGACTCAGCGTCAGCAGGCACAAGCTGCACAGACCGACACTCGTGCCCGTCAGCCCATCACACCGATTGTGAACAATGGACCCAAGATTGGACGCAATGATCCTTGTCCTTGTGGAAGTGGCAAGAAATATAAGAATTGTCACGGGAAAATGTCGTAAAATCGATTGAATATCAATATAAAAATCAGGGGAGTATGTGTTGAGCATACTCCCCTGTTTATTTCATTATAATTTTATTCCATTATTTTGCCCAAGGCATCCAAGGACGATAATCGTAACGGGTAGGATAATCCTCTGGGGCAATACGTACCTCTGTCTTGGCATCCTTGCCCAAGAGGAACTTGTCGAGGAATGCCTCCACCTCTGGATACTGCACTTCTGGGAGTTGGCAATGTCCGTGTCCTGCCACGATGGAATAGCCGATACGGTCAGCAATGCCGAAGCGTTCCCACACCTTGATGGCTGCATTGGCAGACACATACATGGAAGGATCGGCAAGCCATTCGTAATCAGGATTACCCAGCAACAGCACGGCACGTGGGCAGCACATAGCCACCAATTCGTGACGGTCGTGAGGCAGTCTGTTCACCTTCTCTTCGCCAAAGTTTTCCTTCAGGCTCTCCTTGAACCAATGATAGTCCGTCTTGTCAAGATTCTCCACATTGCCGAGTGTGCGTGAGAAACGCCATGAAGCAGCACCACCACCTCCTGGTTCCTGAGCGATGGTCAGGGCAACACGCTCGTCGAAAGCGCCACAGAAGAGTGCCATCTTACCAGCGTATGAGCAACCTGTCACACCAATGTGTGCCATATCAATCTTGGTCACTTCAGGACCCAGTTTCTGCAAACCATCCAGCAAGCGGCTGAAGCCCCATGCCCATTCGCTGTATGCACCATTCTCCTTCAATTCAGGATAGAGCTTGTCGAAAGGATAATCACCACGTTGTGCGCCTGCTCCACGTCCCATCTGAGAATAGCTGTTGACCTGACGCTCATAGTAGGTCATCATGGCGATGTTGCGGTCTGTGAACAACTTGCGAGGAAGCGCATTGTTGCTGGCACCAATAATCAATGGATAAGGAGCCGTTCCCTCTTTCGGATAGAAAATAGGAGTGGAAAGTGTCAGCACTTGTCCGTTGACGTGCACATCAACAATCAGGGTGTCGCCCGACATACGTGCATCAATGTCATCCATCGAAACGGTGGGTTTCGTACCAATCTCATAGTGCTGAATCTGATGGGCAATCTCAGAACGGCGCTGTTGCCATTGTTGCAGGTTCTTTGCCTCTTTCTTGCCACCTGCGAAGATAAATGGATTCGGCAGCGTGGTGATGTCCGGCATCTGGTCAGCTGTGCCATACTTAGGCTCTGCAAACTTAGCCCCTGTGTTTTCTACCGAAAAGACGAGTGGCATCTGATTCTTTTGTGCTTGAACGGGTTGCGAGCACATGACTCCCAGCAGGGAGAAGCATCCCAACAAAAGGGAGCTGGTCAAAGTTTTTCTCATAAAAGTGATAGGTTAGAAATTGTTTGTTTTTGGTTTTGATATTTTATTGATCTCCTTATGATTGAAAAGTCTTACTGCAACTAATCCTTATAGTAGTCGATGTTTTCTCTGGTCAGCAATTCAATCGCCATGTAGTGGTCTCGTTTGATGTTCATCTTGAGCACACAAGAGTTGAACATGGAACGGAAACAATCCAATCCCTGCGACTGTGGGTGCTGTGCAATCAGGAAGTCTGCAGAGCCATTCTTGATGCACTCCACATTGGCATCGACGGCATCATAACCGAGCAGCGTGACATGAGGATGCTTGGGCATCTCCGTGCGCAGGAAGTCGGCAATGATATGGATGGATGAGTTGAAGCACAACGCATGTCGTATCTCTGGGTTCTCCGTGAAGAAGTCACGCATGATTTCACGCATGCCCTGCTTGTCATACACATACAAGTTCACATCCACGATTTCTATCTCAGGCTTGTGTTCCTTCATGTAATCCCTGAATCCCACCTCACGGTTCATCTGCTGACGGCTCGCCACTCGTCCCTCTCCCAGCACCTTGAACAACGCAATCTTCTTGGTCTTCGAATCCGTTGCCAACGACATGATGCGACCTGAAAAGGCACCACTCTGCAAAGAGTCCTGTCCGTAGAAGATACGGTGGTTGAACTCAGGCCAGTTGGAGTCCAGCAAAGCGTAGGGGATTTCACGTTGATCCAGCTGGGACGTGAACTTCGCCATGATGTTATAATTGAAGATGGGACCAATGATGACCGTGTCAGGATTGGAGTCCAAGAGGCTTTGGCATTCTATCTTGAAGGATTCTGTGTTGAAGGGGTCGTAGCGGAAGATTTTGAAGGAGATTTTGAAGTCGTTGAAACGTCTCACACCATCGGTCAAGCCGTTCTCCACACGCGCCCAATAGCTGTCCACTTCGTGCATGGGCAGGATGGCTGCAAACTGATGCACGCTGTGCGAAGCCAATGCTGATGCATAATGATTGGGGGTGTAGTTGATTTCGTCCAACACCTTCTGCACACGTTCCATGCTGATAGGCGATACGTTGCCACGACCATGAATGATACGGTCGACCGTGCCAACCGACACCCCTGCCCTTTCTGCAATGTCCTTAATACGAATCTTGGACGTAATCTCCATAATTAAATCTCACTATCTTTAGTTGAATCCTACATCTTTGTATAAGAGATTCCGAATCTTCGGAAAAACTGTGCAAAGTTAACACTTTTTAATCATATAAAAATCTAAATCGAACAAAATTTCGCCTCGCAGAGAATTTTTGCAGAACAAAGCACGTATTTCTCGCAAAAAAGAATTAAATTTGCACGCTAAAATAAGACATTTATAGACACTTTGTAAAAAACACTCTAATTATATGGCTAAAATCGTAACAATGGGCGAAATCATGCTTCGCCTTTCCCCTGAAGGAAACTACCGTTTTGTTCAGGCAGAAAAGTTCAACATTATACCAGGTGGTGGTGAGGCCAACGTGGGTATCAGCTTGGCAAACTTCGGACATGAAAGCGTGTTTGTGAGCAAGCTGCCCAAGCACGAAATCGGTCAGATTGCTGTCAATGCCCTCCGCAAGTATGGCGTCAACACCGACTTCATTGCTCGCGGTGGCAACCGCATCGGTCTTTATTATGCGGAGACAGGTGCCAGCATGCGTCCGTCCAAGGTGATTTACGACCGTGCCAACTCTGCCATCGCAGAGGCTAAGCCTGAAGACTTCGATTTCGACAAAATTTTTGAGGGAGCCGACTGGTTCCACTGGTCTGGCATCACGCCTGCCATCAGCGACGCTTCTGCTGAATGTCTTCGTCAGGCTTGTATCGCAGCCAAGAAGCATGGCGTGACGGTGTCTTGCGACCTCAACTTCCGCAAGAAACTTTGGACCAGCGAGAAAGCTATTTCCATCATGCGTCCTCTCATGCAGTATGTGGATGTGTGCATCGGCAACGAGGAAGACGCAGAACTTTGTCTGGGCTTCAAGCCAGATGCAGACGTGGAGGCAGGTGTGACTGACGCTGCTGGTTACGAAGGCATCTTCAAGGCAATGGCAAAGGAGTTCGGTTTCAAGTATGTGGTTTCTACTCTTCGTGAAAGCTTCTCTGCCACTCACAACGGCTGGAAGGCACTCATCTACGACGGCAAGGAATTCTACCAGAGCAAGCGTTACGACATCAACCCCATCATCGACCGTGTGGGTGGTGGCGACTCCTTCTCAGGTGGTCTCATTCATGGATTGCTGACCAAGCCTACTCAGGGTGAAGCCCTCGAGTTCGCTGTGGCTGCTTCAGCGTTGAAGCACACCATCCCAGGCGACTTTAACCACGTTTCCATCGAGGAAGTGGAAGCGTTGGCAGGTGGTAACGCCAATGGTCGCGTTCAGAGATAAGGCGATGGCTCAGCGTTGAGAGATATAGAAATAAAAGGTTAAGGTTTACATTAAGTATATGGCAAAATTTGATAAACTTGCCGTCATGGCAAAAATTGGTGAGACAGGTATGGTGCCCGTCTTCTACCACAAGGATGCAGAAGTGGCAAAGAAAGTCATCAAGGCTTGTTACGATGGTGGCGTTCGTGCTTTTGAGTTCACAAACCGTGGCGACTTTGCTCATGAGGTGTTTGCTGAGTGTGTGAAGTTTGCTGATGTGGAATGTCCTGAGTTGGCATTGGGCGTTGGCTCTGTGGTCGATGCTCCCACCGCTGCACTCTACATCCAGTTGGGTGCCTGCTTCGTGGTAGGTCCACTCTTCAATCCTGAGATTGCTCCTGTCTGCAATCGTCGTCTCATTCCTTATTGCCCAGGCTGTGGTTCTATCAGCGAGGTGGGCAAGGCACAGGAAATGGGATGCGACCTCACCAAGCTCTTCCCTGGCGACGTCTATGGTCCTGCTATGGTTAAGGACCTCAAGGCTCCGATGCCTTGGACAAAGATCATGGTCACAGGTGGCGTGGCTCCTACAGAGGAGAACCTCGCTGGATGGTTCAAGGCTGGTGCATTCTGCGTGGGCATGGGCTCCAAGCTCTTCCCAAGCGACAAGGTGAAGGAAGGCGACTGGCAGTACATCACCGACAAGTGCAAGGAAGCCCTCACCTACATCGAGGCTGCCCGCGAATCCATCCCCTATTATTTTGGCTATAGGAAATAATACAATAATAACATTAAAACATAAACGTTATGGCAATTTCAAATCTTCAGAAAGCTCGTGCGGCTTACCAGCCCAAGCTTCCAAAGGCACTTCAAGGTCCAGTGAAGGCTGTTGAAGGTGCAGCTACTCAGTCTGTAGGCAATCAGGCTGAAATCAAGGAACTCTTCCCCAACACTTACGGTATGCCCGTCATCACTTTCGAGGCTGGCGAACCTGTTGAGCTTCCTCCATTCAACGTAGGTATCATCCTTTCAGGTGGTCAGGCTCCTGGTGGTCACAACGTCATCTCAGGTCTTTTCGACGGTGTGAAGTCACTCAACCCAGCCAACAAGCTCTATGGTTTCATCCTCGGTCCTGGCGGTCTGGTGGATCACAACTACATGGAGATCACTCCTGAGTTGATGGATCAGTATCGCAACACAGGTGGTTTCGACATCATCGGTTCTGGTCGTACCAAGCTCGAAGAGGTTGACCAGTTCGAGAAGGGTATCCAGATTCTCCGCGAGTTGGACATCAAGGCACTCGTCATCATCGGTGGCGACGACTCCAACACCAACGCTTGCGTACTCGCTGAGTACTATGCTGCCAAAAAGTATGGCGTTCAGGTCATCGGTTGTCCTAAGACCATCGACGGCGACTTGAAGAACGAGCAGATTGAGACTTCATTCGGTTTCGACACAGCCTGCAAGACTTACTCTGAGCTGATTGGTAACATCCAGCGCGACTGTAACTCTGCTCGCAAGTACTGGCACTTCATCAAGGTGATGGGCCGTTCAGCTTCTCACATCGCTCTCGAGTGTGCACTCCAGTGCCAGCCAAACATTTGCCTCGTATCTGAGGAGGTTGAGGCTAAGGCGATGTCACTCGACGACGTGGTGACTTACATCGCCACCGCTGTGGCTAAGCGTGCTGAGGAAGGCAACAACTTCGGTACCGTCATCATCCCAGAGGGTATCATCGAGTTCATCCCTGCCATCAAGAAGCTCATCGCTGAGTTGAACGACGTGCTCGCATTGCCAGAGGCTCAGACCATCACCAGCGCCAACGAGCAGATTGAGTTCGTGAAGCAGCACATCTCTCGCGAGAACCTCGCCGTGTTCCAGTCACTTCCTACCGACGTGGCAGCACAGTTGGCACTCGACCGCGACCCACACGGAAACGTGCAAGTGTCACTCATCGAGACAGAGAAGTTGCTCTCTCGCATGGTGGCTGCCAAGCTCGCCATCTGGAAGCACCAGGGCAAGTATGTCGGCAAGTTTGGCACTCAGCACCACTTCTTCGGCTACGAAGGTCGTTGCGCTGCGCCATCTAACTACGACGCTGACTACTGCTACTCACTCGGCTACAACGCATCTCGCCTCATTGCCAACGGCAAGACAGGTTATATGTCCATCATCAAGAACACCACCAAGCCTGCTGCTGAGTGGATTGCAGGTGGTGTGCCAATCACCATGATGATGAACCTCGAGAAGCGCAACGGCAAGATGAAGCCCGTCATCCGCAAGGCACTCGTTGAGCTCGACGGCGCTCCATTCAAGTACTTCGCTGCACATCGCGACGAGTGGGCAAAGGAGACTGCATACGTCTATCCAGGTCCTATCCAGTACTGGGGACCATCAGAGGTGTGCGACCAGCCCACAAAGACACTTCAGTTGGAAAAGGCTTAAAAATGCCCACGAAACGTAAGACAACAAAACGAAAGAAGAAAGGCACACGACGAAATCCACTTCGCCGTGTGCCTTCTTATGTTCTCTGGACAGCCCTCGGCATCATCATCGTTGCCTACATCGCCTTCTTCTACAAGACCTTCGTCGGACCCTACTCTTTTCGTTGGAAAGCACTCTACGGACACGTCACCTACCCCGACGGCAAGGTGCGCGGACTCGACATCTCCCACTATCAGGGCGACATCGACTGGGACAAGCTCCGCAATGCACAGATACAAGGCGCACCCGTCTCCTTCGTCTTCGTCAAGGCGACCGAAGGCACCAGCATCTGGGACGAAAACTTCAACCAGAACTTCCACAACGCCAAGAAGAACGACATCGTGCGTGGCGCCTACCACTATTTCAGTCCCTCCTCCTCAGGCAAGGCACAAGCCAAACACTTCTGCAAGGTGGTGCAACTCGACGAGCACGACCTGCCCCCTGTGCTCGATGTGGAGGAACTCGGCAACAGCACCCCCTCCCAACTGCGGCGTGAGGTGCTCCAGTGGATGGATTACATAGAGAAGCACTACGACGTCACCCCCATCCTCTACACCGGCTACAAGTTCCGCACCTCCTACCTCAACACCCCCGAGTTCGATCGCTACCCCTACTGGATAGCCCACTACTACGTCGACACCCTCCAGTACCAAGGTGAATGGACCTTCTGGCAGCACACCGACGTCGGCAAAGTCGACGGCATCGAAGGCGACGTGGACATCAACGTCTTCAAAGGCGACTACCAAGACCTCATGGACCTCACCATCCAAGAATAAACCCTAAATCTCAAATCTCTAACCTCCAACCTCTTATCGTATCTTTAGCACGCTTGGCTCGCCAAGAAATCTCAAACCCCCACCCCGCATGGCCAAATCTCAAACCTCAAACCTCAAACCCTATGAACTACCTCTACACCGACATCACCGTCACTCCCTACTCCGAAGCCACCTGCGATGTGCTCACAGCCCTCTTGGGTGAGATAGGCTTCGACTCCTTCGAAGTGACCGACACAGGCATCAAGGCATACATTCCTGAAGAGCAGTTCGACGAACAGAGCCTCCGAGACACCCTCGCCGACCTCTTCATCCCCGACGTCACCACCACCTACACCCTCCACACCCTCGAGAACAAAGACTGGAACGCCGAGTGGGAGCAGAACAGCTTCGACCCCATCCTCGAACGCGAGTTCGGCATCCGTCTCAACCCCCGCATGGCATTCGGCTCAGGTTCCCACGAGACCACCTACCAGATCACCTCCTTCCTGCTCAGTCAGGACTTCACCCACCAGCGCGTGCTCGACATGGGCACAGGCACCGGCGTGCTCGGCATCGCGATGGCCATGCGTGGTGCTGACCAAGTGGTTGCCATCGACATCGACCCATTCAGCGTGGAGAACGCCCAAGAAAACTTTGTCCTTAATAATATAAATAATGTGAGAGTCCTGCAAGGTGATGCATCAGCCATCGAGGGAGAGTTCGACACCATCGTCGCCAATATCCACAAAAACATCCTCAAAGCTGATATGTCCACCTACGTGCAGCACCTTGCCCTCGGAGGTCGTCTTATCCTTTCAGGTTTCTTCATCGACGATGTGCCAGAGATGGAGCAGGCAGCCGGTCAACAACTGCTGTCCCTCGAAAAGACCTTCAACAAGAACGACTGGGCTGTGATGACATTCACAAAAGAATAACCATCGCCACAAATGGCAAATATAAACACAAGGAGAGGCATCCGATTTCCGGAGCCTCCCCTTTTTCGTTTAGCGGTTAGCGGTTATCGTTTAGCGAACATCCCGCATGGTTCTTTAACCTCAAAACTCAAATCTCAATCCTAAGCACGAGGTTGTTCCCAACGCTGTGAGGAATGCTGTGAGTGCGGCTACTACAATCTTCACCGCTAACTCAATCCAACGTTTCTTTTCCATGGTCTTTAACCTTAACTTAGTTGCGCCGGTGGCGCCGAAGAAAAAATATAAAAAAACAAGTAAAGATATAAAACTATTTTTATTTATTTTCCCTGTTTTTACCTATTTTTCTTTCGGCGGCCTGCCGCAATAATTTTCAATTTTCAACTTTCAATTTTCAATTAGCCTCAAACCTCAAACCCTTAGAACGTTCCGTCTCCCGTGTCAAATCCACCACTTCCACCGTTGCCTCCGTTGTTGTCGCCACCGGAGTTGCCGCCAGTGTTGGTGCCGCCACCAGTGTTGGTGCTACCGCCATTGTTGTCGCCACCTTCAGGGTCTTCCACATCGTTGGTGTCGGTGCTGGTGACGCGCTTGACGATGTTGCCGTCCTTGTCGTAGCAGGTGATGGCGATCTTGGTGGACTGCAGCTCGTCCTTCACTTCCTTCGAGGGGGTGAAGATGACGCGGCGCGCGGTGATGAGCGAGGTCTTCACATCCTCCACGCTCTGCACGCTCTTGGAGCGGACGCCGAAGCGCATGGAGCCGAGTCCTGGCAGGGGCACGTTGTGGCCTTCGGTCGCCCAGGTGCGGATCACTTCGCCGGCTGCGTCCCATGCCGCCTTGATGACGCCTTCGCTGATGCCGGAGCGCTTGGCTGCCTCCTCGATCACCTTGTCGGAGTCGAGGGTGTTGTAGAGATGTGCGGAGAGCACGAAGGCGAGCTTCTCCACGTTCTTCTCGAACGATACGTTCTGCTGTTTTGCTTTAATCTGAATCATAGTTCCTTAATTTTTTAATTTTTTAATTTTACAATTCTCAATTTGTTTCGTCTCGATTTGCAGCCTCGGGAGCCTGCACGTGTAGTGCCCGGGAGTCTGCACGTGTTGCCTCGGGGAGGGTGCAAATGCAGGTGCGCATTCCTGTTTTTCTAAGACGATGCAAAGTTACGACATCCCCCACCCGCCACTCGGACGATAGCGGACGATAGCGGACGATTGGGGAACTTTTTCTTTGAAAAAAATCTCAAACCTCAAATCTCAAATCTCCAACCTCAAACCTCTTTTCACGGTTCTCCCAGATGCTCCACAATCGTCCTCACTTCGCGAGGCGTGAATGTCTTGCAGGTGTTGCTGTATCCCATTGCCTGCAGCTGCTGCCATAACTGGGTGCAATGCTTCACCCACGCCATCAGGTGCTTGACTGCCGTGCGCGGACTGCTGTCGGGGAAGTACATCAGCGCCAGCTCCTTCTTCGTATAGGTACGAATCACAAACTCTTCCATATCTTTAACCTTTACAAAATCTCAAACCTCAAATCTCAAATCTCCAACCTCAAATAGTATTCACTGTAGTCCTTGCAACCCAAAGGCAGCTGGTGGTGTTCCAGATTGGGCAGCAGCTCCTTGAGTTGGAGGAAGAGGCGTTCGCCTGGCTCGTCGCGGTCGGGAAACATGTGGAAGCGAGTTGACAGTTGACAGTTGACAATTGAGAGCAGTTCCACATCCTTCGGTTTCAGCAAAGTCGCTGACGGAATGGCGATTGCCTTGTGCCCTGCCGAGAGCATTGCCCAACAGTCAGAGCATCCTTCCGTGATGTAGAGATCTTCACCGGGTTGTAGCAGTTTCAGGATAGGCAGATTGTAGATGCTGCATTGCGAACCCTGCGGAAAACGGAAACGAGGAACCAGTTGACAGTTGACAGTTGACAATTGACAGTTGGAAATTGAACCTTGAACCTCTTGAACCTTGAACTTTTTGAACCCTAAGTTCCTGTTCTGTATTCCCACCAACTTTCCTTCCTGATTATAGTAAGGAATCTGCAACCAGTTCACGCCCTTCTTGTCTTGCCACGAAGTCAAGCGGCACCAACGCACCACCCGCTCATCCAACTTCCTTTCCTCAAAGAGAAACTTGCGGGCTTCTATAGACAACCACGGACGTTCAAAGAAACGTTCGTACCGACTGGCGTCGAACGGTTTCTCTTGAATCCTTGAACTTTGAACCTTGAACTCTTGAACTATCACATTGTTTTCATCAGCCAGCCAACGGCAAGCATCCAAGAAATCCTTATGGAGCACTCCCTTCACCAAGTCAATCGTCCCACCCGACTCTCCACAGACGAAGCATCGGAACGTGTTCCGGCTCACCTTGAACGACAGGCTTGCATGGTGGTCGTCATGGAACGGGCACAGTGCCATGTGCATCTTCACTTCGAGTCCAAGTCGCTCTGCGACCCCCTCTATCGGGAGGTCGCGGAGCTTTTGCAATTCAAACTTATCCATAGCTTACTGTTTTCCTTTCAGATACTTTTCCGTCTTAGAATAGAGTCCCGTTTGGTTCGAGTATTCAATGAGACCTCTGGCAGTCCAAACGCTTAACTGCTTCTTGGTTGCAGCTCCAATGGGCTTACCAAGTTTCTCTCGGAGTGCGTCCAGCTGCTGTTCGTTGAAGGTTGGTCCCACCAGAGCGTCCAGCATGTTGGCAGGTCCACTCTTGGCAACCTCTTTGGTACTGGTGTCGCCTTCCTTCAGCAAGTCTCCCATCACCTGCCATTTAGACCAAAGGTCATGCCAAACCAAGTATTCCACGGCGTCAGCCATTCCACGACTCCAGCTTTGCTCATTGAGAGCCCACATGATGCAACCTGCTTTCCATGCAGAAATCAAGCTTCTCTTGCCATAGCTCCACAAGGTGTCGTTGTCCGTCAGGTCGGCAAACTCAGCCAAATCATCAGAGATGCTTTGTATGAGTTTGTTCAAGGGTTTGATTACATAGCGTCCCTTGCAGCTGTCGAGACGCGACAAATACTTATCCATCTGCTCGTAGAAATCCTCATCGAGCTTGTTGCCCAAGCGAGGAATCCGACCAGAGCGGCTGCTGCGAGGCTTGTAGCTGAACACCATTCTGCCCAAGGTGCCGTCGTGCAAGTTATTCTTAAAAAAATTTCTTGCACGTCCGGGAGTTGCCGACGCCGTGATGTTGGTTCTGAGCAGACAAATACCACTGACCCCATCAACCGTTGCTCGAAGGGCAGAGTAAATCTCACGGTCGTAAATCAAGCGGCACATCTCAGACACTTTCTTATGGGAGCCGCACAGGGCATCAAGCTGCTCTATCTCCTTCACGTCGATGAATGTGGTGATTCCACCATTCTCCTGAGCCTTCATCTGAGCCCTCAGAAATCCTGGGAGTGTCGTGTTGGCAGGAAGGATATGCAGCAAGGGGAACACCTCGTCAGGACGGTCTTTCGTCTGAGAGCGTTTCTTGTAGTTGCGTGCATACTGGTTATACTTCTTCATCTCCGCCTCATCTTCCGCACGGTAATCGCGGTTGGCTCCTTCCACCATCAGTCCCAGCTGCCCCTTGTTGTCGGCACTTGCAGCCACCTGCACGGCCTGCTGTCCGCACAGTTCGAGCCATTGCCCGCTGGGGTACTGGAATTCAGCATCGCTGATGTGGGCGCCCCAGATGGGAAACTCCATAGGGAAAAGCACAGGATGCATGTCTTTGCTTGTAGGGGAAAGCAAGAGGCTTAGTGCCTCAAGTCCACGACCGAGATGTGGCATCTCGACTGGACATGTGGATTTTGTGATATCGTAAATCATTTTCTTTTTCTTTTTAGTGTAAGACATTTTTTTTGGTTTCTTCAGTTCTTCAGTTACTTCAGTTGTTTTTCGAGGGTATCACAACCCCCTTATTCTACTATATATCTATATATAATATATTGATTATTAAGTATTTATAAATATTAATAAATAGAAAAAAGAGAATGCGCACCCCTTAAAATGGAACTGAAGAACTGAAGTAACTGAAGTTAAGTCATTTCCTCTTCGTGGTTAATTCTCTTCTAAAAAGCCAGCAATCGCCAACAACTCCTCGGCAGCTTTTCTGCAAAAGTTAGGGAAAGTGAATACCTTAGTATAATGAGGACTTCTGAAAGTTGGATAAAGCTTACCATCTTTACTTTTGTTTACGTTAATATACAAACCTTTGTAAACATGAGAATTACGACTATCCACCTTCTTTTTCTCAAAGGTGTTCTGAATGAAGCAGAAATGATCTACGCCATCACGTGTTATAGCACCATCAAGCATCGCTCCAACAGGCAGATGGCAAGGCTTTCGAGTCAGCAGTTTCAGGTCGACATCTAGATGTGTGTCAGGAAAGAAGTCCTTGAAGAGTCCATCGGTTTCATCCTCTGCCTCTGCATCGGATGTGTGTTCACGATAAGCAACTGCTAAAGGTTCGTTGCTGTTCTCAAGATAGTTGTGCAGGATTTCTCCTGCGAGGCGTGGGCCATACTGTGCTTCAGACCCAACGCGAGTTCTTTTACTATTTTTCATATTGCTTCGGCCAGACAGATTGAGTTCTGCTGACCATCGGCAATATCCCAAGAAGCGCATCTACGACACCCTCAAAAAAATGCCGTAGTAAATCGTAGTAGCAACAAACAAGAAACCCATACCTTGCTAATTACAAGCAAGATATGGGCTATGAAAAATTTTTAGAAATTGCAAAAGAAAAACTTACGACGAGTAGATTGCGTCGTAAGTGTATATTTTGTTAGAGATACCCAGCAAGAGTTTCAACGACCTCCTTGACCACCGTTTTGGAACCCTTTCTGGCCTTTTCCTGACGGATGTTTGGTATGGGATTGTTATCTTTATCCACAAATCGGCAAGACACAACTTCCCATTTTGAAGTACCTTCTGGCCATGAAGTGATAACAGGATTGTCATCCTTGGTTAAGCCTTTGATAATGTGGGTGAGTACATGGTTGGGGCCCAACCATTTATACTTTGTCCTACACGAATGCCCACGGAACAAACTCTCCATTTGCTTTAAATCTAAATCTTCAGGTATAAGATGGTGAGCATGTAACTTATTCGTGAACTCCTGTATGGCAATGGCAAAGTATTCTTCGTTGTCGTAGAGGAAACAGCAGTCCATCCGAACCTTCCTAAATCCTTTTGCTTCTTCTTCGTACTTTTCCGACCGCTTCAATTCAAACTCTTTGTCAGGATTGAGCCCAACGATTGAAGTATAGAACAGAGATACGTCGTAACAACCTGCTTCACCGATAACATAAGCGTATCTGTCTTGCAACTCAAGCCAGCAACGAGCCAACTCCGCAATTACATAATGACTATACACGGCAAGTTCAGTAGCCGCTTTCAGGTGTCTTGGAATAGACGGCTTTTCTGAGATAATGTTTTCCCAATTCTTATCTCCATTATTTAATATTGTCAGTCGCTTAGCTTCGTTCATCAAGGTGGCAACTGCTTCGCGTGTCTTCTTTAAGACAAACTTTGTCAGTTCTTCTGTTCCATCTGCCTCCAGCAACTCTGTTGCAGCATTAATGTGGCGATTGATTTCGTTTTCGACAACGAGTCTATAATATCGCAGCTTTGGCGTAAAGAGCACAGACATTTTGGGCGTTAGCACATACAACGCTTCCGTTTCCAATTCTATGCGAGGCAAACTACTGGCCTCTGTCATATAGGCATTATCAGTCGTGCAGACATCTCGAAACATAATCAGGTCATGCACTTTCTTCAGATCAAAGCTGTTCATAGGACATCCAGATTACAAAAACCACAAACAGTTACTCTCGGTATAAACCGTCTTGTCGTTGAAATGAGGCATAATCTCAGCTATCATCTCTGGGTATTTGATGGTAACAGGCAATCCTTGCTGCTTCACCGATTTCCAATAAATGCGGCTGAACTGATATACCTGGTCAATCAATTGCTGAATCACAGGTGTCTCAATTTCATCATTTCGATTAGGGCAGGCTATAGTCAGTTTGACTGGGAAGGGGAATCCATCCATTGCGTTGAATCGTTCGTTCTCGTATCGCGTGTTATTGCAAAGGAGGTATCGATGTCCATCTTTTGAGGGACCGAGGTTAATCCACTTACCACTATAAGGCATAAGGCTTTTTATTGACTCGTTCTGTCGTGTCTGATAATTGTAAGATGAGTAAGCGCTTTCTTCATCGAACAACACAATATCTTCAGACTCCGTTTTGTTGATGGTTACGACATAGACAGGCACATCAAGGTTAAGGCTGTGAAGCATGTCTTCTACCTTTTTGAACTCTCTTTTACGACTTATCTTCTTGTAATAATGGATGATGATACGCTCCGGCGGATTGTTGACAGCAGAATAATGCATGATAGCCATCTTGATTGCACCAACCAACTCGTCCAGTTCAGACTTCTGAAAGTAGCTGTAATCGTTGAAAACACCTGTGTTATCAAATGAGAAAGCCGCACCAATATATTGCTGATTATCGCTTCGGAATGCGCCAATGCCAATAATTAGTTCTTTCTTCTCTGTTTCATCAAGTAACCAAGGCGAGCCACCTAACTTTGCACAAATAGCCACACTCATGTTTTGAAGGGTATATACGAAATTAGCTTTGTTGGTTCGATTGTCCTTGTCAATCATAGTGTTCATCTTCTCCCTGTCAATACATTGTGTGGGGATGTCGTATTTCAAGAGCAGTTCTTTAATCTTGTAGTAACACTCTTTAGTGTCGCGGGACGATGCATATTTATGGATAGGAGAAATATAGATACCAACATATTTGATACGTTCGTCTTTGTTCCTATAGCAATCACCTTGAAGTGCTTTTTCTATTTCTGGAACAGGATTTGTTTCGTCTTTGAACTGAATGTGGAATGAGCTGTCAGCATAACTCACATTACTTCCGATGTAATTCGAGAGTGGCTTGCTTTGACCTTTATATCCACCATCGTGCATGTGTTGGATTAAGCCACGTGCTTCAGCAAGGCTGCTTTTGGGAAAGATGAAAATCATCCGTACATCGGTGTGTGGACACTTTATGTTGGGGCCAAAATTCACTCCCATCTGTTGACGAGGATTTTTGAAAGCATTACCATTTTCATCCTTGCCAAATTTGAGCATACGCTTGGAACTGCTTGTCTGTCCGATCTGCAACGGATTAACCTCGGTGAAGTTGTATGCAAGATGGTGGAATATCTTCTCTATGTCCTCTGTGTTTAGGAATCTCTTGCGGAATGCTTCAATCTTCTCCCTGTATTTGATGTATTTGCTTTCGAAAGAACGTGGCTCCTCATGTCTATCCAACCCAAAGTATCTTTTCAGTTCTCCGCCTAGAATGGGACGAGTTGTTTCAGGCGGACAATACATGTTGTGGCTTTGCAGATATTCATACCTGTCAATCTTGCGAACAACATAGTTTTTATCGTCTTTGTTCTTACGCACCTCGCGAGTCATGACATAATTAATCATGCTTGGTGTTATTCCAGCCTGAACCATGAAAGGATCGCTAGGGCATTCGCTAAAGAGTTTTGCAAGAGGAACATTGAGTAATTGTGCCGGCCTATCATTGGCAACCAAAAGGTAAGGTCTGTTGTTGAAGCGGTCAAATTTCACCCTCAAAGTGAATCTGTCCATCTCCATAAGTTCATATTGCTTGCCATTATGGGTGAACTGCTTCTTTTCCCCATTGCTGAGAATCCATACTTGTATGTCATCGGTTATGTCCGACTTTGTTACTACAACATCATCATAAAATCTGAAATACTTCTCTAATTTGTGGTTGTAGTATTTCTTAACCAAGTATTCGTTTTCGGGCTCGTTAAAATCTATATGAATTGCATCAAATTCTTCTGTCGGCAAATCGAAAGTTGTGTACAAAGTCAATCCACCGCAACCTGCAAATAAGTCAATGTATTTTTGAGTTTGTTTAACCTCTTTTGGAACGAGCACGGGAGATTTGAGTCGAGTGCTCTTGCGCTCGGCATCATCCTTCTCAGAGAAGAAGAACTTCACGGGTTTCTTCGGATACTCGAATGTGAGCGTGTTGAGAAATAATTTTTCTTCTGTCATGCTAACTATTAACCTTCTTTATCTTATACTTCCGATTTTTATACTCACCCTCTATCTCAAGAACACCTTCCTCCACGAGTTGTTTGAGGTAGTCGCGGGTTCTTGAGGGTTTGAGACCGATGGCTTTTGAAACGGATTTTGCATCTGAAATATTCCTATCGGCGATAAAATCGATAATTTGTCGCCGATTTTCCTTATTTCGATTTTGATTTCCCGTTTTTTGCTCATTTTTATCAGCCTCCTCTTCATCCATCGATGCAATCAGATTAAACACCAAATGCATCTGGCTGTATGCTATTTTATCGTCGGGCGATGCTTCGCTCAGCCGGGTTAGTTCCTCGGCATAGCTGATGGCCCGTTGTAGGTCACCATTCTCCGTCAGGTACTTGTACAGATTGTTCTTCTTGAAATAGCGTGCCGTCTTCTCGTACCCAGGCATATAATGCTGCAAGTCGGGCAGCACATCCTCGTAAGTTTCGTAATGCTTGGAGGTAAGCTGTGGCAGGAAATGGAGCAGAAACCAGAACTCCGTGCACGGATTGGTCTCAATCCAAATAACGTTATGCGGGCTTTTCTTCTTCAAATGCTGATAGGTAGCCATTTCTGCAGGCACCCTCAGCAGGCGATCCATATCCACAAGGCATACCACGTAGTCAGTATCGCGCTTGACGTATTCCTCTGCCAGCTTCGCCATGTGGGGAATGTCCGAATGCTGAGGAAAGTCAGGCGCCACCTTGAACTTATAGCGACATGCGATGCGGAGCGTGTCGAAGTACCACCACTCCGTCTCACCTTCGCCAATGATTGCTATACTCTTCTTGACTGCCATGTGCTACTCTGTTTCAAGGTAAATACTTCCAAGGAATGGCAGGTCCACCAACTTGCCCTGCTTGTAGGCGTTGTATGGATTCATCGTCTTGTGCAGGCCGAGTGAAGAGAGTCGCTTCAGCTGCGTAGCACCCTGGCTACTCTTATCGGTAAACCACACTATGTCCCTGCGAATAAAGTCCTCGTTCAGTAGATTGATGTCGTGGGTGGTCATCAGCAACTGTGACGAACCCTCGCTGTTGGCCAGGAACAGTTTGATGAAATAGGCAAGCAGTTCATAGTGGATGCTGGTCTCAATCTCGTCGATGGGGATGAAATTGTTCTCGTGCAATACGTAGTACAACACGATCGACATGCCCAGGAACCGATGCGTACCAGCCGACTCCAGATGCTCGTACAAATCGTATTCGCCATCCTCACCAGTATGTCTGAACATAATATCATCAAACTTGATGGTGCCACGCTTAAGCATCTCTATCTTGGCTTCCTCGGATATCGGAGCACTCTTGATGGTCTTCTCCATTTCAGGCGTGATGGGCTCTTCGCGCTCGTCGAGTGTCATGTCAACGATATTAAAGTCGCTGGCCTTTAGCAACTGGAGCAGGAAGCGCTTTTTCTTGCCATCTTTATCGTTACGGAGTTCGTTTTTAACATCATACGACAGATAGTCCTTTGGAGTCAAGATGTTCTGTAAACCAGCAAAGAAGAAATCAAACACATCGTTCAGTTTTGAAACGTGAGCATTCGATTGCCCGAAGGCAGCCATCACCGTGCAATTATTGGTAGTGTTGCCTTCAATAGCACGCTGAGTGGCCTTGTCAATGCCAGCCTTATTGCCAAAAATCACCTCCGTATGGTCGGACTCCGATTGATAGACACGTTTGTAAAGAGAGGTCGGACGAGCGCTGGTATATACCATCAGCGATTCTTCGTAGATTCGCTTGCTATCGAATTCCAGGTTCAGGACATACTTCTCTCCGTTCAGCCAGAACGTCATCTGCATCTGCGAATGCTCATCCCTGCTGTGTTTGTCGAGCAGGAACGGGAAGTACCCCATGCCCTCATTCTTTGATTCGGGCTTGTTGAGCATAACGCTACGGAAAAACGACAGGGCTTGGAGCAAGGTGGTCTTACCACTGGCATTACTACCGTACACGATGCCAATCTTCAGGAGTTCCACTCCCTCAGCCACTTCGTGTACGTATTGTCCACGCATATTACCATCGTTGGTCGGCACAAAACTAATAGTTTGCCGCTCCCTGATGCTATAGAAATTCTGTACTTGAAACTCCTGTATCATGGTCGTACTATTTAAATAATCGAATTTTGAGTGCAAATATACAACAAGAAATAAGATTTCGCAAATTTAATTAAAGAATTCGTGAAAAAATCACCGTATTTTTAAATATAAACAACTTTTTTGAGATTTAATGAGAAAATGCTTTGTGGTTCCCAAAGTTTTCTCTACCTTTGCCATCGGTTCGGGGAGAAATCCGGACTATAATGAAAGTATTCGCTATTATTTCGCGTTAAGCCAATATGCCTAGGAAACAAATTGGGATAAGAAACGCTCTGAAGTAATAGAGATTTGGGGTGCAGGAATATGCATTCCCATTCCTACCTGTTTATAGCAATGCATTCTCGCCATAGGCGTGATGCATTCTTAAAGGTAGGATGGGGCCCAAGTTCCTAGGCATACCCCAGCTTAACGCATAAGAAGCATCACGTTTTTTTGTGCGTCAGCGATTGATAGTCGATGCTAACCTAAACTATCAATCTTTTATGGCTAACGATAAATTATATAATGCAAAACAGGCGAAGAATGATGAATTCTACACTCAATATTATGATATAGAAAATGAGGTGAAGGAATATTTTGATTACAATCATGATATATTCCGTGGAAAAACAATTCTTTTACCTTGCGATGATCCAGAGTGGAGTAATTTTACCAAGTTCTTTGCACAAAACTTTGAGAAGTTCGGATTAAAAAAACTTATCTCTACCAGTTATGCTGTAGAGTCAAAAAAAATCAACGAATGGGAACCGACGCTTTTTGAAACAGAAAGCCCTTATTATGATGCTGACAAAAGCCGTACTAATGGCAAAATATTTATTCTTGATGAAGATATAAATAACGATGGTCGTTTTAACATCAATGACCTTCATTGGTCTTACCTTGAAGGTGATGGTGATTTCCGTAGTGACGAAGTAAAAGCTCTGCGTGATGAAGCCGACATTATTGTTACAAATCCGCCCTTTTCTATTTTCAGAGAGTATTTTGCATGGCTGATGGAAAGTGGTAAGCAATTCTTGATGATTGCCAATAAAAATTGTATCACCTATAAAGAGGTTTTCCCATATATAAAAGCAGACAAGATATGGGCTGGACATCGGCTTTGGAGTGGTGGAATGTGGTTTGAAACAAAAAATCCTGATGATGTAGACGAAGTGGTGGATGGAGTTAACATGAAGAACATACCAGCCATTTGGCTAACAAATATGGATCATGAGCGCCACCATGAGCCTTTGAAGTTGATGACGATGGAACGTAACTTGAAACATAGCAAACATAAAGAAATCCGAGGAAAAAATGAATATGATAAATATGTAAATTATGATGCAATAGAAGTTCCTTATACAGATGCCATTCCAGAAGATTATAATGGAATCATGGGGGTTCCTATTTCATTCATTGAAAAGTATTGCCCAGATCAATTTGAAATAATTGGTATTGGACTTGAACTTGCTGATATGGATATTATCAGAGAAAAGTTAGGCAAACTTGATGGCGGTCCTCGTTTCTATATAGAACAAAATGGGGAACTAATAAGGTTATACGAAAGAATACTTATTCAGAAAAGACAAAATATATTATGAAAAAAGAACTTGTCCACTATACTGTCGCACAAATATGCGAAGGCTTCATATATAGTCGTAAAGAAGGAAAAGGTTTGTTTGGACTTAATGGCCGTCTGACTATTCAACCCGAGTTTCAACGTAACTATATTTATGCCGACGGGAAAAAAGATGCAGAGGTTATAAAATCGGTAGTAAAGGGGTATCCCCTTGGGTTACTCTACTTCAACAAGTTGTCAGACGGACGTTTGGAAGTTCTCGATGGTCAGCAGCGAATCACAAGTCTTGGCCGTTTTGTTACTGGCGATTTTGGTGTATTCTTCGACGGCAGCCAAATTCCGAAATACTTTGTGGATATGGAAGAGAAGAAACAATTGATACTTGAAACTAAGTTGCTTTGCTATGAGTGTGAACCTGAATCAAGTGAAGAATTGCGTCAATGGTTTGAGGTGGTCAATATGCCTGGAGTTGAAATTAATGCACAAGAACGTCGCAATGCCTATAATTCTGGTCCGTTTGTAAATGCAGCAAAAAAGGAGTTTAGTAACTCGCAGAATTCCAACATTCAGATGTGGAGCAACTATATCAAAGGGGTTGCCAATCGCCAAGATTTTCTAGAACGAGCACTTGATTGGGTAAGTGATGGACATATTGATGAGTATATGCTTCGCCACAGATCTGATAAGAATATTGATGAGCTAAAAACTCACTTTGAAGAAGTAATAGATTGGATTGACAAACTCTTTGATTCAGTTAGAAATGAAATGAGAGGGTTAGAATGGGGAAGACTGTATAAGCAATATAAAGATCGTCCAGAAATATATAATAAACCTGTCATTAATGCGAAGATTGACCAACTCTTTGCAGACGAACGCGTGACGAATCGAAAGAATATCTATGAATACGTTTTAGGCGGATGCGAAGATGATACCTTATTGAATATTCGAGTGTTTGATAAGACTCAAAAGACGTTGCTATATGAGCGACAAACTATTGAGGCAAAACGGAAAGGCATTAGTAATTGTCCTGATTGTGTATTGGAAGGCAAAACTAATAAGTCTCGCATATGGGATATTAAAGATATGGAAGCAGACCATATTAAAGCATGGAGTAAAGGTGGACCAACCGATTTGGAAAATGGGCAGATGCTTTGCATACGACATAATAGATTAAAGGGTAACAAATAACCAACGACACCCCCAATGTCGGAGACCATGACGGAGACATGTCGGAGACGAAACTCACTGAGCGTCAGCAGAAAATCCTCAATCTCATCAAAGAATCTCCGACAATCACTGGCAAACAAATGTCGGAGACTTTGTCGGTGAGCCAACGCACCATCGAATATTGAGATATTGAATATTGATTTCATTTTCTCAATCATCTTCTTACAACACGAGAGCCCGTGCAATCGCACAGGCTCTTATTTTATCTCTTTTGATCTCAAAGATGCTTTTACTTCTCCTTGATGCTTGCAAACACAGACTGAACGTCGGCATCGTCGATGGCGATGTTTTCAACCGTTACGTAGATCGGGGTTCCTTTGTCAAGGTCGGTGATGAGGCAATAGCCAATGGAGTTTTTTGTCGTGAAGTAGAAGCCTGTATAGGTGCGGCCTGCAATGTCCATGCCTTCG
>JAGCDQ010000010.1 GCA_017651245.1 Bacteroidaceae bacterium | reverse complement strand
GTAGATGACATCGGTGGGAGGGGAACCTGGTTCTAAGCCGAAACCCAACACAAGAATCGCAAGTCCGATGCCGGAGATGGCACCCAATGCCAAACTGCCGTAGCGCGAACCCACATAGAGGGCTCCCAGCACAATGAGCAGCTGCAGAATCATGACGAAGTCCATAAGAATAAGATTATTGAGTTTGAAAATATGGGGCAAAGATATATAAAAAATCTAAAAAAGCCACAAAGAACCTTCTATTTTATATATTCACGTGTGTTTTTTTATGTACTTTTGCAAACAAAAACCAACAAAAATGTCACAACCCAACCCACAAGTGCGTGTGAGATTGACGGGAGTGAGTGCCCTGCTCCATTTTCTCGTCGATGGTTTGTGCATTTGTTGTCTGTACCTGACAACAGCCGACTGCGCGGAGATGGTGATGACTTATGTGACCTACAATGTGCTGGCGTTTCTCACCCAACCCCTCACAGGATGGGGCGCAGACAAGATACGGCAGAAACACTGGATGCTGCTCGGTTCTGTGCTGTTGCTGACCTTGGCGGTGATGCTTGCCTCGATACGGATGATGGTGGAGACGCCAAACGTTATACAAGCACTCTTGTTGAGCATGACCATCTGTCTCGGTATAGGCAATTCGCTCTTTCATGTATGGGGAGGAAAACAGACGGCTGTTCGCACAGGGAATGACATTCGCTCCTTGGGTGTGTTTGTCTCCACTGGCGCATTCGGATTGGCAATAGGAGGCGTGTTTGCCTCGTGGTGGTTGCTCTATGTATTCCTGCTGGGCATCTGCGGATTGGCAGTGATGGCGCTCTTCTTCTTCCCAGAACGGAAATACACCTATGAAAACGGTGCCGACTTTGTCACAGAAGAAGGAAACGGAATCTGGCTCCTCATCGCTTTCATCATGCTCATCGTGGCAGGACGCTCGTTTGTGGGTGAAGCCTTCACGAAGGACATCACGAAAACCACCACCCTCCTGCTGGGATTGGGTGCCACGTCGATGTTTGGGAAGATGGCGGGTGGCTGGTTGGTCAAAGGATTGGGAATGTGGAAAGCCGTGACGCTCATGGTGGTGGGAACCATTCTCTGCTTCATCGGCAAGGACATCCATATCGCTGTGATGCTGACAGGACTCTTCTTGGTGAACTGCACCATGCCTGTCACCCTCTATTGGGCAAACGTGCTGCTGAAAGGACGAGAAGGATTGGCATTCGGATTGCTGGCTGCAGCCTTGATACCAGGGTATCTGCTCGCCACATTATAATCATCAAGGACTATGCAACTGGTCATTCAACTTCTCACCGCCCTCATCCCCACCATCCTCATTGAGTTGGGCGTGTTGTGGTTCTTGTTGGAACGGCGAAAGAAAGTGCTCCTTTCCTCCATCGCCGTCAATGTGCTGACTAACGTGCCGCTGAACCTCTACGTGCTGCTTGTGGGAGACAGCATGGTTGAAATCCTTATCGCGGAGGTGATTGTCTTTCTTGTTGAAGCTGTGTGGTACTGGTTCTTCACAAGAAGCCTCAGACAGGCGCTCATCTACGGCTTTCTGTGCAACGCCATCAGTTTCCTCCTCGGAATGCTTGTCCAGCTTCTCTACAATTTGCTCACTTAAAAACAACTATAAACCCAACAACTAAACAACTACGCTTATGTTCAATCTTTTAGACATTGCCTATCCAGGCAGACCTTATCGTCCTCACAGACCGGACATCATTCTGGATCCTCCCGACACCGTCCATATCACAAAACCCGTGAATGCCCCAGTTGTCAAAGATTCCGTTCCACAGGACTTCATCGATTCCTGTAAGGAAAACGTGATTGATACGCTACACTCTGCCATCAACTGGCTGAACGGCACAGGTGCTGATAACGGAAATGCTACGCTCCTATGGACGAGCCTCGTGGTGTTGGCATCGCTCTCGCTCTGTTTCTATTTTGTGTGGAGCTATCGTCGTCAACTCCAAAGAAAAAGCAGTTTCTGACAAGAGGACACATCCTTTTGGATTTGTATCTAAAAACAGAAGAGGTTGGTTTATTTAGCCAACCTCTTCTTCAGTTTCTTCATGCTCTTCAAAGATGCTTTCCCTGCCTTTTCTCCTAAAGCAATCATCTTGATGATTTTTGTCTTTGAGAAGTCTTGCGCACCATAGCCTTTCAGCTTGGGGTTGATATAGATGTCCGCATCTTTCCTGTTGCGTTGATACTTTTTCTGGTCAGGGCGTTGGAGTGTCCACGAAAGCAATGAGAGAAGATTCAGGTTCTTGACTGAACTCAACATTTCATCCTCATCCTCACTATTGTCATCGTGTTTGTTCACCGTCAGGTCAATGGCAATCACGTAGTCGGCACCCATGTCTCTCGCCACATCCACAGGCAAATTGTTGAGCATGCCACCATCCACCAATTGCATGCCATCCATCTTCACAGGTTTGAACACTACGGGAATAGCCATGCTGGCACGCATCGCCTGCGCCAAGTCTCCTTGTTTCAGCACCACCTCTCTCATCTGGTTGATATCGACCGCCACACAACGAAAGGGGATGGGAAGACTGTCGAAATCCACATTATGATATTCGCCTCCCAAGTTATCACGAAATACATGCACGATACTGTCGCCCATCAACGAACCTGCAAACATGTTGATCCATTGCTGTGTGCGAAAAAGCGAGTCCAACTGCTCGTTCCGATAGCCCAATGAATACATTCCTCCCACAATGGAACCAATGCTCGTACCCACAATCATGTCAATGGGCACTCCAGATTTCTCTACATATTTCAGCGCTCCCACCGTGGCGGCACCTTTCGCCCCACCGCCACCCAGCACCAGGGCGACTTTGGGACGTGTTAGGGAATTGTCCTTTTCGGATTGACCATATACTATTGTGCACACAAGGAGTGTGAGGAGGAAAAGAATACTCTTCTTCATGCTATTTTACATTTTACGTTGCAAAGATAGCCAAGAATTCCCGAAACTTCACTATCTTTGCAGGGAAAATATAGAAAACTACCTAAAAGAGGTCAACCAAAACATGAAAAAAGGCTTGGTATTGGAAGGAGGCGGCATGCGTGGACTCTTCTCCGAAGGCATCATCGATGTGATGCAGGAGGAGGGCATTCATGTTGATGGTATGATGAGTGTTTCGGCAGGTGCTTTGTTTGGGTGCAACTACAAGTCGCATCAGGTGGGGCGTGGACTTCGTTATAACATTCGCTTCAAGGATGACCCTCGCTACATGGGGTGGGGTTCTTTCCTGCGGACAGGCAATTTCGTGAATGCGGAGTTTGCCTACCACACCATGCCGATGCAGTTGGATGTGTTCGACAGCGCGACGTTTGAGGCTGACCCCATGGAATTTCACATTGTCAGCACCAATATCGAGACAGGCGAACCTGTCTATCGAAAGATTGACCATGTGGAAGATGCCACGTTGGAATGGTTTCGTGCCACCAGTTCCATGCCGATAGTATCGACTCCAGTGGAGATTGAGGGGATGAAACTTCTTGATGGAGGTTTGGTGGATTGCATCCCTCTCAAACATTTCCAAGAAATCGGCTACGACCGAAACATCGTCATCCTGACCCAACCCAAGGGCTATCAGAAGAAACCCAACAAGATGAATCTCCTGTTCCGTCTGTTTCACCACAAGTATCCCAAGATTGCAGAGTGCATGAAACGTCGGCACGAGATGTACAATGCCCAGTTACAATACATTGACGAACAGGTTCAGAAAGGAAAAGTCCTCGCCATTTATCCTGACCATCCTTTTGACATTGGGCGCATCGAACTGAATGAACCCAAACTGCGTGCCATCTATCAACATGGAAGAGAGAAGGGCATCGCTCTGCTCAACGAAATCCAATCATTTTTATCAAACACCTTTTGAGACAATCTCGAGGAAAAATTTGCGCTCCCGTGAGGAAAATATTTTTCCCTAACCAGGCAGCAAAAATTGCTTCCCCCTAAGGGAAAATTTTGCAACCCTTAAGGGTAACAAAAAATGCCCCTTAAAAATTGCCGTCGGCAATCCCACCTTTTGCCGACGGCAAAACGGTGCTTTGCCGCCGCCTCTTTCAATCGATGCCGTCGGAGGCGATTTTGTGGACTCACGAGGATACACTTGCAACCTCCTCGTAGTAACACTTGCAGGCTCGGGGAGGGTGCAAATGCAAGCTCTTGGCATCCATTTTTTGCCAATTTACTTCAAAAATTAGTGGTATTTGTATCAATTTATGCTTTTTTGTTTACGCCCAAAATGAAGAAAAACGCATCAAAATGAAAGGTTTTTGCCTGTTTTTGCCCCCAAAATGAGCCTGTTTTTGATGAATTCTGCCCCTTTTTTGAGCTTTGGCGTCTTGGTCGTAACAATAAAGACGTTTTCTATATTATTGTTTTACATCCTTTTAGGTGAATAATATACAGAAGAGTGTTACAGATTACAGTTGTTACAGTTATTTTTTGAGGCATTCATTTCCCCTTATATACTATATAACTATATATATATTAGATAATTATATAGTTTTTAAAGGAATTTATGGTGTTTATTTTAAAACTGTAACAACTGTAACTGTCACACTCTTTGGTTGATTTCTTCTCTATAAAGCCCTTTTCTCAATAACCTGCCTCTGCTGAGAAATAAGCGTTCCTTATTGAGCAATAACCTGCCCTTATTTAGGAATAAGCGTTCTTCTTGAAAAGATTTTCACAAAAGTTTGACTTTGAGTCTTATTTTGTCACGACTCAGCAGAGAATAAACATTTTTTTCTGTATTCGCTGCTCCAAAATTTGGAGGATAATGAAAAATGTCGTTAATTTGCAATCGAATAAACAGTAAAGAAAATGAATACAACAACATCTTATCAAACATTGAATCTTACATTGCCTCATTCAGATGTGAGTTTTTTGAGAACACTATCGAAAAAGATGGGATGGAATGTTCGTGCAGAACGTAAGAGTGGAATAGAAAAGGGACTTGATGACATTCGCAAGGGTAAACTGTATCATGCGAAGAACTCCGAAGACTTATTGAAACAAATCCTTGGATGAGTAGTTATGTACGAAGTCATTTATACTGGTCAATTCAAGCGATCTCTGAAGCTTTGCGTCCGTCGAGGACTTGATGTCACAGTCTTTACTAAGTAAGGCACTTGACATTCTACAAGAAAAGGGTGAACTTCCTCAAGAGTATAAGCCCCACAAGCTTCAGGGCAAATATAAAGGTTGTTGGGAATGTCATTTGCAACCTGATTGGTTGTTAATATGGCAACAGAATGACGGCAAATTGTATTTGATTCTTGTTGATACAGGCACACATTCAGATTTGTTCTAAATGAACGATAGTCAAAAGGGTGTTACAATAATGTTTCACTAAAAACCAACATGCCTATGGGCTGAGATAACTTAAATAAAGACATATAAAAAGAAGCGTTAGCTTGGATTCTTGTTCTTTTCGAAATCTCCCAATTGAAGAAAGAGCTACAAGGGTAAAAGTTGATGCTCACGCTGATGGCGTGGGCTTTTACTCGTTGAAGTAGCTCAGGTGTTTGGGAGATACCAGAAAAGAACGTAGACGATAGTAATTGTCCACGTTTTCTTTTTGTGTTCTCATCAAAAGACATCTAAATATTATTCACCATTAACCCTTAAACACATGAAGTACAAAATGAAAGACTTAATGAAGGAAAATGACCAACAAAAGATTTCGGTCATGTTGGACGGAATCAGCAAGCATCTTGATGAGTTGAAAACCGAGTTCAAATCCCCGAAAGAGCAGAAAATCATAGATGTGGTGATAGGGAACAATCCTGCATATATGTTTCTGCATCCTTTCTTGGAAAAGAAAAAGAGTTTGGAAGAAATGCTGTTGGACGAGACAGATTGGTCGGCTATTCAAACAGCCATTCAAGAGTCTTTGGCTCAAAAGGAAATTCCTCTAAAAGATGTCATAAAGGAAATAATAAAAGAATATCCCAAGACTGAAAGTGAAGAACAACGGATGGTTCGGCTTTTGGAACAGATTGTGAATCTTCTTAACAAGATAATAAACTCTCAGCTTGAGATAACAAACATGTTAGTATCCATATGCAAAGAATTGAAGATTAACAATGAAGAACAAAACCTCTAAACCCAAACAATTATGAAGACAAAATTTATATTTGCATTGGCATTGTTCTGTACAGCACTTACTGCAAGTGCTGTGGAAATTAACGGAATATCTTATTCTTTCAACTCCGCATCTCAGACAGCAACAGTTAAAAGTAGTGAAAGCGTATCTTATAAAGGTTCAGTGGTTATTCCAAGTGAAGTGACTTACCAAGGGATTAATTATAGTGTCACATCAATTGGAAAATCTGCTTTCTCTTCCTGCAACGGCTTGACATCCATCACCATCCCCAACAGCGTCACATCAATTGGCAATTCTGCGTTCTCTCATTGCAGCGGCTTGACTTTCGTTATTTCTGAGATTGAAGAGCCTTTTGCTTTCGGTAATAAGGCTTTTGATGGCATTGCATCCACTTGTACGTTGACCGTTCTTTCTGGAACGAAGGATGCTTATATTGCAAAAGGCTGGACAACAAGTGTGTTCAGAGGCGGTATCGTTGAAAAAGGTTTTGTCATCAGCCTCTCCTTCAGCCAGTCCAAGCAGACGATGTACATGAAACAGTCCACCACGCTGCAGCTGGACCCGGCCATCTCGCCCAGCACGGTGAGCAAGGACAAGCTGAACTGGTCTTCCTCGAACTCTAAATCGCCTCTGTATCAAGCGCAGGTCTCGTGACGGGCAAGGCGGAAGGAACGGCCGTTATCACGTGCGAGGGTGTGAACTCAAACGGTGAGAGGGTGTTTGCTTCATGCACCATATCTGTAAGCGGTCCGTTCAATGGAGCAATTAATTTGCCAGGAACTTTGGAGGCAGAGAACTTTGACAAGGGTGGCGAAGGCATCACCTACCATGATAGTGATGCAGAGGATCATGGTGGCACGAATTATCGCAGTGGTGCAGATGTGGGTATGGATATCGTGACAGGCAATGGTGGATATGCCGTCGGATGGACCGCTGGTGGCGAATGGATAGAATACACCATAAATGTGACAAAGGCTGGAAGGTACACCTACGAAGCCATTATCTCCAATGGGACAACAGATAAGGGTGGCTTCAGCATCAGCCTTGTAGGTAAAGACGGTAATCTCACGAAGTTGGCAGATGTCAGTGTCCCGTCAACAGCTAGCGACTGGGATAACTACCAGCCAGTGAAGGGCTACCTGCTCCAAAGTCTTGAGGCTGGTTCGCAGATTTTCCGTATCACCATTACGAATGGTAATTGCAACATCGACAAGGTGAAGTTTGATAATGCCGCCCTGGTCAGCAGCCTCTCCTTCAGCCAAACCAAGCAGGCACTTGCCATGAAATCATCCACCACTTTGCAGCTGAACCCGGCCATCTCGCCCAGCACGGTGAGCAAGGACAAGCTGATCTGGTCTTCCTCGAATGATGCTATCGCCAGCGTGTCAAGTGCAGGTCTGGTGACAGGCAAGAAAGAAGGAACCGTGACCATCACCTGCGAAGGCGTGAATTCCAACGGCGAGAAGGTGTCGGCTTCCTGCACCGTTCCTGTGGTCAATGCCGCTCTGGTCAGCAGTCTCTCCTTCAGCCAGCCCAAGCAGGTGCTGGCCATGAAGCAGTCCACCACGCTGCAGTTGAACCCGACCATCTCGCCCAGCACGGTGAGCAAGGATGAGTTGATTTGGTCTTCCTCGAACTCGAACATTGCTTCTGTCTCAAGTTCGGGGCTCGTGACGGGTAAGAAGGAAGGCACCGTGACCATCACATGTGAGGGAGTAGATGCCAACGGAGAGAAAGTGACGGCTTCATGCGAGGTGTTTGTCTTTAACGGGAGCCAACTGAATATCAACAGCATTTCTTTCGTCTCTCCGACAGAAGTGTTAGAATACAGTGCCAGCAAAAAGACCTTGCAGCTGAATCCTACTATTTCACCCAGTACCATCAGCAAAGAAAGCCTGGCTTGGTCATCATCTGACGAAGACATTGCGACAGTGTCGGGGTCTGGCTTGGTGACGGGCAAAGAGTATGGCACCACCACCATCACTTGCTCTGCAGTCAACCTGCAAGGAGAAATGGTTACCGCTTCCTGTCGGGTGATTGTCTATCAAGCAGGATTGATATATGTAGGTAACATCTTCTATGGTTTGGATACAAGCGGGTATGCCTTTGTGACCAACTGTGCTGGAGGCATTCCATCGAATGTGAACAAAGAGAGACATGAATATTCTGGTACAATCAATGTTTCCCCATCTGTCACGTATGATGGCACAAACTATCCAGTAAAGGCCATAGGAACGTATGCTTTCTACAACCAACCTGAATTACAGGCTGTGCAGATACCTACCAGCGTGTTGACATTTGAGCCAAGTGCGTTCGAGAAGTCAAAGAACTTGGCTCGTGTACTCTTCTTGAGCAAGGAGGCGGGTTTGATTTCCGTAGGAGAGCGTGCATTCTACGAGTGCTCGAAACTGAACAACGTAGTGTTGCCTAACTCAACTCAACGCATCGACAGGGAGGGTTTCCGCCATTGTTCATCGCTCAGCAATATCACATTGTCCAATTCTTTGAACTATATCAATGAATATGCTTTTGCTGATTGCCCCGTACTGAACAACGTGGTGCTGCCTGAAAGTCTGAAGTCCATCCAGAATGCAGCATTCAACAATGATGCAGCCCTGAGCAGCATCACCTTCCCTGCAGCACTGGAGGGTATCGGAGCAGCAGCCTTTGCCAATTGTGCATCGCTCAAAGAGGTCACCTTCAACACGACGAACTACACGATGACCATTGGTGCGGATGCCTTCAAGGGGAGCAATGCCATCAACAAGGTGAAAGTGGCTCATCTGGACAGTTGGGTGTCCATCAACTTCTCCAATCCAGAGGCAAATCCTGCCAGCATCTCTCATCGTCTTTACAGCACGGGAGGCTCTGAAATCATTGATGCAGATGTGCCAGAAGGACCCAACTATGTGAACAATAACGTGTTCTACAACTGCCAGAATCTGAAGAGTGTGACTCTGCCTTCAACCATCCAGCTCATCAACGACAACATCTTCTATGGATGCACATCGCTGACCAAGGTGGTGTCGAAGGCGACTAATCCTCCGTACTTCGCTGGAGTGGATGACCCCACTAAAATGAACAATGTCTTCAATGCAGCAGACCTATACGTGCCCGACGCATCTGTCAGCAGCTATTCGTCTGACGACTGGTGGAAGCGGTTCAGGAAAATCAAGAAGCAATCAGATATGGAAACTCCTACCACACGCAGTCCGTTCAATGGAACAATTAGCTTGGCAGGAACTTTGGAAGCAGAGAACTTCGACAAGGGTGGCGAGGGCATCACTTATCATGACAACGATGCAGAGAATCACGGTGGAACGAACTACCGTAGCGGCGATGATTTAGGTGTAGACGTCGTAGCAGGCAACGGCGGATATGCCATTGGATGGACCAATGGCGGTGAATGGGCTGAATACACTGTGAACGTGACAGCGGCTGGTAAGTACACTTTTGAAGCCATGGTCTCTAATGGAACTGGAGATAATGGAGGGTTCAGCATCAGCCTTGTGGGCAATGGTGGCAACCTCACCAAACTGGCAGATGTCAGTGTTCCGTCAACAGCTGGCAACTGGGACAACTACCAGCCGGTGAAGGGCGACCTGCTCCAAAGTCTTGAGGCTGGTTCGCAGATTTTCCGCATCACCATCACAGACGGCAATTGCAACATTGACAAGATAAAGTTTGATTTCAAAGAGGATGCACCTAATGAGATTGAAGATGTGATTGCAGAAGATAACACCTACGAGATTTACACGCTTGACGGCAAGCCTGTTGAGACTTTGCAGAAGGGTGTGAACATCATTCGCCATTCAAATGGTACTACTCAAAAAATCTATGTGAAGTAATCCTTATAAACCATCAACGAATGTAGGGGGACACAATTGGCGTGTTCCCCTTTTTCTTGCCATTTTGCAGATAAAATTCAGTTTTTTGTGGAATTATTTTTGTGGTGGGAGGAAAAAGTTGTACCTTTGCCGCGGAATTTCAGCCAAAGATTCTTTTACAAACCAAAATCAACCCCCGATTCGAACAAAATGGGCAATGAGGATAGCGCCATCAAGGAACTTCTTGATTCGATGGCTCCCATCACACTGGAAGAAATGACAGGCATCAAGCTGATGAACCGCCTCGACACCAAATATGTGGCGTCGAAGGCGCAACTCGTGCAGTTGCTCAAACTGGTGCAGGATAAATATTATGTGCAGGAGACTCTGGAAAGGCGCATCATTCCGTATCTGACGACTTATTACGATACGGATGACCACTTGATGTATATGATGCATCACAACAAGCGTGCACGACGCATGAAGGTGAGGGTGAGGACGTATGTGGCGAGTGAACTGACGTTTCTGGAGGTGAAGAACAAGAACAATCATGCCCGCACGAAGAAGAAGAGGATTGAGGTGCCCAGTCAGGATGATTTCAGAGGGGTGGAAGGAGTGCACGAATTGGTGCAACGGAAGACAGGTCTTGACCTGGACAAGCTGAATGCGGTGGTGAGGAATCAGTTTGAGCGTGTGACGCTGGTGAACAAGGGGAAGACGGAACGCCTGACGATTGACTTCAACATCGGTTTCCACAATTTTGAGACGGAACATGACCACGGGACGGATGAGCTGGTGATTATTGAGCTGAAGAGGGACGGTAATGTGTTCTCGCCTGTGTGCAACTTGCTCAGGGACATCCACGTGCATCCGACGGGCTTTTCCAAATGTTGCATCGGTATGGCGCTGACTGACCCTGCCTTGAAACAGAACAACTTCAAGCCGAAGCTCCGAAATCTGGAAAAAATCAACGGAAGAAGGTTTATTGACCACGAATTATAGTTTCGGGAAATGGTCAAATGTAAAATTGAATAATAAATTGTCAAATTGTAAATAATAATCATGGACGCTCTTAACGATTTTCTTGCAGTGCTGTCGAGCGACACGTGTCGAATCCTCGACTTGTTCCTGCGACTCATCATCAACACGGTATTCACCATTCTCATCGCCCGTGCCTTCTACTTTCCGAAGGCGCGTCGTCGCGATTTCTTCTTCACTTACATTCTGGTGGGCTTCTGCATCTTCATGCTGATTCACCTGATGGGCGACGCGAAGATCAAGACGGGTATTGCGATGGGTCTCTTCGCCATCTTCTGCATCATGCGCTACCGCACGGAGTCGGTGCCAATCCGCGAGATGACTTACCTCTTCCTCATCATCTCATTGGCTGCCATCAACGGTTTGGCTTGGGCGGCAGACATCAGTCCGAAGCATCCTGAGTTTGCTGGTCCGCTGATGACGAGTATGGGTGAGTTGATTCTGACAGACCTTGTGTTTGTGCTGGGTGTATGGATTGCCGAGGCGAACAAGCTGGTGAAGAGCCTTTCGTCGAAGTACATCAAGTATGACAAGATTGACCTCATCAAGCCCAGCATGCGCAAGGAACTCATCGAGGACTTGAAGGCTCGCACGGGATTGGACATCACGAGTGTGTCTATCGGATCCATCGACTTCCTGAAGGATATGGCGCTCATCAAGATATACTACAATACGGACGAGGAGGACGAGTCCGCACAGAAAATGCCTAAGGAATATGCGTAGTTTCTTTCATATTATCGCAATAGCTCTTCCTCTTTGGGGAGCAGGGAACTCTCTCTTTGCCCAAAATGATGACTTCGGCATGGACTTCTCCGTGGATGTGGAGAAGAAATTACGTCCTGGTACCCATGTTAGTGTGGAGGGTGGTGTGCGCACAATGGATCATACCAAGAAGGTGGATCGTTGGACGGTAGGTGTGGGCGCAGACCAACGCCTTTATTCTAACGGGACATTCGACCTCAAGGCTGGCTTGAAGTGGGAATATATGTGGATGAACTACCCTGAGCAGACGAAGGACAAGACAGAGAACTACGAGATTGAACACATGACTTTCGACGAGAACGGTGATCCTATCACCTATTACACCAATGACTATCTGGGGTACAACCATCGTCATCAGCTTTGGCGTGGTCGTCATCGCACCAGCCTTAGTTTGACAGCAGGGTATCAGCCCAACAAACGGTGGAGTTTCTCATGGAAGGAAATGGTGCAATATTCACACCTCAATAAAGCCACCACAACGATGGATCGTTGGCGAATCAGTGATGTCGATGAAGATGAGAACGGCAATCTTGTTTATTCTTATGAGGAAGACGAGGATCATGTCAAAGAATACAAAGCCAAGGACAGAGTGTTGCTGCGTTCCAAATTAGGCGTGGATTACAACATCCGCAAATGTCCTGTTGACCCATATGCATCGGCAGAATATGGTTGTGGACTCAATTACACCACTAACAAATGGAAGTTCACGGTTGGTGCAGACATCAAGATTAATAAACAGAACAAGATCAATTTGTTCTATCGCTATCAGACCGAGGATGATGATGACGAACCCAACGGGCACTTCCTTGGCTTAGCTTATAATTTCAAATTCTGATACACAAAAAAGAAGCATGATATGAAAAAAGTTCTTTCACTAATAGCAGCACTCACGTTAGGTGTGTTGACCACATGGGCTGAAGATTTCAACCTGTATTATATGACTGCTGACGGTACTTTAGCCGCTCAGAAATGGGAGGTAAATCAACTCCAGAAAATCACTTTCGAAGAAGGCAAGATGAATGTGATTGCCGCTGATGGCACCAGTACGGAGATTTCAACGGCGGGCATCAAGAAACTCGTCTTCTTCACGGAGAGTGGAGTCACAGACATTGAAGAAATAGAAGAAGTTAGCCAAGATCAGGCAAAGGATGAGGTGTATGACCTCATGGGACGTCTCGTCACCCTTAGTCCTGACCAGCTTCCCAAAGGTATATATATAATAAATGGTAAAAAGACACTCGTCAAATAAGAAATAAGATGAAAAGATTATATACATTCCTAGTCTTGAGTTGCTTGCTTTTAGCATCCTGGGCACAAGAAGTTTACATCTGCAAAGATGGCTACTACACGAAACAGAACATTAGCGAGGGCTTGTCTATTAATTTTCAGGATGCTCCTGACTCCATCACTTTCAGCAAACCCATCATGCACCCCGTGGTGGAGGTTGCCTATAATGGGACGGAGGCGAACGTCGTGATTCCTTCATACATGAAGGACAGCGTGATATGCACAAGGGTGAATGGACTTGATTCGTACGTGTGCCTTGAATATACGGGTAACAGCGACGAAATCATTTACAATGTGACAGGTAGCAGCACGAATGGTGCGCTCATCATCAAGAGCGACTATAAGATGCGGGTTAATCTCAATAACGTGACCCTTAATTCTCAATGTGGAGAGGCTATGCGCTTCAAGTGCGGCAAACGTATTGCATTGGTGATGGCTGATGGGTCAGTGAATACATTTACTGATTCGAATGGAGAGACGACACCCGATCCGATGGACAACCATAAGGCATGCATCTACACCAAGGGACACCTTGAAATTTCAGGAAATGGAACACTGAATGTGACAGGTAACTTCAATCATGCCATTGATACAAAGGAGCATCTTAAAGTGAAGAGAACCGTCAAGGCTATCAATATCTTGGGAGCTGTTGGCGATGGCATCCATGTGGGTGAATTCTTCGAGATGAATGGTGGGGTGTTGACGATTGATGACACCGCCATGAAAGATGGTATTCAGGTGGAATACAAAAGAGAAGATGACGGAGAATTAATTAAGGACGAAGAGAATACGGGTGATATCACGATTAATGGTGGCACCATCAACATCACGCAGTCCAAGACAGAAGATGTCAAGTGCATCAAGGCCGAAAACAGCGTCTTCATCAATGGCGGTACCTTGTTGCTTCATGCCACAGCCAATGGTACTCGTGGCATTCAAGCTGATCGCGATGTCACTATTGCTCAAGCAGAAGATGCCACGACCAGCATTACCATCTATGCTGAAGGAGCTAAATGTACAGTGACGGAGCACAAGGACGACCCCGATAAGTGCATGGGCATCAATGTGGATCACAATATTACAATCACAGGCGGAACAATGAAGATATATGCCTCTGGTCAAAGTGCTAATGGCTTGAAAGCTGGCTATAACCTCATCATCAGTGGCGGAAACACGACTATTGAAGCTAATGGTGTTAGTGTGAATGGTATGAAGATTGGCAATAACGTCACAGTTACAGGAGGTACGACCAAAGTGGCCAATGAAGGCACTGGAAGCAAGGGCGTTCTCTACGGTGGAACATGGAGTGTCAGAGGAGGAACGTTCCAGTCCTCAACACCAATTAAGAAATAATAAACGTACATATACAAAAAGAGCGGATGCCCATAGCGCTGTGCATCCGCTCTTTTTTGTCCTATAGATATTCTCTTACTGATGCAGTTCGTGCATCAAGGGAATGATGTCCTTCACGTCACCGAAAGACTTGTAGATGCGTTCGCCTTCAGCCTTGGAGAGTTCTTTTCCGTCCTTGGAGTAGGTGCTGTTCATCTCATCCTTCTGGTAGTCGTATTCCTGGAAGTCTTGGAAGCGGTAAAGAGGTTTGCTGTTACCGAGCTTGGTGTATTCGGCATTGAAGCATCCTGTACCACAACTGCCTGCGGAACCAATCACGTTATTTTCGTGGAAGATGAGGTGGGTTTTGTAGTAAGTGGAAGCCACCATATGAATACCATCATGACTGATGGTGAAGATAGCCTGATTATCATTGTTGTTGGAGGAAAGCCACAATTCAGGATTGTTATCCTCGTCGAAGTCGATGAGTGCATATTTGTCGAACTTCACTTTCTCCTCCAACTGATAAGTGCTGTCGAACTGACGGCACATCTGGTCGTAATTGTCGATAGTGGTGGATGACCACATAGGCTGCATACCATTCCATTTGTAGGTCTGCTTGATATACAAGCCCCAAGGCATCAGGTACTCCCATACCTCCACATCCTTTCCTTGCTGTGGCAATTTGATGTGCACAAAATCCACGCTGCGGTCGCTGTAGGAGGGTAAGAGCTGCACCAGGGGAATATCGAACTCGGGGGTGAGGGTGCCCTTGGTGGCATCGTAGTCGTAGAAGAGTGCGATGGGGTGGGGTGTGAGTCCATAGTAACGGGTATAGACAACGGCAAAGAGCTTGTGCCCGTTGGAACGTTTCCAAACGCATGCCGCGATGTCTTCACCATCATCACCCAACTCTTGGGCACTCACGTATCCGTTGGGGGTATCTACCGTAATGGAATAAGCATCTTCGTCTCCCTCGTTGGTGACGGGATGTGCCAGCAATTCCGTGGCTGGGGCTGTGCGCCATGTCTTGTTGAAGGCGGTGAGCAATGGGATGATGTTGCCACTCTTGACACCCGTGATGGTTTTCTTGGCCCAACCCGTACGAATTTCGTCAAGGGTATAGTTTTTCTGGGCAAAAGTAACTGCGAGTGAGCAGCTAAAAACTAAAAGTGCAAGAAACTTTTTCATGTCGAATATGATTATTTGTCTTTATATCTGAAATAATTCTTCCTGAGGGTGATAGGCCCATCGTAAGAATAGTTTAAGTCTGCCAATCTCACCATGATGTGTCCTGTCAGTTCGTCTCCCTTTTCATTGAGCTCCAGCGTCAAGTCGATAGCATCGTTGTCGGGACGTTGACCAATCTGCACTTTGCCGTCATACACACCGCAGAGGGGACCATGGAAGGAAAAGAGGCGATAGAGGTAACATTCCTCGGCTTTCAGACTTTTCATTGTACCGTCCTTCATCGTGAACTTGAGGAGCAGTTCGGGCACGTCGTCACCCACCCATCCCCATTCGCCAATGAGTTTCTTAGCGATTTCGTTGTCTTTCTTCAGGGTCGTGATGAACTCCTGAATGTCCTTGGCTTCGTCGAAGATTTGGGGCTCGGCATCAGGACCGCCCCAACCGCCTTCAGACTCGGTGAGGAAATTGTCCACATACCAGTCGCCACGTTCGAACACGAGTTTCAGCATCACCTCGTGCTCATTGAAGTTGTTGACCAGCACGGTGGCGTTGGCTGTGGTGGTGGTGATGTCCGTCACGTCAAGGATGCGATACTGCCAGTCCTTGTCAATGTCGTTGCCCTGCACCCAATGGTCGCCATCCACAAACACCATGCCTCCCTTCTCACTCAAGTCCTGTGCTTCGTTGAAGAGGTTCTGATAGCGTTCGGAGCAGCATCGGCTGTCGTCTTGCATCTCGTAAATTTTGGTGAGACGCTGGATGATGTACTCCTTATTGTGCTTGCCATCGTCGGTCTGTACACTGTCAACGGTTGTGGAATCACTGTCTGATGCATCCTCTGTGGTTTTGTTACCGTTGCAACTCCACATTCCCAAGAGTGGAAGGGTGAATACGATGAGATAGATAATCTTCTTCATATCTATTGTTATCTTTGATGCCATTCAAGGTTGTTCGGCAGATAGCCTTCGCCCTTGATGTCCTCTTTGATTTTCTTTGCCTCAGCTTCAGTGATTTCGGTGTCACCAACGTAATACTCATGGTTCTCCTCCACTTGGAAGTCGGTGAACTCAATCGCCTTTCGACTGTTTTTGATGATAACGTAGTGGTTGAAGTAGGAAGGACCACCAGCTGGGAATCCGACACCCACCCAACCTTTTCCGACGGAAGGACGCTTTCCTTCTGTCTCTGTGATGATCAACACGGGTTCTTCTTCATCGTCGAAACAGAAGATGGCACCATCCTCGTCGTTCTCAGAACGCAACCACACCTCCTGGGTGCCGTCCTCGTCGATGTCGATGAAGGCATACTTGGTCAAGGTCTCATGTATATCATCCAAATCTCCCTCCTGATACATTTCTTGGAATTGTGCCCAATACTTCTCCACGTCAAGGGTGGGAGCATCGCTTTGTGCCTCCTTCGTCTCATCCTCTATCAATGTTGACACTTGGGAGTCGGCAACGATAGAGTCAGCATCGCTTCCGGAAGACTTGCTCATTCCATTGCAACCAACCAATCCGCAAAGGGAAAGGGTTAACATACAAGCATAGATAATCGTCTGTTTCATTGTATTCATTATTTAATTGTTCATAACCAGCTCCAGTGTCTTTCTCAGATTGGCAGCCTTTGCCTTGACATATTTCTCGTTGAAGAATGCACCCCATTCTGTATTGACCTTCACGTCCTTGTGTGCCAAGGTGCCATCCTTATAATAATAGTAGCGTCCTTCGTTCTTGGAATTGTCACCATTCTCTTCATAGGCATAAGCAAAGAGCAAGGTGCCCGTTTTCTCGTCAAGCAGATACTCCTCGTAGATTTTGCGTGCGCCAGAGTTGTAGGAATCGCTGACGAAGTAGGTCTTGAAACCCAAGATTTCTCCCTCATCCGTATCTTCCGAACAGATGTAGTACTTGATGTAGTGCTTGATGGGACCAGCACCAGGTGCCATGTAGTTGTAGGTGATTTCCATGTTGCTCTTGGCTGGATAGTCGTCTTGATCGTTATACGTCATACGCTCTTTTGCCTCGGCATAAAGTTTCCGAACCTCTGCCACACGGGTTTGTGCCTTGGCAGATGTCTGTGCCTGCATGGCTACGGTTGCCAACAGACACACCAACAATACTTGAATTTTCTTCATATTCAATTTGACATTAAATTTTAGGTTTTCTTGAATAACATCCCATCATCTTTCGCGGGCAAAGGTAGTGAAAAATCAGAAAAACAACAAATAAATCCTCTTTCTTCACGTCTAATTCTCATTTTTTCACTACCTTTGCCCCGTTACAAGATTGCGACGAAGCTAATTCATAAATCATCTACCCGATGTTTGGCTCCCTACACGACAAAACAATTAAACGGTTGCTCGTCATGCGTTTCAGCGCGATGGGCGATGCGGCAATGACGGTTCCCGTGCTGTATGCGCTTGCCACTCAGCACCCCGACCTGCGCATCACCATGCTGACACGCACCCGTTTCGTGCCGATGTTTGAATGCCTTCCATCTAACGTGGTGGTGAAGGGCGTTGACTTTGCCGAACAGGATGGTATCATCGGATTGACGAAGATTTACAACAAACTGAAAAAGGGAAACTTCGACGCTGTGGCAGACCTTCACGACGTGCTCCGTTCCAAATACATCCGTACCTGCTTTGCGATGGTGGGTACGAAGGTGGCAAAGGTGAACAAGGGTCGTAAGGAGAAGAAGGAACTGATTGGCAACGGATTGACGCACGATGCCCTGAAGCCCATGATAGTGCGTTATGCGGAAGTGTTCCGTTCCTTGGGACTCTCCCTCAATCTCTCACAAAAGATAAAGATTGACCTTCGTTCGGAGGATTCCGTTGCTGTGCGCAATATCGTTGGCAAGAAACAGCCTGGAGAGAAATGGGTGGGAGTGGCACCCTTCGCTGCCCATGCCCAAAAGATATATCCTTTGGAGAAGATGCAGCAGGTGGTGAATGCCTTGGCAGCAAAGGGGTGCAAGGTGCTCCTGTTTGGTGCTGGCAAGAAAGAGGGTGACATCCTGAAGTCGTGGGAGAAGGATGCAGAGGGAAAGAATAGTGCCATCTTGAGCGTCTGTGGCAAGTTGGGAGGACTGAAAAATGAGATGTTGCTCATGTCGCAACTCGATCTGATGATTTCGATGGACTCAGCCAATATGCATATCGCCTCCATCTTTGGCATCCAGGTGCTGTCCATCTGGGGAGCCACCCATCCGAGGGCGGGATTTTCGGGCTATGGACAAAAGCCTGATACTGAGATGCAGATCAATCTGCCCTGTCGTCCTTGCTCCATCTACGGGAAGAAACCCTGCAAGTTTGGCGATATGAGATGTATGGACATAACGCCAGACACGATTGTCCAGAAGGCAACTAATATGATTCAGAAACATGCTTAAATACAAACTCTTGAAAGGATGGTTGTGGAGCATCAGTATTTGGCCGTTCCCAGTGCTCTACGCCTTGTCTGACTTCTGCTGTTTCTTTGTGAGACGCTTCTATCGCACGAAAGTGGTGCGGGAGAACTTGCGTTCCGCTTTCCCTGAGAAATCGGAAGAGGAACTGAAAGAAATTGAACGGAAGTTCTATCATCAACTTTGCGATAATTTTGTGGAGGACATCAAGATGCTCTCCATGTCGAAGGAGGAGATGATGCGCCGCATGACTTTCAGCGGATTGGAGGAAATTAAGAAGCGCCATGAGGCTGGGCAGTCCTTGCATTTCCTTTATCTGAGCCACTTTGGTAATTGGGAGTGGATAGCCTCCATCAATTACCGTCTTCAGCCTTGGGGCACCTCTGGACAGATATATCATCCCTTGCGCAACGACGAGATGGATGAATTGTTCTGCCACTTGCGTGCTCAATATGGTGGGGTGAACATCAAGATGAAGGAGACGTTCCGCCGCATTCTCCAGTTGCGAAAAGAGAACAAAAACTACACGATTGGCTTCATCAGCGACCAACAGCCCAAGTGGTCAAGCATCCACCACTATGTTTCTTTCCTCAACCATGACACCGCTGTGTTCATCGGTGCTGAACACATTGCCCGCAAGGTGGATGCCTTCATGACCTATGGTCGTATGAGCCGTCCTAAGCGAGGCTATTATCATCTGGAAATCATTCCAATGGAAGACCATCCGGCTTCCGTGCCTGAAACAACTCTCACCAACCGCTACTTTGAACTCCTTGAGGCTGACATCAAGGAGCATCCCGAAATGTGGTTGTGGACACACAAGCGTTGGAGTCGTACAAAAGAGGAATGGCTCAGGAAGTTGCAGGAGGAAGGTCAACGGGCTGTAGGTCAGCAAGAAGATACCCGTCAGGAGGAAAAAGAATAAAGTCCTTCCTTTTTTACATGATTGCTTTTTTGTTTCTTGGATGATGTTCCAAGATTTCTTCACGCAGATGGGTGGTATCTATATGCGTGTAGATTTGTGTGGTGGCAATGGATTCGTGACCCAGCATGGCTTGGATGGCACGGAGGTTGGCACCGCCTTCCAATAGGGAAGTGGCAAAGGAGTGACGGAAAGTGTGGGGGGAGACCGTCTTCTGGATACCCGCTTTTTCCACCAAGTCTTTAATCATGAGGAACACCATCACCCGAGTTAGCGGTTTCTTCCGACGGTGGCTGACAAAGACAAAATCCTGATATTCCAGCGGAATGGGGAGTAAGTTGCGATCCATGAAATAGAGTTGTAGCTCATGGATGGCTTTCTCCGAGATGGGCACAAGACGTTCCTTGGAGCCTTTACCCTCCACTTTGATGAACTCGTCATCGAGGAAAAGGTTGCTCAGTTTCAGGTTGACCAGTTCCGACACGCGAAGCCCGCAACTGAAAAGCGTTTCGATGATGGCTTTGTTGCGCTGACCTTCGGGTTGACTGAGGTCAATGACCGACTCGATGGCATCGATTTCGTCCACGGAAAGAACATCGGGCAAGTGTTGAGGCTTCTTGGGAAATTCCAGCAGTTCGGTGGGATTGACCTCCAACACATCGCTGAGCACCAGGAAATGATAGAAACTCCTTACACCTGAGAGGATGCGGGAAAGAGAGATGGAATGGATGCCCACGTCCATCAGGAGGGAAGAGAAATGGTGGAGGTCTTCCAACTGGACAGATAGGATGTCCTTGCCCTCGTCCTTGATGAAGCGCAGGAACTTGTCCAAGTCGCGCATATAGGCATCAATGGTGTTGGGCGAACTTCCTTTCTCCAGTTTCAGATATTGGTAGTAGCGGCGTATCAGTTGCTGTTGCTGTTTCTCTTCCATCGATGCAAAGATAGTGAAATCTGAAGAATTGAAGAATTGAAGAACTGAAAAATTGAAGTTTTTGAAAAAGGAAGGGAACGTATCATTAAAAAAAACATAAAAATGAAGAGATTAAAGTACTTCACTCTTTCAATTCTTCAATTCTTCAATTTTTTATTCCTATCTTTGCACACAAATCAACAACTCAGTATGAAAAAGATACTTACACTTCTTGTCTTTACTCTTTCGTTGGCACCTGCTTTTGCCCAGCAGGAGCATAACTTCACGTTGACGAAGTACTTGGACATCTTCAATAGTATATATCGTCAGTTGGACATCTTCTATGTGGATTCTCTGGAGGCTGACAAAGTGGTCCGTGTGGGCATTGATGCCATGACCCAGGAACTGGACATCTACACGAAGTTCTATCCTGAGGAGGAGATGGGCGAGCTGAAGATGATGACGACAGGAAAGTATGGCGGCATCGGTTCCATCATCCGCATGCGCAAGGATTCGACGGTCATCATTCAGGAGCCTTACGTTGACATGCCTGCTGCCGAGGTGGGCTTGCAAGTGGGTGACGTGCTGTTGAAAATTGACGACAAGGACTTGAAAGGCATGAACACTTCCGAGGTGAGCGAACTGCTGCGTGGCGAGCCGGGTACGACTTTCATGCTGAAGGTGCAGCGTCCGGGCGAGAAGAAGACGCGCGACTTCAAGATTACCCGTCGGAGCATCAAGGTGCCAGCTATTCCTTATTATGGCATGATGGGCGATGCAGGCTACATCTTCCTGAGAGAGTTCACAGAAGGTTGTGCCAAGGATGTGCGCAAGGCCATCATCTCCTTGAAGGAGAAGGGTGCCAAGAAACTGATTCTCGACTTGCGCAACAATGGTGGCGGTTTGCTGAATGAGGCGATTGATATGGTCAACCTCTTCGTGCCCAAGAATATCAAGATTGTGGAGACCAAGGGTAAGATGGTGGCTGCCAATTACTCTTATAAAACCAACAATGATCCCCTTGATGTGGATATTCCTTTGGTGGTGCTGGTGGATGAGAACACAGCCAGTGCGGCTGAGATTGTGTCAGGTTCCCTGCAAGACCTCGACCGTGCTGTCATCATTGGAGGCGACACCTACGGCAAGGGACTGGTGCAGAGTTCCCGCGAATTGCCCTACAACGGCAGCATCAAGCTGACCACCGCGAAATATTACCTGCCTTCGGGACGTTGCATCCAGAAGATTGACTACAAGAAACTGCGTGAGGCGGCGGAGATTTACCGCACCACAGGCAAGAGAGTCAGCACGAAGGGCGACAGCATCAAGCAGATATTCCACACGGCTGGCGGTCGTGAGGTGACTGAGGGCAACGGCATCAAGCCAGATGTGGAGGTGAAGCACGACACCCTCTCCAACATCGTCTATTACCTTTCCAACGACGACGTCCTGACGGATTGGGGCACCAAGTATTGCCAGAACCATCCCACCATCCCTGCCGTGAAGGATTTCTCCATCACCGACGCTGATTATGCCGAGTTCAAGAAGATGGTGAAGGACAGCGACTTCAAGTACGACCGTCAGAGCGAGAAGCGTCTGGCTGACTTGAAGAAGACTGCTCAGTTCGAAGGTTATTACGACGATGCCAAGGCGGAGTTCGATGCCCTTGAGAAGAAATTCGCCCATAACCTCGACCGCGAGATGGACCGTCAGGAGAAGGACCTCCGCAAGGTGATGGCGAACGAGATTGTGCGCCGCTACTATTTTCAGGCAGGCACCGTCGAGGAAATGCTGAAGGATGATGACGACACCAAGCGCGCCATCGAAGTGTTGGGCAATCCTGCTGAATACAACAAAATCTTAGGAAAGTAATGAGCCTTCGTAATAACAAAGCCACCCGGCTGAACCGCTACATGATGTTCGGCACACTCTTCCTTGGCATCCTTGTCCTCGGATGCGTCTTCGGGTTCCTTTATCTGGCGTTCAACAAGGAAAGCAACCCCTTCGTGCAGCAGCCGCAGCAGGAGGGTATGGCTGACAGCATCATGCTTATTGTCAACGATTCAACCTTGCTGGAAGAATGAAGCTCATTATCATCTGTCTTTTCCTCCTTCCCGTCTCTTCCTTTGCCCAGTGTCCAACGGAGAACACGGCATTCAAGGCAGGGGAGAGCCTCACTTACGACCTTTACTTCCAGTGGAAGTTCATCTGGGTGAAGTGTGGTGCCGCCCACTATACGATGAAGGCTGCCAACTACAAGGGCAAGTCTGCCCTGCGCAACGACCTGCTTTTCACCTCCAACAAGCGGTGTGATGCCGTCTTCACCATGCGCGACACCCTCATCTCCTACATCACGCCCCAGCTCGTGCCCCTCTACTTCCGCAAGGGTTCCCTCGAGGGCAAGCACTACACCGTCGATGAGGTGTGGTACACCTATCCCAACGGCAAGAGTCACGTGAAGCAGAAATTCCTCAATCGTCACGGTGAGCTTTCCGAGCATCACCATGAATCCGATGACTGCAACTACGACATGCTTTCCATTCTCTCCCTCGCCCGTTCCTTCAATCCCACCCACTACAAGGTGGGGCAGCGCATCCATTTCCCGATGGCGACGGGCAAGAAGGTGGAGGAACAGACCCTTGTCTATCGTGGTAAGAAAGACTGGAAAGCCAACGACAAACGCACCTATCATTGCCTCATCTTCTCCCTTCTCGATTATGAAGAGAAAGGCAAGGACAAGGAGCTCCTCCGTTTCTTCGTCACCGACGACCAACGCCACCTCCCCGTCCGCATCGACTTCTACCTCAAGTTCGGCACCGCCAAAGCTTATCTGGCAAAGAGCAATTAAAGAGTCTGATAAACCATATAGAAAAGGCTGGACGATACGCATGAGGCGCATCGTCCAGCCTTTCTTATGATGGGGAAAAGACACTTCAGCCTTTCTCTTCTTGTGACATCTTAAGCGTCATACTCCTGCCAAGACTTGATCTGCAGGTCTTCCATACCCTTCTCGCAGAAGGCTTCGATGAAGGCAGAAGCGAGGCGGGCATTGGTGATGAGCGGAATGTTGTGGTCGATGGCACCACGACGGATGCGATAACCGTTGGTGAGCTCACGCTTTGAGTGGTTCTTTGGGATGTTGACGATGAGGTCGAACTTGTGGTCGGCAATCATCTTCATCACGTTTGGCTTGTCACTCTTCTCTTCGTCTGGCCAAGCCACAGCAGTTGCCTTGACGTTGTTGTCGTTGAGGAACTTGGCAGTGCCTTCGCTGGCGCAGATGGTGTAACCCTTGCTTTCGAGGGCACGGGCTGCATCGAGCATCGCCACCTTTTCCTT